>CBDCBF010000010.1:0-399056 GCA_965214185.1 Dehalococcoidia bacterium | reverse complement strand
GTCTTCCTTGATATTTAGTGTCAACGGAATAGTGTCGCGCAGTAAAATGGCGGCGTCTCTAGTTGGGCCGCTCCGGCTCCGGCAGTCTCGACCAGAACACTCGCGGTTCTCCGTTGGCGCCGGTCGGTTCGAGAGTGTTTTCCGTGAGGATGTCCATGATCCTGTTGTCAGCGGCTACGCTCAGTATCGCCGGATAGGCGGGCGTCCCTGTGAACCGGGCGATGTAGTTGGCGTGGAGCAATGCCCTGTCCGTATCGCGGCTGTCGGCGGTGTAAGAGACCTCCACCACGATGAAGCAGTCCTCATCCTCTGGGTTCGCCGCCTCGATCACCAGGTCGGTTCTACGGAACCTTCTCATGCTATCTCGTGAGATTCCGTCGGCGCTGCCCTGCCGGACCGCTTCGTCCGCGATTGCGACGATCTCGTTCCGCTCCAGCGTCCTCTTCCACCGAAGCCCCATGTCGCTGGCGATATTGGCCGCGTCTTCGCGAGCCGCCCTTTCCATGAACATCCCTTTCAAATCGCCTATGTTGTCCGCATTGCGTTTAATCGCGGCATGAACGTTGGAAAACTCGGCATGAACATTGGAAAACTCGGCATGAACATTGGAAAACTCGGCATGAACATTGGAAAACTCGGCATGAACGTTGGAAAACTCGGCATGAACGTTGGAAAACTCGGCGCGAACCCACGAAAACTCGGCGCGCGTCTCGGACCTGAAGGACGCGAAGGACGCCGGCAATTCCAGAAGCTCTTTGGTCAGCAGTTCTCGCCTCACAGCTTCCCGGAATTCCTCATTTTCTCTCAGCAGCGACAGAAGGTCCTCTGTTGTGTTGATAGTAACCACTGCCATACCCTCCTCAAATGCGCTTTCCGCTCTTGCGCTCCACACCATGATACAATACCGGACATACTCTACTCCATCCTTACCGGAGCGCGCCATGACAAGCATGACCGGAAAAGCCATGACCGTACTGGGCCCGGTCGAACCCGATCGGCTCGGTTTCACGCTCATGCACGAGCATCTGTATCTCGACCTCCGAAAAAACCACTGGCCAGACCCCACCGCCGCCGCGACCGAACTTGACTGCTGGTTCGCCCCGCTCCAGCTATCGAACCTGCATCTGGCGCGGCGCGGCTTGCCGCTGGTGGACAATTACCTGCTTTCCAGTGAAACGGACGCAATCGCAGAGGTCTCCGGCTTCGTCGAACTGGGCGGCGGAACGATTGTTGATGTCACCAGCAGGGGACTCAGGCGAGATGTTCCCGCCATAGCGCGCGCGTCCGTGGCCGCAGGCGTCAACATCGTTCTTGGCTCCGGCTGGTATCAGAAGCTCTTCCACCCCGACTACATGGATGATAGAACAGTGGAGTCGCTCACCGGCGAGATAGTCCGCGACATCACGGTCGGAATCCCCGGCTCCGGTGTCCGGTCCGGCATCATTGGCGAGATAGGCGTCAACGGCGACCCGATAACACCCAACGAGGACAAAAACATTCGCGCCGCCGCCCGCGCGGGCGCAGCCACAGGCGCGGCCATATCCTTCCACTCTCCACCGCTCAAGGACGAAAAGCTCAGAGTTCTGGACATTGTGGAAGAGGAGGGCGGCGACCCGGCCCGTGTCATACTTGGCCACTCGTGCCACATGGCGGACGACCTTCCCTATATGCTCGACCTTCTCGAAAGGGGTGTCTGCATCCAGTTCGATACGCTCGGCGTCGTCAGGACCGGCGAGACGGGCCGAGATCACATCGTCGCTACCGCCATACCTCGGCTCATAGACGCAGGACACGCAGACCGTATCCTGCTGTCTCAGGACGTGTGCTGGAAGATGCACCTCAAGCGGTACGGCGGCGCGGGATATACATACATACAGGAAACCTTCCTGCCATACCTTCGGACTCTGGGCGTGACCGACTCCGACATCCATCGCGTCACTGTCGAAAACCCGAGACGACTGCTCACTTTTGTCGAGCCCAAATAAGCCTGTTGGCATACACTGAGGCAAGTTTGACGAGTGGTCGGAAGGCTCGTATCCCGGCTCGCAGGGGCATGGACATTGTGTAGGGAAACTATTCCCGCGGTCGCAAGACTCTCAGACTGATGTCCACCGAAGCGGCGAGCGCTTCGCCCTACCCCGGACCGCTGTGTGTGTCTGTCTTTGTCCCAGCTTCGATCTTTCACATGACGAGTGAGGCGCTTGTTCCTGTTGACTGTCCCTGTGCGATTGTATACTGTTGCCTAGTTGATGAGCTGTATTTCTCAATCCACAAAAAGATGGAGGATTAAATGAGACGTTTGAAGTATATTCTGCCTATTGTGGCAGTCGCGGTCGCTGTTCTATCGCTGGCGTGCAGCGGCGATACGGCGGAACCTGAGCAACCACAAGCGCCAGCGGCTGCGGCTCCTGCGGCGCCAGCGGCTGCGGCTCCCGCGGCGTCTATGGCAGAGCCGCAAGCGCCGGCGCAGCCCGCTCCTGCGGCCACTGCCGCGCCTCCGGGCGCTCCCGCGGCGCCTGAGCCGATAATTCCGTCCGCCGCGCCGACATCCAGAATGGCGCCTGTCTCGGACGCCGACTCGAACATCTTCTCGGCTGACAGGTTTGGCGGAAAGCTTGTCTGGGTGCCGCAGGGCACTGTTCCCAACCTGGATTCAATGACATCCGGCACCGCGGTTGGAAGAGGGGTGTCCTGGCATTTCTGGGAATCACTGGCGCAGTGGGATTCGCAGGGCTTCATACAGCCCGATATGGCAGACAGTTGGGAAGCCGACGGCGGCGTTTACACTTTCAAGTTGCGCGATGACCTGGTGTGGCACGATGGCACACAGGTTCTGCCTGAAGATGTGGAGGCGTCCATAACTCGCTTCCTAGCGTGGGACAGGTCGTTCGCCCCGATCCTCAACAACATATGGGTGGGGTTCGAGACTGTTGATGACAAGACTTTCAAGATTGAACTCAGCGAGCCCTCCGCGCTTCTGATGACCGCGCTCGGTTATGTCGGCGGGACTCAGCCGAATATCATGCCGAAGGAGACCGCCGAGTCCGTCCCGCCCGGAGAGCTGGTGCAGACCTTCATAGCTTCCGGTCCGTACAAGTTCGTAAGCTGGGATCCGGGCAACGAGATAATTCTCGACAGGTTTGAGGAATACGTTCCGCGCCGCGAGACGCCGAGCTATCGCGCAGGGGCGAAACTGGCCTACTTCGATCGCCTTGAGATGAAGGAGATTCCGGACCAGCAGACGCGGGTATCCGCCGTTCTGACGGGGACAGTGGACTATCTCGATGTTGTGTCCTCGGACTTCTACGAAGAGGCTCTGGATAACTCCGACCGCGTGTCCGTGCATATTGGCATACCCGGAGCGCAGCCGGATATTGGTTTCAACACTCGCGATCCGCTTCTGGGATTCACTGAGAGCGGCAAGGCGCTCAGAAAGGCTATCCAGGCCGCTGTCAACGCAGAGGATATAATGAAGGGATATGGCGATCCCCGATTGTGGCAGCTTTGCCCGTCGCTCCAGATGTGCGGAACTCCTTGGGCCGAACATACCGATAACGAAGAACTCTACAATCAGAATAATCCGGAGAAGGCTCGGGAATTGCTTGAGATGGCCGGTTACGCGGGTGAGCCGATTGTCATTCTTGACCCGACAGACTTTCCGACTATCCACCCAATCGCGCCGGTGCTGAAGGAGCAGCTTGAAGCTGCCGGAATAAACGCTCAAATCAAGGCGACTGACTGGGCGGGGCAGATATCTACATCTCGGCAGACTGATGGCTGGCACATATTCACCAACTGGAACAGCAGCAACCTCTATCACCCGTTGGTGGCCACTCACTACAGGGTCGGCGAGACTACATACCCAGAGGATTCCGAGATTGGAATGCTGATGACCGATCTCAAGAATGAGTTCGCTCAGGCGGGATCGTTGGAAGAGCAGTTCGCTGTAACTCGCAGGATAGCGGACGCGGCCTGGGCCGATCCGAGGAGGGTCACCTTCGGTCAGTTCTTCCAGCTGAGGATATATGACAAGGACATAATGGATGTGGAAGTCCGCGGCGCACCCGTCGGCTCTCCGCTGTTCCTCAATATGTGGTGGGGCGATGGTGACCGCCGCGCCGAAGATCCGCGCTAGTAGCGCGCCGCAATAAGCCGGTCGAGCTTGAAATCGGGGCCTCTCTTCTGAAGAAGAGGCCCCCAAGCATCTCCGAACACTGTAAACTAGCCGTTGAACACGAAATACTTTGACCTCTTTTCATTATTTGCGCTGATAATCGTCTATGCTGGCATACTTGATACGCAGACTGCTCGCGACGATACCCGTCTTGGTTGTCGTTGGACTGTTCACGTTCCTTCTTCTCCGTCTTACGCCGGGAGATCCGGCGGCTGTCATAGCCGGAAATGAGGCCACGCACGATGAGTACCTGGACATAAGGGATAGGCTCGGACTGGATGACCCTGTCTATGTTCAGCTTGGCAAATGGGTGTCCCAGATATTGCGCGGAGATTTCGGGACGTCAATCAGGTCGGGCAAGCCGGTATCCGATCTGATAAAGACTCGCATCGGTCCGTCGGTCTCGCTGACATTGGCTACTGAGATAGTCGCTGTGCTTGTGGCGATTCCTCTGGGCGTTCTGGCGGCTTGGAAGGCGAACACCATAATAGACCGCGCGGTTATGGTGTTCGCGGCGGTCGGCTTCTCAGTGCCTATATTCTGGCTCGGCTTCATTCTGATATGGATATTCGGGCTCTGGGCGTTTGGGCTTGACAACCCGCTACTCCCGGTCGCCGGTTATACGCGGATTGGCGATGGCTTTGTGGACTATCTGCGTCATCTCGCTCTACCTGCGCTCAGCCTGGGCCTAGTGGTAATCGCGCTTGTGGCGCGCATGACTCGCGCCAGCGTGCTGGAAGTGCTGAAAGAGGACTATATAAGGACAGCGCGGGCGAAGGGAATGGAGGAGAGCACTGTCCTTATACGACACGCGCTCCGCAGCGCGTCGCTTCCCATTCTGACTATCATCGGTCTGGGACTCGCGGGTCTGCTCTCCGGCGCGGTCGTTACCGAGAGTGTATTCGCGATACCCGGACTCGGACGGCTGGCGGTGGATGCGATAGCCACTCGCGACTACCCAATTATCCAGGCTTTGATAATTCTCATAGGCGCTTTCTACGTTTTTATAAATCTGGTGGTGGATCTGGCCTACGCGGTTCTGGACCCAAGGATAAGATACTGATGGCGCGCGTGGACGAACAGACTGTCGTCCCACTGAGTTCTTCAGCTCCGGTTCGCGTGTGGCGTTTAGTCCGCAGTGTCGCGGTCCGTGAACCTACGATGACGTTGGGGCTGTTGATACTGGCGGTTCTCGTCGTGGTAAGTGTTTTTGGCCCTTTTCTGTCGTCCACAGACCCGAATAAGATAAACATGGACGCTCGTCTTGAGTCTCCATCGGCGACATATTTGTTCGGGGCGGATGAGTTCGGCAGGGATGTATTCAGCCGTACCATATTGGGTGGTCGCATATCGCTGTTTGTCGGGGCGACGGTAGCGCTGTTCACCATGATACTTGGCGCCGCGTTCGGCTCTGTGGCGGGGTACTTCCGCCCGGTTGACGCGGTTCTGATGCGTATCATGGACGGCCTTATGGCGATCCCAACCGTTCTGCTCGCTATCGCGCTCACAGTGATACTTGGGGCCAATCTTCAGAATGTGATTATAGCGATAGTCGTCGTGGACACTCCGCGTATGACTCGTGTCGCTCGCGCTTCTGTTCTTAGTCTGCGTGAACAGCCATTCGTGGACGCAGCTCGGGCTATAGGCGCGCAGGACAGTCGCATACTCGTTCGGCACGTCATACCGAACTTGCTTGCTCCGCTTATCGTGATGGGAACCTATGTGGCCGCCGGCGCCATGCTGACCGAGGCTTACCTCAGCTTCCTCGGGGCCGGAATTCCGGCTGACGAGATTCCAAGCTGGGGCAATATAATGGCGGAGGGCCGTCGTTTCATTCGCAAGGCGATCTGGGTGATTTTCTACCCGGGTCTGGTGCTGGCCATAGCGGTTACCGCCATCAATTTGGCAGGGGATGGCCTGCGCGATATCCTTGACCCGAAGCTCGCGCACCGTATGTAGCGAGTCCACGAATTGGATTGTTCTAAAGATTCAGTCGGTTAGGAGGCCTAATCATGAGGTTGGAAGGCAAAGTCGCTATTATAAGCGGAGGCGCGCGTGGGCAGGGAGCCGCCGAGGCTAAGATGTTCGCTCGCGAGGGCGCGAAAGTCGTTTTTGGAGATATACTCGACGACGATGGCAAAAAGATGGAGGCGGAGATTAATGAGGCGGGCGGCGACGCGCTATATGTGACCCTTGATGTGACGGACGAAGAGTCTTGGAACAAGGCTGTCGAAGCCGCCGTATCCAGGTTTGCGCAAGGTGGATGTCCTAGTCAACAACGCCGGAATTGTCTCGTGGAACGCGGGCGACGACGCCACGGTGGAAGAGTGGGACAAAGTGATGGATGTGAATGCCAAGGGAGTCTTTCTCGGAACCAGGGCAGTTGTTCCTGAAATGCGAAAAGCGGGCGGCGGCTCGATCATCAACATTTCTTCCATATCCGGCATGGTTGGACAGGAGACGATACATCCGGGCTACAACGCGTCGAAGGGCGCGGTTCGTATCCTCACCAAGTCCACGGCCGTTCAGTACGCTAAGGATGGCATTCGGTGCAATTCGGTCCACCCAGGCCCGATAAAGACTGAGATGACCAGACGCGGCTGGGATGACCCGGAACGCCTCGCGCTTACCGAACAGCGAACTCCGCTAGGCAGGTACGCTGACCCCGACGAAATCGCCTATGGGGTTTTGTTTCTCGCCTCCGACGAAGCCTCGTTCATGACTGGGAGCGAAATGGTGATAGACGGGGGCGTGACGGCGCAGTGAAAACAGACTATTGAATGGAATTCCATAGTTGGAAGCGCAGTAATCGGCGTAAAACCGGAAAGTAGCTTAATTGGCTCATCGCCATTGCAACTCTTCACGTAGTGGGAGCTAAGGCGTCGGATGTTGTGTTTAATAACAGAGCTTCACTCTATTGTGTATAGAATCCCGTCCCACGACGCTATGTATAGGGTCCCGTTCGCGGCCACCGGCGTGGCCGAAATCTGGTCTGTGGCGCGGAATTCCCACCGCTTGATTCCGGTGGCGGCGTCGAGCGCATGAAGAACTCCGTCGGTGTCCGCGACGAATGCCATTGCGCCTATCGTGGACATTGAACCCACAACCGGCGCGCCGATATTGGATGTCCAGAGTAGTTGGCCGGACTCTTCATCCGCAACCATAACTTCGCCCCCGAAGTTGGCGGCGTACACCCGTCCACCGGATAGGACGGGCGCGCCGTGAAAGCCGTCGCCGGTACTCAGTCCCCAGACAAATCCTTTCTGTCTGGGCAGCGCGCGGATGATTCCCCATTGGAAAGCTTGGGTTCTCGCTCGCAGCCACAGCCACTCCAAGGGTAGAGTTCGCTTTCTCCAGTCCACTGCTTTCAGCCGTCCGCGCCCGTCGGCGATGAATAGATGTTGTTTCCCGAACGCCGCCGACCCGCGCGGTGTCTCTGATAGGTAGAAGTCCAGCCGCCTCTTGCCGGTTCGTCGATCAACTACGTGTAGTAGCCCGTCGAATGACGCGATGGCTACCACATTTTCGAAAATCGCGGGCGAGCCGCTTATCCAGCCCCCGGTTTTGTACGACCATCGTTTCCTGCCTGTAATCGCGTCGAGGGCGTACAGCCGTCCGTCCCCCGACCCGACATACAACTCACCCCCCACAACGCTGGGCGACGACAATACCCGGTCGCCGGTCTGAAACTCCCAGAGAATTTCCCCCGTGTTCCTGTCCATCGCGGTGACGACGCCGTCATGTCTCCCGAAAAACAGGAAGTCACTCGCCACGGCAGGAGATGAATTGATAGGCCCCTCGTCGGGCCGCCGCAGCCATACAGTCTCCCCCGTGTTAGCGTCCAAAGCCATGACTCGGCCGTCGCCTAGTGTCACATATACCATCCCATCCAGCACGGCGGGCGATGAGTATATCGGCGCTCCCATGTCCACTTTCCACTTCATCGCGCCGGTCGGGGCGTCCTCGCCGGGTGGGGCAGAGCCTCTATGCGCGGGGGTCGCGCTGGTACATCGGCCATTCGCCGGACACGGGCGCGGAGCTTATGTCGGACACCGGCGATATATAGAACAGCGCGACCCCCACGCGTGGGAGTATGTACCACACCGCGAGAATTATCACCGCGAGGCAAACCGCCGCCCAGACTATGACCTGACGGCCGGGCGTTCGACGCGTGTGCGATGGAGAGACTCTCCGGGCGGCAGTCCGTTCAGTTTCATCAGAGCGATTAGCCCAGCAGTTGCGACAGCGAGAAGCGCGAAGTCCGTTCTCGTTTCCACACACGCGGCATACCCAAACGCGGTTTCGCCGCTCGTCTCCGCTATCGCTCTCCACTATCCACTCCCGGCTCCCAACTTGACGTGTGGATACTCTCGGATAGTGTAGTCGCTATCGCCTTCGCGTATTTCCAGGGCGATATTCAGGGGCACATTCTCGAAGGTTTGCCGTATGCCGGACGCGGGCCAGTAAACCTCGAGCGACTTCACCGCGTCGGCGCCGCCAAGCCCTATCTCGCGTTCCAGGCTGGACGCGCCAAAGCTGCCCCCACCGCCGACCACCGTGTGAATATCCCTCTCGGCTCCATTCTCGGACACTCTGACTCTGATTCGGGCGCCTATGGCTGAGCGGTTGGATTCTACGCCGATTAGCCGCGCCGACAGCCATCTGTTGCCGTTCCCAGGGTTTACGTACAGCGCGTTGAGGAAGCCGTCGCTCGGATAGAATCCGCCCACCTGCATGAATATGTCCTGGTCTCCGTCCCTGTCCAGGTCTCCGAAGGCTATTCCGTGTCCCTTCTGGATATGTCCGAGCCCGGCGGAGAAGGTGACGTCGGAGAATGATTTGCCGCGGTTGTTGCGGTACGCTACATTCGGCGCGAGCGCGTCGAACGCGGGAAAGCCGGTGCCGAGATAGAAGTCTGGAAAGCCGTCGTTATCCAGGTCTCCGAAGTTCGCGCCCATTGTCTGGCTCACCCGACTCAGTCCGACAAGTTCGGTAACGTCGGCGAACCCGCCCGCGCCGTCGTTTCTGTAGAGTCTGGGCCGCGCGCCGTCGTTCGGAAGGCCGAGGTAGTCCATCGCGACAAGCTCGATGTCGCGCGCGTATCCCGCCACGAACAGGTCAAGCCGGCCGTCGTTGTCGTAGTCCCAGAACCATGTCGGGAAACTCTCCAGCGGTTGGGTCAGACCTAGTTCGGGGGCCACGTCTGTGAAAGCGCCATCGCCGTTGTTGCGATACAGTCTGTTCTTGCCTGCGTAGTTGGAGATGTATAGGTCGGGGTCGCCGTCGTTGTCATAGTCGCCCCAGACGCTGCCCTTACAGTATCTGAGGTTGGCAACGCCCGCGGACGCTGCCACGTTTGTGAAAGCGCCGTCGCCGTTGTTGCGGAACAGCCGACTAGGGAATATGATCGCGGCTCCGTCTTCGAACGACTCGGGCATGGACTCGCTGCAAGAGAATAGGTCGAGATCGCCGTCGTTGTCGTAGTCTGCCCAAGCCGCGCTCTGGCTTGGATACGCCGGGGAGCGCGAGTCCAGCTTCTCGCGTAACGTCTGTGAAAGCGCCGTCGCCGTTGTTGCGCAACAGCGACATCCGCATCTGCCCGCGCGACAGGAGCCAGCCTCCGCGTATCACGAGAACGTCTACCCAGCCGTCGTTGTCATAGTCTGCCTGAGTGATGTTCAGGCCGCCCAGCTGTCCACTCAGTCCCGCTTCGGCGGAGCGCTCGGAAAATCTGCCGTCTCCCTCGTTGCGGTAATATTTCAGATTGCCCGCCGGGGTCCCATGTGGACGTCATAATGTCGAGCAGCCCGTCGTTGTCGAAGTCCTCGATTATGGCTCCGCCCGCGAGGTCAACCCCGTATATGCCGATGTCCGCCGCAATCTCCTCGAACCTTCCGATTTCGTAGTCCGGCGCGAACACATCGGGCGGGATCAGATACTCATTGGGTACGCTGTCCGGGTACTGCCCCAGCGCCATGCGCGCTATATTCAGCAGCCATCGGTATCTGACGTTTTCAGGGTCGAGCGTGAGAAGGGACTCGAAGAGGGCTATGGCCGCGGTCGCGCCGGCTCTGTCTTTGTGGGCGTAGGCGGGGTTGAGGGGCAGAGCGCATATCAGACGCCCTTCAGGGCTGACGCAGTTCCGTAGTTCGCCCCGTTTCATGTGCGCTACCGCGAGATCTTCCATGATGTCGGCGTGGGCGAAGCCGTTGGGGTCGCTGAGTTCCAGCGCTTCGGTGAGGAGTTGTATGGACTCGTCCACGTCGCCCAGCCGCAGCCGATGGAACGCGAGTTGGCTGAGTATGCTGATCCGCCATGTGTCGGTGTCGAACGTCGGATTTTGGACTTGTTTTATAAGGTAGTCGAGCTGCCGCGTTCCGAAGTAGGGGTCGCCGCTGTCGGCGAGCGTATCGGCGTACTTCGCGAGATCTTCGACTGTTCTATCGGAAGGAGTCGCAGTATTTGTCTGAGGTTCGTCCGAGGCTTGATACCGCCACGCGAGCAGCGCGGCGACAACGCATAAGGCCAGCGCGCAACCCATCCCTAACAGAAGCGGGACGGGCAGGGCGGCTATCTTGCGATGGAGCATGTGGTGAATGTATCAGACCGCAATCGCCTTGTTCACAGCGGGCATCACTTCCTCCGCCATCAGCTCCAGCGAGCGAAGCCATTTGTGTCTGTCGGCTGCCCAGTCGTGGCACATGAGGAGCAGGGTACCGAAGCCGCCGACGTCGTTGTGCATACGCTTTATGCGGTGAGCGCACTCTTCGGGGTCGCCGACTATCCAGAAGTTCTCGATCATGTATTCGGGTGTTAGGGCTTCGTCGGGCATGTCGGGGTCAACTTTCAACCTGCTCAGTCCTGTGGGGCCGCCGCCGAAGAGGGGAATCCAGTAGTCGCGGAAGAAGTTGGCGAAGGGGCCGTTGAGCGCGTCCTGGCGCGCCTTATCGCCGTCCTCAGCGACGAAGACTTCGCGTGATATGCGCCAGTCGTTCGGGGCTTCCTTGCCGCCCAGTTTCGCGCCGCGCTCAAACACCTCGCGGTGGCTCGGAAGATGGCGCTCTAGTAGGAAGGAGCTACTCATGGGTATCCATCCGTTTTGTCCCACCATTTCGAGCGTGCCGGAGTATGGGCTGCTCCCCGCCACCGCGATAGGCGGGTGGGGGTCCTGATAGGGTTTCATGTGGAAGCCGAGCCGTCGTTCGGGCTGGGGAGGTGAAAGTTTGGATGTGTAAAAGCGTCCCTGGTGGTCGAAGGGCTTGCCCTTCCAAATTTTCAGTATGACCTCGACGCACTCGGCCATGCGTTCGCGCGGGCTGCCATCCTCAAGGTCAATGTTGAACATCTCGGCGTCCATCGCGCTGCCGCCGGCGCCGATGCCTAAGTACAGTCTGCCGCGCGCCATGTGGTCGAGCTGCGCTATGCGGTGCGCTATGTGGGCGGGGTTGTGGAAGCCGAGTAGGGAGACGCCCGTTCCGAAGGCCATATTCTTGGTGACGCCCAGCGCGCGCGCTATGAACAGTTCGGGCGAGGGCATATTCTCGAACGGCAACAGGAAGTGTTCACCTATCCACGCCTCGGAATATCCGAGACTGTCAGCGTACTCCATCAGTTCGATGTCTTCCTCAAGGGTGTCCGCGTGCAGCCTTTCGGGATAGTGCAGCGGCATAAGGAATAGTCCGAGTTTCAATTCATTCCTCCGGTGTTGATTGGGTATCTAATGTGTCGCGGACGGGGCAGTCTCACGCTTCTATCATAGGTGTCTTCTCGCCTGCGTGACGACGGAGTCGGTCCATTATATGCTTAATTTTCGGCGTCATCCATAAAGACTACGACGCCGAAGCCGTCGAACACCATCGTGTTGACTTGGGATGGGAGCATTAGCGCGCCTCTCAGGCCGGCTTTTACCAGATTGGCGCCGGATATGATGGCGCCGCGCAGGTCGGCGCGGTCGAAGCGTGTGCGCTCGGATATGCGCGCGCCGACTAGGTGGCAGCCTTCAAACACGACGCCGCTGAAGTCGCAGCCTTCTAGATCGGCCTCTGTGAGGTTGACGCCGATAAGCTTTCTGTTCTTGAAGCTGTGTTCGCGGAGCGAGGCCATGCTGAAATCGGCGCGCTCGATGTTCGCGCCTTCCAGCCGGACGGTGGACAGGTCAACGCCCCTGAAACGGGAGCCTGTGAGGTTCGCGCCGAAGAGGTTCGCGCCGTCCATGTCCGCGCCTGAGAAGTCGCAGTCGGCAAGGCGAGAGAGGTTCAGCGCGGCTTTCCCCATTCTGGCGGACATGAAGCTGCAACCGGTTATCCGAGCCTCGTGCGCCTCTATGTTGTTGAGAGACGCTTCTTCCAGTATCGAGTCTTCTATCCGCAGGTCGTGGCATAGAAGGTTGGTGAGGTTTGCGCGGCGCAGCGCGCAGTTCTCGATGTACAGAGCGTCGGTCTCTATGCCCTCGAAGTCGGCTCCGTCGAAGTCGCAGTCTCGGAAGAGGGTTTGGCCGTCCAGCATATCGTAGAGAAGGTCGCCGTCGGTGATGGTCAGGTTTTCGTAGATGGCCATATCAGTGTTGGAAGCGCCATCGGGTGGCAGTCTGGGGGAAGTCGGATTCCAGCCACGCGAGCGCTTTAGCGAGTTTGAGACGGTATAGGCCGGTTGGATTATCGCCGAGCGATATGCCGTACTTGTCCTGATACGCGGCGAGGAGAGCGGGGGTGGGGGCCACGGGTTCGAGAGAGCCTTCCATTATGACGACTTCGTCGCCGCTCTCGAGGTGTATGACGGCGCGCGGGTCGCGGCGTATGGCGCGCGCCTTTAGCGAGTGGGGGTCGGTGAAGAAGTGGAACGCGCTGTCGCGCCAGACTCCCCAGACGGGACTGAGATGCGGTCTGCCGTCGGCGCGAGTGGCTGCGACCCAGTAGTTCCGAGCGGTGGTCATCCGCTTGACGACCCATGACCACCGGATAGGCTCGAAGCCGTATCGCGGATCGCCGACGCCGTAGCCGGCGGGCATTCGAGGACGGTCGTGGATGCGATTTTCAGTCATTAGTTGTTGGGGCGCGGGGCAGGCTGATAGGTCAGCCGCCCCAGACCTGTCTGAATAGTCTGAGCCAGTTGCCGCCGAGAATTTTGGATATGTCTTGCGCGGAGTATCCGCGGTTGATGAGTTCGGACGCCACGTTGGAGAGGCTGTCGGGGGTCTCCATTCCCTCCGGGTGGAGGAGGTTTTCGGGATAGGCGTTGGAGGCGTCGCTGAGCTTCGTTCCCTGCTGTGAGAATATCCAGTCGAAGAAGGCTTTGGGCTGGTTCTGGGTGTAGTCGGTTCCTATGCCGACGTGGTCTATGCCTACCCTCTCAACGAGGTCGTCTATGGCGTCCACGTAGTCGGTCAGCGTTGATTCAAATGCGTTTCGCAGGAAGGGCGGGAATGCGTTGGCGCCTATTACGCCGCCGCGTTCGGTTATTAGCCGTAGGGCGTCGTCGGTCTTATTTCTGGGGTGGCGGAAATACGCTCGGGCGTTGGCGTGTGTGCAGGCGACGGGTTGTTCGGAGAGTTCAGCGGTTTCGAGCGTTGTCCGGTCTCCGACGTGAGAGAGGTCTATGAGAATGCCGAGCCGGTTCATCTCTCGAACAACGTCCTGGCCGAAGTTGCTGAGGCCGTCGTCCGTCCGCTCATAGCAGCCATTGCCGACGAGGTTGCGTTCGTTGTAGGTGATCTGGATGATGCGGACGCCCAATCTGTGGAACAGCGCGAGGCGATTCAGGTCGTTCTCTATCGGCGAGGCGTTCTGCCAGCCCAATACGACGGCTGTCTTTCCCCGCTCCTTCGCTTGGAGTATGTCGGAGACAGAGCCGGCCTGGGTCAGCGTTTCGGAGCGGGAGTCGAACCTGTGGAGCCAGCCGGCGAGATTGTCCATCGTCTCGCGGTAGCCTTCCCAGATGGCGATGGTGGCGTTTATGCCGGTGACCTGTCCGGCGCGCAGACTATCGTACACGCCCGGGCTGTCCCAGTCGCTCACGTTCAGCCCATCGAATACGATGGATTCTGTGTAGATATCAGGTTGTCGGTCAGCCATTGGTTATCAGTTTTTAGACGCCGGGGACGAATCTTCATTCGCCCTCGGCTCTTTTTCCTATTTGAAGAATCCGCGTTTATGGTGTCCTCTATGGCCGCGTCCCAGTCGGAGCGCGCCATCGGGCGCAGACTCTATCCACTCCATATACTCGTCTGCCTGTTCCTGGGTCATTTCGCCGGCCGATACCAGCTCATCAAGCTTTGTCTGAATCCTCTCTGTACGCAGTTCATCGCGAGCTTGGCGCATTGCGGAGTCAACGGTCTGCTCGTCGAGTCCGAGTATGTCGGCCACTCTCTTAGAGAACTCGCCGGGTTGCGAGTTCCCGCCCGCGCTCTGCGCGACAACTATGCCGGCGGTGAACACCGTCACTGCGACGAAAACCGCCCCGACCGATGCTAAAACCCAACGTTTTCTGTTCATTCGCATTATATATTGTGTCCCCTTAGTGAAACTTCTTTCAATGTCCAATGTCGAATCCATTGCATGGCGCCATTGGCGGGGCGTCAGTTATGAGAGCTACGTTCCGCCCCTGTCCATTCGATATAACGATGGTTGGGCGGCAGGGGTTAGTTTGAACTAGGAATTTCCACAAAGTGGTGGTGCCGAAGGTCGGAGTCGAACCGACACGGGATCACTCCCAACGGTTTTTGAGACCGTCGCGTCTACCATTCCGCCACTTCGGCACGCTTGCGATTTAGCTACGATTTTCCTGTTTCAGAGCCATTTCCACGTCAACCCAATTCTTCCTCTGCCCACATTCTGCCCACAATCGAATCCAGTTTGTCGCCTGCCTCCACATCCGATGCAGACAGTACATGGCCGTATATGTCCACTGTGGTCTGGATACTCGCATGTCCCATACGCGCTTGAACGACGTGAACAGGCGCCCCGTCTGAAAGAAGGATACTCGCATGAGTGTGTCGCAAATCATGATAGCGAATGTCCAGTATACCACACTGCCTCGCTATTCGCTTGAATCCGTTGGTGAGGGTGTCAGGCTTCATCACCCGCCCGTCGCTTCGGACGCATACTTGAGTGTCCGCGGTCAGGGCTTCGCCACATCTACCCAACTGCGCTGTACGGCGTTCACGATGCGAACGCAGCAGCGCGGATGTATCTTCGCTTATGGCGACCACGCGTCCAGAGCGACGCGACTTCGGTTCGTCTATGTGCGTGGGATTGCCCTTGATATCCACCATCGTCCTGGAAACTGTGATCTTGCGCTCGTCCAAGTCGATATCGCGCCACCTGAGTCCCAGCGCCTCAGAGCGACGAAGACCAGTGAATATCGCCAGGTGAATCGGAATGATGTAGTCGGTGGCTTCTGCGCTCCTGAGCAGCGTTCGCGCCTCATCAGCGGATAGAGAGCGCAACTCAGGCTTTCGCCTCGGCGGAGGCGTCACGCCATCCAACGCGTTGCGCTGCAGCATTCCCCACCGGACAGCCTGCTTGAGAGTCTGGCTCAGCAGGCGATGAATGTGCAGGACGGACTGAGCCGACAATCCAGACCGAATGTAGTCGGCATAGTACGCCTGTACCTGATAGGCGTCAAGGTCGTTGATCTGCACGTATTCTCAATAGGTGTTGGTATTAGATATATCCCAGTCTCAGACAGACCAACGCTATCGAATCCCTCAGCATCCGCATACTCTTGGAGTATCCTTTGGTCTTTCTGACCAGCCTGCTCAACTTACCCCTCAATACTGAGCGCTGTCCCTCATTGCGGTTCACCGCGCCATACTTGCCCACCTTGTGCCGGTTTGTGGGCAGCCATTCATACACATGATAAGCGTCGGTCTCGTAGATGCGCGCATCCGGCAGACGCTCCAACAGCCTCAGAAAAGGCTTCTCGCTTCGGTCTCCCACCTCAAAGTCCACCCAGCGTCTGCCGTCTGACTCCTCCACAACAGCAGTCCATATCCATACAGACCGACGTTTGTCTCTACGCCTAGCTCCCACATATGTCCACATCTCATCGAAGGATATGACCCGCGCACAGCTTTGACCCAGCTGTCTCGACGCGCGCTGAACGCTCAGCTTGACCATCAACTCCCTCGCCATACACGCTTTTTTTGACCCAGCTATACACTGTCTCCTCTTTTTTCTCCAACACCCGGCTGATAGCTGACAGTCCCATACCCTCTGTGTACATCGCCACAGCCAGATTCCGGCTCTTCTCTGATGACTGAGGCCGATGGCTGTCGGGTATGAAGTGATACAGACAATGACCGCAACGATAGGTCTGTTTGCCTCGGGAACGTCCGTACTTGGGCAGCCGGTTGGAGCCACAGCGTGGACACTGCATGTCCTCTCGATACGCGCGTTGTCTGACCATGTTCACACCTGCCATGTCTGGATTCACTACACTCTATCATCAATGCCAACACTCGTTGAGAAGACCGATCTGCATGGAGCCGAAGGCGGTCTTGAGGCGCCCGTCGATTATGCTTCGATAGCCTTGAAGGGTTCTTGGACGCACCGATACCCCAGCGTAATCACGTATCCACAGGTCAAGATATTCTGCGACCGTCAGGCGGATTGACTCAAAGTATTGGCCCTGGTTAAGCGCGTGCTCTATTTCGGTCATTCGCGCCTGGGCCTGCTTCTTGGTTCCATGCACCGTCTCGTATCGCTGACGCCGCCTGCCGTCGGGACCGCGAGGCGCGTCGTAGGTGAGCTGCCAGCGATTCGCGCCGCGCTTTCGTATGGAACCTCTAGCCATGTCTCCCTCTCCTGATCATTGGACATAGCCGACACTATATCAGAAGAGTTCAATGTTTGCGAACTCAAGAGCTAATAGCTCTGTTCATAGCCTGAACCAACTGGCGGACACAAGGCAATCACAACACAAAGGGACAGAGGAATTAGAATGAAAGACCCATATCGAGAAACCCCGACAATGCACGCCCAAACATGCCAAGTCAACCGACTCCTCAACGAGCAGGAGGAATACCTGCAAAGATATCCCAATGTCTGCTTAGACTGCCACGGCAGCGGTGAACACGTATGGCAAGAAATGGTGGGAGACCCGGCGCACGGCTACATGCAGATGGTGGACATATGCCCGCGTCTGGATGACCTGCGTTGCCCCCGCTGCGACCGGGCCGTCATGGAAATCGAAGGGGGCACAGGCGATTATTTCACCTGCCGGTCCTACCATTGGACGGACTCGCCGGGTTGCGCGACAGAGTTCGCCCCATTGGTGGAAGATGCCCTTGGATTCTTGCCATGCGACTGCGGCCTGAGAAATGAAAGCCGAGAGACAGGAGGTTTGAGAAGATGGTTCTCGACCCAACCAAAGCTAACATTTCCTGGCGCACCCAATACGTCGCTGATCAACAGCACACGCTCAGGACCTCGATAGTCGGTTATGACGACAGCAGCGCCTGAACCCGAATGCCCGCCTCGCCCCGACAATCACGGGATAAACGCCGGATATGTCAATCCACATGAGATAGAAATCGAAATCCAGACTGCTTCGAGGCTCCCCTCGAGACGCCATCAAGTCTCAACCAACCCCATAAGGAGGCGCATTCATGCAGTACGATGCAATCCAAGACAACAGACGACACGCCCTGATGACAGAGGAAATGGGCAAGAGCGTCCCGCCTCTGGGGGCGAATGCCGAAAACACGAATGTGGGAGACCTGAAACCTCTCGTCAGGCTATTCACTCCATACAGCCGATGGACATGGTACATACTCGAATTCGACCACGAATCACAACGCTGCTTCGGGCTCGCCGAGGGCTTCGATCAAGAACTCGGTTACTTCGACCTTGGTGAGTTGTCCCAGATTACCGTCTTCGACAACCTGCCCGCAGTCGAGCGCGACCTGCACTGGGAGCCGAAGACGGTCAATGAGCTGCGCGAGGAATGGAAAAAAGAGCGGGAAAGCGTGAACGACAACGTCAGAGATTGCCCACCCGGACATCTCAGCTATCTTCCGACAGGACAGGGACAGACTGGGAAACCGTCCAACCTCTATCCCTAAAGCATAGAAGCGCAGGCAAGAGCGAATACAGGCTGGCGATTCCGGATCAGAGAGGAGGGCCCACGCACCTCACCTACGCGCCGGTCGGCGAAGCCGTGGCCGAATTTCACTCGCACGGAATATCCCCGCGCCTTCTTCTCAGAGACCGACGATGAGGATGAACAGGGCTTTCGGATATACGGCGTTCTCGGAAACCTCGGTTCTGACATGCCCGAAATAAATCTCAGAATCGGAATATACGGACACTTCGCTCCCCTGAGATGGGAGCAAATATTCGACAGACCCAGTCAGGGGCTGCATCCGGCAGTCTGACAGCAAGGAAACTACAATGCCCTACCACATAGACAACCAGTTCCTGCAGAATCGCCCTTGGATAACCGTGGTCGGATGCGGCGGCACGGGCGGCTTCGTGGCCGAAGATCTCTGCAGGCTCTTTCAGGGAAGAGACGCCGTCATAACACTCGTGGACCACGACCGGGTGGAGCCGCACAACCTGCTGAGGCAGAACTTTCTCAGAGAGGACGTCGGAAGATTCAAGAGCTAGGCTCTCGCCGAAAGACTTTCGACGAGCTACGACCGGACCATAGGCTACGCGACCCACCGCTTCCATGAATACGAGCCCGGCGAGTGCGACCATCCCCATCCGGGCATCCCGATGTACGGCAGCTGTCTGCTGATAGGATGCGCCGACAACTCCAACGCGCGAAAATCCATGGCCGCCTGTCTGCCTGGCAGTCCCAACATGTGGCTGATAGACGCCGGCAACGACACCAACTGGGGACAGGTTCTCATCGGTAACACCGAGACCAAAGCCGAGGATACCAAGACCAAAGCCGAGGATACCAAGACCGGAGCCGAAGCCAATGACAATCCCGAATCCGAGTCCACTGCGGACGACGACCCCAATGCCCCGGCGGCCCAGATTGCGCCGGTGTCCGACGCATCTGAAGGCGATCTCAAGATAGTCATCTCGCTCAGAGACGGCATCGCAACCGTCGGAGCGCAGAGAAGCGCCTCGGACGCCCACATCGCATCCTTCGCGCGAAGAGATCTCGCAAGCGTCATCGAGGACGTCCTGGCCGTGGTCGAAAGAGCGAAGGCCAAATGGGACAACCAGCTCCTCAATCCCACCTTCTCTCAGCCGAAAGAACCCGGGCGCGCGAATGCGAACGCCGCTGCGGACTCCCCGCCCGCGGACCCTGATGGCGCGCCCGAAAAGAGCCAGCCCACACTCTTCTGAGCGCCCGCCCCGTAGAGATCCTGGAACGGAGGACCCTCACGCTTTGAGGGGTCTCTTGTCGTAAAGGAGAACGTGTCTTGAAGAAACAGTTCGAAAAGCTCAGACAGCAGACCAAACTGAACTGCGGCGTGAAATCCAGAGTCGCAGCTTACCGTTGGAACGGCCGCATCTACTATTCGGCGGCCATGGCTGTCAGAGACGATCCGGACAACGCGGGATTCAGCGCCATCGGCGTGCGATTCTCTCACCCGACCGAACCCCATGAGAGCGTTGCCGACGCCATAGCCGCCGGATGGAATCACATAGCCGAAAGGTCCGGCGGACACCGCGTCTCGGTTCTTCTCGGCGACTGGAGCGCAGAGGATTCTGACGGTGAAAAGCCAAGCCGCCGTGAGTGGTCCGAAACTACACTTGAAGGAGAAGCATCGCTATGCGAAAGAAAGCGGTCGGCCCGCTCCTCGCTTCCGCGCTCGAGCTCGCAATCGAGATGAAATGCGGAAAAAGCGTGGCTGCCCTGCCTGACGCTCTACCAATATCAGCGTGAGGCAAACAGAGCGGGCAGAACTCCCATCTACAAATGCGGAAGCTGCCTCATCCAATTCAGGGATGAGAGAGCCTGAAGACGACGGAGTGAACATGGAAGAAAGCCATCTGAATCGAGCGCAGCGAGCCGCGGTCCAGGCGACGGACGGCGCGCGGCTCATAACCGAATGCGGGGTTCCGCCCGAGCGCATATCCGCGATGACCTTCACCAACCGAGCGGCGAGAGAGATGCAGACCCGACTCCGCTCGCTCATAGGCGACTCGGCGGACGAAGTGTCCATGGGGACCTTCCACTCCCGCCTGCTCAGACGGTACGGAGATCATATCGGCGTGCCGTCCGATTTCGTCATCTACGACGAGACCGACACAAAGCGCTCTCTTAGACGCATCCTGAAGGAGATATGCGAAAGATCTCCGGAACCGTCCGAACTGAGCGCGGCGGCCGACGCCATATCCGCCGCCAAGAACGTCGGGCTGAGTTCCGAACGGCGCGCCGAAGGCGACATGGACCCGGCACACTCGGCGCATACGCCGTCTACTAGAGTTCGCTGTGGCGCGCCAGCGCCCTCGACTTCGACGACCTGCTCACGCGAACCCTGTATCTGCTCGACGAATCGCCCCCGTCGCTGGCGCGCTCGCCGCCAGATACCAGCACGTGATGATAGACGAGTTTCAGGACACCAGCGACCTGCAGTACCGCATCTCACGCGCTCGCGCGGTCATCCACGGAAGCATCTGCGTGGTCGGAGACCCCGACCAGAGCATCTACAGTTAGAGGGCCTCCGATATTCTGAACTTCCAAAAATTCAGAGAGGACTTTCCCGGAGCGCGCGAGATAACCCTCGAGACCAACCACCGTTCCAGCGCCTCCATTCTCAGGGCCGCCTCGGCGCTCATCCGCCATTCCGCGCCACCGAAAGGATACGAGAGAAAGGTACTGAAAGGAATCAAGCCCGATGGAAGTAGGGTGATGTTCAGCAACGAAAGCGACGAAGCGCGCGCCGCGCTGAAGCTCATCGAAGAGTTCAGATCCGAATATCGTCTGTCCGATATCGCAGTCTGCTATCGCGCCAATTCACAGTCCAGAGCGCTAGAAGCGGCCTGCGCCGAGGCGGCGCTGCCCTATCGAGTGATGGGTGGGCCCAAGTTTCTACCAGCGGGCCGAGATAAAGGACGCGGCCGCGTATCTCCGGCTGATAGCCAATCCGCATGACGACGCATCCTTCACAAGGGTGGTCAATATGCCCAGAAGAGGCGTCGGAGCCGCATCACTCGCAAAGCTCCTGAGCGCGTCCCGGGAACTGAGCGTATCCGCGTTCACCGCGGCCTCCGATCCCAAAGCCCTCGCCGCGGTAGGGCTGCCGCGGAAGGCCGCTCGCTCTCTCGCCGAGTTCGTCCAGACCACCAACTGGCTGGACGAACTCGCCGCAGACTCCGACATCAGCCTGAAGGAGCTCGCCCGCGAAACACTCGCCCAGACCAGATACGAAGAGCATCTCAGAGCCGCGAGCGACGACGGCGCAGCCGACAGGATCGAGGACATTGAGGAGATGATGCTCCAGACCGAGCGGTTCGACGAAGCTCCCGCCGAATTCCTCCAGGAGGCCGCGCTCGCAGCCGACGAGGACAGGGAGAGCAAAGAATCGGACATCCTCACACTCACAACGATCCACCAGACCAAGGGTATGGAATGGCCCGTCGTCATCATGGTCGGCATAAACGAAGGCTCCATACCACACGAGCGTTCTCAGGACGACCCGGAGGCCATCGAGGAAGAGCGCCGACTCTGCTATGTCGGCGCGACGCGTGCCATGGACCATCTTCACATCATGCGCCCCCTGCGCCGCCGCGTGAAAGGAAAAGAAATCCAACGTCCGCCAGATGCATAGAGGAACTGAAGGCATCTGAATGACGCAAGCCATCTCAGCCATATTCATTGGCACAGGCCGGCGCTTCTGAAAGGAGCTTCGACGAAGAAAGAAAGTGAGATGAAAGTTTGCGTAGTAGAGAGATTCCACACCATGCTCGTCCAGTTCCACATCGAAGCCGAGAACCTGGACGAAGCCATCGTCAAGGCGCATAACGAAGACGCGTCGAACATCGAATACGTCATGGAGAGCGCCGAGCCCGCCGAGCGCGACCAGATGAGGGTGAGAGAAGCCGAAGGCCCGCGCGATGCCTGGGTATGCGCTGAAGGTCGCGCCAAAGAGATGGGCTACCACGTCTCGAACGACACCGACCCCGAGTGTTTCGCCCGGCTAATGCACAGGCGCGCGCGGGAAGTGAGCGGCGCCCCACAGGACAGGCTCCATTACGCGAGCGGAAAATTCGTGTACGCGCCCGACCTCAGTTCGAGGATATTCGGAAGCGCGAACAGACTCGCCCTCCGCATGATAGAAGCGGACGAGCGAGAAGAGAACGACAATTGAACACAATCAGATACGCGAGAGGGAGCTACGCCCATCTAGCCGAGAACGCGGCGCAAAGAGCGCGCGCCGCGGCCGAAACGGTGGCGAGTTGCGCGGACCATCTGCGCTCAGACTCGATGAGATCCGTCGAGGCCAACATGGTAGACGCCATCGAGTCGCTGGTTCACGCCATAGACGCGATGAGCGAATGCGCATTCGCCGCGAACATCGGCTACGGACAGTTCCCTTACGACCTGGACCATGCCACCGGAACAATGTACCGCGCGTTGCTGAAGCAGCGTGTCCTCGCGCACGCCCGCTCAGAACCCAGCGCCGTCGCCTGCGAGAAAGAATCGGGCAACCGAATGACCCCCTGGCACAATTCGCCAGAAGGAGAGAGACATCCGCTCGCGGGCCCGGCCGAATCGCTGGCGCGCGAACTGGGCGAGACATTCGAGTCCCTCTGTCCGGAGGGCATAGTGGAAAACGGCGCGCCGGATGGCGGCCCAATGCTCGACTTCAGAGTCAGGATCAACGACTGACGCGCCCAATATCCATCAGCGAAAGGACCGACAAAGACATTGAAAGTCAAGACGACCACCGAAGATCTCAGCCGCGCGATAGCCATTGCCATGAGGGGAGTTTCCTCCAAGACCCACTTGCCCATAACCAAGGAGTTGCTGCTCAGAGCATCAGAGTCGGGCCTCGAGATAGAATCCACGAACCTCACGACGTACATCAGCGCGGGCGTCAATGCGCAGGTGGAGCGGGAGGGCATGGCGACGACTCCCGCCAGAATCATGAGCGACTTCATCAGATCGCTCCCCCAGGGCTCGCTCGAGATGGAACTCGATGGCAGAACCATGCGCTTTGCGCAGCCGGGAACCAGAGCCGAGATAAACGGCATGAACCCCGAAGAATTTCCGGAAAGACCCACAGGCGAAGAGGGAGCCGTCGCGCGCTTTGATCCCCAGACGCTGCGCCGAGCCATAAGAAGTGTCGCGATGTCGGCGGCCGTCGAAGAAAGCCGCCCGGTCCTCACGGGAGTCAAGATGGAAGCGACAAATGACCGCTTCACCTTCGCCACGGCCGACGGTTACAGGATGTCGCTCTATGAAGGCAATCTCACCGAAGATATCGAGGGCGCGAATGAAATATCCATCCTCATACCCGCGCGAGAGCTAAGGGACATTGACAGATGGCTCGGCGGACGAAACGAGCCGGTGTCCATGAGCCTGACGGCGAACGAAAACTTCGCAGTCTTCTCTTTGACCGAAGTCGAAACGACCATCAAACTCCTCAGAGGAACCTTTCCCGCCTACCGGAAACTGATTCCCGACAACCCAGAAACCATCGCCACTGTCCAGAGAGAGGACCTGGAGGCCGCGGCGCGCACGATCAATGCGTTCTCCACCAGAGATCAGAATACGGTGAGAATCTACGCCGAGCGCGAGAGCGAAGGTTCGGACAGAGCTATGATACGCCTTGCCGTCATAAACCCCGAGATCGGAGACCAGCGAATAGAGATGCACGCCAGGGTCGAGGGCGAAGAAGACATGAAGATAGGGCTGAACGCCAGGTACCTGGCAGACGTCATATCCGCTATGGAAAGCGACGAAATAGCGGTGAAGACGACCACGCTCAACGCTCCAATGGTAATCAGCCCCGCCAAAGGCGATGACGGGTTTTCCTACACGCACGTCATCATGCCGATGTTCGTCGCCGACCTATAGATACAAGCATGGAACAGACCAACAGGGCCATTCGCCCCCAGCGACGGGTCGAGAGACGGAAACCCAATCCTTGGAAGAAGTAACCATGCGGGTGAGGCAGATGCCACTACCATTGCCCAAAAGCTCCACGGAGAGCTTTCCCATGATCATCACGGCTCACGACATCCTGAAGAGAGCGCGCGGCGAGTTCCTGACGTCGCCGGAGACTATGTGTTTCACCGCCTTCGCCGAAGACCATAGCGGCAGAGCCGTGTACTCGCGCCATCCCAGTGCCGCCCGCTTCTGTTCCCTGGCCGCCATAACAAGGGCGCTCAGCGACATATCGCGCGAGACCGAGGTCTCTCAAGACAATAGAACAAAGGCAATCACAGAAGCCAAAGAAGCCCTGCTCTGCGAGCTGGGAGCGTCCGAATCCGAAATACTCGCGTCCGCTCACGACACGGTCCGGGACGCGGAGAGCGTCCTGAGCGCATTCGACAGGGCTATCGAAAAGACAGAGCCGCACTAGCCTACAGAGACCGGGAGTGTCCACTGTTCGACGGGACACTCCCCTTATTCAAAGAACGCAAGGATAGAAGACATGAGCGCACATTACCACATCGTCAGAATTACGCCGATGCCGGAACTCGCCACCGAAGCCGCAGACAGCCTCGACGGATTCTACGATTCGGTTCAGGACATATCGGAGATAAACGAGTTGAAGACCTTCACCGCTAGGGACCTGGGCCCCGACGAATGGCCAGTCGAAGCCGAACACTTGAGAAAGCTGCTGAGCGAGCATGTCGCGCGCTCTGAGGACGGGACGGTGACCGTCATGCGGACCACCTACTATGACGGCTGAGACGGATGCGCTGACCTCGCTTTCACTGCGCGTGAGCGAACTGGAGCGCGGCATGGCGGAGCTTGGGAATCCCGACCCGGACTGCAGATGCGGACACTGCGCCGCGCTGCGCTTTCACATTAGCGCCCAGGCGCAGACAAGGGGCGAACCGGCGCCCAAACCACCCGTCGAATTCACGCCCCCAGAGGGTATCCCCTGAGGACGAGGACATAGAGAGAAGGCTCCCAATATGCCGACCAACCCACCGGAAAGACGACCACCCGCCGCCTGCGCGGTCCGATACTGCGGCGAGCGCGGCAACGACACTGAGATATACCTACAATTCACATACAGCGACGACATCCGGCACGATATGCCGGCGCGCCTCAGTCTCTGCGCTGAGCATATCCGCAAACTGAGCCGGACCATCGAACGCTCAGTCATCGAAGACACGAAAGGCTGACCGGTTCATTCAAAGCCAACGTCGGCTCGGGACAGACAACCAGGAGACAAAATCCAGGAGCGTTACAATGATTGTCAAGACAGAACCCAGAGTCTATTTGGTCAGCAGGCCCTCGGTGGACTGGGAACAGATAGCGGCCTTTCTGTCTGACGAAAGACTTCCCCCGAGGTCGAGAGACGGCTCGGTGTTCGAACATGTCAACTACGGATTTGTCATAACCGGCGTCTCACGCAGCCTCAGCCACGAGCTCGTCCGCCATCGCGCGGGCTTCGCATACAGCCAGTGTTCGCAGAGGTACGTCGACGAATCTGAGGGATCGTTCATCATCCCGCCGCAAGGCGGTGAGACAGGCGGCGCGCTCCATTCTTCCCAATGCCGCCGAGACAAAGATGTTCGTAACGGCCAACGTCCGCGCATGGAGACACTTCATAGAGATGCGCGCCTCACCATACGCCGACGCCGAGATCAGAAGGCTGGCGCTGACGATACTGGGACGCCCTGAGGCGCGAGGCCCCGTTGCTATTCGCAGACTTCGAGATAAAGGAACTCGATGGCACGAAGATAGCGACACCCGCCTACTCCAAGGTTTAGCTCCCGGCGTCATCCAACCAAGAAGGGAAGAACCCCGCGATAACCGGTATCGCAATAGTCGACCAAAAGGCAGCTGGATATGACCCCACTCACAAATATCTGAAGCGGATGAACCCCCGCCGCCTGAGAGACGTCCTCACACCGCCACCCGCCATGGACTGTCCGGACTTCCCAGCGGATCTGATGGCCGTCCACAATGAGCGCGCAGGGCGTGACATCGCCGACCCGAGACTATCGGACCGCGATTTCGCACTCTGGGCAAACCGGCCATGGCGGTCCGCTCAGAACGACCTTCCCGACAGCGACATACTCATCCGGCCCTGAACGGACGGCACAACCGCGCCGACCCGAGAAGGACTCGTCCTGGCGAGCCCTCTCTTCACGCCAGACCGGTGGCCCTATTGGAATCTTCCACCCCAAACAACATAGGAGACACGCCTTGAGTGCATCATACGGAGCCTTCTACCCTCACTACCGGATACCCCGCCCGCCTGAGGCCGCCGAAGCCTTCATCGCCAAGGAGGTTGCCGACCCGTTCGGCAGCGTCCAGACTTGGAAGATGTCGTCCATAGACGGCGGCGCAATTGCGGAGATCGACGAGGAGATGATAGAGACCGTCCTTGCGGGATACGCCACAAAGAACAATCTGAGCGCCGAAATGGTCTCAGAGATCAGAGACTGGTTCGCGGATATCATTAACCACAGATCTGCCCACGACGACATAGACCTATTCGCGCAAGAACACTGTCTAGACGAGCGGGCCAGGGCGTCCAGACACCAGTGGTTCGCCGAAAACCTGTCCCACAGAGGCATCGTCGTACTGCACCGGGGATGACCCGATGTGCCCACCCACCAACCGAAGACCGGGCGCAGGAGCGCCCCGCCAGCGAGTGGGGCGTTCTCATTGCGAAAAGGATTCAACATGCCCCAAAGCCCTAAAACCGAACGCGTCCGCCACAGATGCGGACAGGCCATCATTGAAGGCGAGCCATGCATGGACAGAGCCAGCGTGGACGTAGACCCGGGCGGATGAGCTTACTCGACACCAGTCATTTCGTTCCACATCTCGAATGACCTCCTGTCGCCCGGCTGCGGCACGCTCCACGATCGGAGCCATGTTATGGGAGCGCGCGCAGGCGTACCCCGACACCGAGGCGGGGCGACTGTCGCTGACGGAGATACGCCACGCCCACACCGACTTCACCCAGGACACGGAGTCTGAAGATAGCGTCCTACGGGCAGACCGGTTCCTGAGATGGACGGAAGCATACTGGCGAAAACGCCGACACCAGCCCGACGACGCCATAACCTGCGCCTTCTACGCATAGGCATCAGCGGCGCGGCGTTCTGCCGGGCCACCCACGAGCGGCAAAATGGAAAGGAAGAAAATGGGCCTGCAAGCCCACCCGGACGGCTTCACAGGCATGTACACCACGTTCGGCCTCCTGAGAGCCGAAATAGAGCGCGCCTGCGGATATCCGACCAGATGAACCAGCATGTACAAAGCCGAATACGAAACATACAAGCCCGGACATCCGGAAATCCCAAAGACCGACAGAATGCTCAGCGGACACTGGGACGAATCCCCGTCCGACCCAATCCTTCCATTGCTGATTCATTCCGACTACGATGGCGAGATACCGTCGAGTATGGCCCGTCCCATGGCGAAAAGTCAGTCTCGGTCATCATAGCCTGCCCGGTGAAGCAACGCGAAGACGACGAAGAGGACCCCGGCTCTCACGTCTACTACAAGGTGGACAGGGTGTTCAACACTGCCCAGACCGAGGGCTGCGATCTCAGAGACATCCAGACGCACCTCGACAGAGTCTCCCGCAAATTCGATCACCAGGACGAATCGATGAGCGAAGCCGAGCGCGTCGCGAATGTATGCGACGCAATGACGAACCCGCCCGGATACCGCGAGGCGCCCAGAATCATACCCAACTACAGCCCCATGACCGACACTGTGACCATGCTGCCCCTCGACCAGGTGGATTCGGTCGCGGCCTTCGCCAGAATAAGACTGCACGAGTACGCTCACGCCACGGGACATCCAAGCCGCCTGGGCAGGTTCGACCCGCTGTCCTTCATGATCGGCGAACCGGGTTCGGAGGCCAGGAGGCTCTGCGAACGAGCCGCCGAGGAGATGTTCGTCGAGACCGCGACGGTTCTGATGGCCGCCAGGCTCGAGCTTGCGACCGAGAGCTTCATCGAGAACTCAGCCGCGCACATCGCCGGCTGGGCGAAGATGCTCGAAAGCGGCGACGGCCGCGGAGACTTCGCCGCTGCGGCCTCCGAAGCCCAGAAGATAACCGACTATATTCTCGGACCCATAGACGGCCTCCAGATTGAATCCAGCCCGTGAACCCAGGGCCCTCATCGAGGTTACGGTGAAGCCGGGCCACACGAATCAGATATTCGAAGGCATCCGCAAGGAAGGTTAATGCCGCTTCTGAACGGCGACCCGCCCATCATCGAGTAGAGGAACAGGCCAGTGCGCCGGACGTATAATGCGTTCGGTGCGGCAAACCCATTCATGATAAGACGAACGAGAACGATGCGACAATTCTTAGACGACATCAGACGCGCGTGGGAATTCCTCTTTCCCCCTATCGCTTTCCCAGCTTCAAAAGGGAATACCCGGGCTACGGAAAATCTGACGAGTATGGCGAAGTCGATGCGCCGACCGCCTTCATCTGCAGTTCATGGGACGCCGACACCCGCGCCGGAACCTTTCGGATGCGTCGTGCGCGAAGGCGGACAGGACTCAATGTCCGTACCGGGACTGAGGATGACCATGCCCGACAGGATTCCCCTGGAGGCGTTGCTGCTCGCCGACGCCATGACCGTGGATGACAGCACACACCACTGAGAGCTCTGACCTGCGACCGTCGGCTGCTCGAACTCATCGAGATGAACGAAAAAGACCGAGACCCAAGGATGGCGCAAACCTGGAATGAATACGACCAGGCGCTTGCCCAGAGAGAAGGCAAGCTCACAGTGGTTCTTGCCAAAGATTCCAACTGGCCGGACTTTCAGAAGATAAAGATCCTGCTGCGGTCCTACCTGGGATGACGACGAGCCGCGCTGAATACCTGAAACCCATCACGACAACCCAAGCGGGGGCGCGAACTGAGTTCGCGCCCCCGCTTTCGTCACGGACTCCGAGGACATGGAAAGCCGACGCCGGTTCCGAGGTCTCGCCCTAAAATTGCATGAAGGAGATTGGCCTATGAAATCTAAGGCAACAGCCGTCTATTTCGCGGCGCGATTCAGCCGAAGAACGGAGTTGCGTCTGTACGCCGAGGAACTGAAAACCGCCGGCTTTCAAATAACCTCGGACTGGATATACGATCTCGAACCGGAGGCGCCTTGGGAGATAGCCGTCAAGGGCAAGGCGGACTTCGATAGATCCGACGCGCTCATTGCCTTCACCGAACCGCAGAGAATGAAGAACGGAACCCGGGGCGGCAGGCACGTCGAGCCCGGCATCGCGCTCGCGCTGAAAAAGCGTGTCATCATAGTCGGCCCCCGCGAGAACGTATTCTGCCATCTACCTCAGGTGTCGCGCATCCCCGAGTGTGATGCCGCTCGGGTCGGAACGCTGCTCAAGACCAAAGTGGACGATTCAGAGATAGGATACCGGTTGGTCAGCGCGCAGAAGCCCGAAGCGAGCGACCAGCCATGGTAACGGGCGACGCAAACCACACAGACAGAGCAAGGCAACGGACAATGACGACATCCTTCATGAAACCCACGGTCGCCGATCAATATGTGAATAGGCTGAAGACAACCGACGGTGGTCGCGCGTGTTCCATACTGAAGGAAGCTCGCCGGATATGCGACGAGCGACTAACCCACCCCAGCGGAGTAGAGTCGATACTCTTTTCCGACGATTCCAGATTGTTGGATTCCACAACCTACGGACAATTCAACTCCATTCGCCACCTCGAAGGCGTCGAGCCGGGCCAGCGAGTCAGGAACGAAAACGAACTCATCGAGCTGATCGAGTCGAAAATCGCCAGAAGAATCTCAGTGGACGTACACGCGCCCACGGATGTGTATTCGGTCTGAATAAGCAAGTCCGAGGCCATAAACGGTGCTGTTCCAAGAAGTGTAGGAAATGTGTAGGAGTTGAAATAAGGCGAGACATCCTTAGAATTGGATTTAACACACACCCTGTTCTGAGGAGTCTCGCCAGTGTACATCATAAAGCTTGCCAACTAGCCCGTCGAGTCCCATCCAGCGCCGCCCGAGCGATGCGCGAGACGCGCGAGCGCAGGATTTCACAGGTGGGGCAGACCCGGAACGCGTCGGATAGTGGACACTGAGATCAGCGAGATAACCACCCTGCGCTATCGTTGCAAGAACTGTCATGAGACGCTAACGATGAAGCCTTCCGGGGTGGGAAGAGCCGCTCGCAGTCATCGTTTCATGGCGGCGGAGGGAGTTGTGTACGCTCTGGGACTGAGTCACAGAGGAGTGGAGTTGGCGATGGGACTCATACAGACCATATGAGCGGTTGGAGGGATATACAGAGGTTGGGCAGAGCGGTCAGAAAGCGTCTGCCGAGAGGGAGAGCGAAGGTTGTGGGAGTGGACGAGACCTGGTTGAAGGTGAAAGGGAGTTCGGGCGCTGTGGGCGTGGTTGAGGATGTTGGTGGGAGGACGCTGAGTATAGAGTTGAGCGGTTCGGAATTCGATTACAGAACTACTCGAGGACTGAAGTCCGACTGGGGCGCGCTCAACTTCATGGCGGTGGTCTGCGATGTCCTAGCTTGATGCCGCGCCAGTCTCATGAACCAATCACCTCTACCAATAGGTTGACTACACTAACTGAAACAGTCCCGCTGCGGCAGGCAGGGTAGCAGGAAACACCGCGGATGTTTGGCGGAGGACAGATCTCGGGTGGTTTGTCACCAGGAGCATGAGACGTTGCGCCGGACCTGGAAAGGGTACCTGAGTCTTCAAGGCGACCAGCCTGTTCTCGGGGCTGACGCAGGGAAGCGTTGGTCTTGTGGATGAGAACTCGATGGATTCAGGCACCCTGATGTATGCAATGCCGGCCGGGGTCAACAACGCAGCAATGGGGCCTCGTATGAAGACAAAGTGCAACAGGGTGACAGTCTACTTTGGTAGTAGCCTATCGACAATAGACCTCGGAGAATGATGGGGCACAGCAATATTGCAATTCTCGACGATTTTGGGGTAGCGCTGAAGAGTGCTTTCCGCAAGCCGGTTACAGATCAATGTCCCGATTCGCAGAAGGAGCGACAGGTGTCCTCGCGCTACACAGGCAGACACATCCAATTCATGATAGCCATACCGTAGCCGAACTCGCGCTCGCAATCGCCATCATACTCAGCCGCGCCGCAACCATATCGCTGGGCATCAAGTCCGAAGCTGCGTGAGATTCCCTTCAAGGGGAGATGTAGGGAAAATTGGGAAAGACATAGCGTATTACCCACTCTGAGTGGCTAATCAATAGGAAGTGGCCGGGACAAGCAGGCCGAGACCGCCACTCAATGCCGACACCCTACCACACCATGCCCCCGGACGTCACGACGCCTCATCGGAATCGTCAATGACCGGACACCGCGCATCGCGACGGAGCGCAGCGTGGGAAGCTCAGTTGAGCGGGAACCTGATTGAGACAGAAACGCCGGAATCGTTCCGTTCAGGCGGCGAGCGCCAGTTCACACGCCCTCATTCGGCTCAGAACGACCCCTGAAGAGCAAGCGTCTGGAACATCGCGTGCAGCCGTATCGTCTTATTCCGCCATTTGAGACATGACTACCACTGCGGATGAATAACGCCTAATCTGTCGGATGGCCAGTAGCTCAGCCACGCCTTCCCGACGATATGTTCATCGGACACGAATCCCCAGTGGCGCGAGTCGCTCGACACCAGCCGATTGTCCCCCAGGACATAGTACGAGTTCTCAGGTACGATCACCGCATCGAAGCTGCGCGTGTCAGAGTGGACGACATAAGCCTCCTCCAGCCGCTCCCCGTTTCGCATGACCCGCCCGAAGTCCACCTCTATCACGTCCCCCGGCAGCCCGATAACCCGCTTCACCAGAGCGCGAGGCGGGTCGGGCGGATGAAATGTGAACAGCGCGTGTCCGTCCCGCGAGTCCGGCGCGAACGGGATGACACCACTCAGCGCGTCCGGATTGACGCGAGAGAACACTATCTTGTTCGCTATCAGATGCTGGCCGTCAACCAGCGTCGGAGTCATGCTGAAGCCGTTCACCCTGAAGTTCTCTATGCTGAAGTGGATGGACAAGAACACCGCCAGCGACACCAGCGCGGTATGCATAAGCTCGCGTATGACCTCTCGCATCCCGTCTCCGCCTTTCGGTTCAGCTAAGCAGCGCTCCGACCGTGGCGAGCGCCGAGCTGTCCCGGTAGCGCAGCGTGGAAACGTGGCCGCCCTCGCCTCGCGCCACATCATACCGTCCACGCATACTCCAGTACAGATGAGGGACGCGCAGAACGAACAGAGTGCCAAGCAGAATCATGAACGCGGGCCGCGCCGTGGTGATCAGAACCAGTATCGCCGCCAGCCCCGAGTATATGGCGATGCCCGCCAGCGTCCTGAACCCGACCCTGAGCCACAGGCCGGAGCGCGTGGTCTCGCGCGGCGTCTTCCAGAGCCTGGTGGGGTGAAAGTCCCCGCGCCGTACTCGGGCCGCCATCTGTCCACGAAGAACTGCCCGATGATGAACATTATGCCAAGCAGAATCACGGAGAGAACATAGTCTCCGGTCACAGCCGAATGTTCGATCGCGCTCCATGTTATGGATGCGAGGATAGTCCCGGCTGCCAGGTAGAAGCCCATTCGCAGATTGGGATTAGTCGGCTCCGGATCTGCGCATGCCACCATTGACAAGAAAGAAATCCCCAACAGCGAAATGCGCGCTTTCACCCTGTGAAGCATTCGCGGCCTCCTTACGGTGACGTCAGAACGCTGACGTGGATCCACCTGGATATGTAGCTCACGGCCGTGTGAACGGCGTCATTTGAATCCCCTGCTGGGAAACCAACGTGTGATCCGTAAGCATCTTCGCATGTCATCTGCTGTCCTACAACGCCTAGGTTGGTCTGAGCATAAATGATGTATCTAGGCTAACACTAGTTCCTTCGTATTCATATCAGACTGAATTGGTATAATACACATCATAAGTGGTTGCTTTTGGCTACTACCAAGCTGACTATAGCCCATCAAAGAATGACACCGAGGGAGACAATTCATTATCAATATGATAATCAATAGAAATCCATGTATCTTCATAAGTGCCTTTTATAGGATTTACTGAAACAGGGTAAATAAAATGAGCAATCCTAGACGGCATATCTTCATAATATACAACCTCTCCATCATTTAAGAATACTAAAAGATAAAATCCCTCACTTATACCAAATTTATATAAAGTAATTACATCAATTTTTTTCTGCGTCGGGAGTGAAATGTATTGTAGAGGAGTATAGGGGTTATATATTTCTACAAAATCCCACTCGAAATTTGTCAATTCCGCGAGTCGCATTTCATTTTCACCAGAATCAAATACATATTTGAGTGCCGACCTGATTTCATGTTGTGGAGCAACCGCCATCTGAAGCACAATATATATAACAAGAACAATGAATAAACTGCCTGTTAAGATAAATTGCCAGCATTTTTCTGTTGAGAATATGCGAATACACTTAAGAATTACGCCGATGAACATTAATAGAGGAACTGAAGTCACTAATATGGCATACCAGCCTAAAGGACGCAGGTCCCATCCGTATAGTGACGGAACATACAGGAATGCGCTTATAAATACCACCCCTGCAGAAATCACACCTAGCGAGGCGGAATACACATTGGTGTTCTTCCTAGCCAACATTACGAGAACTAGAGTCAGAGTAGCCAATACGGTCCAGGTAAGAGTCAAGAAAATTATTGACCATGCCCGACTCTCTCTTGCTACCATATAAAGAAGGGAGATAGTTACAATAATATATGCAGTAACCGCGAGATAAATGAAGTGAAACACTATGGCAGACAGCTTAGACGTTGAAATTATTTGGAAACGCCCATGTACTAACATAACATTGACAGTCACACACAAACCGATGATCAGCACATGGAACAATAACAGTAAGAGCATTGAATATTCGCCACTGAAGGTTGCATGAATGTATATCCCTGCAGAAGCAAGGATGGTAACCCCCAATATATATAGTATTAGGCTTGTGCAAAATTCCTCATCGCTGGGCTGCCTGTCCATAGCTGTGTGAGATTCCCTACCGGGATCAACGAAGTGCGGATTACGAAAGGCATAGCATAATATCGCTTATGGGTTAATAATCCACAGATATAGGTTAGGCTGGATAATCCAAGGCTGCCGAGCGGCGGCAAATACGCGATTCAGTGCAGACACCCTACCACAGTATGCTTCTGGACCTCACGCGGCTCATATCGGAGTCGCCAATGGTCAGACCCCGCGCGGCACAGAGTAGGAAGATATATCGGGTCGGAACGGCAGGAAGGTCGAAACGAATAGAGGAGTCGTTCCACCTAAGCCACAAGCGCGGGTTCCTCCGCCTTCATTCGCGTCAGGATCACCGCCTGAAGCGCGAGCATCTGTAACATCGCGTGCAGCCTTATCGTCTTCATCTCACGGAAACGGTGGGCGTTCAGACGGCCCTCCACCTTCCACCGACTGAAAACCCGCTCCACGCTCCAGCGCTTACGGTATTCCGTGTCCCATTCCTCGCTGCTCCGACGAACTTCTCCCCCGAACAGCCTCACGTCCTCTTTCGGGTTCACCAAGATGGACATGAAGCACAGAGAGTTCCCGTCCTCTGAACGACAGTCGGGGGCGCGTCCGTAGTAATGGACACCGCTGGCGGAATTGGTGAATATGTACTCCCTCTCCTCCCCGCACTCGCACACAGGAATCCCATCTGTGGTGTACTCTCCCCTGTGAAGCCCATTCTTCGGCTTTCGCTTGTGGATGATCGGAGCGGCGCCTCTCTCATCCACCCACTCGCTGTTTCGAGCCGAGTCATATCCCCTGTCCGCTATCACCGACTTGGGAAAACCTTTCAGCCGCCTCTCGGCGCTCTCCACCAGCGAGACCATGTGAGGTGAGTCGTTCGCGTTGCCTGGCGTGAACTTCATGGAGATTGGGAAGTCGTAGTTGGCGTCCGCCGCCAGGTGCATCTTGTATCCGAACACCCACTCGAAGCCGTCCTTGGCGTTGGCCTTGTGATGTCTTCCCCACCGGGCGTCCGGGTCAGTGGGCGGCTTGCGATTGCCGTCTGCGTATGAGCGAACGGGAGTGGCGTCCACAGCAAGTTCCTCTCCCAGGTCGGGCTGAACCCTCTTGGTCTCGCGCACTATGTCATCCATGATCCGCTCCATGACATCGGGATGTTTGGCCATCTGTGAGAACACCCTTGAGAGGGTGGACCTGGAGGGCACTATCTTTCCGAAGCCGCAGACGGCTCTGAACGCCGGGTTGTTGAGTAGAGTCCAATGGAGCGCGGTTATGCTGTCTATGGTGGTGCGGTGCAGGTATGCGAGGAGGTGAGCGCGGACCATGGCTTGCCTGTCGTATGGTCTGCGCCCGACTCCGGAGTAGGGTCTGGAGACCGCTTCCATGAGGGGTTGTAGGTTGACGTTGTCCAGAATCTGGCGTTCTTCGGCCAGATTGGGAAACGTCTGAGGTTGTGGTATTGGCCCTGCGGATGTAGAATCCGCCTGAGCCACTGTTGGGATGCTCACGTCCTGCCCAGTGGCTTTCCGGGCCGTTGGAGTGTCCGCTCCTTCGGCCCAATTCTTGTGCTGTTTGCGATAGCACTATTGTACTACATACAATTTTTGGAAAGCAACCGAAATCGCCCTGATTTGTAGCTAAAATCGAGCTGAATTCGGGGGGGGGGGGGGGATGAGGGCTGACGAACAGAGGGACTTCACGGCGATTCGAAGGTAGGCGACGGTCACACACTACCTTTTAACCCCAGTAACGGGTAGTGTAATTCTAATTCTCGGGGACGGAGGATTTTGGCAAAGCATTCTGTAATGTTGTTACTCTGGGGCCGGTGTAGATGTCTCTCTTCTGCTGGCCTTATCGACTTGTCATACAACCGTGGTGTCAGAATCATAGTCAGTGTCACGGGAGTGAGATCTGCCAAGGCGTTCTGAATACCTCGGTGTTGTGCCATTGAATATATGATGTGGCAGGCTTGGTTCCCTCAGGCAGGAGAATAGAGATGGGCTTGGCGTGATATTGATTCAGCGTCTCGTACGAGCTGGGACCGGATATCACAGAGGAGACAATTACCAGAAGGTCGTTCCCGCGCGGCAACAGTGTGAATCCACCAATGTCGAATACCCTGTGATGGATGGAGCAAAGACATAGTCCATTCTCGGGAATGGCAGGACCATTGTGGGAATGCCAGAGGATATGCGCGGCGTCCAGCGCAACCACAGAGTCGTTCACGCTCAGGCTAAACCCGCAGACCGCACAGCGATTGTCGTAGAGATTAAGAATATTCTGCCTGAAACGAGCGTTGGGATTGGCCTGAAGATGGGAGTAATCGCTCTTAGACAACCCGCCGTTTATGTTGTGATATCTCAGGTCACTGACGAATGCATGTCCTGCTGAGGTCTCTCTGACCAAGTGTGTATTCCGGCGACCAATTCCGTGAGGGCCAAACATTCCCATCAGTCTAGACAAAGCAATGTCCACTTGGTGGAATGGGACCATACGCGGATACGCCTTGAGACATCGGCTAATCGACCACATCAAGAGTAGCGGCTTGTGCGGCGCACGTTTAACTCCGCGTCGGGATACCTCTAACCCGAGAGAATCTATAGAGAAGGTCTTTCGACTCTGTTGTATGCTCTGAGGTCATTCCTCTGCCATTGACTTAGAGACAAACTTCAACCTGTCGAGAGTCGATTGCACAAGCAATGCTGCACGCTCTACCTCATAGTCTTGGGTGAATCGGCCAAAACTGAACCGGATGGAGGAGTCTGCTTCAAGCGCAGTCAGCCCGAGGGATATCAGGACATGAGACGGTTCAGGAATACCAGTAGTGCAGGCCGCGCCAGTTGACGCCGCCAGCCATGGTTGAATACTGCTAAGAATATCCTGAGCATTAAATCCCCCAAATCTCAGGTTGGCGTTTCCTGGATGTCGCCTTTTACCGCGCGGGCCATTCACAATAATGGAGAATGAACTGTCATTAACCAAACCTCTGATGAAGCAGTCCCTCTGATCAGCTACGCGCTCCAACTCTGTCCTCTGCTCAGGAGAAGACATTATCTCCGCAGCTACGCCAAGGCCGACGCATAAAGGAAGTGGAACTGTGCCGGACCGTAACCCGTACTGTTGTCCTCCTCCATAAATAAGAGGCTCAATCCGAGACTGCATATCCCGCCTAACGTAAAGCGCACCGATACCCTGTGGTCCATATATCTTGTGGCCTGAAAGGCTGATAAGGCCAGCATACTTTACGAGATCGCTTACATCCATTGCGCACGGGGATTGAGCCGCATCGCAGTGGAACGCGACACCATATCTCTCGGTCAGCGCGGCTATAGCCGGAATATCCTGGATTGTACCGACCTCGTTGTTCACAGCCATGACAGACACGACCCCAACTGACTCATCAAGCCTACTTTCGAGAAAGTCCAAGTCAATGAATCCCTCTCCGTCAACAGGAATAGTCTCGACAGCAAATCCTTCACGCTCCGCGAGGGTCTGCGCTACGGCAAGCACGCACTTGTGTTCGATGGCGCTAACTAGCAGCCGGTTACGTGTGTGGGGTGCTCGTCGCGCCAATCCAAAGAGCGCCATGTTGTTTGCTTCAGTCGCGCCGGAAGTGAAGATCACCTCATCGGGATCTCCCCCAATCATGTTCGCAACCGCCGATGCTGAGTTGTTGACTGCTTCCGCTGCCTTCCATCCGACAATGTGGTCGCTAGAGTGAGGATTGCCATATTTGGTTTTCCAAAAAGGGGTCATTGCGTCGAACACTCGGGGGTCCACGGGAGCGGTGGCTTGATAGTCTGCATAGATGGTATTCATTGCACGTTCACCTGAAAGTACATTTGTCTTGCTGCGGATATTAATGCCGACTCTTGACAAGGGATGATCAAGATTAACATAGAAGTGAATTTCCGGATACTATAACCTGCTCGGCATAGACAGTATCTCATCCATGCTGTATTATCTATCTGGATAAACTATCCAGAAGAAGAATGAAAGGAGAATGAATGGCACGTGGGCCACTGTATGAAAAAGGCTATCGCCCACGCTTGACGGGGCATCAGACATTCCCGCTCAGATACGGATGGCTCAAGAAGGCGTTTGACGCCATTTGGGAATCCGAGAATGAAGACGGCGATAACAGGGCAGTGTTCACAGGAGACGACGCGATCTCTCGATTCGGCGTTGGCAAAAACATGGTGGCCTCAATGCGCCATTGGGCTATGGTCGCCGGAGTGATTGAGGACATCCCAAGTGAGAGACGCATCAAGACCACTTCGTTAGGCCGTCTTATATTCGACGACAATGGAACTGATCCCTATATGGAAGACCCCAACACTCTATGGCTCGTCCATTGGCAGTTAGCCGGTAGGCCTGAGTACAAGACGACGTGGTTCTGGGCATTCAATTACTACCCTGGCCTATCATTTGATCGCGACACTCTAATTCATCGAGTCAAGGGATACACGGATGAGGTTGGATGGTCTCGCGCTTCGATCGGGACTGTCAGGAGAGATGTTCAGTGCTTCCTGCAAACATATGTCACGCAGTCCGAATCTCGACAGACAAGCTATGAAGATACGCTCGAATCACCGCTGATCGAACTTGGCCTGATCAAGCGAAACGGAAATCGTGGCAGCTTCCGGTTCGTTCGTGGCCCAAAGCCATCGCTAGGCGTGGGCGTATTCAGCTACGCCGTGACCGACTTCTGGAGCAAACGATTCTCCACAGCCACTACACTGTCCTTCGAGGTGCTGGCCCACGAGCCGGGGTCTCCTGGAAGAGCCTTCCTGCTAGACGAGAACAAACTCGTGGAATTTCTAGAACGGTTGGAAACCGCTAGTGATGGCGCGTATCAATGGTCGGAAACAGCGGGGCTGAAGCAACTCATCCGCATGAGAGAGATCACCGAGGAAGAAGCGCTGGATATGGTGAACGCAGACTATCTAAGCCGGAATGGGGGTCGGCACAATGACTCTCTCTGAACGGGTACATGTAACGCGTCGTTTCCAAAGGTCTATCCGCATCGATACTGACCTCAACGAGCCTGCTGCTTTAGAAGGGTTCATCTGTCCCCGGTCTTCAGCCGAGGCGCTCGAAACGATGTCGCGCCACATAGCCGATACGGGACAGGCGGCCTTCACCTGGACAGGTCCCTACGGAAGCGGCAAGTCGAGCCTAGTCGTTGCACTCAGCGCCGCGCTCAGCACCAACGCCGAGGTTAGGCACTCTGCCTCAATGATACTCGGTGAGCGGACGGCAGCAATCGTGTGGAATGCTATGCCGCCTTCAGCTAAGGGATGGCGAGTGATTCCGGTGGTTGGAAGTCGGGAGCGTCCAGCGCAAGCGGTGGGGGATGCGATGGAAAATGCGAGAGTCGCGCGTACCATCCGAAACAGGGTATGGACTGACAAGAAAGTGCTTGAGAAGCTGGCCCATCTCGCTCGGCGCAACCGGTCCGAATTCGGCGGGGTCGTCGTCTTCATAGATGAGATGGGTAAGTTCCTCGAAGGCGCGGCGTACGACGGAACAGACATCTACTTCTTTCAGCAACTTGCGGAACTGGCGTCGCGCAGTGACGGACGACTGATAGTCATCGGGGTACTTCACCAGGCTTTCGAGGAGTACGCGCACCGGCTGTCGCGCGAGATTAGAGACGAGTGGTCGAAGATCCAGGGGCGCTTCATAGATCTAGCTGTCAGTGTGAGCGTGGACGAGCAGATTGACCTACTAGGGCGAGCGATTAAGTCTGATCGCGACCACGCGAAACCTAGCCCCGTTGCTGAAGCCATCGCCATCTCGACAAGGAGTCAGGTGGACTCGGTTACCCTCGAACGTTGTTGGCCTCTCCATCCGGTGGCGGCATGTCTGCTTAGTCCCATATCTCGACGCAGGTTTGGCCAGAACCAGCGCAGCGTCTTCGGGTTTCTCAACTCACTGGAACCCAACGGATTCCAGGACTTCCTTCGGAATGCGGAGGATGGAGATCTGTATACGCCAGACATGCTTTGGGACTACCTGAAGTCCAACCTTGAACCGTCCATAATGGCCTCCCCCGACGGTCACCGCTGGTCCATGGCGTCGGACGCTCTGGATCGTTGCTACCTCACCGGCGGAGACGAACTGCACGTCAGGCTGCTGAAGACGATTGCTCTCGTAGATCTGTTCAAGGAGCGTTCCGGCATAGCAGCTAGTCCGGATCTGCTCAAACTATCTCTGAGGAATAATCAGGGCGCCACCAATGTTGAGAAAGCCATTGCCAACCTAGAAAGCAGAAAGCAGGTTATCTACCGTAAGTTTTCCAATTCCTACGGAGTGTTCGAGGGTAGCGACTTCGACATTGAGAAGGCGATTGATGAAGCGTTTGAGCCTATTGACGAGTCGGACTTTGCTCGGCTCGCAGAAATTGCGGATATTCAGGCCGTGGTTGCCAAACGCCATTATCACGATACGGGCACCCTTCGATGGTGCGATGTCAGGGTTGTTGCCTTGAGAGACGTTGAGAACGCAGTGGCTGCTTCTGAATCAAGAGGCAACGGTTCGATGGGGACATTTTTCCTAACGCTGCCATCTCTGGGAGATGCCCCGGAGACTGTCGAGCGGATGGCTCAAGCCTCGGTGGATAGTTTAAGAGAGTGGGAAGTGGCGGTCGGCATCCCCAAGCGCGCTACATGGACGATCATGACTTCCGCGCGCGACCTAGCGGCGTTGGAAGACGTGGGGGACAATACTCCTGAACTTCAGGGCGATTCGGTCGCACGGTCCGAAATACAAGCGCGGATCGCAGAATTGCGAAACCACATAGAGAGCGAGCTCAGCCACGCGCTCAACGACACCGTCTGGTATCGGAAGAACGCCAAGCCCCGGCGTCTTGGACAGTTCGAGCTCAGCAGTTTGGCGTCTGAGATCGCGGATGCTAGGTTCCACAAGTCTCCGCGCGTCAGCAACGAGCTGCTGAATCGAATCAAGCCGTCGCCCAACGCGGTCGCGGCCAGGAACGCTCTTCTGCGAAGCATGGTTCTCAACGAAGGTGAGGAGCGACTTGGGATAGAAGGATATTCACCAGAGGGCGCGCTTTTCGATTCCCTGCTTGCATCCACCGGCCTCTATCAAGCGACTGCGAACGGATGGGAATTTGTCGAGCCTGATCTAGGAATGGGCGATCCCTGCAATCTCTTGCCGACGTGGAAGGCAGCCGCGGCTCACCTGAAGGACAATTCTCACAGCGTCGTATCGTTTGCGGAGATTTACGACATATGGCGACTCCCGCCATTTGGAATCAAGGACGGAATTCTTTCAGTCCTTGCCGTGGCGTTCATTCTTACTCGAAGACGTGAGACGGCCGTATACCGCGAAGGCGTATTCCAGCCTGAACTGACCGACCTCGATGTGGACTGCCTGACCAACGATCCGTCAGACGTCGCCCTGCGCTGGATGGAGTTGTCCAGGGCGTCCCGACAACTTCTCTCCCAAATGGACGCGGTGGCTCAAGAGATGAACTCTGACAGTTCGCTCGGCTACCTTGATTCGCTTGATGTGGCTAGGAAACTAGTCTCCATCTATGACCGGCTTCCCCCCTGGGTTGGGCGCACACATCGGATATCGGACACCGCTAAGAGCGTCAGGCAACTGTTCAAGCGGGCCAGCGACCCTAACAAATTTATCTTTGACGATATTCCCCAGCTGCTTACCAAGGATGAGCGAGACATCGAACGAGTGGCTGATGTTGTGCGACGCGGCCTTGCGGAGTTGTCCTGCGCCTACCCCGGTATGTTGGAAGAGATGCGGACAACGCTGCTGGCCGAATTTGGCGTCTCCAACACCTCACCGCCTGCGCTGGAAGAGCTTCGAGAACGGGCCAAAAATATAATCGAGATTGTCGGTGACCACCGATTGAAGGCATTCGTCCTTCGCATTTCCCAGTTTCAAGGAACTGACGCCGAGGTCGAGGCGCTGGCGAGCATGGTGATCAACAAGCCGCTCCCGCAGTGGGTGGACTCCGATATAGATAAGGCCATCGTTGAGATTGCTTCCCTGACGCGGGATTTTGTGCGGCTGGAAGCGTTCGCTCATGTAAAGGGTCGGCAAGATCGCCGCCATGCTATAGCTGTCGTGGTCGGACTCAATGGTGAACCTATCCATGACGAGTTTGATCTCTCCGACAGCGAGTTGTCTCAGGCGGATGAACTCATCAATCATATGCGCAGGGTTTTGCGCAATAGTGGGGAAGCGGAACAAAATGTTATTCTAGCAGCGCTCGCTAAGGTTACGGCTGAATATTTGGAATCTAGAGCTGGGAAGGAAACTGACGATCATCGAGAGGGCACTATATGACATCCACCAACATGTCGGAGCGACACGTCCTGGGACTGTCGGGGGGACGTGACAGCGCAGCCCTCGCCATATTTATGCGCGAGAATCACCCTGACTTGGACGTGGACTATTTCTTTACGGATACGGGAAAGGAGTTGCCTGAGGTCTATGAGTTCCTAATGAAGCTAGAAGGCTTCCTTGGCAAGCCCATTCTCCGACTCAATCCGGACCGCGACTTCGACTTCTGGCTAAAGCAGTACAACAACTTTCTGCCGTCAGCGCAGAGTCGTTGGTGTACACGACAGCTGAAGTTGCGTCCGTTCGAGCAGTGGGTGCGTCCGATGCTTGAAGACGGCGACACCGTGTACAGCTACGTAGCCATCCGTGCCGACGAGGAGTACCGCGAAGGCTACTCATCCAAGCGCGACAAGTTGATCGTTCGGCTGCCGCTGAAGGAAGCAGGCATTGATAAGGCCGGGGTGCTGGATATACTCGAAGGAACGGGGCTAGGCCTACCTACATACTACGCGTGGCGCACACGCAGCGGCTGCACCTTCTGCTTCTTCCAACAGAAGATAGAATGGGTGCGGCTTATGGAGCAACATCCGGACTACTTCGAGGAGGCTAAGAGTTACGAGAAAAACGCCCTTGAACACGGCTCGCCGTTCACTTGGAGCTACGGCGAATCTCTAATGGAGCTTTCCAAGCCGGAGAGAGTCGAGCAGATTAGGACAGAACACCAGCAACGGCTGGAGCGGATGCGCGGAAAGCGCCAAATCAACCCACTGCGACCAGACGTGGAGCCCATTGACATTGACGACCTATATGGACAGGCGAAGGTCTGCTTGGCTTGTCACAAATGATCGTTGGTGAAATCATAGGATGAACCTCAATGAGACGATTGACTTCGCGGACAGAGTCCACAACGAGATCGGCAGGTACAGAGTTGAGTTTACTTTGTCTCCCCAGAGGTTGACTACCACCGATTACATTGTGTCCTCCCTGACGTGGTATTCAATAAATTACGGTTCAGAAGAAATTGACCACGTACCCAACGACAAGCGAGGCATCTATGCTTTTGCGATATTTCATCCTAGCGATGTACTGCCAATCCACGGATACATTCTCTACATTGGAATAGCAGGTAAAAACTCTAATAGATCTTTGAGGGAACGTTACCGAGATTACTTGACGGATTCGAAGATCAGAAGCCGTGCACAGATTAGGAGGATGATTGGCGACTGGCATCAAGTTCTTAAATTTCTCTATGCTCCTGTTGAAGATGACGTATCCTCGGATGAGTTGATACGAATTGAAACACAATTCAATACTGCCCTCATGCCTCCCTTTTCAATCAATGATCTAGATGCCGAATTGAGAGAACAAAGAAGAGCTTTTCCATAATGATGATTATAAAAAGATATGATCGGATAGTGCTACCCGCTTTACGTGGGAAGATGGGTAATTGGATCTACTACTCCTGCCTAATGAATTTCAAGGAATTGGCACTGCGAGTAAGTTACGCGAATGAAGTACATGAGAACAAATCATTGTCAGACATGATCCAAAGAGAATTGGAGCTCCGGCGAAGCGTGGAAATCGAGCGATACCTTATAGATCAACCGGAGCGTTTCTTCAACTCTTTGGTTGTTGCGACTTATGGCGGCGATCCTAACTGGCACGCATTGGCAAATGTGAAAACTAGAAACGACGAGGGCCTCCTTGGAAACTTGACCGATGAAACGATTCAATCTGTCGGATTCTTGACATTAAACGGAGATGAGAAGCTGTTCGCAGTTGATGGACAACATCGACTGTCGGGAATAAAGAGGATGGTCGCCAACAGACTGCACGAAGGTTCACATGATGAGGTATCCGTCATCTTCGTAGCACATGATGATACTTCGACTGGTCTTCGACGGACCAGAAGATTATTCACAACACTGAACAAGACAGCGCGGTCCGTATCAAAGGGAGGTATTATTGCGTTAGACGAAGACGATGTAATGGCCATATGCGTCCGCAGACTTGTAGAGGATACACAGCTTTTCAAGGACGACAGAGTTGCTTTTGTTGCTGGCAACAACATGCCCGCTAGTAACGAAGAAAGCCTCACGACCATCGGCAATCTCTACGATGTGCTTGGCATACTTTTTACGATAGCGCACACAACCATGAGGAAGCGGAAGTCCGATTTGCAACGCATACGTCCTTCAGATGAATCACTAGAAGAATATTTTGTACTGGCAACGAAGTTCTTTCATGCACTGAGAGAAGATGTCGATGAGATAAGGGAGTTTTTTGATGCAGATGATACAAGACATATAGTCAGGAAGCACAGAGGGAACCATGGAGGCAGTTCGCTGTTCCGGCCTATTGGTATAGAAATCTTCACGCGCATTGTGGCACGACTAACCAAACAGATGAGTCTTTCTGATGCAGTCATGCTAGCTGCAAAACTTCCAAGAACCCTAAACAATGCTCCGTATGTCGGTCTTATGTGGGATCCTAGTACTAGAACAATCTCCAACGCCCACAAAGTAACGTTGCGAGAGATTCTGCTTCACATGATCGGCGCGTCAAAGATGTCGGAGGAACAGTTGAAAGAGAGGTATCGTAGAGAGACGAGAAACGACAGGATTGAACTCCCCACACCGATAGTCTAAGTGAGTTAGTCGGCATCCACTCAGCTTAGAAGCTCCTCAAGCGCCTCCGATAGATTCCAAATCGGCTCTTGGTCGCCGCTCTCTAGCATTTCGACGACATATGGTACTCCTGCCGCTGCTAGGCCATTAGCGATTCTCATCATTCGACCCGGATCGCCAACTACACCTACTTCGCCATCAACTGCGATGGCGACTAGCATGATTGCCTGAACTCGCCAGCTATCCCGGTCGAATATAGCTCCGGTTATCATGTTGGAGGTTGCCTGGCCAGACAGATCAACAGAATTCAACTTCTTGTGGACCGCGACTGACAGGCCCGCGAACCAAAGGTCCACCATCCTCGGGAACGGCTTGCGATCAGTCGGGGGACGATTGCCGGTCTGACAGAATCGGTCGTAATACTCTCTCTGATCCACTGGATAGACAAGGTAGTTGCCAGCGACCGGGTTGTAGTATCGCTGTGTCACTGTCTATCTCCTAAATAGCAAGGGATGGTTCAACAGCAGGGTCGGCCCTACGCTGACAAAGACTACATTCCCGACGGTGATTGCAGTCGCATTTGAGAATCGTTCTCTCTTGTACTCCCAAGTCGTTGACTAGCATGGTCGGATAATGCGCAGGATTGGTCAGGGTAATGACACGAGCAGTTTCGATATCCAGGATGTCCTCGCAACCTGCAATCTCCGAACGCGTGAGAAACAGGATTATCTGCGAGCTTTCGCGTATAGCGGTAGCCAGCGCCGACCTCTTGACGTGTCCACTCATCATTCCAAGCGGCGTGTCGATTACATTCGGCGCTTCAACTTCACTCACTCGGGTGAGGGCAAGGATGAAGGCTAGGGTCAAAGCTCTGCGGGAAGCCCCATTGAGGTCCCTGTCAGGATTGAGGAGCCTGCGGTCAGGACCATATACTATGATCTCAAACTGTTTTGTGATCTCCGCACTTTGGATAATCGCGCCCTGCGAGGGGTCGGCCCCAATCATTTCAAGGAATATATCGTTCATGCGCGAGCTGACCTTAGCCAGCTCCTCTGTCGCAAGTCGCTGGTAGGCGTTGGACAGTACAGTCTGAATGTCTTGAGCAACCTCAAGATCGGCCATGATACGCATCCCTCTCGTCTGTTGTCTGAGAAGCCGATCTCGCGTTGCTTCAAGCTCGGCTTTCTGATGCTTGACGGTTCTCAGGTCGGACTCGTACCGCACGCGCAACGTGTTGAATCGGTCACGATGGTGTCTGTAATTCGTTCGGGTTCGTCTGATTCCCTGAAGGTCGGTATCGGGTATCTGTTCTAGCCTTACCTCAAGACTTTTCTCCCGCTGCCCGAATTGGTTGCGCCGTGTTTCCAACTCGTCTCGGGTCTTAGCGATTCTGGAGTATTGGGACTGCCAGGTCTGATCAAAAGACCCGCCATTCGCCTGCAAGGGGCGGGAAGCGTAGTAAAGATCAGTGACAGCGCTCTGGAGAGTGTCAGCTTTTCGACTCCCCTCTATACGGCCTCTGATATTTTCTTTCCGGCGTTGTGCATCGTTTTCGTGCCCATGGAGAGTTTCCCCGCAAAAACAAGCGTCAGCGGTCAGCAACTCTTCGAGTACAGGGATGGTACTGTTCGGGATTTTGCCCTGGTCACGCAGGTCGTTGAGCTTCGCGATGCTTGATTCAATCGCCGGCGCCATGAGTTCTCTCGACAGATTCAGATCGAAAAGCAGTCTGGCATGATTTGCACAGGAATCAGCCTGCTGTATGTCAATCCGCTTTATCTCGCCTTGAACCTCTGCGATTTGCTTGTTGAGGTCGTCTCTGTTTCCCCTCGACAGAGTTTCCTCTATCTTCTTCTCCACATCCGCGTGTTTCTCGTCAAAGGACGCGAACTGCTGCTCCGCATCCTGAATATGCAGTTCAAGCTTGGGCTCTTCTTCTGCCAACTCCGAGATCCGTTCCGATACATTCGAGAGTTGGTGGTCTGAAACCATATTCCGAACTCGCTTGTTTACCTCAGCGGCGGTCCTTTTTACACGGCCTAAAGCATCATTGATCACGTCAAGCCCGAGCAGAGACTCAATAGCCTGCTTCACCCTCGTCTGCTTGGTGGATGCAGCGACGTCGGCTTCAATGAAGCTGAGCGCGCGGTCTCCATCAGTGAAGAAAATCTCGCGCAACTCCTCCGGCAGTTCCTCTTTGATGCGAGATTCCGGCGGCTCAATCGGTTCGCTCCCAGTATGAGTGATCTCAAAAAGAGACACGGTTGTTGGCCCGGGTTCCCACTCGTCTCCACGCACCGTGTCATAGGTAGAGCGGATAATCCTATAAGTCCGGATAACTTCAATTAGACCGTGAGTCCTGCTGTGGCGCGTGGCCTTTGTCTCAAAATCGATCTCTACCGTGATCGGAACCCGAGACCCTTCCGACATATCCCAATCAATTGGGTGAAGTCGGTAGTCCCGCCGTCTGCCGGGCAAAGCGCCATCGCCATACAGCCCCCATTGTAGGCCGTTCAGTATGGTTGTTTTGCCAGATTCGTTCTCTGCGCGTATGACCGTCAGCTTCTTATCAGTCTTCGTATTGAAGTCAAGTATCAGATCCCGAAGAAGCCGGAAGTTGGTGAATTCAGCATGAATCAGCTTCATATCAGATATTCCCTAGAGTGCGTTAAAGGTTCGGACGATTGCTGGAGAGAAATTGCCCTACGGCGTTGCACTTGTCACTGACGCGCTGCTGGATATTCGTCCCTCTGATATGGTGTTGCCGCTCCGCGGTGATGATGTCAGCCACAGCATCCGTGAGGACTTCACGGTAGCCTTCGCAACGCTGTTCGACTTTCTTCATCTCTTCAAGGATGATGTGAATGACTTTCCTATCTGCGACGGGCATTGTGTCTCCCTATACGAATGCTGCCTGTACGAGTTCATCAATGACCGGCAGTGGGCCATCCGGCCTGCCGGCGTTGCGAGCGAGGCTGGCGAATTCCTGAACCCGGAGAAGTTCCGATTTCACCAGAGTCCTCACATCGTCGTCAACATACTCAATATCGTGAGGCAATGCAACAAAGTCGTGGACTTCGGAATGAGTTTTCCCTATCTCGACGCACTTGCGCAGTAGCCGTCCCCTACGTTGAACCCACTGCCGCTCAACCGTGGTGCTCGCAAGAATGAAAGCCTTCTGTATCTGTGGGATGTTCACTCCCTCGTCGAGTACTCGCTTAGCCGTCAACACCCTCAATGTCCCTTCTTGGAAGGACCGCACAATCTTCCCTGTCCGACCGTGGTCTCCGGTCTCTTCATATGTAAGCTGATGAAAGAGAATCCCTTTGTCCTTTAGGATCTCATTAACAGCGTCCAACTGTGCAGGTCCCTTGTCCGATGCGTAGATCAGCGTGTGTCGAAGGTCTGAAAGCCGCTCGCGTTCAAGTGCTTCTTCCAACACCGCGATCTTGTTCTCAGCTAGTTCGAGAACAGCGCGGCGGTCCCTCAGCAGCATTGTCAAGTACTCATCCGGCTTGCCCTTCTGCTCTCCACGCCATGCATTTGCCCGTATGCGCGTCGTCAACTCGCGCCATCTGTCCATTTCTTCGTCTGTAAGTTCCACACGGTGGACGAAGTAATCGTACTCCACCAAGCACTTGCCAACGGCTTCCTCGAGGGTGAACCGGAAAACCACTGGACCCAGGAAATCAAACAGCGCTTCGGTTCCCTCTTCGTCATACTGTCGAACCGGAGTGGCAGACAGTCCAAGCCTGTAGTCGAAGAAGGTCGGCGGGTTCGAGATGAAACCTTTACTGCCGAGATTGTGAGCTTCGTCGGCGATGAGCAACGTTGCACAGTCGAAACGCTTCAGTTCGGCCTGGAATCTGTCACTTGACAGGGTTGTGTGAGAAACGACCACTGCTTCAATATCGCTCGTCCAGTTCCGAAGTTGACGCCTGATCGTACCCAGTTCTCGCGCTCGACCACGCGGCCCGTTGGCTTCAGTCAGATTGACGGGTGTGATGCCGAATGGTGCGATCTCATCGCACCACTGCTGTATGAGCGGAACATACGGGGCCGAGACTACGATCAGAAGCGGCTTGCACTTCTCATATAGCCGGCGAGCGGCGATCATTGCCGTAATCGTCTTGCCTGAGCCTGTTGCCATCTCCAGAACACCGTTGTGCCCTGCGTCACACCAAGCTTTGACCGCCTCACCCTGATGAGCAAACGGCCCGTCCTCATAACGGAGCCATGTCGGTATCGCGAATCTCTTCTTGTCGACATGATACGTAGTGGATGGTTCCTTCAAGACACTAGATGCTCGTTTGTAGAGTGCTTGGAGGTCAGATTCCTGTGGCGGAGACGTTTCACTGTATGTCTGAATTAGGCGTTGGCGAACAGCATTCGGCATGTCGATAACAATGCAATTGTCATCGTTATCTACCCATAGCTCTGAGAACTGATCCCGCAGCCTCCGGGTGATATATCGCTGGGCAGGATCTTCCCAAGACTTGGACACCGTAATCTGTTCCATGTTCTTTCGGACCCCTGCGTAGGTCAGGTTGCTTGAGCCGTGCACTGCAAGGACATCGACCTCATCGCGAAATAGCCAGACCTTTGGGTGGAATAAGGCATCTCGCATTAGAGCGACCTTAATTTCAATCCGGCCGATTCGGAGTAGCCATGTGAGACAAGCCAGCGTGTGCCGCTGTATTTGGTCTTCGGTGACTAGGAGATATTCTAGGGTTTTCTGGGCTGCGTCTCCCGGGGAGACAGCTCCATCCTGAATGGCCGCTCGGTCCTCATCGCTTAGAATCGGACTGATGATGAGCCTGAAGGTTCCGTCTGATGAGTTGATGAATGTGGCTAGACCAGGAGCCAGAGACGCCAGAACTCCACTCGAGAAGAAGCCAACCATGCTGTCGACCGACGTTGCGCTCTGAAAGCCCGGTATGAGAACGTCATCTGCCAGAGGATCGTCGGGCAGCATATACAGTGGTCTGACTCGGGGTGATAATCTCCGGACGGAGTTTGTGGGAGCTTTCAGGAGATTGCTATAGTCTACAGTCACGTTTATTCATCCTGCCAGAAATCTTGGCTAATCCTACTCGCGGCTATTATACACGGGCAATAGCCGATTACAACGTAATTTATTCATCAATAACGTAGGACCTGATGTATTCCAACAAGAACTGCTCATAAAGGTTGCAAAAATTTACATCGAGTTTCATCAGCAACATTAAACATGAGGGATTTCGACACAAAGGTAGAATCTGTCCCAAATTAGTGGGATTGTCGAAGAAGTTGCCTTAACCCGATCTCCCATGGTCAGAGATTGCGGGGTTCACTCAACACCAGGCACTGGCACGTCGGCCCTAGATGCTTGTCCAAACATGGGGCTATTGCCTCCCATTGGTATTCTTGATACGTGATGGTTTATGAGTTTTGAATACCAGCGCGCACTATGAATACCCTCCCATTTCTGCCATTGATAGCCTAAATATCCTCTGTTAGCATAGTCCAAGGTGACAGACCTACTCGATATAGACGCGACACACATTCCGCGTCTGGTTCCTGACGCCTCTGCCCCACAGCAATCTCTCCCCCGTCTCCGCATTCTCCCTTTTGCCACCTCGGTCTCGCAGCAAGCAGGCACGCCAGCCGGAATGAGAACTCAAAGGCCAAAAGTTCCACATACAAGGTCGGGCTGTGAACACCCGACCCCCACAACCCTCTGAAAGACGCACATCGAGACGCGCCATTCCACTGTATGCGAGAGCCGCGTCTCGGCTCGAAACATGACCGCGCGCCAACAGGCGCATTAGGGAAAGGAGTATGTCCACTGCAAATGACCGGATTGATCGAACAACAGGATAAGGACTTCCTTGACTGACCCCCACGGGAACTTCCGGGAAATTCTAACGGAAATCGCTTCCACCCCGCGGAACGCAGACATGGAAGCGGCGACGGGTGAAACAGACCCGCTGGAGAATGTCGGGGAGACGGGGTTCCCCGACCTGAAGGAACTGAGAGAGACATTTGAGGAGGTGAGCATTGCGCCCATAGTGGAGGCGCTGACAAGACCGATAAGAATAAGAAACAGAGGCCGCAGGCCATATCCTCGCGGACCGATGATAAGAGCCTTCCTGTCCATGCCCGTTCTGGATATAGCGGACATATCCGCTCTCCACTGGGAACTGATGAACAACCCCGCTCTGAGAACGGTCTGTGAATTCACGACCAGTGTCCCGTCCCGCCCGACCTTCTCAAGAGTGTTCAACCAACTCAGGAAGATGGATGGACTGTTGGACGAGTGTCTGGCAGAGGCTGTGAGGAAACTGAAGGATTGCCTGCCCGACCTGGGAAGAGAGGTCGCGGTGGACTCGACGATGATAAAGACCAACTCCAACCCGAAGCGCGAGCCGCTCAGCGACCCCGAGGCGTCCTGGGGGAAGAAGAGCAGCGCGCGGGAGACGAGGGGACAGCAGTGGGTATATGGATACAAGCCTCACATGGCATCCGACGCCAATTATGACATACCGCTCGTTGTGGACGTAACGAAAGGGAGTGAGAGCGACATGAACCATCTCATCCCTCTGGTGGAAAGGTTGGAATGGAAGCCGGAGGTGGTCATGGCGGACAGGGGATATGACTCAAAGAAGAACAGCGAGTGGCTTCACAAGCGGGGAATCGCCCCGGTCATCCACAAGAAGAAGCCGCCGATGGGATACCACACCCGCGCACGAAGGCGAAAATACTCGACGAAGGGAACCCCGCTCTGCGAGTGCGGACACAAGAGACCGTTCACCGGAACCGACACGGTGACCGGCGAGCGCGTGTACGGTCCTGTGAAGGACTGCGACCGTGTGGGAAAGCTCAAGGGCTTTTCCAGGTGTGAGATGGAGGTGAGGGTAAACCCAGAGGACGACATCAGGCTGTTCGGCGGAGCCTTTCGCGGGGACGGTCCCCAATGGAAGATGACATACCGTAAGCGCTGGAGTGTAGAGCGGGTGTTCAGTCGCTGGAAGAAGCGCGGCATCCTTGAGAACCATTCGTTCAGGGGACTGTCCCGGGTGAGGCTGCTGGTTCAGCTATACGCAATCGCGTCCGTGGCAGCCAAGTTGGTGGAGGTGAAGAACAGCAACGCGCTGCCGATGGCAGCGTAGATATGAAAGGCCAACACTTCTGTTTTTCCGACTCATAGGCGGAGTCGGCGATGGCGTTTATGCTGATTTTCCTCTGAGAGTCAGTTCGTTGGGAAACATTTTCGGGCTGCTGTATGTGGGAAACACACTCAGTCTGTCAAGCTGGAATGTGTCGCCAAATCGGTTATGATATGCCTATCCCACGAGAGAATCGCGCCGTCCGCTGGATGGATCTAATTTTGCACAGGCCTAATAGTATAGCTAGTATAACCAATTATCAGCCTCCCGGAATTATCTTGTGAGAATATCAGCTACATTATATTCCAGGGAAAGAAACCCATTGAATTCAGTAGTTTGGTATTCTCCTTAAGGACTCAGTGAATCAGTGAAGTCCAGCGTGATGACTATTCTAACGATGTCTGAAGAGTGTCATCCTGTGACCACTCATAGCATAAACTACTCGCATCCACATACGGGTCAACTTGTCCACCTGCAGTGCGTCCATGTGCATTGTTGTTCAGATCCATTTCTTTTTCGCCAGAGGGATTTCCCGTGTAGTCTTCGTGCCGATCACCAAAACCCTTAGCATGGCTCGCACCGAAATCTATGGTCATTCGAGCGAACCAATAACAGTGGCGAAAGGCATCAGCGTCATCATTGTGCCCTTGTTCGTCAAAGCGAGCAGTAGTAGCAGCTAATGCATGTTCAGCATGTGTCTGGGCGCTGAGGCATAATGACCACCGGGGCGGTGGCAGACACCATTGAATCTCAGCAGCATTTGCACCGCCAAAATAATTATAACTTGGATCTGCCACTACTGGATATGCTACTCCTTCAGCGGTATGTTCTACAGTCTGCACCAAGGTCCCATCAATCAGCTCATACTGTGTTACTACTGCTTCACATTCGCGTCAACTGCCCATGAAGATGCTATAATTCCGACGACCTCGTTTGCCGCGTTAAGCATTTCTACTCCCCCTCTACCATTCTCACTTAGCTTGAATCCAGTGGGTAATCCGAACTCGAACTCATAGCTTGTCGGTGCACTTGCGCTATGGATGACTAAGTAGGATGAAAACCCTCCCAGTATTGCATTGACCGCTATATCATAGGATATACCATGGTATATAGCCGTGTTGTTATCACCAAGTACGCTTTTGCTGTTGTGGTCGCCGGTTACTGGTGGATAGAGACGTAGGGTTCCATCGAACGTTGTTAACAGCTCACCAGTTTCTTGATCCACTGACTTGGACTCAAGGCGATATGCTATTCCGGCCTTTGGATCGTTCGATATCAATAGCTTATCATTTGCATCCAACTTTACCTCAGTACCATTTCGGTTTGGATCAATCAATCTCTTTAGAGTCTCGTAGTCCACAGCGACGAAGAAACGAAGACTGAGGAGGCTGGATAGGCTCTTCGGCTATGACTGCGGGAGCGGGCGATACGGGAACTATCTCGGTTGAGACAAGAGGCGTCGCGACGGGCCGCGTCCTCGCGGTGACGCCCTCTTTCCAGCGGACGAGCGTGTGTCTGCTCACAGGAATTCTGCGGGCGAGTTCGGCGTCGCCGATGCCTGTTCGCCCCATGTAGAAGGTCAGAAGTTCAGCGAAAGTCGGCAACTGTCGTCTCAGGCGGCATCAATTTGGGGGCGGGCGTGTATCACGTCGAGCCCTTCCGGGAAGCCGCGCCGGAATGAAGAAACCGATTCCCCAACTCAAGTGTATTGTCGCCAGCGCTATCGGGAGGAGTATCGCGGACGGCTCGCGGCGTCGGAGTCCAATGACCGCCGAGCCCAGCAGCAGTACGGCAAGATACAGGAGTGGAAATGCCAACGCCCACAGCGGCCCGGAGATTGCCAAGCCAAGTGACACCACTACACCGAGCGTAAGCGGGGGGGGGAGTTGCCGCAGCTTCAGCGAAGCCGGATGCAGCATCAGCATTCTCGACTTCCATCGGCCATAGTTCCAATATTGGCTCGCCAGCGCCCCAATGCTGGCGCGCGGTCGGTATTCGACGATAAGCTCCGGGTCGAACCAGATCGTTTCTCCTCGGCGGCGCAGCCGCCAGTTGAGCTCGTAGTCCTGATTCCGAAGGAAGCGGGTGTCGAATCCGCCAACCGCTCTCAGCATATCGCGACGCCATGCGCCAAGGTACACCGTATCGGTTGGACCCGGGGTTCTTCCCACCCGGTAGAAGGAACCTCCCGATCCCAGCAGAGAGTTCATCGCCAGCGACACCGCCTTGCCGAAGAAGGTTGTTGCTGTGGCCTGCTGTCGTCCGCCCACGTTGGCCGCGCCGGTTCGCTTCAGTGTCTCGACGATGCGCCGGACGTATCCGGGTGAGGGCTCGGCGTGGGTGTCGCAGCGAACGATGACTTCGCCGGATGACTCGCGGATAGCGTGGTTGAGGCCGCTCGGAATGTTCTTCTGCGGGTTTGGGACTACGCGAACGTCGGGGTACGACGCGCGGATCATCTCGGCCATCGCCGGAGAATCCGAGCCGTCCGCCACGATGACCTCGAGCGGTCCCGAGTACTCCTGTGACAGAATCGAATCGAGCGTGGCGGCTATCGTGTCTTCGGCGTTTCGCGCCGGTATGATTACCGATACGGACGTGTCGGATTGACTCGTTCTGAAAGCGGTTGCGTTCGGCGCGAACGCATTTACCCACACGCGGCGATGTACCGATCCGAAACCATCCGGTCGTCGTATTCGGCTTCGACTTTTCTTCGTCCGGCGACGCCGTAGCGACTGCGAACATCGGCGTCCGACAGCAGACTCTCGATTGCCGCGGCCAACTCCCCCGCGTCCCGCGGAGGGACGCAAACCCCGTTCACGCGGTGATCCACTATCTCCGCAACGCCCGGAATCGTTATGGAGACAATAGGTTTTCCCATAGCCGCCGCTTCTATGAGAACCCTCGGTATGCCTTCCATATAATAAGTCGGGTGGACAACCACGTCGGACACGGAAAAGATTGCCTCGATGTCGTCGCGGTAACCTATCTGCTTGACGAAACCATCCTTGGCCCAGGCATCAAGGTCTTTGTCGGACACCGATTCGGGATTGCCGGGGTCGGGCTCGCCGGCGAGGATGAAGCAGACGTTCGTTCGCTTGCTCCGCACCAGCCGCGCCGCCTCCATGTACTGGGCGACACCCTTGTCATAGAGTAGGCGAGATGCCATGCTGACCACCAACGCCCCTGTTCCACTTCCAATTCCGACCTGACCCTCTCACGGTCACGGGCGGACACCGCGTCGGGACTGAAATATGCAATATCTACTCCGGACCCTCCTTGGATCACCCGCCCCTTCCCGCGCAGCGAACTCGTCCCTAACAAGGCGTCTAAGTCACTCTGTATTTGGAAAATCAGGCAGTCGCTCAGCTTTGCGGTCAGACGATACAGCAGAATCAAGTATGGACGCAAAGCGCGCCGCAAAAGAGAGGTCGTCGAAAATGAGTTGCCCAGTCCCATGACTCCGCTAAAGACCGCCTGTACGCCGGCCAACCGGCTCGCAATCGCGCCATACAGGTTCGGCTTGATTGTGAAATGATGAGCCAGGTCAGGCTTGAGCCGCGAATAGATCATCGTCAGGGCGATTATTTGCCAGACGGCGAGCAGCGGATTTATGCTGCGACGATCTATGCGCCATGGAATGAACACCGCGCCCATCCTCTCTATGTCCGCCACGAACCGACCGGGCGGCGCAATGGCGTACACGATGACGCCCATCGCCAGCAATTTGCGTATGATAGGCGTGCGAAAGCGGTATATGTTGGTGTCCGAATTGGCGGTTATGGCAACCGACTTGGGAAAGTCATTCATTTCCTTTCCTTGCCTTCCAGCAGTTGGTTGAACAGGGTTTCCCACTTGTCCAGAACCGCTTCATGTGAGAAGTCGGCGCGCGCGCGCCGGTACGCTCTTTCCGCCATGGCCGATCTGTCCTCGGGCGGCAACTCCATCAGCCGCGCCATTCCATCCGCCAGCGCCGCGGGGCTGCCGGGCGGCGCGACGACACCCGTCTCGCCATCGGCGACAATCTCCGGGACGGCGCCGACCGAGGTCGCCACCACCGGACGGCGCGACGCCATCGCCTCCAACGCCACGACAGGCATACCCTCCCATGCCGAAGATAATACCAGCGCGTCGCTGGCGGCGAAAAGCTCCGGCATATCCCGGCGCAGACCGAGCATCCGAACACGTTCGGATAGCCCCAGCCTCCGAATCATTGACCGAATCTCGCTCTCCAGCGGCCCCTGCCCGGCGATGGCCAGGAATGCCTCGGGCCGCCGCCGCGACACTTCCGCGAACGCTCTCAGCATATTCGGGTAGTCCTTCGCGACGTCGAGCCTGCCAGCCGCCAGCCACAGGAACCTGTCTTCGGGGACACCTAGTCCTGCTCGCGTTCGCTCTCGGCCTCGAACCGCCTCGAACCGCGCTATGTCTATGGAGTTGGGTATGATATGCGTATGGTACGGCTTCGTAACCCCCCTGCGAAAGAGTTCAGTCGCTATAGCAGGCGACTGTACGGTCACCGCGTCCGCCAGTCCGTCAGTAATTCTCAGCAGACGCTCTCTTGCAGCCCCATCCCGCTGGTTGCGAGCCGACGATACACTGTGAGCCGACGATACACTGTGAGCCGACGATACACCCGCGCGACGTCCCAGCAGCCGCGCGGTTATCATTCCGTGGAACATGAACCCGACCAATAGGTCGGGCTTGGCTCGGCGGACCTCCAATGCCGCGCGGAACAGGCTTGTGTATTTCAGCGCCCCTCTGGACGAGTTCAAGGTGGCAACCTGGACCCCCGGCTCGCGCAGTTCCGAGCGCAGCGACCTATCCGAGAACGGCAGATATGAGACGACTGTCACCCTCCATCCCCTGTCCGAGAGCCCATTGGCAAGTCCCACAAGCTGATTCTCGGCGCCGCCCCGTTCCAGTCCGCTGATTATGAACATTACATGGTCGGACACCGGCTCAGCACCCCCGCAGGCGGCGGATCTGTTCCCGGAGCCTGCGGTTCTCGGCCTCGGTGTCTCGCCGGGCTTCTTCCGATTCCCGATAAGCCTGAGCGAGTTCGGCGTAGTCTTGTTTGAACTCTGCATAGTATCTGAGGTACTCGTCCGTGGCGGGATCGTACACTCGCAGTATCTCGTCCTTCCGGCAGAAGTCCAACCCCAGCGTCGGGCTGTGCGCCCACATCTCGCCCGACTCGCCTTGGAGCGTATCCATGCGCCGGTACTCACCATCCACAAGGGTCTCACCAATCAGCGCCTCGCCATAGTAGTCCCCACCGCTGGGGTCGAAGCGCCAGTGTTCCCCAACCCCTATCTCGGCGTACAGCCTGCGCTTCTCCCTCATGTCGCGCGACGCCGTGGTCTCTGAGGCGATTTCCAACGCAAAGTCCGGCGGCTTGCCCACCTCCCAGATCACATATCCGTTGCGCCGACGAATGGCCTCCGCATCCACCCCGAGCGCCACGCAGCAGTCCGGCGTCAAGCGGCGGTTGCGGTTTGAGCGGTCATAATACACGAAGGTATTGGAGTCCACGAAAGCGTCCGCGCGCCCGTGAAAGCGGCTTTCGATAGTGTAGTAGGCATAGTGGAAGCTGGGATTTTGGAACATGGCGTCAGGTATGGGCGGCGGATCGTCGGGCAGGCTCAGCGGCTCCCCCGCTTCCAGCTGCAGGTTATAGCGCAGCGCCCGGTTTTTCAGTATCATTTGTCTCACCTCGCTCTGTCCCCATTATACTGCGTTTTGCGCGAAGCGCGATTCGCGCGGCCACGCCCAGCAGCGCTAAGAGGACGACATACCAGAGGATATATCCCACCGAGGCCGAGGTGGCTGTGCTGCTCTCCATATTCACGATCAGAATCGTCATGATATGGGCGCCCGCGGCCATGGTCACCACAGAGGCGCGGTCGTGGAAGAAAAGCTGGTACAACACCCTGTACAGTACGCCTAGCAGAAGCATCCCCAGCAGAATGCCCAGCGCGCCGAAGTTCATGTACATCTCCCCCAGCTGGGTCACCTTGAAGCCGTTGATCTCGTTGTCCTCCGGCAGAAATCCGTAACGTTGTTCCAGGCCGCTCAATTCCTTGGGCTTGCCCTCCCAGATCAACCGTGGGACAAACTTGAACAGCGCGGGATAGTAGGTATCGCCGCGTAGGTACGGCACGGTATCCGGGGTCTGGTGGACGACCCAGGAGACGGGCAGCAGCATATCGAGGCGTATTGCCGCAGCGTCGAGCAAACTCTGAAAGCGGCGCGGGGATGCGCGTCCACTGGCGACATGGTTCCAAAAGACCTGAACGTAGATCGCCGCCTTCCCTAGCTGGGACTCCCCTGCGCTCGGCGCGTGCGGATTCCTGCCGGGCGAATCGCGCGTCTCCGTCCACGCTGTGACTTGCGGCGTGAAGCTCTCACCCCAGCTCGGATAGATGAAGGTCGCCTGCGCTCCGCCCTCTCGAAGAGCCGAGCGGTCACCCTTATGGTCGAGCAATGCCCGCAAACGGTAGATTACCCGGAACCCATCAATGACCAAGGTCTGATTCACCATATACTCCGCCCAGTTGTCGGCGTCCACTTCCACCCGTATCAGGTCACCCTGCTGAACTGTGGCGAGAGCGTTCAGTTCAGCTTCGTGCGTTTCGTAAATGTGCAGCCGCCGTTTCCCTGCGCCTTCCGTCTCGGTGTCTAACTCCCATGAAGTGGCGTCCACGGTGTTGAGGAGCCACTGTTCGTCCGAATTGATGTTCCGATAAGACCCACCTACGAAGGTCGTAAGCATCTTGCTTTCCCAGCTGGGCGGGCCCTCCCTCCGGCGAAGTCCGCTCCCATCCGCCGTGCCCCGTGTGTACAGTCCTGTTCGGATGCTATCTATAGCGTAGGATGGGAGCGGCGCATGGTGGACGCACTGCCCGTCGGACACCACCCCACCCTTGTCGAGAGGAAAGTCGAAGTTGTCAAACCCGAGACTCGTCCTGGAGATGGGTAAGCTGGCTTTGTCCACTGGAATTATATGAAGGAAAAAATGCAGCTTGGCGTTGTCAGCCGACTCTGCGTCACATACCCCAGCTTCCTTATGATAGTAGGTCAGGACGCCGTTTCCATAGAAAACATCATAGCCGGATGTTTCCACGACAGGCACGCTCGTTTTCACGCCGGTATCGCTCGGGAGGGTGAAAGTGTGGATGGATTCGCGCTGGGCCTGGCCGGCGGATGCGTCAACCCGTGTGTACAGTCCTGTTCGGATGCTATCTATAGCGTAGGATGGGAGCGGCGCATGGTGGACGCACTGCCCGTCGGACACCACCCCACCCTTGTCGAGAGGAAAGTCGAAGTTGTCAAACCCGAGACTCGTCCTGGAGATGGGTAAGCTGGCTTTGTCCACTGGAATTATATGAAGGAAAAAATGCAGCTTGGCGTTGTCAGTCGACTCTGCGTCACATACCCCAGCTTCCTTATGATAGTAGGTCAGGACGCCGTTTCCATAGAAAACATCATAGCCGGATGTTTCCACGACAGGCACGCTCGTTTCCACGCCGGTATCGCTCGGGAGGGTGAAAGTGTGGATGGATTCGCGCTGGGCCTGGCCGGCGGATGCGTCAACCCGTGTGTACAGTCCTGTTCGGATGCTATCTATAGCGTAGGACGGGAGCGGCGCGTGGTGGACGCACTGCCCGTCGGACACCACCCCACCCTTGTCGAGAGGAAAGTCGAAGTTGTCAAACCCGAGACTCGTCCTGGAGATGGGTAAGCTGGCTTTGTCCACTGGAATTATATGAAGGAAAAAATGCAGCTTGGCGTTGTCAGCCGACTCTGCGTCACATACCCCAGCTTCCTTATGATAGTAGGTCAGGACGCCGTTTCCATAGAAAACATCATAGCCGGATGTTTCCACGACAGGCACGCTCGTTTTCACGCCGGTATCGCTCGGGAGGGTGAAAGTGTGGATGGATTCGCGCTGGGCCTGGCCGGCGGATGCGTCAACCCCGTGCGTCCAGATCAGGGCGCGAAACTCGGGACGCAAAGGCATCAGCACGAAAAACAGGATTGCCGCCGCGAGAACGCCGTAAACCGCACCGCGCCAGGTCGGCGTGGGCGCGGTTGCCACCCATGCCACGAACAAGGCCAAGATGGCGCTCATCCCATGCAGTATGAGACCGCCGCTCAGCCCCAGAACCGTGTAGTACGCCACCAGCAGCCACATAAACGACTTGCCGGCCAGTCCCAGCTGCCCCCGAAATTGCAGGTAGAACAGAATCAGGATGGAAAGAACGACGAACTGACCTGCAAGTTCGACAGGGAAGGCGGCGCCCGACGGCAGCGAATTACTGCCTGTGTAGAACGCGACTAACTCGCCGATGTGCAGATAGAAGAAAGGCGCGGCGGCTATGCCGATGACGACGGCCAGCGCCGCGGTGTAGCGCTGCATCTCTGACGGGATGACCTCGAACCTGGGAGTCTTGCAAGTCAGCCATCGGCGGTGGGGACCGAAGTAACCGACCAGCAGCAACGTCCAGCCCACCAATGCTAATAGCAGCGTCCATTCGATGAGAGAATCATCTATCCGAGGACTCCCAAGCCACTGCCCGTAAAATTCCTGCCGCAGAAAGACCGGTGAGCCAAACCACAGCCCGTATGCAATACCGGTAATGGGCATTAGGGAGTGGCCCCAGTCCCTGTCAGATACCCACATTAGCGTCGGCAGTGAGCAAAGACCCAAGAGCAACGAGCCCATTAGCCGCTGCAACGCCGTCGGGTCCGCAGGGGCGTACAGGTTCAGCGCGAGAATCGCCGCAGCCACCAGGATGGCGAACACAGTAACGCGCCAATTGACGGCGCGCTTGGGAATGAATCCGGTGATAGAATTTACTTGTCTAACGAGACGTTCCTCACAGTCGTTGAGAAATCACTGGCATGGGGTAAACTTATATCATACCGGCATCTTGGCGCGATAGCGATTTGCGCTGACCGCTGATAATCCGAATACTCCGTCGTAGAGTTCGGCGAGGGGAACGATGCTCAAGCCGATGCCTTCCGGCTCCAGTTCATCGAAACGCTGTCTCACCCGCTGAACGCCGCGTATATAGTGGATGACCCAGTCAGTATCCGCCAAATACCGCATCTCGCGCACTCCTAGTCCTGATACTCAGTGATGGAGCGTCTGCGCCCGTCTTTGTAGATCGTTCGCAAGAATCCTTCCCGGTATTCTCTTCCCTCATCAGTGACAGGGGGCAGTGATTTCAACTCTCGACGCTCTTTCGCCGAGAGTTTGCGTTTGAGATTCACGCTTATGATCAGAACCTTTCCTTCCTCGATGTCTATAGGCACCAACGGCACAAACGCGCCGTTGGTGAACTTCACCTTGATGCTCTTGAGCATCACTTCTCTCCTTGCGTATGGCCCTGTCATTCTAATCCGCTGTTACCCGCTCGAACAACTCCAGGTAAGCGTCGGCGGCGCGCCGCTCCGAGAACTCGGCGGCGCGGCTGCGCAGCGCGTCCGCCGTGAGGCGCTCCCCTTCCAGCGTCTCCACCATCGCCTGCGCGAGAGCCGGGGCGTCTCCCACCGGCGTCAGCTTGCCATATTTCCCGTCTTCGAGTATCTCGCGCGGACCGTGGGGCGTGTCGGTACTCACCACCGGCGCGCCGCAAGCCAACGCTTCCAGCAGCACATTGGGCAGACCCTCCCAAAAGGATGAGTGCGCGAACAGCCCAGCGCGCCGCATATAGCGAAACGGGTTCTCGTCAAAGTCAATGAACCCCACATCCTCCTCCACACCCATCCGCCGCGCCTGCGCGATAAGCCCGGCGCGATACGGCTCCGAAAGCCTGCCCATGATGACCAGCCGCGCCTTGACCCGGCGACGCGCCAGCCCAAACGCCTCCACCAGCGTGGGAAAGTCCTTTGCGGGCGCTTCCCGCCCAACGGACAGAACGACCGGCGGCTCGCCCGCCGCGAACCAGGGGTGCGCCAACTCTTCCTGCGCCGCCCGCCATATCGCATCGGACGGCACGGGATTGTAGATAGTGTGGACCAGCTCGGCATTCACCCCCAATAACCGCTCCACTTCACATGCCACACCCTGGGAGACTGCGACCACGGCGTCGGCCCTGGGGTAGAGGGTCCTTGCTATACGCTTTTCATATTCACTGTAATCCATATCTATGCTGTTCCTTATTGAAACAATCACGGGGGGAGGCAGCCGTAAGCCCGAGCTGACGACGTTATGCGCTGAAATAACTACAGGCAGGGAACCTGACGCCAGTTCCACCCCGCTGACGGCGGCGAAGTTGGCATTCGAAACCGCCGACAGCAGCAGCCCGGGACGCTCTCGGCGGATGTAAGAGGCAACCAAATGGGCGAACAAGATGTCCTTGAGCGCGATGTCCATGCCGCGCCGCTTGCGCCGCAGCGCAAGCCAATCCCATAGCGTTGACACGGGGTTGAGTGGCAGCGCGTTCACCTCGACTCCTCGCTCACGACAGAGGCGGATTATCTTCCTGTCCGCTCTGCGGAGTCCCGGGTAATACAGCCGCATCCCTCGCGAAAGACTGTCCGGGTATGCCACCCTGAAACGCCCCAGCAGTATATCCACCCGGTGGCCGCGCTCGATGAGGGACTTAGCCAATCTGAGGGCGAACCTCTCCGCCCCGCCTCCTGCCAGGCTATGCAGCACAAATCCGATATGGAGCTTGTCCGCCGCGGCGGTCATTCTATCCACTCCTCAAACCGGCCTTGCGCGATATTCCGCCGGCGACACCACTGCCCCACGCCGACCACAACTGCAGACGGTCCCATATCATGAACTCCTTAGCGACCCCCTGCATTACCGTCGTCTAATTGTAACACTCGCCCGCTGCTGTTCCTTTCTATGTAGCGGCTCTGTCGGAGTATCGAGATAGCGGACGGCGTCACCACCGCGACGAAGGCGATGAAGTAGGCAGTGTTCGCCCATGCCGCTCCCACCGCGCCATGACTCGGAGCCAACCACACGATGATAGCGAGAGAAGACACGAGGCCGATTCCTGACCCCGCCAGCGACGGCCAGACCCGTCCCGCCGCAGCCGGCAAAATGGTGAGCGTGGAAACGCAGGAAGAGACGAATGAGCCGATAACCATAATCAGAGCCAGAGGGGCTGCTCCCGAGAACTCCGCGCCCAGGATGACCCGCGTTATGGGTTGATGAAAGACGGCGAGCAGCCCGTATCCGGTGGCGGCCAACGTGAATGACGCCAAGGCGAACCGGAGGGACGACCGGCGCAGCGCCGCTCCCCGACCCGAGTGCCACTGCCTGCTGTACTCGGGCTGCACTGCGTTCTTCAGCGGCAGGAATGGGTACCTCGTGGAGTCCGTGATATACCGCGCTCCCCTGTACATGCCGACTTCGGCCGCCCCGGCGAATTGCGCCAGGAGAACGGAGTCCAGATTATGCGCCAGTACCCAGATGGCGGATTTCCCGAATGCTCCGGTCTGGAATCGCACCACATCCGACGGCACTCTCAGCGATAGCGAGCTCAGCAGACTCGTCATTCCCGAGCGCGGCGCGGACACCGTCGTAGCGACCAGAAGCCCAACCCCGTTCACCGCGGCGCCCGCGATATACGCCAGAACCACGGCAAGCAGCCCGCCCCCTGTCAGCCACGCCGCCGCCAGCAGCGCAATCCGAGTCACCGCCCCGGCAACAACGACCGCCAGACCCAGCGGCAGGCGGTCGGACAATCGCAGCGTCGCCAGAGTCTCCGTCTGCGTGGCGAGGAATATACCCACGACGCCGTAGAGCAGAGCGACGTTCATGTGAACCCGATCAATCCCCAATAGCCCGCTGGACGCAAAGATCAAGATAGCCAGGACCGCGTAGGCAATGAACGATAGCCCTAGGGATACGGCCAGCGTGAATCGCAGTACGCTGGACGCCTCCCCCGGTCGTCCCTCCGCCACGCCACGCGTGACGAAAGCGGTAACGGCTTCACCTCCCGGTATGGCTAACAGTCCGTAGGTCAGCAGGGTGACAGCGGTTATGATAGTAAGAACGCCGAAGGCTTCAGGTCCAAGAATCCGGGCGGACATGGTCACCTGCGCCAGTCCACCGAAGAGTTGGGCTGCGGTGATGGCAATCATCCAGAGGGTCTGCCGCGTCACGCGCCGGTCCGAGACCGGCAGCAGTCGGGCGATCAATGGGAAATTCAAACGCCGTTACGTCCTTGTCCTTGAGTTGGGGATCCCCGGTCTCGCGGCGTCTCTGATCGAGTCAGCCGAGCTTCCTGGCAACACCAGCGCAGGATATCTTACTACTTTATTGTGCGCCTGCCGAGTAAAGGTATGGAACGGCATAATTATATGAACCGCCAATGCGGGCGTCAATTCAGGGTAAGAAAAGGGGCAGTCTCAAACAGTGTCAGGCGGCCCCGAATTCGGATTCTCTCTGAGGATTATTGTCTCGGCGGCGGCGGCGGCGCGGGATTTACCATATCCATGCCAAGCGTTCCGGGTAACATGGCGGCTATCTCTTCGACAGACCAGCGACCCTGCTTCTGAAGCGTTCGGACGGGTTCAGGATTATTCACCAGCGAAATCTCGCCGCGCTTCGTCGGAGGCAAGCCAGGTCACGAACGGGGCTATGTCTTCAGGCTCGCAGTGTAGTTCGAGGGTTCGCTGAGCCGAAGCGTTCTGTATGCCGGAAGCGGCGCGAATCTGGCGGGCAGTGTCCGACGTCGTCATGCGCGAGTTCGCGCCGGAAGAAATCCCGTTGACCCGCGCGCCGTAGCGTCCCATATCCATGGCGACGGCGCGGGTGAATCCCGCGATTCCGTCCTTGGCGGCGCCATAGTTGGACTGGTCTGGGTTTCCGTACAGGCCCGAGGTGGATGAGAACGTGATTATGCACCCGCTCCGCTGCTGACGGAACAGACGTGGCGACCGCTTCGTCGCCGGCGGCCCGTATCTCCGCCACCACGTCATCGGCGAGGCTGTGAGAGGCGCCCGTGCCGTCAACAGCGCCCGCCAAGGTCGTTGACCACGACTTTGGCGCCCCTTCCGCCGCCAATGCCATCGCCACGACCCTGCCGATTCCTCGACCCGCGCCTGTTGCTATGGCGACTTTTCCTGTCAGAGCATCCACCATCTATCTCTCCAATCACCCACTGTCTAGGCCGCAGTTCAGTCGCGGCGCAGTGTGGGAGAATCTAATTTCATGGAACTGCCCAGTTCAAATCGTTCACAATATGTACAAATTCTCAAGTGCGTCAACAGACCGGATCTGCCGCAGCCGCGTTGGATTCCACAAAGTCAATCGCGCGGATGCCCAGAACCCTTACGTCCTCGGGCGGCGGTTCCGTTGGAGAAGTGTCGCTCTCCAACGGCAGGTCGTTCGCCAGAGTCTCCCTGGATACCCATTGCCAGCCTTCGCCCAGGTTCGCTTCACCTATTGGCCGGCAGAAGTAGATCATGTCTATGTGCTTGTGGAAGCCATCTACGGGATCGTGTATGTCCTCCACCATGATGGTGTAGGGAGGAGTGACTTCTTTAGGATAATCAAGTCCCAGACCTGCGCCCGTATTGAGTACGGCCACATCGAGACCGGTCTCCTCGAGAACCTCTCGTCTGACGGCCTGAACAGGATCTTCGTTCGGCTCTATGTGTCCGCCGGGCGGAAGCCACGCTTTCACTTTGCGATGCCAATGGAGCGCGACGCTCCCGCAATGCACGACGAAGCCGGTGGCCGTGAAGTGGCGAACCAGAGGCGATTCGGCATCCATTACGATCTCGCCTCTGTCCATGTTCGCGCACAACGCCGCGCGCCGTTCGGATAGCTATCTATCGGCGCTTTCACAGCTAGTTCGCTTCAGTCTCCGGCTCACCTTGCGGCATTGGAGCGCGAGGGTTTCTGGGCGGCCGCCCTGCCCTGAACCCTCGCCTTCTGCGGATCAGAATAATTAGGATAACCACCAGCGGCGCCCAGATTACGCCGAATATCCCGACCCAGACAGCCACGGTCGTCAGCCCGGAGAATACCAGACTGAGCGATCTGACTGCGGACTTGGCGGTATCGCCCACGTCGAATCCGCCGACTATGAGGCCGGGGTCTTCCCGAACCAGAACTTCTATCTGATGAGACGAGACGACCTCTCCCACCGCGCTGTCAGCGGTGATGGTGAATCTGACCGGGTATCGCGTGGTTCTGTAGTCGGTGTAAGCGTGGGTCGCGTCCACGCGGGTTGTACCCTCTGCCAGTTCACCTTCCTGCGGCGGCGAACCATCCCCGAAGTCCCATTGGTATCGGACATTGTTAAGACCGGGCGGTCGGGTGAACGAACCTGAGAATTCCACAACTTCATTCTGAAGCGCCTCGTAGCCTCCCTCACCGGCGAACACTTCTATGACAGGAATCTCGGACACGCTAACTATCAGCGTGTCCTCACCCTCTGCCGATCCACCTTCACCGTGGCTGCTTATTCTGATCTGGGCGATGAATGGCGAGTCTTTCGGATCGCCGTAGGTGTGGGTTACCGTAGCGGTAACGCGCTCACCCTCTACCGTCGTGGGCGCTGAGCGACCGATGTACACGGGTTCCGAACCGTCCCCAAAATCCCATGATATACTGTGTTGCTCCATGCCTTCGGGCGGCGTGAAGGTTGCCCTGAACCTGGTTGGTGTGTAAGCGGCAACGGACTGGTCGGGGCCGGCGTCAATGGCAATATCAAGGGGGGCCAGTTTCAGGCTGACGGTAATCAGCGAGTACGCGGAGGTCTCTTCCAGCAGCTTGATGCGACCCAGCAGACGCTCGACATTCTCCTGGACGGCGCTCAACTCGCGTTGCACCGCAAGAGCGTGTTCCACATTTTCGGCCCTGTCCAGCAGCCTGATGAGCGCCGCCTCGGTGGCCTGTTGATTCTTGAGGCGGGACTGGAGGTCGAAGTATTCGTCGGTAACATCCTGGCTCGAACTGTTTTCGGACTCGATGTCCAAAGCCATCTCGCGCAGCGTCTGGACAACCGAGTCCAGGTCCGCCGCCGGAACCCGTATGCTGATGCTGCCCCTGTGTTTCAGGCTCCGGTCGCTGGATACCATCCAGCCGCCGGACTCCTTGGCTATCCGCGCGACGCGATCTATCGCGACCTGGATATCGTCAACCACAATCGTCATGTTGACGGTCCGAATGATGATCCGCCGCTGGGATACAAGTTGTGCCTGTGTCTGCGACGTGTCGGTAAGGACAGGGCCGGTCCTCGCCGCGTCTTCGGACATGATCAGGGGCGCGGAGAGCTGTACCTCTCTGACAACTTCCTTCTCCGCCGCGACAGTCTGCGGGTTGGCCGTGGGCGCTGGAGCGCCGGGCGCTCCTGGAAGACCGGGCTGACCGGGTGATCCAAGTTTACCGGGCGCGGGCGCCGCGGGCGCATCGAAGTACTTATCTTCTGCAACCACTTCGCCCGACTGCCTCGCCCATCGTTGTTCATCGTCTTCGCCGGAGGAGCAGGCAGAGGCCAGCGCCGCCAGGAGCGGCGCGATTGTGCAGATGACTGTCAGGATCGTCAACTTGGTCTTCATGTCGTAACCCTCCGACCCCGCCTACTGGGTTGTGAACACCCCTTGATAATATAGCGCTGAACTTCCCGATTTTGTTAGAAAACCCGTTGCTCCGCCGGGATTGGGTATTCACAAATAACCAAATTGGGCGACCGGCTAAACTGTTACACACGAAACTATAAACATAATCTATACTTTATCAACATCTCTCACAGACCCGTCGGAAAAAGGGGCCTCATAGTTAACGCAGGTCAAACGCTGGTCTCAGCGTCGCCCTGTCGCTCACCTGTTATCCACCTGTGGCTCAACCAGCGCCATTATAAATCTCAACATATAAAACACCTCTTTTCGGGAAAGATATGAAGACAGTCGCGGAGTTCGTTCCGCCGTCCCGCGAAATCGGCAGCCCACAGACTGAAGGCTTCACCGCCGCCACAATTCCGCCCATACACCTTAACACAAACCCGGGCGGCAATCGCCTCTTCCAAGGCGTCAACAGCGCGAGCGAGCGCTTCGTCTTCATCATCTCCAAAAGTGGTTAACTCGGGAAAGTCAGGCGATGTCACCAATATAGCGTTATCATCTGGTTGTAGATGTACAGGATACGCAAGCATTGATCAAAGTCTCAAATCTCTTTTTATCTTGGCCACCAGCCCTTTGCCTAATTCTCTGCGATTGCGGACGGAGACTGTGGTGACGCCGGCGGCGGCGCAGGCTCCGAGGTCGGCGGGGCGCAATCGGTGGTTCTGCGGAAGGAGCAGTTCGGACGCCACGATGTCCTCACCCAGCGGCCTGACCTGATTGTAGGGCGGGACCGGCGCCCTGATTTGGATGGCGGAGTCGTCGAGTGGGTGGACGACCTCTACCATTATCACGGCGTCGAAGCCGTCCGGTACTGGGTCGCCGGTGTCCACCCAGGCGGCCTGCTCAGGCAAGGTGAGTGTGAGAGGCGCGGTCTCAGACGCTCCAACGGTGTCGGCGGAGCGGACGGCCACACCGTCCATGGCGGAGGCGTCGTAGTGAGGTACGGAGCGGGCGGCCCAGACAGGTTCTGCGATGATCCTGCCGAGGGCGTCTTATATGAGGACTTGTTCAGGTTGGGACTGAGTGAGAGCGCCGGCTTGATTCAGGGCGTCGTTGTAGCGAGCGGTCGCCTCATCCAGCGGGATGTCTTGGAGGTAGTAGCGGCGGGAGTGTGTCATTAATCTTGCTCGGCATTGTATTCGTCTTCGAATAATTCATCCACGGCGGGAGTGATTTCCTCAATGAGGGATCTGAGGGTGTTCGCGATATCTTCTGCGAATGTGTCGTCCATCGCCTTTGAAAGGTGGGGTATCGTAACGCCGCCAAACTGAGCTTCCATGCCCACATGGTCGCCATGTACGTTTGCACCCTCTATCAGCCTCTGTATCTCCTCCACTGCATTCTCCGAGAACCTAGACCGTTTTCCACCTTTCCGATAATAGTCGAAGCCCACGTCCACGCGCCAATCGGTTGAATCATCTCTGTCAGGATACAGAGCAGTGAAATAGTGCATATGCGAATTTCCCCAAAATCCTCGTCCTCTATACCATAAGCGGTAGTAACGCTTACCCTGATAGCTAATACCCGCCCATCTGCTCGTAATGTTCGGCCTGACTTCTTCGGGCAATCCATTCGTGGCAAGACTCGCCACTTTTCTGAGGAAAGCAGTAACTTCGTCGCTCCTATTTCTCTGGAATACGTTTCGCAGCTTTAATCCTAGGTCACTCTGGCGCTTGGTATTTTCATTAAGATTATTCAGGCTGTCTCCGATTCCGATGCTGTACTCTTCTACGCCGGGCATTGGAATGATCGTGTTTGCCTGAATGAAGAGCGAGTCGGTTTGTGGATCGTGATACGGAATCAGTTGGACACAGGTTATGAGGTCTTCGTCCGGAGTCTTTTCATTCAGCCAAAGGGAGGCGGATGTCACTTCGGGAGCGAATCTGTGGCTGGCGAGGATGATGCGCTGGTCGTTATTCAGACCATCGAGGTCGTCCGCGCCTAGGTGCTGCAACAGTTCGTCAACGGCTTCGCTTTCCGATATGTCCGCGTGGTCGGCGAACACTCGGATTATGTCTTCGCGCCTGGCGCGGTGGATGTAACTAGCGTACTTGATAGCCTGCCAATGGGCGTCAGCGCCGGTGTGATCTCGCTTCAACTCGATGATGACCAGTTTGCCGTCCTCGTCAACAGCCAGCAGATCCAGTCTCTCGTTCGTCCTGTCGAATCCGCTGAATTCCTTGCCGATTATCAGCAGACTTTCTCCCAGGATGCCCGGATTGGCGGCGACCCACTCCTGGATATCGCGCCGTTCCTGGAATCCCAAACGCGCGAAGTCCACTTCCGTTATCTTCTCGGACTCGCGGTTTTCAGGATTGATTCTGAATAGCTGGGGTTCGGCGCTCATGGTGTATGGTATCCTTTCGGGACGCTTGGACTTGTCGCGTTTTGAAGAAAGGCGATGGGTCGCGCGGAGTCTTGGTATCTTAACCCACCGGATAGCGTATAGGAAGGATTGGGCCATGTCTTGGATTCGTGAACAGGGTCTTTCCAAAGTCAGGGTGTAAGTAGCGCGACAGTCGGTTGAACGCCGAGTCTATGCGCTCTGTCTGTGAGCGGTTCCTTTGATGACCACAACGAGCAGACTCCTCTCAGCAGTGTGATGGCAACGTTTCTGAGCAGGCTGATCACAGCGCCACTCCCATGGCGCCGCATCACATGGCGGTCTTCGCCAAAGCTGTCATCTTCGACGTGGATAAAGCGGTTCTCGATTCCCCAATGCCCCTGCGCTAGGGAGAGAGCGCGTTTGGAGTCTATGTCAGCCAGGCTGGTCATGGCGTACTGCTCACTTTCCACCCACTCACCACGTTTGAGACGCTTGACCTTCTTGCTGACCTTGATCACGTTGGACAGTCCGGGGAATGTGCGGTATCCAGCCAGTTCCGATGATACCCACGCGGCCCACCGCTCCAACCTGCCGTGTCCTTTGGCTGTCCCCTTTAGGTGAGGCTCTGTCGGCTCTGAGAAGACGAACTGCGTGTCCTCGGTTGGTTTTTTTGAGCTTGATGACGTAGTCCTTGCCCTAGGCCACGATAGCTTTGGCAAGGTTCGCATTGGCATAGAGCGCATCGCCGCTCAGCGCTTCGAGACCCTCGAAAGCGCGACGATACTGTTCGTATCCATCGCTCAGCCGCTCTTGGCTCTTCATGGCGCCGCTCTATCTCCACTCGGTCCAGCGCCAATTACCCCTCCCGACTGAACAGGCGCAACAGTCTAAGTCGCTCGCCATTCTCCCTGACACCGCGTACTGTCTTGCCGTCCATCGAGACCACCTCGACCCCTTCGCCGCGCTGCCGCATCACATACCGCGCGAACTCCATCGGCGCCTCGCGCGCCTCCGATACCGACACCATGCGCAGTAGTCTCGATAGCGTCTGGACAGACGGGCTGTCTCTCAGCCCCAACCAGCTCAACACCTGCTCGTGGCGCTCACCGAATCTGTTTATGGCGCTCAATGAGCGATGTCCGCACATCAATCCCAGAACCACAAGACTCAGAACACCTTGCCCCTGCTCATGCGCTCGTCTGAAATGCTTCCTGAGCGCTCCAAACTCATCAGACAAAGACGATGATTCCTCCATCTCTCACCTCCTTGCCTCTATTCTCATACTTCTATATGACTTTGGAAAGACCCTGGATATAGAGCCAAGGCAATCGCATTATCGCATTACAGAGAGATCACAGCGAGCAGGTAATCGTCATGCCATGCCGCCTTCTTGCGCTTGTCTCTGATGGATGCCTTGATAGTGTTGTCCCGCCTGAGCGGATTGACCGCCATGTGTCTGACCACCGCCAGATTCTCGGCGGCATTGCCAACTCTGACACGGCTCTCATCTTTCGGAACGATACGTCCACTACCCAATGGAGCGAGTTCTCAATACTCCAGTGTTCTCGGACATCGGCGAGAACACGTTCGGCATCACCTGGCAGACCTAGAGATGTACAGGCGAGTTTCAACCGATGTTCTGCCGTTTGTTCTCCGTTCAGACTCCACCATGCCGATGCTTGTGAGGCCTTTCCACCGACCGCCCTCACTCACATAGTCCACATACTGAGGCTCAGAGATTGTCCAACATCTTCGTCTCTCGATTCGACCATGGCTTTTTTCGAGCGTCTCGCAGAAGTCGTGGGTCGTGTCGGCGAATCCATCTCTGTGTGAGAGAACGAACGTATCTCTTATGTCCTGATACAGTTGACGCCGGTTATCTTTCACCGACAGCGCGTAGTCAGCGCCGCGTTCGATGATGGTCTTGGCAATCTCTCTCTGACAGCCCATCGCGTCTATGGCGACGATACATCCCGACACCTCGAGCATCCTCAGCAGATGAGGTATGGCTGTTATCTCATTGGACTTGTCATGCACTTTGGTCTGGTCCGGAACGAGCGAGTTCTTCCGCGCCCATGCGCTCACCATGTGAATCGCTTCCTTGCCAACGCTTCTGTCATGGGAGCGTCTTGCCGTCTATCGCTATGACCTGTCCTGCGGTCTGCTCGCTCACTCCCTTCAGCCAGTCATACTTGCACTTTCCGAACAACTCCACATCCGCCCAGCGCTCGGCTCCGCATATGACCGAGCATATGGTTATGGATATGATGTCAAGCAACTCGTGTCGCCTGCCATGGGGTGAATGTGGATCGTCCACCTGTGAAAACGATCCGGCCAGTGTGCCCGCCAGTATCGGATTCATCGTTGCCTCCCATAAAATCAGAGTGCGTCAATGATATCCGATACTCATCTTCCCAATAATGCGATTGCCCTGGGGTGACGATACTCATGGTCATCTTTCTGGCCAGTCAGAATATCGATCAACAATTGCTGACTTCTTGAACCCGTTCGGGCAATACTGCATGAGCCAGATGAGTGAGTTCTCGCCTTCTGTTGATAATCATGGTAGGCATCTACTGGAGATATATAAGTACATAGGTGAGCGAATCGAAAAGTTTGTCTATCTAGGACAAGCAGGATTTGAAGATCAAGACGATGAGTTCGATCTACAAGTGCTTCCGATGCATGAATTCAATTCACGTGGTTGTCGGGATCTCTTTGTGAAACTGAGCGGCATAGGCCCTGAATATGATGTGAACAGGGTAGTATCGAACATTGCTAGTAATCCTGAATCGGACGCTTGCTGCTATTCTCATCCTATTTGATACTGTATGTCGTTCTGACAGTAGTTGAGGCTCCAAGTGAAGACATAGCATTCGACATCTTCGACGCTCTTAATACCACTGGCGAGCCGCTGACCGCTTTGGAGACACTGAAGCCACACGTAGTGCGATTCGAGAGGGACCATGGTGATGGATATTCTGGTTCTGACTCTGAACATTGGTGGAGGGTTCTGGAGGAGAATGTTATAGACCCCTATGATACCCCCGACCGACGGCAGAGAGAAACTAAAGAACTGGTGACCGGATTCGCCATGTACTATGTTGGGGAGAAGATAGGGGCTGACCTCAACGTCCAGCGAAATACCTTGAGGAACTACTTCGTTCAAGCTAGGCATCAAGACCGTGATGTTGCTAGCAGGATCGTGCGTTCATTGGGGAACCTAGCGCAATTCCGAAGGCAGTATTGGGACAGGGACGCGATTGACGGCTAATACCATTTCAGTCTGATATGAACACGAAGGAACTGGCGCTAACCTGACACATCATATGCGCTCAGACCACCCTAGGCGTTGGAGGACAGCAGATGATAGGACGACCGCTCAGGATACACTGGCATAAGAACGATACCCCTGAGGCTCTGAAGAAAGCGTATCAGTCCCAGACAGACATCACCGTTCGCAGCAGAGTGCGTCTGCTGTGGCTGATACGCAGTGGGTGGCGGATCAAGTCGGCGTCGGAGGCTGTGGGAGTTCACTACCGGAGCGCGCAGAAATGAGTGGGTTGGCACAGAGACGGAGGTCTGAAGGAGATTATGTCCCGAAAGAAGGGAGGAGTGGGTCAGCCCAGATTTCTGAGTGAGGAACAGGAGAGCAGGCTGGTAGAGGAGGTCGGAAGAGGACGATTCATGACAGCGGGAGAGATAGCGGAGTGGGTGGAGTGTGAGTATGGAGTGAGATACAGGGGAAACAGCATATACAGTGTGTTGGAGCGGTTGAGATGTTCGCCGAAGGTTCGAGGCTTCGGCATGAGAAGGCTGACATGAGATCTCAGGAATCATGAAAAAAAGGGGGACTTGGAAATTCGCTCACAAGAGCGGGAGTGAGACCTGGAACACTGGTCGGTTTCGCCGACGAGATGCGAGTGGGTCTTAGAGGAATGGTTCGTAGGGTGTGGGGAGTGCGCGGTCTGAAGGTGGTTCAGAGACTTCAGTTGGTGTATGAGTACAAGTATCTGTTCTTGGAGGTGGACTTTGTGCGAGGGAAGTTGGAGTGGGCGTGGATGTCAATGAAGCCTGGGCAGATGACCATGCCGGTGGCGTCAATGATTCGGGCAGCGTCGGCGTGGCGGACGGCGCCTCTGAAGACGCGGATTTCTTCGTCCGCGACGCCTATGGAGCCGTAGTAGCCCGGGTTTCCTGTTCCGTCTATTATCAGGCCTTTTGGATTAGCAGGTCTAGCATGGGTCGCCTCGTCAGGATTAGGATGTGAGTGTATCCGATGTAACCGATTCGCAAGGAAGAGATGCGACCTACCCTTGTGAGTTAGGGCAGCGCATTCCCGATGGGACATACGGGCGCATTCGGGTATAATGCCCTATGCTTGCTGGGAGCTTACTACTACAACATCAGGTTTCGTATACTAAATTATCTGAATATCCACATAAATACATGAATTTACTATGTATATTGCTGGGAATAAGATGCGATTGTTCTGGATGCGCTAATCGAAATATATTTGCCGAAGCAGCCATTAACGCTGTACAATCGCATCAATACTGTCGTTGAGGGTTCCATCCACATTGCCCACTCAGACCAAACGAGACTTGCTTCGCATCGTAATGACGATCACGGTGCTCTTCGCCGTAGCCACGATAATCGTAACTATGGCGCCCGGAACAGTGGTTGGGCAAGAGGGGGACAATCCGACCGCCACACCATCCGCGTTAGCCACGACCACGCCTGAGACCAGTCAGGACGGACATGACGCCGATATGGCAACTGTCACGATATGCTCGGAAAATCTCGAAACGGGTGAAGCAACGTGTACGGAGACGTTGGAGCCAATTCCGGAAGACGCTGGGGAGCGTTCAGAATCCGGCTTGGATCAGGGCAGAGGCGCGCGCAACTCGAGTCCCAGCATAACACTCATCTGGGAACGACCTCTCTCACCGTGGGCGATACAACCAGTCTGAGGATGGCTGCGTCCAACCTGTCGAGCGGGTCCACTTACACACTGAAAGCGTCGCGTCCGCTCGGCGGCGGTCGTACAGGACTGTCGGGATGTGGGAAATATTCTTACTCCTATGGCAATCTCAGCGGATACACCAGTCTGAGCACAACCATTACATTGCATGGATGTTCCGCAGGGTCCGAAAATGTCACGGCTAAGTTGATACGACATGGCTCCTCTGGACCCGAGTCTGAAAATGACGGAACTGTGGTTGCCACGACTTTCGTCAATGTCACCGTCAGCGCCGGTATTGTTAGATTTCAGTGTAAATAATATATACTTGTCGAATAGTCTCAGACAGGAGGGTGAAGATGGCGCGGCAACGCTCATATCGCCATGATGTGCGCTGTCCGCATTGCGGCTCCAACTGGATACGCAAGGATGGGCATACACGCGGAGAGCAGATTTACAAGTGCGGAGAGTGTAACCGCAAGCATTCGGCTGGCGCCAAGCGCCATCACTTCAGTGAGCGGGTCAAGGAACAGGCAGTGGAGATGTGCATTGAGGGGATGAGCTTGTCGGCCGCTGCGCGAGTGGTGGGCGCAAGCGTGCCTACGGTGAGTGGGTGGGTGAAAAAAAGGGGGTTCAGGCGCGGCAGAGGCTGCATGAACTTACTGAAAGGCGGACAAGCGGTCGTTTAGGCGTAATCCGAGCCGGTGTCATAGCGTTCGACGAGATGTGGACATACTTGTGGGTTAGGCGTGGTGAAAGGCGCAACGACCTGTGGGTATGGACAGCAGTGGTGGAAGAGCCGGAGGGGACGCGTTGGATGGACTTTGAGGTAGGAGACCGCAGTGAGAAGCCTTTGTTGAGGTTGTTGGAACGACTGCCGGACGCGCGCGTCTACGAGACGGACGCTTACGGCGTGTACCAGTGGCTGCCCAGAAACCGGCACAAGGTGGGGAAGTACGGCGCAGTGAACTGGAATGAGGGACTGCACTCGGTGTTGAGGGGGAAGTTGAACCGACTGGCGCGCAGGACGAAGGGCTACTCCAAGAGCGTAAAGATGTTGGAGCATCTGTTGTCGCTGGTGTTCTTGCGGATGCTTAAACTCAATATCACTGAAATATGAGAATACCGTCAGCGCCGCCACTGAAACGCCTACGGAAACGGCCACCGCAACTGCTACGGCCACAGCGACAGCCACGGCCACCGCAACAGCGACAGCTACGGCCACAGCAACTGCCATAGCCACGCCGACCGCGCCCTCAGACGTCCTGGGACATTGGGACGTCAATCTCGCTCCCGGGAAGCGGTCAAACGATGACGAATACGGCTATCACTCCCGTTCCATAGGCGCAGTCAGCAGCGATTCGTTCGATTACGAAGGCGTGACACACACTGTTCTGTACTTCAAGTGGGACGATTCTCGCGATAAAATCGAGTTCAAATTGGACAAATGCCTGAAGCCGTCAGACTTTTCCAGATTGTATGTTGGAGACCATGTATTCGATGAAATAGATGGAGAATCCTATTCGGAGTCGAGGTGTGACAGTAACCCAGCCCTACGGCAGCAGTTTACTTTTGAGGTGTCCACTAACCCGCTTCCGCTTGGTGGAGACCCCATACGAGTAACTCTGCTGCTGAAAGCGCCGGAGCCTTTCGTCATTACGGCTGATTCATATTTTCCGTCAGCCGGGGACTTGGTTACCCTGAGTGTTCCGTCAGCCGATATGACATACCAATGGCAGCAGTGGTCCGGCAGTCAGTGGTCTGACTTAGATTCGACGACCACATCGCCGGAGAAGGATGTTTCATTCAGCACGCGAGGCGCCAGAAAGTTCAGGGTGGTGGCGACTACGGACTCCGACTACAGCATTGAAACACCCGCCATTTATGTCACGTGGGATGAATTTGAAATCGTCGCAGAGATGTTAGGCGCGGTTGCGACTAATGTGACGTCGAATTCCACTTTTACGAGCGCTCAACTCCCGTTGGTCACATGTGTCAACCGGGAGACCGGAGAGAGCTACACCACCTTCTATGAGATTCTGGAAGAGTACACCGGCGCGATAAAGAGCGCGGTTGATGGAACTTGCGACCAGCAGGCGACGACCATGTTCGATGCGTTTCATACGGCGGCCCGCGCCGAGTTGGAGTCGTTGGAGAGCAACAATGCAGAGTACGCCGCTCTGCTGGACTCCGACTATTATAGTGGACTCACTGAAGTGATTGGACATCCTCGGGCGATGAAGAGGAACTCCCATATTCTCGCTTCAGCCTCACCTAGCGAGAATAATGAAGATGAGAACGATGGAGGAAGAGGAGCAAGGTCCACAGGTCAACCACCTGTCCCTCCTCCGCCGACAACAGGACTGGACTGTCTCCCATCCAGTGAGAATCCCGCGCCAACACTGATGTCCACCAAGATGACGGTTCTCAACTGTCTGGCAATTGACACTCCACGCAGTTTCTGGGAAGGTCAGGCTACAAATCCCACGCTGAAGACAGCGATTGAAGATAACTACAGTAGCTGGATGGGATATGAGAAGTGGGATTGCTCCCTCTGGATGGATGGACCAATCCCGTCATGCCTAGCACACGATGTATCTTGGGACAGTCTTCGCAAATTCGAGGGCGGTGAGTCGAATGACACGATAGATATTGAATGGAATCCGCGAAACAAGTATTTCGCAGACGAACTTTTTTACTTCGACATCAAGGCCAATGGATGCTATCTGCCGTCAGCATTCGCCTGGCCCATTTGTCATATGGGAACCCCACTTCTATCAATTATGATGCAGATAGGAGTGAGAACTCTCAACGACAAGGTGTGGGTATATACAGAATACGACGAAGGACACATAGAAGCGAACCCTCGATTCGCTGAATACCGGACCCCCAGCGTTGAAAATGTGACGATAAGCAAACCGGCAGATAACAAATACCAGGTAAGCTGGACGTATGATCCCGGAACCGTCAGCAGCGTGACTGTCTCCCAGTACAAAATATGCTGGGCGCTAAAGCCTCGACTGCTGGGAGATGACGAGGTCTGTGGTAGGGCGAGTGGAAGTTCAACATCCTATACATATACTAAACCCCTCTTGAGTCAGGACGTTGTTGCGCTGAAGAGCATCGAGATTTCGCCGAACAAGAGAATGAGATTGGGCGGAACGTTCTATCCGGCGCAATTATTTGAACTCGCTTATGATTAGATTGTTCTAAAATGAGTTGTGCTATGTAATGATAATTCCAGTAATCGGGACGTCACTCTTTCGTATCCAATCAATAGTGGTGGGAGAAACAGATAAACTATGGCTGAAGGTGTTGCAGGTTATATATATGCATTCATTGTTTTTACTCCTCTTTTCATTTTGCTTGTCCCAATTATATCTGCTCTATTATTGGGACTGCCGATGAGCCCAGTGGCCGCACTTTATTGCGCTATAAAAGCGCGGCAAAAAGGTTGGAATATCGGACGCTACGCATTAGCAGGCACAATTTCTTCAGCCTTGTTTTTCTGGCCTTGGGTTTATCTAGTTTTCAGGATACATAATAGAAAAGTACATCTAGTATTTGTGCGCCTTTTCTTTGTCCTTATGTTCATAATATGGATGGTAGGTCCTGTTGGACTTCATTTGCTGTTTGGTTTCCTTGGTTTCCTTGCTTCCATAAGTGGCCGAGATGAAACAGATATAAAATATTTCACCGCGATGTATATATGCATTGGAATAATAAACCTTATCTTGTGGATAATCGCCAGGAAGAATTTCCCTAATCTTTCCGATATATACGACGGTCCTGCTGAAAACATCATCCCAGATCGGAAATATATTCGTCCGCTGGTTTACGCTTTCGCTGCTACTTCCATCGGAGCTATTGGGGCGTTTGGCCCTTCCTTCTTTTTTGGTCTATGACCTGCGGCTTTTGATGTATGTAGCCACACTTGGCTCGGGACTACGAACATACGGGGGTGTTCCGGTCTAATATAGCATGACCAAGACTCTTGTCCCGCGTGATGGGGGCGTCGAGCCGGATAATGTAGAAAAGAGAGGGCAATCATGGGTGACAGTGTTGCAAATATTATATATGCAGTTATTGTTTCCACCATCCTTTTGATTATAGCGTCTCCAGTGTTATTGGCTTTAGTGCTGGGAGTGCCTGCGAGTCCAGTAGCCGCCCTTTATTGTGCTATAAAGGCGCGGCAAAGAGGTTGGAATGTTGGACGCTACGCATTGGCAGGCGCAATTTCCTCAGCATTGTTCTTCTGGCCTTGCGTTTATTTGATTTTTAGGATCAACGGCAAAAAGGTATCTCTTGTATTCGTGCGCCTTTTCTTCATTCTTATATTTTTCATCTGGATGCTGGGACCGGTTTTATCCTTTCTGTTATTTGGGACGATTGGTTTTCTGTTCGAGAGAGATAGCATGAATGGAACAATTGTTTCGTCAATGTATCTATTCATTGGAATAGTAAATCTTGCTTTATGGATAATTGCTAGGAAGAGTCTTCCAGACCTTCCTGGCATATATGATGGTCCCAACGAAGACATCATACCAGACCGAAGATACGTCGCTCCGTTGATTTACGCTTTCTTCGGGACAGCCATGGCCGGCGTCGCGATGTATGGCCGCGGTTTCTTCGGTCTATGAGATGAGACTTTGGGGGGAGGAACTGGGTCATCGCAATCAATGGGCGAAGAAGATTCGGGAGCTATACCGAGGTTCGCGCGCTCCCTCCAGGGGCAATACACATGGAGGCAGCTTCGGGAATGATATGATCTGTGGCAGGCCGCGCCCGGCGCATCCTTCGTTCGCCTGCCCAATGGGGCACGGCTTCTAAGCGAGCCTCCCTTCCCTGACGCTTCCAAATTATAGCGGACTTCGCATTTGTATTAGTCTTCGCTGAGGCTGTCGAGCAGGACAGCGGTACAAATAGACCTGACGTCCGCCAGCAAAGACCTGTATATGTGATTGTGTGAGGGGGGTTCATCGGAGGAAGTGGCTTCGTGTCTGTCGGATGGGGAAACCGCATATACAGTGTGTTGGAGCGGTTGAGATGTTCGTCGAAGGTCCCGAGGCTTCGGCATGAGAAGGCTGACATGAGATCTCAGGAATCATGAAAAAAAGGGGGACTTGGAAATTCGCTCACAAGAGCGGGAGTGAGACCTGGAACACTGGTCGGTTTCGCCGACGAGATGCGAGTGGGTCTTAGAGGAATGGTTCGTAGGGTGTGGGGGGTGCGCGGTCTGAAGGTGGTTCAGAGACTCAGTTGGTGTATGAGTACAAGTATCTGTTTTTGGTGGTGGACTTTGCGCGAGGGGAGTTGGAGTGGGCGTGGATGGACTCTATGAGGTCTGAGAGTGTTGCGCGCGCGGTGTTGGGAATGAGACGACATACACAAGTGAGAGCGTTGGTGTGGGACGGAGCGCAGAGTCATCGAATTGAGTTGGTCAAAAGCGTTGCGGGAGTGAAGACGATAGTTCAGCCGGCGTACAGTCCTGCTGAGCGAGTGTTCGAGGAGGTACGCAGATGGGTTGAAGGCAGGGTGTATGGGTGTATAGAGGAGAAGATGACTGCTGTGGACGAGTGTCTGAGCGGGCTTGAGTCTGATCCTGAACGAGTGAGGTCTCTGGTGAGTTGGGAGTGGATCAGACGGAATGTTCAGAGACTGTCCGATGACTATGCGGCCTTATCATGATGAATTGGTATTATCCCATCCATATGAATGGATTAATCACCTGGTTTATGTATTTCAGACCTGATTTCGGCGATGGACATTGCGTTGACAACATACTAGCAGTGTGAGATTATTGAAATATCAAGCCTGAATAAGATTACATTGCACAGGCTTGGAATCCTAGTCCTAGTGAGCAAGTCTTCTATCTGAGTTCGCTGCGTCAATTTTAGCTCGAAAGGAGCATTGTCTGAAATGAAAAGATTCGTGTGTCTCGCGCTGGCGCTGACTGCGCTCGTCGTCGTACTGGCGGCGTGCTCCGGCACCACAGAGGTGATCAAGGAAGTGCCGGTGGAAAAGGTGGTCACCCAAGAGGTGATCAAGGAAGTGCCGGTGGAAAAGGTGGTCACCCAGGAGGTGGTAAAGACCGTAGAAGTGCCGAAGGAGGTCGTCGTTACCAAAGAGGTGATCAGAGAAGTGCCGAAGGAGGTCGTCGTTACCAAAGAGGTGATCAGAGAGGTGCCAAAGGAGGTCGTGGTAACGCAGGAGGTGGTAAAGACCGTAGAGGTGATCAAGGAGGTCATCGTTACGCCGACGCCTCTCGTGGCTCTGCCGACGCCTGAGCCTGCGCGCATATCGCTGCCCGACCCTGAGGCGGCTCCGGGCACCATCAAGGTAGCCGCGCAGTCGCTCGCGCCCGCGGTCGGGGTCAACCGGCACGGGGCCAGCGATCTGTTCAACTTCATGGGCGTCGGCGAGTCGCTCTTCATGCCCACCGAAGACGGCGTGATACAGGGGCCCATGCTCGCCAAGTCCTTCGATCTGTCTCCCGATCTGAGCAAGGTCACAGTCACCATTCAAGATGGCGTCATGTTCCACCAGGGCTTTGGCGAAATGACCGCTGAGGACGTGGTGTGGAGCCTGAACGACGCGAATGCCGCGATAACGCCCGAGAGCATTCACGGACAGGCGGGCGACTTCCGGGTTCTGTTCAAGGAAGCGACGGCTATTGACGATTCCAGATTCGATCTGCCGTTCGAGACCTTCGACCCCGCATGGGACGGCAACCGCACGAATATGTTCGGCTTCTCGTTCAGCGTCATCAGCAAAGGCGCTTACGATCAGAATGGCGAGGAGTGGGCGCGCGACAACGTGATAATGACCGGCCCGTTCGAGGTATCCGAGTGGGCGACCGAGGATCATGCGTTCCTGAATGCCGTACCGACGCACTGGCGCAAGACAGCGGAGATAGACACTCTGCACCTGGTGGCGATTCCCGAAGCGTCCACGAGGCTCGCCGCGCTGCTGACCGGCGAGATTGACGTCGCCAAGCCGGAGTTCAAAGACTTGAAACGGCTGGTCGAGGCCGGATTTATGACCGCGAGCGCGGGAGGTGGACGCAAGGCGGGCATATTCTGGGGTGGAAACTACTGGGAAACCACGGACCCCCGAACAGGTGAGGAGCTCCCGCCCATCGGCCTGAGTTATGACCCGGGCGTGCCATGGGCGGTGGTTGTGCCGGTGGTGGACCCGATGACGGTTGACGAGCGGATGGAGAAGGCGCGATTGGTGCGCTGGGCTATGTCTCTGGCCATAGACAGGAATCTGGTCAACGAGGCGCTGATGGACGGACTGGCGTGGCCGGAGTATATGTGGTCGGCGTCGGTTATCCAGCCTGAGTGGCAGGACAGGTGGCTCATACCATACGACCCGGCCAGGGCGGAACAGCTTCTGGATGAGGCAGGGTATGCCAGAGGCGGTGACGGAATCAGGTTCAACGCGGACATATTCCGCTCCGCCGACAACGTGGACGCCATATCGGACGCGGTAGCGGGCTTCTGGGACGAGGTCGGAATACGCACCACAGTTGACAAGAGCGCGTACTCTACGGTGAGGCCGTCCCTGGTTGCGCGTTCGTTCGTGAAGATCAACATACAGGCGATTGGCGAGACGGCCACCAACAGGCCGTTCGACTGGCCGAAGGGCGGCGAGATGACATCGCTGGGCCGCGGCGGATTCGGGCCGGGCGTGGAGGTCGCGGAAATAACTCAGGCCATACTGGACGCGGGCAGCGAACCCGACAGGGCAAAGCGCGTCGAGATCAACACCGCTCTGATGGATCATATGCACCATATGATGCAGGGGTCCGCGGTGGTGGCGCTGCCCGATCTGCTGGTCTTCAACTCCAAGTCAATTGCCTCCTGGCCAATGCGCAGCGCGGGGTCGCTGGATGTGCTGGCATATCCTGAGTTCATAACGCCGGCTCGCTAGAGAAACGCGACGCGTCCCCCGATTCGGGTTTCGATCAGGGTTCGCGGCGGGATGAATTCCGCCGCGAACCCAATACGGCCAATCATCAACTAGGTCGCGCTCAAGATCGGCTGGCATAGAGGTCACCATTGCAGAGATTTCTTCTTCGCAGGCTGTTGTTCGTCCTGCTGTCCGCATTTGTCGTAACCATCATCGTGTTTACGCTTTCGCGGACTATGGGCGACCCGCTGCTGCTGTACGCCAAAGAGGGTTACGGCAGAACGCCGGAGCAGATGGCGGCTCTGGAGAAGTATCTGGGTCTGGACCGCCCTCTTGTCGTCCAATACTTCATATGGCTGGGAAACGCGATGACCGGCGACCTGGGAACAAGCCTTCTGGACCGAAGACCGGTAACCAGACTGTTGCTGGAAAGGCTGCCCGCCACTGTGCAGTTGGCGCTGGCGGGCTGGGTGATGGCCACGCTCATAGGCATTCCGCTCGGCGTTCTTTCGGCGGTCAAGCGCGCCTCGGTCTGGGACTACATAGGGCGTACATTCGCCCTGTTCGGACAGGCGACGCCCGCGTTCTGGTTCGGCATCATGGCGATACTCATCTTCTCGGTAACGCTCGGCTGGCTTCCGACCTCCACCCGGCCGACGGACGTTCCGCTCATCACCCAGATAAAACACTTCATACTGCCCACGATGGTTCTGGCCTGGGGGCCGGCCGCGGGCTTTCTGCGGCTGACGCGCTCCGCGATGCTGGAGGTGCTGGACTCAGAATATATCAAGCTGGCGCGCGCCAAGGGCGTGGGTTCTTGGTCTGTGGTGTGGAAGCACGCCTTCAAGAACGCGCTGATTCCGCCTGTAACGGTTTCTGTGCTGCTGCTGGCGGGGTACCTGAACGGCGCGACGGTGGTAGAACTTATCTTCGCCTGGCCGGGGCTGGGCAGACTCGCGCTCGACGCTCTCTACAACAACGACTTCCCCCTTCTGACAGGCTCGGTGCTTATGATTACGCTTCTGTACCTGGCGGCGTATTTCATCTCGGATATCATCTACGTGATTTTGGACCCCAGGATACGCTACAACTAGCTTATACCAATTCACGGTAATGCCGTGGTGTTTTGAGTTGATGAATTTCACTGGATTGCCGCTCCCCGTTTTCACGAGGACAACCCCGTATCGGGGTACGGGGTGAGGTTTCTTCGCGGGAATGACGATACAAAATATGCCGCAGAGATTTGCGGCATATTCAAACTGAAATGGCATTATTATGACGGAAAACGACCTGTTCTCAAGCTCAATGGGGCCGACGAGCGTCGGGGCGAAGGCGCTGCATGTGCTGCGACGCTGGCCCGTGATTCCTATTTTCATATTGGCAGTCCTGCTGATATGCGCGGTCTTCGCGCCTATCATCGCGCCGCACGATCCCATCAAGCAGAACCTGCGAACGAGGCTCGCGCCTCCCGTGTGGGACGAGGATGGGAGCGCCACCCACATGCTGGGCGCCGACCACGTTGGCAGGGACATACTCAGCCGGATAGTGCATGGCGCGCGCATCTCCGTGACAGTGGTCGTCATAGGACTGACAGCCGGAACCCTGTTCGGAAGCGCCATCGGAATCATATCGGGATACTACGGCGGCCTGCTGGACGAGATAATCACTCTGGTTGTCGTGGTCTGGATAGGCGTGCCGTTCCTGATGGTGGCGCTTATCGTCGTATCCATCACCGGCCCTAGTTTTGGCGTTGTGATGACCTTATTGATTTTGAACGCCTGGACGGGTTTCGTGCGCAACGTGCGCGCCGAGGTTCTGTCGCTAAAAGAGCGGGATTACGTTGCGCTCGCCCGTGTCGCGGGCGCCTCCACGCCACGTATAATCTTCAAGCATATTCTACCCGGGGTGGCCAATACGATTGTGGTGCTCGCCACTCTTGGGTCGGGAACGTTCATACTTACAGAGGCCACGCTCAGCTTCCTGGGCGCGGGCATCCCCCCTCCCACACCGGCGTGGGGGGTGATGGTTGCGGAGGGCAACGACTACCTGGTGGACGCTTGGTGGATGCCTGTCTTTCCAGGCTTGGCGATACTGCTTGTGGTAACCTCTCTCAACTTTCTGGGCGACTGGCTGCGCGACAGGTGGGATCCTCGACTCAGACAGCTTTAAGGCGGCGCGTGGGAGACATTGTTATGAAAGTAACCGACATCAAGACCTATGTCATGTGGGCCAAAGGCGCGGGACGCAACTGGATGTTCGTCAAGGTCGAGACCGACGAGGGAATACACGGTTGGGGAGAGGGAACGCTGGTCAATCAGACTACCGCGATTGCCGAGTCGGCGCATATGCTCGCGCCGCAGATAATCGGCAAGGACGCCTTCGACATTGAACGCCACTGGCAGACCATGTTTCTCCACAACCGTTACAGGGGAGGCGTGATAATAAGCTCGGCGCTCAGCGCGATAGACCAGGCTCTATGGGACATAAAGGGCAAGGCGCTAGGGGTTCCAGTGTATCAGCTTCTGGGTGGAGCCGTGCGCGACCGAATCCGAACATACGCGGGCGCGGACACGCGCGAAGGCGTGAAGGCGGCTATCGGGGACGGTTTCACCGCTGTCAAGACCGGGTGGGGCTATTCGATGATAGGCTTGGACGAACGTAAGGAACCCGCCATGTTCAGGGAGCATATCGCGGAGATACGAGAGGCCGCGGGCGCCGATGTGGATGTTATGGTGGATAATCACGGGCGTTCCCGTCCGGCAATGGCTATCAAACTGATAAGGTCTGTCGAAGAGTACGACCTTTTGTTCTTCGAGGAACCGGTGCCGCCCGACAACCCGGACTCGCTCGCGCTGGTGCGACAGGCGGGGCTTCAGACTGAATTGGCTGCAGGCGAACGTCTTCTCACTCGCTGGGGCAATAAGGAGGTTATCGAACGCCAGCTTGTTGACGTGCTCCAGCCGGACATCTGTCACTGTGGCGGCATATCTGAAATCAGGCGCATCGCGGCCATGGCGGAAACCTATTACATCAACATGGCCTTCCATAATCCCAAAGGCCCGGTCGCCACCGCCGCAAGCGTTCATGTGGCGGCGTCTATACCCAATTTCCTCATCTTGGAGCACGTTTCCAAGGTCCCCGTCTTCGACGAGATACAGAAAGAGCCTATGAAACTCGGCGGCGGATATTACGAACTGCCCACCGTTCCCGGTCTTGGCGTTGACCTGGAAGAGGAAGCATTCGAAGCGTATCCATACCGTTATCGCCCTGTGCTGTTCGCCTCACATGAAGACGGCGCGCCCGCCCATCCCTGATTATGGGGCGGAGCCTGAGTGAGTAGGCAGACGACGATGCCGGAAAGCGCTCCGACGGACGCGAATCGCTACTTCAGCGAGAGCGTCTCAGGCGCGAACAGGTCGGCGGGATCGAACGCCTCCGGTATCACACCCTGTTCGACGTTGAATCCAATGAAGGTTTCCAGCGTCTTCCTCGAACTCTCATATCCGTAAGGGAGCGGGTCGTCCCCCACTATCTCCGCTATCTTCAGGAGCGACCGGTCCCATGTGCCGGTGGTGTCCCCTGACAGGAGTCGGCAGATGTACTGCAACCTGGCTTCGTTGAACATATCGAACAGCTCGGTCGCCAGGACCTCATTCGCATCCAGTGTGGCGTCCTTGGCCACCAGCAGATGGCTTACCGGATAGACGCCCGTATTGTGATGCTAGGCGTCGTCCGCCTCGCGCGCATCCGCGAACAGGGGACGGATGTCAGGCGAGTCAACCGGACCCGGCGCGATTGCGGCGTCTATCTCGCCCGAAAGCAGCATCTTGGCGAGATCGCCGCTGGGCGAGGATACCACGTTGGAGGGCGCGACGTACTCTTCCACGTGCTCGTCCCTGGACAGAACCCAGGTGACCGCATCCAGGTCAACGCTGTATTCGGAACTGAGGATGCCGCGCGTCCAGACGCCCGGGGCGAAGGTATAGCTGCGGACTCCGACCTTTAGGCCCTCCAAGTCTTTCGGAGCCTCTATGCTGCTGCGCCTGTTATAAACCAACGCGCCGTGATAGAAGTCCCGCGTCAGGAAGACGGGTATTCCGGTGAACTTCTTGCCATGGGCGCGAGAGCAGAAGTATGTCGCCAGGGCCATCTCCGCAACGTCGAACTCCAGTCCGCGCACCATCCGGCGAAATATCATTGGCACAGGGGGGTGATCTCCACGTGCTCCATGCTGAATCTCTCGGATGTGATGGTTCCGTCCTTCAGCGGCGTTGTGTGTCCGTAGTTTCCGATAGATGTGCGCAATACCATATCCGGCATCTTTGGTTATCTCCTGATTATATGATGGGTTACCGCTGGGCGAGTCCGGTCATGGGCGGTCTCGTCTCGAATAGCCGCGCATTTTGTTCGTAGGCGTGGGCGACGCGGAAAACTGTCAGCTCATCGAACGGCTTGCCCGCGATTTGCAGTCCGACCGGCAGCCCGTTCGGCGTGAATCCGCACGGCACGGATATAGCGGGCATACCTGTTAGGTTGTACGGGCCGGTGAAGCTGGGAACCCTGGACGTGGTCATCGCGTCCATATCGTCGAAGCCGGGCGCGGGATTGGACATCGTGGGATACGCCACCACGTCAACGTCTCTCAGCGTCTGGGCGAACTGCCGTTTGAGCACGCTCCTCACACGCTGGCCTGTACGTAGTCGGAGAACGCGAACAGCCTACCTGTCCTGAATCGCGCCCTGACCATCTCGCCGAAAAGCTCCGGCTTCTCCCTGAGGTTGTTCTGATGATAAGCGAAAGCCTCGCCGAGCATGATGACAGGCTGCGCCGCGCCCGCGTGTTCGAGCATCGGAACGCTCACCTCTTCCACATGGGCGCCCATATCCTCCAGCGATTTCAGCGTGTCGTCCATCGCGGAGAGGGTGCTGATCCGAGGGTCGTCCGCGAAGAAGAAATGTCTTGGAACGCCGACCCGCAGTCCACGCACATCCTGGCTTAGAGACCTAGTGTAGCCCGGCACAGGGGCGTGGGCGGTCGTAGGGGGTCTTTGGGATCGAAGCCTGCTATGGCCCCGAGCATGATGGCGGAATCCTCCACAGTCCATGTCATCGGGCCGCAGTGGTCGAGAGTCCAGCTCAGAGGCACGACACCGTAGCGGCTGACTCGTCCGTAGGTCGCCTTGATGCCCGCGATGCCGCAATAGGACGCAGGTCCGCGTATCGAGCCGCCCGTGCACAATCCCATGGATCCCATGCAGAGACCGGCCGCAATGCCCGCGCCCGAGCCGCTGCTGGAGCCGCCCGGTATGTGGGCGAGGTTCCATGGATTGCGCGCCTGCGGAAAGCCGTTGGACGGGTCGGGCCCGCCGAGCGCGAATTCGTGCATCGCCAGATTGCCGAGAAGGACCGCGCCCGCCGCCCTCAGCCGGGCGGTGGTGGTAGCGTCCTCACTCGGCACCCTGTCGGCCATCACCCTAAACTTACAACAATCTACGGCAGATATACACCCTCTGGGCGCGCCGAAGAGATAATACGCTATAATCAGTAGCGAGAGGAAGAAATGACTACCATCAACACATCCGACGACCTCATACGAATCGTCCGCGAGAATCCGGAGTTTCGCGATGCGATGAGGCGCGAACTTCTGACGCGGGAACTCTTGGAACTGCCGCGCAGATTCGCCGAATACACCAAGGGAAATGAGCGGCGCTGGGAGGGAAATGAGCGGCGCTGGGAGGGAAATGAGCGGCGCTGGGAGGGAAATGAGCGGCGCTGGGAGGGAAATGAGCGGCGCTGGGAGGAAAATGAGCGGCGCTGGGAGGAAAACGACCAGCGTTGGGATGATGCCTACCGCAGACTGGACCGCATTGAGAACGACTTGGGCGAGCTGAAGGGCATATCTCTGGAGGCAAAGCTATACAATCGCGGTATATCCAATATAGCCACGCTTCTCAAAGTCAGAAATAGCAGAAGGGTCAGGGTCGCCGAACAAGACGATAATTCGGCGGCGTTCAACCAGGCAATCCAAAAAGCGGAGGACGAGAGTGTTCTGTCTGAACAGGAGTACAACCGCCTGTTGGCCACTGACATGATAGTTCAATGCAGCAGACGCGGCTCGGCGCAAGCCGTCTATGTCGCGATAGAGGCTACATACAGCATCGCTAACCGGGACATCACCCAGGTAAAGAGCAGTGAGAACGCGCTTCGGAAGGTTTTCCCCGGCGCTGAGACGCATTCGGCGCTGTATTTTGTCAGCGAACCGGCCGAGGACATCGGAGAGCGATGCCGGGAGCAAAACGTTCACCTGATCCAAGTGGATAATCTCAGATAGACACCTCCGGATGGGTATAGCCCATACCTGCCGGGGGAAGCCAAGCCCTCGCCCCTAATTCGGAGGGATGGCTATAGGATAGGACGCTAGGATCGCGCCTACCCGGACTTGTTTCTTGCCGCATCAAGCTCTGCCAGCGTTCGGCGAGCGCCCTCCACCACCCATGGGCCGTCCCCGCCCGTGGTGAGGAACAGTCCCCCCTGTTCGGCGCGGCGCAGCGCCTCCGACGCGCTACCTGTCCATATTCCGGGTATCTTGCCGGCGCGCCCGGTGGCCTCGAATATCTCCACTATCAGGTCGTCGTGAGCCTTCCACCCGGCGTTATCGGAGAGGTCAACCCCATGGACATGCTCAGGTCGCCCGGGCCCACCCAGCAGCCGTCTATTCCCTCTACCGCGAGAATGTCCTCGGCAACCTCGGCGGCTCCGACGGTCTCTATCTGTACGGCGAGGAATATCTCATCGTTTGCCCAGCGCATATACCCGTCGCCGAGGAATCCGGTTCCGAACGCGCCGCCGGACCGCCCGCCAACAGGCGGGTAGCGCACCGCTTCCGCCGCGGCCTGAGCTTCTTGCACCGAGTCCACCATCGGAACCACGATCCCCATGGCACCACGGTCGAGTAGCCTGCCTATGGTGCCGAACTCGTTGCGCCGTACACGCGCCATAGGCGTCGCCGCGCCGAGCGCGATGCTCCGAAACGCGGTCATCGAGCTTGTTGTCGTCCCACGCGCCATGATGATTGTCCACCAGGATAAAGTCGAACCCCAGCGGGGACAGCATTTCGGCGGAAAGCGCGGATCCAAGCCCGACCTCCGCGCCAAAGGCGGGCTTGCCTTCCAACATTCGCTTAGCGGCGCATGACTGATGTAAGACGGCTTCTACGGGTAGCCTTGCGGCCAGAGGTCGCTTTGCAGGACATTCTCGCACCAGCGAGCGACGCCCAGCAGTCTGCCCTCTTGCCAGGGCGGGGCCGCCAACTGGATCGCCATTGGCAGCCCCGATTCGCTCATTCCCGACGGGATGACTATGGCAGGCAGCCCGCTGGAAGTCCACGGAGACTGAAATACTGCATCCCCGGTGGTGGACAGGTCGCGGGGGGCAGGCTCCGGAGTGGCGGGCGTCAACGCAACATCCACGCCTTGGAGCGCCGCTATCATGTCGGCGCGGAAAGCGCGGCGCATCCGCTGAGCGAGCAGATATCTGATCCCGGAGACATTCATCCCCGCCTCTATGCTCGCCCGAATCTTGGGACCGTACTCGTCGGGCCGCTCCAAGAAGTTCTCTTCGTGGAAGGTCGCGGCCTCGACGCTGCTGACGACTCGCTGGCAATCGTGCGCCGAGCCGAAGCTGTCGGGCAGGGCCATCTCTTCCACCTCGGCCCCGGATTCGGCTAATCTTCGGACGATCTCTTCAGTATGGTCTTGCGCTTCTCGTGAAGAACGGTCGAAGAAGAACTGCTTGATCAGGCCTATGCGCGGCGCGCGGCTGACCGAATCCATCTCCGCCAGGTAATCAGGCGCCGGCGAATCATGCGATACCGGGTCGTTGGGGTCATAGCCCGCCATCACCTGGAGCATGACCGCCGCGTCCTCCACTCTGCGAGTGAGGATGCCCACGGTATCCAGCGACCAGCTAAGAGGCACCACCCCGTGACAGCTAATGCGTCCGTAGGCGGGCTTGAATCCCACAATGCCGTTATAGGCGGCGGGTCGGCCTGTGGAACCGCCCGTCTGCGACCCAAGCGCCGCCGGACACATACCCGTGGCGACAGCCACCGCCGATCCGCTGCTGGAGCCGCCCGGCGTGTGGGCCGGATCCCACGGATTGAGCGTAGGGGAAGGGTCTCCCGATGCGAATTCGGTGGTTACGGCCTTGCCCAGTACGATTGCTCCGGCCTCTTTCAACGCGACCACGCAGGTGGCGTCGTAGCTTGGCGTGAAGTCGGCGTAGATGGGAGAGCAGGCGGTTGTCTTCATTCCCGCAGTGTAGAAGATGTCCTTCAGGCCGACCGGCACGCCGTGGAGCGGCCCCCTGACGTCGCCTGCGTCCAGCTCTTCGTCCCGACGCCCGGCTTCGCTCAATACGTCCTCGCTGTCGACCGTCACCCATGCGCGAAGAGCGGGATCCAAGGCTTCTATGCGTTCCAACAGCGCCCGGGCGAGGTCGAAGGACGAGAGTTGGCCGTCTCGAATCAGCTTCGCCGCTTCCGCGACTCCGAGTTTGTGCAGTTCCGGCATGACCTCTCCCTAGCTTCTGAACCTGATCCCGATTGTATTGCAGCGCGAGGAGTGGGTCAATCCAGCCCTCCCATCAGGTAGCGTTTCCTTTCGGGTGGATGGGTTATAAGATGTGGTCTGAGACAGAACTGGGGAGGTTAGCAAGATGTCAAGGCTACTGTATCAGTTGGAAGAAGAGAGAGACCGGACGATAGTCCAGTATATGCAGGACAGACTACAGTCCGCCCTGGACGCATACAGGCCCATGTGTTCAGAGTGAGACCTTGCGATGAGCAAACACCAGAGCTATCCGCGCTCGATAATCACCAAGGACGGAGAACTAAGGCTTAGCGTTCCGAAGTTTCGCTGCTGTGAGTGTGGGCGGATGAGTAGCGGGATGGAACTTTTGGGAGACGAGAGGCGGAATCGGCACTCAAAAAAACCACAGAGAAAGCGATAGAGTTGGCTGCGATGGGTCTGAGCTACGCTCAGGTGGGAAAGCTGTTCGGATTCGCAAAGAGTACGCCGAGCAAGTGGATAAGAAGGGAGAAACTCGCAGAGACAAGCATGGGTGGGCAGACGCCGGAGATGGACGGGCTGTGGACGCGAACGGCGAACGGCGCTGTGGAGATGAAGGCTCCGTGACGATCTGGGCAATGTGATGGCGACGTTCGGCGATTGGGAAGCGGCTGTGAACGAGGCGTATATGCGTGGCGCGCAGTCGCCTCGACACATAGTGAGCGATGGAGACCGCGCGATAGCGTCGGCGATAGATATGGTCTATGGCGACGCGGCCAACCATCAGTTGTGCCAGTTCCACCTGCTTAGAGAGTACCTTAGAAACATAGGCGAGACGGGCTTTTCCGAAGCGCTGAAACTGATGAGGTCTGAGAGTGTGGATGAGGCGCGTACACACCCTAAACACGTGGTGTATCTGAGTGGGGGTGAAGCCGAATACTGGTGCGAGAAGCCTCTGGACAAGGGGTTGGCGCATCTTGTGAGTGGACAGTCGCGTTACAAGACCACCTCACTGCTTGAACGGCTGAATCGTGAGCTTCGGCGTAGGGAGTGAATGGGAACCTGGTGGAATCCTCACAACCTACTTGTTCTGCTTCAATCGTGTGGACTGCTGACTTCAACCACCCGAAAGGAAACGCTGCCAGAAGATTGGAGAAACGAATATTCTTTCGATGGGGATATACAATCCAATCAACTCGCTGTAAACTCACTGTTGATAAACGAAAACTTATAATCGGCTGACTGAGGAGGCCCACTCAATGCACCTGCTCGAAGTACTCAATCCCGTGGGACAGCAGCGCGGGCTGCTGGACGCCATTACTATAAGCGAAAGGCCCCAAACGCTCGAGAACAAGACCGTCGGACTGCTCTGGAGCGGCACGCACGGCGGCGACCTCGCGCTCAGACGGACGGGGGAGATGTTACAGGAGCGATTCGACAACGTCTCTGTCAATTTCTACACCGGCGGCAACTATCCCGCGCCGCCTCCGATAGTTCAGCAGGCTGCCAGAGATAGTCGAGGCGCTCACTGTTGATCAGGGACACGCCCGCAGAGAGCGCGACTCCGCTACGGCTACCGAACGCTTCGAGGGCGAAGACAGGTGGGACGCTATTCTCAGGATGAACGAACAGGTATTCTCGACTTGCGCTGTCATTCATGTCAGACCCTCTCTCAGCCACACCATTGCCAACGATCCCGCAAGCGCCTGAACGCTCTTGGCATAGCCCTTCGTCCTGCGAACCAACCGATTCAACTTGCCTCTCAATACAGAGTGCAACCCCTCATTGCGGTTCACCGCGCCATACTTGCCCACCTTGCGCCGGTCTGCGGGAAGCCATCCATATACGCCATGGGCGTCAGTCTCGTATATGCGCGCGTCCGGAGCCGATTCAACAGTCTCAGAAAAGTGTGTTCGGCTCGATCTCCCACCTCGAAGTCCGCCCACCGACTGCCATCTTGCTCCTCGACAACAGCGGTCCATATCCATACCGACCGACGCTTGTCTCTATGTCTCGCTCCCACATAAGTCCACATCTCATCGAAGGATATGACCTTCGCTCTGCGCCTTTGCACGCCTATTCGACGTATCTTTCTGACAGATGAGGGAAGGTTATGTGTGGACGGAACGCGCCTTGCGCGCTCATAGTCCAGACTCCGCTGAGCCCATCTGGCTTTTTTTGACCCAAGAAAACACCGTCGCAAGCTTTATGTCCATCGCTCTTGCGATAGCGGACATGCTCGCGCCCTCAGCATACATGGCAAGCGCCTGGCGAATGGTACTCTCAGGGTAGTGGTGGCGAACACCGTCCGGTGTGAAGCGGTAGCGACATTCTCCGCAGCGATAGGTCTGCTTGCCGCGTGAGCGACCATCCTTGGGTGTCCAGTTGGAGTCGCAGCGCGGACAGCGTACATCATGGTTGTATGCGCGTGGACGGGCCATCTGAGCAATCCTCCGAATGATACAATGACTATATCTTATATTACCAGCGCAAGTTGATAATACCATACCGAATCAGACGCTCCTTGACCTCGGAGCGCTGATCTGCAAAGCGCGCCAACCCGCGTGTAGGATCTGTCCAGTACGCGCTCACTCCGTCACGGGGCAGATGAATGCCCCCAAAGGCAGGGCGTGACGTCGGTATCATGATTATAGCCGATGCGAGCTGTCGGGGGTGGTGAAGGTCTCTTTACGCACTCCGAATCTGGTCTCGCTGGTGGAGAGTGCCGAGAGGCGGCTGAACGGTCTCCACAAGTCGGTGATAGCGGATATCGGCTCGAAATAGCGAGTGGGTTGATGAGAGAGGCGGCGCTCGGATCATCCACAAGCGAAAACCGAAGAGTAGGCTTCACCGGGATGAGTACACCACCGACGGAATTCCGGTGTGCGAGGGTGGAAAAGAACGGAAGTATATGTTCACCAACCCGGCCAACGGTATCAACCACTACCGACAAGCCCCTACTGTCACTCCGAGGACGGGACTCTCTCTGCTTCATGATGATACTGGTGAATCCTCGTGAGGACGTGACGCTGTTCGGAGGAGAGGTCGGGATGGCGATGGGGAATTTTGCACAAGCCTATCAGGTGAGAGGGGTTCTTCATCGGCTGTGGCGCTCTTTGCGCATCATAAAGGGCTGACCATGATATACAAGACACGTTGTCCTCAACTGGTGAGACACAACCTACTCGCTGCCTTCCGCCAACCGAAGGAGCCTGAGAAATGCCAAGAGCGCTGGCCGTCTTCCACGGGCTTTATCCACCATGGTCAACATGTCGCTGTCACGTAGAACCTTTAGTATCCGAGATGCTGTCGACCTGGGAATCCCGGAGTTACTCACAAAGTCGGATGAACTGAAGACAGGCCTCTCAAAGATCCAGTCAAGCGCGTGAACGCCGTACTGGGAACGGGTTTCTTGAGCCACCCAATCCTTCAGTTCGTTGTAGAGGGATAGGATGCTCTTGGCTCTGAGGAGGTTTACATTCGCCTGTTCCGCCATTGCTGTGAGAAAGAACTCAGACCAGCCAGTCCAGTCATCGTCGCGGGATACCGCCAGCAGCCGGTTATAGTACTCGTCGCGGTGTTCGTTGATAAAGCCGCTGATGTAGAAGTGCGGAGCGTGCAAAAGACCTTTCTCCACCATATAGAGTGGGACGATCAACCGGCCTATCCGTCCGTTGCCATCCATGAATGGGTGGATTGCCTCAAATTCGGCGTGGATGATTGCCAGTTGAACAAACGGGTCCGGTTCATCTGAGTGGATGAATCTCTCCCATGCGTCCATGGCGTCCGGCAGGTGCTCCACTGGGCATGGCACAAAGGTTGCGCTCTCCAGCGTTGAATTAGGAGGGCCGATCCAAACGCTATTGGGCATGCGACGATATTCGCCCGGCGCTTTGTCTTGTCCTCTGACGCCTCTCATCAGAATGCGGTGGGCATTGCGAATGAGCCTCAACGATAACGGTATCCGCTGCAATTCGCGGGTGGCGGCGTCCAGAGCGGCTCTGTAGTTGATAACTTCGTGCACGTCCATACGCTTGGCCGGATCGTCATCGGGTTGATTCTCATCCGCCTGGAAGGTGAGCACCTGAGTCAGCGTCGTCTGTGTGCCCTCAATGCGGTTTGAATAGACAGCTTCCTGTATTGCAAGCGGCGAGATGAGCGCGTTCGTGTTCGGCATGCTCTCAAGCAGCGCGCCATATGCAGCCACTGCGGAGTGCGCGCGTCCGATAGCGGGCACAAGTCGTAACCAGTCCAGACTTCCGGGAGGGAACTTGCCAAGGTGATACGGGGTTACTGTCATATCTTCACCATACCACAAACGTTGGAGAGTGGAGCGGGTGTTCAGTCGCTGGAAGCATCGCGGCGTCCTTGATAACCATTCGTTCAGTGGATTATCCCGGGGGAGGCTGGTGGTTCAGCAGTATTCAATCGCGTCCGTGGCCGCCAAGCTGGTGGAGGTGGAGAGCGACTACGCGCTGCCGACGATGGCGTGGATACGAAAGGACAACACTTCTGTTCTCCCGACTTCCAGTCGGGGTCGGAAATGGCGTCTATCCTGATTTTCCTCTGAGAGTAAATTCGGTGGGGGACACTTTCGGGCCGTCGTGTGTGGGAAACACACAGGTTGTAAAACTGGGGTACGGACTCCACCGGCATTGCACAAACGGCGCGCTACGTCCATACCCTCCATCGCCCCTTACACCGACAGCAACCCCAACACCGGCGTCCATATCCAAAGGTCCAATCTTCAACAATTACGAGCAATTCGTACTTGTCCGTCTCCGGCAGGCCTTGGGCGATGACGTTCCGAACCACTGTTACGCCCATCATTAGAATGAGGGGTCAGCGCGCCTCCCGCTGCCATGTAGAGTACTCTGTTCATCATAGTTGCGGTCTCCTCTGGCGCATTCCAAATCTTCCATGTATTATGGGCGAGCCTAGAGGGTAACGCAAACGAGATGGTGCATTATGATGAAGATACGCTAGTTGTCGATAATTGCCGCCGGAACTATGATGGCTTTCATTCTATTTGCGCTCGCGCACACGATGAATGGCGGAGTACGTAATAGCATCCATGCTGATGTCCCCGATTCCAACGGAGACCGCCCCAAAGACCATGTCTTGACTCAGCATTATGGCCACGGAGGGGCTCTACAAAAGTGCAGAGCGTGGAATACGCATGAAATAAAGAGGAGGTACAAGCACACAGGACCTGGCGAGGACGACGTTGAATATATCAAAGGCAGTGCAGTTACTAGGACAGTTATAACCAATGAGAGAGCGGACCCAGATTGTCTGGACGACAAGAAGACCGCGACCGCGGTCGCAGCGACAGCGACGGCGAAGGCCAGACCGACTGCGACACCCCGGGTGGAGTATGGCAAATGGTTTTACTACGAAGCGCGGTGTATATCCGGCAACCTATACTACACCAAGCGGAACCGCGAAATCCGCACCTATTTTCCCAACGGATACAACTATTCATCTAGTTACCAATACCAAGATGGGCGGTGGCTCAAGCGCTATGGCTGTGCCAGGGACACTCCAAGACCGACGCGCACTCCGACACTCACCCCCACTCCGACACACACACCCATCCCAACACTCACCCCAACTCCGACGGTCTGGCCGTGGCACGACCACCCTGACTGCCAGGAACACAGGCATCACGCCGGAGAGATCCCCAGCCGCCACCTGCACCGCGACAGCGATACGCTGACCGAGGACTGTCTGCACACGCCCACTCCGAGTCCCACGCCAGCGGTCACTCCGACGGTCGACCCGCTGGCCACGCCGACCCCGACTCCAACCGTGACCCCGACGCCGACACAGACCAGTACCCCGAACCCCCGGGCCACCGCCACGCCGACGCCGACGCCGACGCCGACGCCGCCACGCTCCCGCCCCGGGCCGCACGGCAATCCCACCCCGCTGACCTGGACCGAACTGATCACCGGCCCCTGGATATATGGCGACTACTACATCGACCTTATCATCTGCGAAACCGGCTACAACAGTCGCACCCGGACGGACACGACAATATACTCCGACGGCAGTACCTCCAGAGAGATCATAATCGAGAGGAATGGGCCCTACCAGGTGACCACCATAGTCGGCTGCGCCACGCCGCTGCCGACCTTCACGCCCGGGCCGGCGGCCACCCCATATATGCTGACAACGCCGGGGCCGAACGCCGGCAGTATCATCTACTGCCGCCTGGTCTCTCCCGGATGCGAGCAGTGCTGGGTGGAGATAATCACTCCGACTCCGACCCGGACCCGGAGACCCGTCTCCAGAGTCCCGCTCTCAGACGGCGCCGCACGAGAGGGATAGGCGTCTCGATCTGCCGATGAACGGCGATCCGGTCACGTTCTGCGGGAGCGTATCGCCTGTGGAGGGAGGTTGGGCGCGCTGGCCGCTGCTACTGGCGCTGGTCGCCATATTGCCCGTTTCCCTGGGGTTGGGAGTCCTGCTCCGTAGACGACGGATCCCGTGACTCTCCAAGGGTTGAGGAGCGCGGCCGCAGACAGCCGCGCTCCGGCTGAACTATCTATACAATTCATCCGGGGTTGTTCCTCGGCCCAACAGTCGTAGCGCCATTCCTCAAGCGCGCCGTTGTAGAGTTTCTGAGACATTCTCAGAACCATGCGCAACCGGAGGTTCTCGCGTACCAGCGTTCGGCTCCGAAACAGGAGTCTATGTCTATCGCTTGGACGCTGTCCCGAAACATGGATATAGTCCTATGAACATTCACCGGTTGGTAGCGAGATATGTAGAGATGAGAGTGATCTCAGGAGTCATGCCGGAGGTGATGAACTCTCGAACGCGCCCAGAGTCGTCGAACACCCCGACTGCGCCATATCGGGCGTCGGTCAGCGAGCGGGCGCCGTCAACGACTTCCTGAAGCACGGTGTCGAGGTCCCAGCTCTCGTTGATTCGGCGGCTGACATCGCTCATCGTGGCGACGCGAGCCCGCTGCCTCTCGATCTGTCGTGCTTCCGAAACGTCCCTCTTCACTGACCATCACCTGTCATGTTACCGCCCGTCCTATGATCGCCCGCCGGTGAGATGCGGGTGTCCGGCATTGTATCACGGCCACCGCGTCCAATATCACAAGGGCGGTGTCCCAAAAGGAGGTTTAGCCGTGATGAAGCTATATAGAGCGCTGATGTTCAGTCTAATCCTGACGCTTGTGGTAGTTGGAGTCGCATACGCGGATGGTCCCGTTGAAGAGAGGCCTACCGGTGACATACAAGGGGATGTGGCTGCGGGGTTTATCGAGGTTGGGGGCGTGAGTAGTCAAATCCAACCCGGACAGCGGATAGAGACTGCTACGTTGGGCGCGACCAGAACGGCGGACGGGTTGTGCTATTTGCCTCATACCCGGCTAAGTGGTCAACTGGTGGGAGAGAAGAACGCGGGTCGAATACAAGTGCTCATCGGGGCCGACTGCTCAATCACTGTAGTGGCGGTCGAGTTCGCTACGAAGAAGCTTATCGTCCCACCACCCACTGCCACAGAGCGTTTCGGCTGGGCCAAGTCCGAGTTGAACGACTTCGTTGGCATAGACCTGGCCTCGGTCTACGTCGAAATGTCCTACTGGGACAATGGCACATCAGTGTACGGCGGGCACGACGAGGACTACGAGTGCGACTATCCCTTTGGCTGGTACCAAGAGTCATGCAATAGTTGGTGGTGGCCTCATGGAACGCCGGAGGTTTACATCCGTGCTGAGGGAGAGTTCGACCATCACACCCTCGATGCCGACCACTGGCAGGAAGCCAAGTTCATAGGAACGCCTGGAAAGGGCAGGTACGAATGTGATTACGAGGGTCATGTACCTGGACCGGTGCATTGGAAATGCGACGGGGAGAAGTTCGGCTGATGCGAGTAGCGGCGTGGATAGGTGTATGCCTCTGTGCAGTCCCTAGCGGACTATACCTTACCGCGCCGCTATTCCGTGATGTTAGTTGGATCACGGCAGTCGCTCTAGCCTCTATTGGGTTGGTGGGAGCGACTGCCGGTTTTGTTGTTCATCGTTGGCCTTGGTTCGGCTTCGCTCTCTCCCTGATCTACTTAGCCTTGGTCGTCATGCCGCCGATACTGATAACGACGCTGCACTGGTACGGACCTTCGGCGATGCTGCTTGTCTTCCTGTCATTGTGGAGGCTCTTTCGTGGTCGTCCGAGGCCATAGGGCCACAATACGAACTCGCGTCTCCCTGCCTAGGTAGCTCGACGTACACGGAGCCGGGGCCGTACCAGTCCACGTACCTCTTCAGAAGATCGCAGGCTTCTCCGAGGCGACCGTCCGTCGCCAGCGCGGAGAGCCGACCGCCATGCCCGCCCGTCAGGAGGAAGCGCCCCGGCACGCGTCGCCTGTCCACCGCCACCTTCAGCGCCGCAAATAGCCCGGGGACCCGCTGCGCCTCGTCCAGGATGACCCGCTCGGGAATATCGGCGATGAAACCCATCGGATCCGTCTCGGCGCTCTCCCTCGTTACCACATCGTCGAAGGTGAGGTACCCATAGCTCGGAGAGCCAGCAGGGAGAACGCTGGAAGGACGGTTCCCCGAAGTCAGCTGCTCCGGCGCACAGACCATCAGGGCAAGGGTGGTCTTGCCGCACTGGCGCGGTCCGTGGATGAGCGTGACCGGCGAGTCCTCTAGGGCCTCGGTCAGTCGCCGCTCCGCGAAGCGAGTGTAGAGCGCGTTCTCAGCCATCGGCCAATTGTAATTTTAGATGTCGGCAGTTTGCAACATATCCACACGGCAGGATGAAAGATCCCCCTCCGCTCGATGAAAGGAAGACGCGCCGCACCCATTGAACTCCCATTATGTAGCTGTAGCGTGGTCAGAGCGCTCGAATCGCATAGACCCGGATCGCCAGCAAGAACTCGCGGCTATCTTCAGGGAGCATGTCCTGGCAGAATCTCGTTCCTATGTTCACGAGGACTCCTATCAAAGCAGCGCCTCCTTTTCCTATTGGGCTGCTGTGGCGATTCTCAATCGCGCCAGGCCCAATGTATCCTATCCCCTCTCTTCTTCCTCACTGGATGAATCGTCCAATGTTATCGAATGGTCGAGTGTCTGTGGCTCGATAGACTTCTATAACCTCGTCGGTGAACTCGTACCTTTCAGTGAGCGTATCTAGGGCAACCTGCGTCAATAGGGAGGCGCAGGTCAACACCGCCGAGGGTGGCGCGTTGTTGACCGGAGCCGAGCAGCCCAACTGTGATGTCGCAAAGTCCTCAGCCACTTCTCCGGCGGTTATGATCGGATATCGCGTCTGGTCATCCCTTAGGTGAATCGGAGTATCGCCGGGTAACGCCTGTCGCTGCGCTCGTGCGATGCCCCCCCCTCGATATAACGCGCCTGCGAGGAGCCGCGCTCCGTCTTCCTGCGCCATCATCGCTAACGAGTTCGTTAGAGCTTCGTTTCCGGTCGTGTCTATTATGATGTCGGCTCCATCTATGCGCTCTCGGATTTGTCTCGGCGTTCGCGCCCATTCTTGGTATCCGGCAACTCTTGTCCAGGGCGCGTGGTCCGCGATGACAGCTTGGACAGCCTGCACTTTGAAATCACCCACACGGGAGTGTCCCGCTATATGTCTCACGACATTGCCCGGCAGCAGGACGTCAGGGTCAACGACTGTCAGGTTTCCAATGCCGCTTTCCGCAAGCAGCGCCGCAGTGTGTCCACCCAGCGCGCCCGCTCCAAAAATGACCGCTGTTCTGCCGCGCAATTCAGGCGCGTCCGGCCCGGCGCGCAGGATAAGACTGTCTTCGTCTCTTGGCCCCGGTTGCAGGGCGACCGATTCCACATCGTCATCCTTTCCTGTACATACCATGGCTAGTAGGTCGGTTTGGGTCCTGCGCTCCCAACAAAAGAGGATGAGGTCCACCCCTCCACTGGGGATAAGCGGCTCCGGTTTTCTGCGTTCTGACAGCGCCTTCCTCAGACCTTTACGCTGCTGTCTTGGCAGATAGGCCGTGACTTCGAAAAGTTGGCGAGGAGGCGGTCCACTTAGCGCCCCTACATGAAACCATAGGCCTCTCAGATGGTTCGCTGATCTTCTGGGACCCGCCAAGATGTCCACTCTCGCTGGACTCTGATTCATCGCAGCGTGAAATTCGCCCCATCCGCCCTTGTGAACGCCGAGTTCGGACAGGTCGAAGGTGACCGCAAGGGCATATTTGTTGTGGAAGTTCAGATAGGCGTCCTGGTCTAGCTGATCTTCTCTCCAATTATGCTTGGCGTTATCGCACCACTCTTCGACCCGGGAAAATAGGCCGCGCAGGGTGGTCCATTCTAAGCTAGAGTCGTCATCGCGCCACATACAAACATATCCATTGAGAGTCGAGTGGTTGGTATTGAGACCATCGACAATGATGGCCGGAGAAATAAAGGGCCATCCTGGTCGGATAACGATGTCCATAGTCTCAGCTTCGGTCAGCGACGCGAAAGCCTTGTGAATCGCGCCTCTCCACCGTTGAGGTTCAAAACCGGCGACAGGACTGAAACCGGCGGTTGCCAGTTCTGTGGTGAATTCGCGGAGCGAATCCAGATGGAAGTGGTCATCGGCAATCATGCTCATCCAAACCTCCGCGCCTCGTTGTGTCGCCAGACTACCGGGATAGACGCCGCGGGCGCCACTCTGTTCCCTGAACTGGTTCCGTTGCCACTATTGGAAGCGGAACCTCTGCCAAAGCTTTCGCCCAACAGGTTTTGCCATATCCTTATAGCCTCCTCGCTTGAACCAGCGTCCAAGGCGCTTCGCGCTCTGCGCGTATGGGATTCAACCATGTTTCTAAAATGAGCGTACTTTGCCTGGTCCCAGCGCCGGTTGAAAGTTTCGCTCGGCAGTGCGGGATTTCTGATTTCGGGCATATAGGGATCCTTCTGTAGATAAGCGTTCATTCTAGTCAGAACTGTTACGAGAGTGTCGGCCACCGTCCTAACAGACTCAGTCCCTTCATCGGATTTCTTGATGGTCTGGCCGGCGAGTGTGGTGAGCAAGATGGACTTGACCGTGTAGTTGCCTTTGTGGTCTCGGAGATACTTCAGCAGTCTGACCACCTTCTTCAGGTTGCCTCCGGTGATCCGGTTCTTCTCATTGAACCAGTTTCGATAGCCGTTTCCGTCTGTAGTCTCGAATCTGTTCTCGAGTCTGTTGCACACATAGTGTTGATCTTGGATAGTGATCCGTGGCGCCACGTCCAGGTGGAAGTCGCCGGCGTAGTCTATGGTGACACACCTGGTCCTTAGCTTGAGTTTGTCGGCGTATGTCTTGTTTTCCTTCAGGGTGTCGCACACAGCCCATATGTAGTCCTTGGGCTTCCATATGTCTCGTGGATTCATTACGATCTGGATATCCGCGTCATACTCGTCCTTGTCGTCCACTGGCTTGATGATGGTCTGTAGCGCGAACGACCCTTGGCTCCATCTTCTGATAACCCGCCAGGTTCTCTTCAAGGTATCCGCTGACGGCGCGGACAGCGGTGTGCAGTCTGTCTAGCCTTGACTGGTTGATGTTCACCTCGTCTCTGAGGAATTCTTGGAACTGTTTGCTGTTCTCTGTCATGGTTGCCACTCCTGGTTTACGTTCAGGGCTTTCACAGTAATGATGATGATTTGGTTTGGTCTCGGCCGATTCATTGACTGAGCCGCTTCAGGTTTGCATACGTTGCCTCCTCATGGTCTTCAAGATTTCTTCGCTCTTATGGGTAAAATCTCTGACGGCTAGCCCTCTCAGAATATCGAGACGGTCAACACTATCCAGATTCCAGTTTTCAATTTCCGGATCCAAGTGTACATATCTCTTGTCGAGGATGAGCCCGGCCATGTTTGTTGAAGCCTGCGATTGGAGATCGAGAAAATATGAGACTAGCTTTGTGCGTCCCCAGCCAGTCATGAATCCCCAAGAGCGACTGCTCTTGTACATATTGGCTGAATGTCCTGTCCCGATGGACAGGACATGAATCTGGTCCACCGACCGCTTGAATTTAGAGACGGCTTCCGTAACTGCCAGAATCGAGGGATTGTTTGCCCAAAGGCCGCCGTCCGCCCAGGAGGCTGCCGTCCACCTGCACGGGGTCGAAGTATGTGGGAGCCGCGCTTGATGCGAGGATCGTTTTGATCAGCGGAGTGTCGCCGTCTCGGACGTATGGAAAGTTCAGGTCCGCCAGATACCGGGACTTGAAGACTTGGACTCCGCCTGTCGAGATGTCGGAGCCGGTCACCATGAGGGGAGTCGAGACCTCGCCCAGCGTTGTGTCGGGCAGGCGTTCTCGCAATATCTCTTCGAGGGGCTTCTGTGAGTACCTGCTTCTGAAGAGGCCGAAGTGGAGAGGCTTTCGTGGGAAGATGCGCAAGGCGCACTTTTCGAAGAGTTCGACAACCTCCTCCATGGGAATCCCAGTCGCGGCGGCTCCGGCGATGATCGAGCCTGTGCTCGTTCCTACGATGAGGTCGAAGCAGTCGCGAACCGGAGCGCCAAGCCGGTCTTCCAATTCTGCCAGGACCTGGGCCGAGTAGACTCCTCGCGCTCCTCGGCCATTCAACGCCAGAATGTAAAATCCTTTGTCTTCGCCCATATTGGATACCCCACTCAATCATCTGTCAGGTTACTGAAGTTTACAATTGTACAATTTAGCATATTATTGTAAACTTAGCGAATGGAGATGCAATTGAGGGAGGATGTACATGATAGGCAGCCGATTGAAGTTGGCGCGTTCAGTCGCCGGTCTGTCGCTTCGCGCGCTGAGCGACCGCATGGGAAATCGCGTCACGGCCCAGTCGATAGGGAAGTACGAGCGAGATGAAGCCATGCCTAGGTCGGGAGTCCTGATAGTGCTGGCTAACACCCTGGGTGTGTCGGTCGAATATTTGATAGGAGAACCCGGCATGGTTCTTCAGTCCGTGGACTATCGGACAAAGAGAGTGGCGAGCAGGCGAGAGGAGGACCGCATCAGCGCGATGGTTCTCCATATGCTGGAGCGTTATCTCACGATAGAGGATATTCTGGGTCTGCCCAGCGTGCGTTGGGATAAGCCGCGTTTGGCCCCCTATCCGGTCCTGAATGATCTGTCGGAGGCTGACCGGGCGGCCTCCGCCTTGCGCTACGATTGGAACCTTGGACTTGATCCGATTTCCAACATGGTTGAGCTCATGGAGGACAGGGGAGTGAAGGTTCTCTTCGGTCCTCTGTCCAATATAGATGGCCTGACAGCTCAAGTTCGCAGAGAAGGTGTGCCGGACGCTCACGTGATAGTAGTCAATGAAGATCATGACGGCGAGAGGCAGCGCTTCACAATCGCTCACGAGATAGGGCATATGGTTCTCGATGTCTTCGCAGACGTTGACGAGGAGAAAGCGGCCCATCGCTTCGCCGGGGCGTTTCTGATGCCTGAAGAGGTGGTCTGGGCTGAGATAGGAAAGCATCGGTCGGCTATAAGTTTGGCGGAACTCTTCGAACTGAAGAGGATATTCCGCGCGAGCGTTCAGGCTATCACATACCGGTGCAAGGACCTGGGTATAATCAGTTCCGCCCTCATGGGGCGAATGTTCGATGAGTTCGGGGAACTCGGCTGGCGCAGTCCTCCTTATGAGGAACCGCTTGCCATGCCGGGCGAGCGGTCCGGGCGTTTTGAGCGCCTGTGTTTTCGCGCCCTTTCAGAGGGAGCGATATCCGAATCCAAGGCGTCCGAGCTTCTGGAGATGTCGGTGTACGACCTGAATCGTCAGATGGAGGATGGGCTGAAATGGAAGTCATGGTTGCCGACACTTCCGTGCTCATAGACCTGGAGCGAGGAGGACTCATCGAAGATTGCTTCGCTCTGCCATATAGGTTCACTGTCCCGGACCTGCTCTACGAGAGAGAGTTGGCCGGTCGCAGAGATGGTTCTCGACTAGGACAGACTCTAATGTCTCTTGGGCTCGGAATCGAAGAACTGGATGGCGATGAGGTGAGCGCGGCAATTCGTTACAGAGAGGAAAGGCCCGCTCTATCTCTGCCTGATTCGTTCGCTCTGTCTCTCTCAACCAGTAGAGGCTGGACGCTGCTCACCGGAGACGGAGTGTTGCGAGCGTTCGCTATGGCTCTGAATGTGGTCTGCCATGGAGTCCTATGGTTGATGGACCAGCTATTCGAGGCCGGAATATCCTCTGCGGAAGTCTTGCACTCGGGCCTTCGCGCCATCGGCGGTCACCCAAGGTGCAGGCTGCCGCAGAGTGAAATCCAAAGTCGCCTGCAAATCTACTCGTCTTACTGAAATTGATTTTTGACCTGAGGAAGTGAGGTTCAGAATGGCAGGTGAAAGACAGAAGCGAATAGCTTGGGAGAAAACTCGGCCGATCCGTGGAAAGAATCCGAATCTCTACCGATGAGATAGACTTGGCAACGAGATATACAAGCCTGTATACGGTACGCACGGTGAAAAAGGTTGGGAAGTGGATCACTCCAAGCCCAGGTCGAAGGGTGGGACCAACTCCCCTAGAAATCTTCAAAGCCATGCAGACGAAGGCCTACCGGAGCAAAGGAAATCGCTACCCTTATCGCTAGTCAGCCAGTTTGCCCAAAGATGGGCAGTATCCGGTTACCGTAGGCCCTGTGCCTAACGAATTCTTATGCCAGCGTTGGCCTGAATGCCACAAAGCCTTAGACTAGCCGGCGGTTCTGTGAAATCAGCCGCTGGCAGTGGTCTTTCTACGCTTCATCTCACTTACAGCCCGCTTCTTTTTGAGTGGCGCAACGGTTAGGCTTATGTTAGGCAACGTGAATTATGGATAGGCCTGTTCACTATTGCTACTGATGATTTCCCCAAGTGGAACCGAGAACTCGTTGCATTGGGTGTTGGGCGTGTGCTTCAGAGAGGATGAAAGCAGGGTGAGAACAGCCAACGTAGCGGAGAATTTCTCCATACTGTGGCGCGGAAGCATCAAATAATCGAAAAACTCCGGGAGCCATATCCGCGCTCCAAAGGCGATCTTCGAAGCTCAACCAAACAAGCTTCGCCGGTGCCTGCGTCGCCATGGGCCAGACAGTGGATAAGGCTCTGGCAGATGCCGAGGAAGCGTTGGCGGATTTTTCATATATGACATCAAAGCCCAGGGCAAGCGGTTGCCGGTTCCAAGCTCATTGGAACGTCTGGAATTGCAGTCTGGCGAAATGGTCGCCCTCGTGGAACTCAAGGAGAAGCGTTTGGTCTCGGCTAAAGAGGCTGCTGCCGAGTTGGGGGTATCTGACGCTCGTGTCCGGTAGCTTTGTTTATCCGGTCTCATCGTTGGAGCTGAGAGGCGGGGGACGAGACTGGATGATCCCTTCGCCCGTGGTCCGTCATGTCCTGCCCAGAGGGCGCCGTCCGACCAAGACAAGCTTGACGCCTCGCCGCGGCGAGGCGAGACGGACTTGATACGGCAGTATAGATAGCCAAATACTTCGGTGTGTCAGTCAAAGCGACGGCGAGTCCGCGATTCAATATGCACAGACCATCACACGATGGGACCGGACGGCCCGCGGCCCGAATCGCTCAATGATTTTCCTTGCGTCATGTAGAATCCCGCATTACTGAGATTATCAATTCCTCTGGCATTTTATCGTGTCATTCCCTCCTCTGATATACTTGAGCAAACTGTATTTCGGGAGACGACGTATGCCAATCATGGATCGCAATGACGCGGTTGAGGTCAGCGACCGCATCGACAAGATATTCAGTAGCAAATCAGTGTCGGAGCGCGCCGCTGACATTCGTGGGCTGTTCGTCGAGGCGCTGGACTTCGACCCCGCCTTTGGCTCAGTGACTCTCACCGGCGCTCCCAGCAGCGCAATTCTGCCCGACTCCGCTGAGCGCGTCGCGCAGTTCGACGGGGTCCACGTCCTATTCGTTGCGCTGGACACGCCCGATACGGATCGCGTGCGCAAGGGCGACGCGACCGCCGCGGCCAGACTGATAGCAGACCAACTGAGCGATGACATCTTGCTGATCTTCACGAACACATCCGCTTCCCAACTCCACTTCATCTATCCCGCCTTCAAGGGATCGCGGCCAACCCTGCGACGAATGATTGTAGAGCGCGACCTGCCTCGGCGGACCGCAGTCCAGCAGATATCCAACATATATTGGAACTTCCAGGACAGCCGCAGCATCCGCGACGCGCTTGACAAGGCGTTCGACGTTGAGCCTGTCACCAAGGAATTCTTCGCCGAGTACAAGAGGATATTCGATGCCGCTGAGATGAGCGTATCCGGTTTCGGCGACGGCGAGGACGAGCGGGAGGCCAGGCGGCTGTTCACGCAGACATTGTTCAACCGGCTTATGTTCGTGTACTTCCTCTCTCGCAAGGGCTGGCTCTCTTTCAAGGGCGACAAAGACTACCTCAACGCGCTGTACCGTGACTACAAGGTCAATCATACAGACGATCCCAACTTTTACCGCGACCGGCTGCGGCTGCTGTTCTTCGCTGGGCTGAATAATTATCGTTCCGAAGACCTTACCTCGGAGGATGAAACCCGCAGGCTCATCGGCGAGCCGCCGTTTCTGAACGGCGGTCTGTTCGAGGAGACTGACCTGGACAGGCGTTGGGAGGTGACCGTGCCGGACAGCGCCATTGAGCAGATGCTGGACGGACTATTCGATAAGTTCAACTTCACGGTCATGGAGTCCACGCCCTTCGACATCGAGGTGGCGGTGGACCCGGAGATGCTGGGCAAGGTATTCGAGGAGTTGGTCACAGGCCGTCATGACTCCGGCGCGTACTACACTCCGCGTCCAGTGGTATCGTTCATGTGCCGCGAGGCGCTCAAGGGTTACCTCGAAGGCCGCGAAACGAGCCTGTCGGCTGAGGCCATCGCCAGGTTCGTGGATGAGCGGGACGCCTCAGGCATTCCTCTCTCCGCCGCGCGCGGAGTTGGTGAGGCGCTGGACGAGGTGACCGTCGTTGATCCGGCGTGCGGCTCAGGCGCTTACCTGCTGGGCATGATGCAGGAACTAGTGGAACTCCAGACCGCCCTGTACGACGTGGGGGTGGACGCTCGTGGACTGTACGAGTTGAAGCTGCATATCATCGAGCGCAACCTGTACGGCGTGGACATAGACGAATTCGCGGTAAACATCGCAATGCTGAGAATGTGGCTGTCTCTCGTCATTGAGTACGAGGGGGACAATCCCGAACCGTTGCCGAACCTAGACTTCAAGGTAGTCTGTGGCGACAGCCTCCTGGGCCCCGACCCGAGTTCCGGCGTTGAGGTACAGGGCACCCTGGGACAGGACACGGAGCAGATGAAACGGTTGGGCCAGCTCAAGGCGGAATATATGCGCGCGTCTCATGGCCCGGACAAGAAGCGGTTGAAGAATGACATCGAGGACATAGAAAAACAGGTCAAGGAAGCTCTGGGGGGAGCCGGCGTCGCCGATGATGTGGTGGATTGGCGGGTGGAATTCGCAGAGATATTTGCTACCGAAGGTGGATTCGATGTCGCCATCGCCAACCCTCCGTATGTACGTCAAGAGAAAATCGGTGAAAGCAAGCCTGCGCTCCAAAAGCTGTACTCGGATTCCAGCGTGGGGCGCTCTGATCTATACTGTTACTTCTACGCCCGCGCCCTGCAAATCCTCAGACCACGAGGAATGCACGTATTCGTTTGTTCCAATAGCTGGTTGGATGTGGGCTATGGGGCCAAATTGCAACAATATCTGTTGGACAACACCCATATCCAAGCCATCTACGAAAGCACCGTGGAGCGTCAGTTCAGCACCGCCGACATCAACACTATTATCAGCGTCATCAGCAAGGCGAACGCTATTGCCGACGGCGACCTGACCCGATTTGTGTCGCTGCGCGGTGAGTTTGAAGTGGCTTTGAGCGACGCCGACCAGGGCCGGGAAATCGAAAAGACCAGGGCCAGCCTGCGAGTTGACGGCGCCAACCACCGAAATAGATATGTCGGCGATAAGTGGGGTGGCAAGTATCTGCGAGCCCCGGACATCTACCACCATATCATGGACAACTATGGCGACAAGCTGGTGCGACTGGAAGACATCGCAACGGTGCGGTTCGGAATCAAGACCGGGGCCAACGCATTTTTCTACCTGACACCGGAACGCATTGTCGAGTTCGGCATCGAGCCGGAGTTCTGCCGTCCTGTGATGACCAGCCCGCAGGAATCCCGCAGCATCGCAGTCGTCCCGACCACGTTGCCCAAACGTTTGTTCATGTGCCATCAGGACAAGTCAGAACTGGCCGACACGGGCGCGTTGGCGTATATCGAGTGGGGGTGAAGTTCAAGGGTACCATACCCGTAGCAGTGTTCGCTCACGGCGACGGTGGTACGACTTGGGGGAGCGGGGTACTGTGTACCTTGGGATGAACAAGCTGGTTGATACAACAGCCCGGACTTTCATAGCATCAAACGGCTCGTTGTTTACAGACAATTTCCAGATTATGGTACTATCGGATGATGTTGATCCATATCCACTATGTGGCACACTGAACTCAACTCTTTTCCAACTGACACTCAATGTCGAGGCAAGATCTAACTTCGGCCAAGGAGTATTGGAGATTCAAACTTACGAGACTGAAAACACGAAGGTGGTAAAGCCAGAGTTATTGTCAGAGATGCCGACCGAGGTGTTCGCCACCGCCAATTGGGACATTCTGACACCATCTCCTGAGCGACGGCAGATTGACAATGCGATGTTCGACGCGCTGAGGCTGACTTCTAGCGAGCGGGACGCAGTGTACGAAGGTGTAGTGGAATTGGTGGACAACCGAAGGCGACGGGCGGGGAGTGTTTGAATCAATATCAACTTTCACGCTCGCATTTGGCATCGCCTGACTCGAAGCCAGACAAAATGGTTAGTCCGGAAAATGTTCAGCACTATAGAGATTTGGGCGACACTCACTTCACAATTTCGTGTCAATCAGAGAGGGATATATATGAAACTCATCAGTGTGCGGATTACTGAATTTCAGAGTATATTCGACTCATCAGAGTTTAAGGTTGGAGATGTTACTTGCCTGGTCGGGAAAAATGAGTCAGGCAAGACTGCTCTTCTGAAAGCGCTGTGCCGCTTGAACCCAATTGAAGAATTAGATGATAAATTCGACGTCACAGACGACTACCCACGCAGCATAGTCGTGGATTATCAGGATGATGTTGAGTCTGCACGCCGAGATCATGCGGATGTTGTGGAAGCTAAGTTTCAGTTGGAGCAACAAGACATATGTGCCGTCGTTGAAAGATTCGGTTCCTGTTGTCTCACGGATGAAATACCAATAGTCACGCTCTACAATGGCTATTCCAACGAAATCAAAGTGGATGGGCCTGATGTAGATGAGAAAGCCACTGCACAGCATCTCATAAGACAAATGGAACTTCCTAAAAAGCTTGAGTCGGAGATCCTTGAATGCAGTGAAGTCTTCGGAATGGTCGAGTCGTTAGACAATCATCATAATGAGCAACTTACCGCCACACCGGAACTCATTGACATGCTTCGGGAGATTGACTCAAAAGGTCTTTCCAAGGTCGTATATGAACACATCCTCAAAGAACGCATGCCTAAGTTTCTTTATTTCGATGAATACTATCTGATGAAAGGTGAGGAAAATTTGGAGGCGTTGAAGGAGCGTGTCGATAGAAATACCGCTGAAGAAGCGGATCGCCCCTTAATTGGTTTAATAGAACTGGCGCGCCTGAACCTCGATTCTGTCATCAATTCAGACCGGACAGAATCTTTAGTGGCTAAACTCGAAGCTACTGGCAACAGCCTGACGCAAAGGGCTCTCAAGCATTGGTCGCAGAACCTATATCTGCGGATGAAAATAGATATTCGCACAGCCCAACCGGGTGACCCTTCGGGCATGACTACTGGTACAAACATATGGATACGAGTGGAAAATACGAAGCGATATGTCAGTACATCCTTTTCACGTCGTTCCCGTGGCTTTGTCTGGTTCTTTTCTTTCCTCGCTTGGTATTCACACATTCGGCGCAAGGATGAGAATATTATTTTACTCTTGGATGAGCCCGGATTATCCCTTCACGCAAAGGCCCAAGAAGACCTTCTGCGATTTTTTGAAAACGAGTTGAAATCACGCCACCAGGTAATCTACACAACACATTCTCCGTTCATGGTTGACCCCATGCGCTTCGATAGAGTACGCATAGTCCAAGACCTGAGTGTGGAAATGTACGACGAGCTTCCAGAAGGTGAGAGAGGCACAAAGGTCACTAACGAAATTCTTGAAGCGACACCTGACAGTCTGTTTCCACTACAAGGTGCTTTGGGCTATGAGATTTATCAGTCTCTTTTCGTTGGTCCTAACAGCTTGGTTGTCGAAGGTGTGTCCGACCTCCTATATATCAATGCTGTGTCGTCAATCTTGGAGCGAAGGGAAGGGGAAGGCCTGAATCCCGATTGGACAATCACCCCTGTGGGTGGATCGGACAAAGTGCCTACTTTCGTTGCACTGATTGGGGCTCAGAGCAATCTGAAGGTCGCTGTGCTCATCGATTATCAGAAGAAAGACAAACAGACTATAGAGAATTTATATAGAGAAAAATTAATCAATAAGGCTAATATTCTAACATTTGCTGATTTCACTACAATGGACGAAGCGGACATAGAGGACTTGTTTGAGCCGAAGTTCTATTTGAAATTGGTGAATCGAGAGTTCGAACTTGACCTCACTGAAGGAATTCTGCCTGGATCACATCCACGCATCTTGAGGCGGATCGAAACCTATTTGAATGAACACCCACTTCCGAAGGAACAAAAGTTCAACCACTATCGTCCAGCTCGCTACTTCACCGAGCACCTTGAGGAACTTGAGAAGGAATTGAGTGACAATGATCTAGAACCCTTTCGTAAGGCGTTCGCCAAGCTAAACAGTCTTTTGTAGGTGGAACTTGATTCAACTCGCATTTATACTCGAGAAGTAGTATAACGCACGCTACTATCTCTGATAAATGGAATCAATCATCTAAGGATGCCGGGCATGAACATCCTCCACGCCACGACCGACCCCGACCTGCTGACTCGCCTGAAGGAGATGCTCGCAAGCTCGGACCGCGCCGACATCGCCGTTGGCTACTTCTTCATCAGTGGCTTCGAGGCAGTGGCCGAAGACCTGGCGCGCCTGGACAGCGTACGCATACTGGTCGGACGCACCGATCGCCAGGCGCTTGAGGAGATTGCGATTGGCCTCCAGCAGACACAGGCGCTTCGGGCGCGGCTCAACGCGGACTCGCTGGTGCAGCGACGGCAACGGGCCGAGATAGCGCATCAGGCGGTGGCCCGCATAGCCGAGGGCGTGTCCGTCCTGCCCCAAGAACAGAGTGCGGAATCCACCGTGTCTAACCTGCGGGACATGGTGGCCTCGGGCAAGGTGAAGGTTCGCGCCTATTTGCGAAGCCCACTCCATGCCAAGGCGTATCTGTGCTGGTATGACAATCACGCAGAGCCGGGCGCGGCGGTCGTCGGGTCATCCAATCTCACACTCGCCGGCTTCACAGGCAACACCGAATTGAACGTGCGCGTCACCGGCGATGCTGAGATGACCACCCTGAAGGACTGGTTCGACATGCTGTGGAGCGACTCTGAGGACATCAGCGCGGCGCTGGTATCCGAACTGGAGCGCTCCTGGGCGCTGGCGAAGACCCCGCCGTATCACGTCTATCTCAAGGCGTTGTACGAGTTGTACCAGTTGGACGTGGGCGGCGGCCCGCCTCTTCCCGTGTCCACACAGCCCGTGCATCTGACCAATTTCCAGGTTGACGCTGTGAGCCGTGGGCTGGCGATGATCGAGGCTCACGGCGGATGCTATATCGGTGACGTCGTGGGACTGGGCAAGACCTTCATCGGCGCGGAACTCCTGCGGCAGCTTCGTGTCAGCTACCCGCACGATGGCCCGCCCCTGATACTGTGTCCGGCCCGTCTGATACCAATGTGGCAGCGGGTCAACGAGATATTCAGACTCGGCGCCGCCGTGGTATCGCACAGCGTCATAGCCGCGGCGCCGGACGCACAGTTCGACGAGGAGTTGGGCAGGTATGTGGACGCCGATTCTCCCTCCTCTGGTCGCGGCATAATCCTGGAGCAGGAGTATCCCAACCGGGGCGCCGTCCTGGTGGACGAGGCTCACAACTTCCGCAACGTCAACCGGCGCTCGACTGGGCTGCGCAACTATCTGGACGCGAGCGACCACAAGGTGGTCCTGATGAGCGCGACGCCTCAGAACCTCGGACCGAGAGACATATACCGCCAGCTCAGGCTGTTTCTGGACGAGACCGCGCATGGATTGAACATAGAGCCGATTGGCCTCGGTGACTATTTCCGGTGCGCCGAGATTTGGCACAAGTATCGCGCCGACTTCGAGAACTACGAGGCAGACTTCCAGGACTGGCAGACGAGGGGATCGAACGGCGCGCCCCCGCTTCCCCCGGATCGCCCCAGCGAGCCAAGGGCGGACGTGGAGCAGGCGCTGACCCCTGTGTTCATTCGCCGCCGTCGCAGGGACATAACCGAACTCTACGGCGATACGGCTGAAATAGACGGCGAACCCGTCCGGTTTCCCAGCCCTGTCCTGTCGAACGTGGACTACCGGCTGGACAAGGTGTATGCGAAAGCGGGGCCTTTCACGGAACTCGAATCGCTGCTCAGGTCTCACACGGCGGCGCGGTACAGGGTCACAGACTTCATTAGGGAGGAGTCCAGAAACAGCCCCCAGTACCTCGACCTCTTCAGGGCAAGGAACCGCATCGCCCGACTCATGGGGGTGCTGCTGCTCAAGCGGCTGGAGTCCAGCATCCAAGCCTTCCGCTCCACTCTCAAGTCGCTCATGCGAAGCAATCGCAACTTCAGGAAAGCTCTCCAGGACGGCTACGTTCCCATCGGCAGCACGGCTACGCGGCTGCTTTCGGGAGAGGCCTTCGACGCCGACGAGACGCTGGAAATACTCCAGCGGGAGGAAGTCAGCAAACAACAGACGGGGTCGGCGAAATCAACCCTGGTGCACTCGACTTCCGACTTCCTGGTGGATGACTGGATTGAAGCCCTTGACGCTGACCACGAGACGCTGACCGAGATTCTGAGTCGCGTCCAAGGCATCGGCGCAGAGGACGATGACAAGCTCCGCGCCCTGAAGCAGTTTCTGGACACTCCCGATGTGAAGTCAGGAAAAGTTCTCATCTTCTCGGAGGCGGAAACGACTGTCGAGTACCTGTACAGCCAACTGAACCCGGGCGACGCCGACCCCCGGATAGCGCGGCTGACTGGGAGTACCCGGAGCGGCGGCGAGAGCATAGTGAGACGGTTCTCCCCGACCTGGAACCCTGGACCGCAGAAGCTGACGCCCAATTCCGAAATACGGGTGCTGCTGGCGACCGACATCGTGTCTGAGGGCCAGAATCTCCAGGACTGCGCGCGCATCCTGAACTACGACTTGCACTGGAACCCGGTGCGGCTGATTCAGCGCTTCGGACGAATAGACCGAATCGGAACGGAACATGATGTGATAAACCTTCACAATATGTGGCCGGACACGGAGGTGGACGCCAAACTAGACCTGACCGACCGACTGCACAATCGCATCCAGTCGTTCCACAATCTGATAGGGCTGGACAGCAAGTTGCTGTCGGACGCCGAACGGCTCAACGACGACGCGATGTACCGCATATATGAGGGCAAGGAGTTGCCCGATATGGATGACGGCCTCGATGAGGTGGCTGCGAACCAGCGCGCGATAGCCCTGCTCCAGCGCATCCAGGATGGCGACCCCGATCTGTGGGAAACCATCACCAATCTGCCGGACGGGATACGTTCCGCGCTCCATGCGCGTCCGAGTGCGCCCGTCGCGTCCGGCCGCCCGGGAATAGAGGGTTCCCAGTGGACGCTTGACGTGGAGGGCGCACAGCCACCTCTCATGTCGCCGTCCCTGATGACTTCGACCCCCTCGCCGTTTGACGATCCCCGACAGGATGAGACACTCGTCCTGCTGAGCGAGGGAGACGTAAAGGGATGCTATGCTGTGGGAAGCGATCTGCAACCTCGTCCCATCACTCCCGCCCAGCTCACGGCGGCTATCGAGTGCGCCCCGGACACTCCTTCGGAGCCTCTCCCACAGGACACGAACGAGCGAGTCATGGCTGCGTTCGAGTCGTTTAACACGGACTTGGGCAGGCGCTTAGGCCGGTCCCGGAGACGGGTTGACAGTCGCAATCGTCGCTACGTTTCCAGGCAACTCAACAGCGCCCGGGAGGATACCGAGGGCGCAGACGCAGCTCGCATAGAGGTCTTGCGACGCATCTTCTTGGGCAATGTGCCCCCACAGGTGGAGAACGCGTTGACCGAGATTAGGAATATGCGGATCGAGGATATAGGTCTAGTGAGACGGCTCGAAGCGTTGCGGGAGCGTTACCGACTCAACCCTCCGGATGCTTCAGAGCCTCAGATATATGAGCCGCGCGTGATCCGCATCGTGTGCTCGGACGGCCTCGTATGAAAAATGTCGAAGATGGGAACTTATTCAATGCACGCGACACTGATTCCGTGTCCGGCCTCTGATGCTCCAGATCCCCGGCAACCTCTCCTCTGTCCACATATCCCCCTTAAAAGCGTGTGCGGCACGGGAGTTGATGGTCAAGCTGAGCGTTCAGCGAGCGTTGAGACATAAGGGCCAGAGCTATGCGAAAGTCGTATCCTTCGATGAGATGTGGACTTATGTGGGAGCGAGACACAGAGACAAGCGTCGGTCTGTATGGATATGGATCGCTGTTGTGGAGGAGTCGGATGGAAGACACTGGGTGGACTTTGAGGTGGGAGACCGAAGTGAGAAGCCTTTTGTGAGACTGTTGGAGCGTCTGCCACAGGCTCATATCTATGAGACCGACGCCTGTGATGTGTATGTGCGGCTGCCCACGAACTGGCACAGGGTGGGCAAGTATGGCGTGGTGAACCGCAGCGAGGGATTGCACTCTATGTTGAGAGGGAAGCTGAGTCGGTTGGTTCGCCAGAACGAAGGGCTACTCCAAGAGTGTTCGGACGTTGAGAGATTCGATAGCCTTGGTGTGTCTGAAACTGGAGTATGTCCAATACCAACACGTATTGAGGATACCTTCACAGCTTGGCGCTTCCGCCCCCAACCGTCGCCGCCAGGCTTTCCGCTTTGGCGTCCAGGCCGGCGGCCCTGATGTTGCGAGCTGCCTCTAGCGCCAGCTCGGTTTCATTCCCATTCGCCCAGGCCACCACCCGCGTGAACTTCGCGTCCGCGATGGATAGCGCCAGTTGCGCTGTTTCCATGTTCTCAGGGCAGTGGGCGGCGGCCAGTACGGCTCCCTCCGTCCTGGCGGCTGCTAAGACCGCCAGCGCGCCGGGAATGTCCGACGCCAGATGCAGAATGTCGGGATTGTCGCCGGCGCCTTCCAACAGCGCGACGCACCGGCGCAGTTCGGTCTTCTCTTTGCGCTTGACGGTTCTCTCGCTCATACCCCTTGCCTGGCCGGGAGCTCCGTAGTCGGCGATGAACAGAAGTCGCAGAGCGCGTATCTCCGAGGGGCTGTCCAACGGCGTCAAGGGAGCGGCGACCGCGCCGGCCAGTCCTTTGGAACGCCAGCCGGGGGGGAACCCGAGCGCGTATGCGTCTATCCACACCAGCCGTCCCGCAAGCGATACGCCGAGACCCTTCGCCCAGAGACGCGCCGGATGGGCGGATGCGGAGGGGATCGCCTTCCGTGCGGACATGAGGGCGCGAAAGAGCGCCGGACGCCAGTCGGCCGGCAGGGGGACACGCCTACCGGGGTTACGCGCAGCCGCTAACGCGCCTGCGGGACTGACTTTCGGCGAAAGCCGCACGCCGGTCTCCATCTCAATGGCGGCGGCTATATCTTTGTAGGCCCGCCGGCCGACTGGCAGCGCGCCAGGATGCGGTCGTGTCCCGCCCACAGGGAGAGGCTTGATGGACTGTTGCCGTCGTGCGCCGGGCAGGGTAGCCGTGTCTCGGCCGCCGCCACCCGCCCGTAGCGGGCCGCTATCGCCTCGATGCCCTGGGTTATTCCCAGCCAACGCCCGGCATTCCTAGTTATGAGTTCCTCCCATTCGGATTATACTACAGGTGAGCGGGCCTGCCTCCGGTCTGGGGTAATCGCGCGCGCCGACCGTCCTGCGCCGGTCGACCCCAAACTACAACTTTGTTGCGTTGTCATTCTCTTTTAGATCTTTTTTACAAGCTATTTCGCGGTGTCTGCCGTCGCTTAGCTTTGCGCTCCCGGAAAATGAGAATCCCATGGCAACTTCTTCTCTCCGTTAACCCCCTCCCAGGACCCATATATTTGAGTTTTTCTCTGAGTTTTTCGTAGCTGAGCCGTACTTATTTGCCCAATTCGGCCCCGTTTCCCATATAGCTGTTGGGGTAGCTTTACGGTAGTGGGCTTTTTGTCCTGCGCGGCCTGACCTTCCCGGCACGCTTCCCTGAGTCTGTAGCCATCGTTCGCCCAGAAGACATCAAGGGCATCCGGGGGTTTGAGGCGCAGCAGACGTCTGAGCGTGGCCGCCAGCATGTCAGCCTTCCTTGTGGAAGCGCGCGGGCATATCGTGGGAACGCCAGCGTCCGGCGGTCATCAGGGCGGTGAGTTCTGTCCCATGGCGCGCGAGGTCCCGCGCCATGCCGACACGGGCGGAGGGGCCGCTGAAGCCCTCCCCCAGACCAGCGGCGCGCGCGGCCGCCTTAACACCATCTGTCAGGCCGAAGACAGAGTCGGTATCAGGCGCGCCCTATCGGATACGCGCGCGCCATCGTAGTCCGACAAATAGCCACTGCGCCACTCCCGGGTCTGGGTGTTTGGGCCGCGTCCCTTACATCGCCTCGGCGGTTAGCGGATTGGTCATCTGGCGCGAGGTGGTCTCGCGCCACTCAGGCCGAAGACTATGGCGAGTCGGTATCTTGGCGCCGAATCCCGCCCTCCGCCATCGGATACGCCGCACCATTGACGCCATCGTATGTTGTCTTAATTGACAAATAGACCACTGCGCCACTACTTCGCCGGAGGTGAAGAGGTGAATATGATAGTAGCGGTACTAAGCGAGAAGGGCGGGACGTGAAAGACGACGCTGGCGACGAACCTCGCTGGTATGAGGGCCGGTGCAGCCGACCGGGATGTATGTATGGACAATGGTGTTGATCGATAGCTACGTCGGTGAAGCGCTCAGCGGTTGGCCCGGCAAGCGCGCTTTGGCGGTTATCAATCGGATGTCCGCGAATCCCCGCCACCTAGCCGCCACTCAGGCGCGCAATGCGCTTGTAGCCGGCTGCAGGCACATGCGCCCGGTTGACGAGACGCTATGTGAGCGCGTCATCTTCCAGAGGGCATACACCGCGGGACGGACGGTTATGGAGTATCAGCCGAAGTGGGAGAAGGCGAATGCGGAAGTACCCCAGACGAAACAGCCCCCGGTTTCCAGAAGTAGAGGCGCAGGAAGCGGGCAGTTGGCGGAGCGGCCGAAGAAGCCGGAACGAAAGTATCTCGCGCTGCGGCCGCCGGAGGATCTGGTTAAGAAGTTGCACATCGTCACCGCAGCGCGGGGCATGACCCCGACCGATTACGTCCTCAACCACCTGACCGCGCAGATTGAGGAGGGCTATGAGGAGGTCATTCGTGAGCTCCACTCAGAGCTAAGAGGTGATGTTCAGTGGCCATCGCCGCCGATAAGTTTCCTAAAATGGCCATTTTTAGGAAACTTAGGCTCCGTTCCCACGCCCCGAGCGCCCGCCACTCCCGTTGCCGACCTCCCTGCGAAGGGTCTGCCAAACATTGACCAGCGCGTCGGAAAGCGGCTCTTCTATATTGCGCCAAATCCACTCAGACACCGATATCCCCTGGAAGGAGGCCACTGTGCGAAGCTGCTGAAGCCGCTCCTGCGGATACAGTACACCCAGTTGCTTGGTCTCCACCGGGACCGCGCTTCTGCGACGCGCGGCGCTCTCCTCCGGTCGAGCTCCGCTGGTCACCCCTCTCGCCAGCAGGCGACCCATCTCCTGAAGATCCTCTGCCAGCGGCCCTTCGATGTGCTCCCAAATCCACTCGGCGGGCAGAAACTCGTTGGTGAAGGCCGCGACGGTGCGGATGTTGCGAACCCGTTCGGGCGGATAGTGCAGACCCAGGTGCCTCTTACCCGGCGCGGGCCCCGCCGCATTTGCCCTGATCCCCCTCTGTCGGCGCCTTTGAGCTTCCTGCCGCTCAGGAACCTGAACCACCATCATAGGGTTGTCTCTATCGCTCATGTGCAACGCTCCCATTTCGTCCCACTCTGTCCGGGCCCGGCGGCTCTCTGAACAGCGCCTCATACAGAGCGGCCATTTCCATAACCCCCCTTTCTCTCGAGTCTCCATATTCCTCGATGGTCTGCCCGAGCGAGTAGGCGCGCTGAAAGGCCACTCTGTCCCTGATGGCTACTCCCACAACATTGAGCGACCGACAGCCCGCGTTGAGGGCGTCCCGGGCGTCCGACGCCGCCCGGTGTCTGGGATTCGGATTGACGGCGTTGAGCACGACATAGCCTCGAAGCTCCGGGTTGTGTTCTTGTCCCTCTCCCACGCGCAGATCTATCACGCCGACGGTGCGAAGATCCACCATCGTTGGCCTGGTCGGAACGATGGCGCAGTCCGCCACTCTGAGGGCCGCGTCCACCTCCACGCTGTCCCCCTTGTCCAGCTCGAAGAACACGTCTCATAGGCGTTCATCTGGCTACCATTGACCCTGGCAGCTCTCGGCGAGAGCGACATCCTGCGTCTGGGCAACCTGGTCGCAGACCGCCACGCCACTGGCACACGGGAGAACTACCGCTGCCAGTGGCGTATCTGGACAGCTTGGGCGAACTACAGAGAAGTGGCGGCCATACCCGCAGCGTCTGCCCTAGTTGGCGCATTTCTGGCAGAGCGCGCCGAGTTCGGCATCAAGCCCGCCACTCTCAGGGTGGCGGCGGCGGCCATATCCCACCATCACATCATGGCGGGGATTGATAGTCCAATAGACCGGAGCGTGAGAGACATCCTCGGCGCGATAGAGAGGCTCTACGGCGGGGCGCAGAAGCAAGCGGCAGCCATAAGGGTGACAGCCTGCGCCCCGCGTAGGGGACGGGGCGGCAACATGGAGACCGAGGAGTATGCCCACAGACGCGGTTTGGCCGATATAGCCCTCGCCTCAGTTATGCGTGACGGAATGCTCAGAATCGGTGAGGCCGCAAGCCTCATATGGGCTGATCTTGACACCCGACCGGACGGGAGCGGACGGCTTGTCATCCGAAAATCCAAGACGGATCAGACAGGCGCGGGAGCGGCGGTCTATCTATCCAGAGCCACAATATCAGCGGTATCGCTCATCAGGGAGGACGCGGACGATGTGGGGCGGATATTCGGCCTGAGCGCGCGTCAGATGTCCAATAGAATTAAGGCTACGGCTCGCGCCGCGGGCTTGGGAGAGAGCTTCAGCGGCCACTCCGCCAGGGTGGGCATGGCCCGGTGTCTTGTGCGCCAGGGAACGGAGCTGGCAGCCCTGATGACCGCAGGACGCTGGAAATCTCACGATATGCCAGCCAGGTATACCCGCGCTGAGACGCTCGGACGGGGCGCTGTCGCGCGTTATCATGGCGAAGGCTGATATGTAGGCTTGTGTAAAAGTCCCCATCGCCGGACCGAAGTAGTGTGAGATTCCCTGTTCTATCGTTCATCTGTCTTAATGCGACGCCCGATGCCTGCTCTGCAAGGGTTGTGCATGTGTGGTTTAGAAGCCCGGATCCCGTCTGAGCAACTGCTAGGTCAGGATTGCGCATGAGGACGGTGGAGGGAGTTCGACGACGCCCCGACCACTCGTATTCCCTCCACCCGGCCATGCCTGCGGCTGAGGAATATGGCGATGTCCCCGGAGGCTATCAGTGCGGCCCGCGCCTCTTTTCCCGAGAGGAATGCCGGGGAGGAAAGACCTTGGAGCGCTCATAGGGGGAGAGACTGCAGTAATCACGATCGGCCCTTCTCCGAATCGTGCCGTGTGCGTCCACGAATATGTAAGGTGTCTCGCATATATAGCAATCCGCCACGCACGTAGGCGCAGTCGTCATTCAGGTGAGGATTCTCCGAATTGCCGAACTCGGTTCCACCAGATGGAGCGACATCGTTCAGCCCGATAGGTTCGCCCGTGAGCTTACCGAAGTGAATACAGCGAGACACAGCAGGGTGGCGCAGGCGATTCATGCCCCGCGGACAAACTGGACCCGGCTATCCGGTTCATCGAGAGTTTCACAGAAGATGTGGCGTCCATCGAAGTAGTAGCCGCTCGTGCCTCCCGCCGAGATCCCGAACTCCCCGAACGACAGCGCGCCCTTAGCCCTGGCCAGTTCCATTATCTCATTGGCTGTCTGTGTATCGACTTCGCTGTCTGATCTTGTGTTACCCATTAGACATCTCTGTCACAAGTTGTCTCTCGCTGCGGTTCAAAGGATTGTATTCCCAGCTTTTGCCAGCGGTAGTTCCCTCGTGTATTATGCCAGATAGATTCTGTGTGTGAATTCACCGGAAAGTCGTTGTGATTGCGTGATGCGCACTCACCATGCCTATACGGGAGGATGATAAGCGCCAACAGTCACGACAGTTCTGAAAGCTGCCGGGAATGCGGCAGGTGAACAGTGGCTAATCAGGAGGACCGGATATGGCGACAAATCAGATGCTCACGAGTCTGAGTAAAAGGCAGCATCAGAAGAATGTCGCCGCCGAACTGTTGCAGATGTTCCAAGCAGACCGGCAGGTTGGAGACCTGATTCGCATGGATTTCGATTCCGCCGATGTCCTTATTCATGACGCGGACAGGCAGCTCGTGGGTGGGATTCCGAATGGATGTCTCCTAATTGCCACCAGAATCGATCCGACGGCTGAGAATATTACAGAACTCGATATTGCCGCTCACTCATCCTCCTTTCTACTTCTTCGATGTCTCGGGAACAGCAGGCTGCCGAATAACGTTGAGATGGAATTCGCTCGTCTCGAAGCGGGCAAACGAAGTTCGCAGCGTTCAAAGACATGGGATGAGGACGGAACGACCGACCAGTTTACACTGCACCAGATGAGGTTCGCCGGGTTGCATTGTCGAATCCTCGGCATGTTTCGCATGCACGGTTCGGGAGATCATGACTGGACACTCAGATTTGGAGAAGACGTCTCAAATTTCTATGCCGGTCAGGGTATGAAGATTTACAAGCCGTCAGAGGAGGCGCTAGAAAGGCTTGTCAATTTCACTAAGGATGATGGTCAACATGGGAATGTTCCCATAGGTAAGTTGCGCTATGCCGCTTCGATTCATGACCTCAACACTCCTGAGTCAGTGACGGTTAAAATGCGTCCAGACGATCTTATTGCCCAGAGATCAGCTCTTTTCGGCATGACACGCACCGGGAAATCGAATACAACGAAGGTTATAGCCAGTGCGGTGTTCTTACTGCGAAATCTCAAGGATGGCGAAAGAGTCGGGCAGTTGATTTTCGATCCAAATGGCGAGTATGCCAACGAAAATCCCCAGGACCAGGGATGTCTTCGGAATATCGCTCATGCGAACGGCATTGACCGTTCCGACGTGGTCACCTACGGCATGTACGAACATCCCAACGATCCTGATCGAAACATCACGCTGCTGAACTTTTATGGGAACGAGATTTCATCGGGACCAATGGACAGGGACATAGTGGAGAAATCTCTTGAGACTCTGCTTCAGGGTAAGGACGTCATTGACGACGCTCTGATGTCCAACGAATCCGCATATGTTAGGGATTTCCGAAACGCGAGCCTCGTCGTGCCGAACGATATCCAGGATCGTGGTTCTGCGACGCGATACAAACGCGCCATCTTCATATATCGGGCAATCCTGACCTGGGCCGGGTTCGCACAGCCGTCGTATCGAGCCAATGTGTCCCGTCTGTTCAGTAAGGAAATGCGAGACGTCATGGATGAAAGCGATCTGATGAGAAAGCACGTCCAGGTACTCAAACGAGGCGGTATCATGTGGGACGAGGCCGCCAGGTTCTGCGAGGACTTCGCAAAATGGGTCGGGGAAAGTGACTTCAAGACATTTGATAGAGAATACGCCGAGGGCCGACCTGACGGACGCAACTGGTCTGACAACAGGCTGCTTAATCTGCTGCGAATCTTCCAGAATACCGCGGGGCGTTCCCTGATGCAGGGGATGAGGGAGTGGCACAGTACCACGGCCAATACCGACTATGCCTCGGATATAGTCAGGGACGTGCGGAGCGGCCGGTTGGTGATTTTTGATCAGGCGCTTGGCAACCCTGACATGAATCGGCAGGCGTCGGAGCGTATCATGTCCAGCATCCTGCAGGAGCAGCAGCGCGCGTTCACACACCCTGAAATCATCGGCGGCGAGGTGCAGAAGCCGCCTCCTGTCATCGCATACGTCGAGGAGGCGCACACGCTGCTTCCCCGAGGAGAAGAGAAGGATACCAGGAACGTCTGGGCCAGGGTCGCCAAAGAGGGAGCGAAGTTCAATATAGGACTGGCCTACTCCACACAGGAGCCATCCAGCATCCAGGTCAACATCCTGAGAAATACCGAAAACTGGTTCATAGCACATCTCAACAATACCGACGAGACTCGAGAGCTTGCCAAGTACAACGACTTCGCGGACTTCGTGGACAGCATTCGGAGAGTCAAGGAGATCGGTTTCCTAAAGGTTAGAACCCGGTCCAGCCCATATACGCTGTCTGTGCAGATAGACAAATTCGAGACGCCTTCTCCGCCTCAGCTCCCGAATTCTCACGTCGCGCTCAATGGCGCCCAGCAGGGTTCATTCGTGTAAGCCGGAAGCGCTATGCCATTTCCTAACGAGTTTGCCAGCGGAGACTCTCTCGCGGCCCTTGCCGACAATCCAAGCGTAAGGGAATTTCAGGGAGAGATCAGGTTTGACGACCAGGCTACGCCTGATCCACCGTCAAGCCTATCGCCGGAGCGAGATGCCAATCGGGTCAACCGCGTTATTGCCATAGACGGGTCCACAGTAACCAAGCAGGTTCGGAACGGTTATCCGGGCGCTGAGGCCGCTCTGTTCAACATGGCGGCGATTGTGATTCATCTCGATAAGTTGCGCGCCATACCGAAGGATCATATTCCCGGCTCACGGGAGATGCGAGAGATGGAAGAGGCGCAGACCCTAAGCGCGGTGCTTCCGGGGCGCAACGTTGTTCGCAAAACCAATCCGGACGATTCTCCCATGCGATACTTTCGCAGCGTCGTGCAGATCGAACTGGGCGCGCGCCTTGACCCCAACCACGAGACCCTGCTTGAAACACTGATAGCCATATCCACGTCGAGAGGCGACGGAAACAGCATCCGATGTCCGGTTGAAGACTGTCCCAATGCGGAAAACGGTCAGCGTGTGTTTCCGATGCGGCAAAATGCATGTCCCTGCGATATGCGCGAGATTCTATACAGAGCCGACGGCCTCCGCATCCACGAGAGATTCGAGGAGACGGGATCGTCCCAGCAGGCGTACACGGCGTTCATGTCTGTGGTCGAGCACCTGACTCTCGTGAATATCCTGCGCCACTTCGAGAACACAAACACCTTGAGCATACTAGACGACACCGCCTTCATCATGGACGGGCCTCTTGCGGTGTTCGGGATGCCCGCATGGATCATGCCGTATATCCGGGATGAAATCGCGCGCATACATAACATCTCAATCGGAAAAGGCGGATTGGGAACGCTGATAATGGGCATCGAAAAGACAGGGGCATTCATGGAGCATCTTCTGAACCTCGATTGGGATGATAGCAAGGGTCGGGGACAGCGCCTTCCCAATCGAACAGCGCTCGTTCCGGACGATGACTACATCGGAAACTACATCGTCCTCAAATCGCACAAGGGGTATCCATACGGCAATCATACCCACTATGGCCGCAAGATTATGTACAAGAACGCCTACGGACAGCGCTCGGTCATTCTCACTCCCATCGTCAACGAACATGGCCGCGATCCGAATTGCATAGACGAAGCCGCATATCCCAGGATCGGAGACGCGCTCGACCTTATGGACGAGTTGCACACTCACCTGTACGAAGACGCTTTTGCGCCGCTCACCCGTGCGCATGCCCATGCCGCCATTCCGCTCAGGGCTGGCGAGCGTATCCTTGAGAAGCTGTTTGGAGAACAATGATGACTGAAGACAAACCCATGGCGAAAGGAAGGTATTCCAGCGCAGAGGGCCGATGGGCGGGTGTGGGCCCTTATTATGCGATGTTTCCTACAGGATTCGCAGAGAAGGTGATAGAGGAGTATACCGAGCCGGGGGACTCGGCGCTCGATCCCTTTGCCGGACGCGGGACGGCTTTGTTCAGCGCGGCCTGCTCGGGAAGACATTCGCTCGGTGTCGAGATCAATCCCGTCGGCTACGTGTACGCCATGTCAAAGCTGGATCCCGCTCCCATGAAAGATGTTCTCTCCAGATTGGATGAGGTTGAAGACTCATACGATCAATTCAGAGACGAAGCCGACAATCTACCTGAGTTCTTCCAAATGGCGTTCAGTCCGAATGTCCTCGCGTTTCTAGTGGCCATGCGAAGGATTCTGGATTGGAAATCAGACGCCGCCAGCCGCTCTCTCATGGCGATTGCGATGATCTCTCTACATGGCAAACGGAGCCACTCGCTTTCGAATCAGATGCGGCAGACGACCGCGCTCGCGCCGGACTACTGCGTCAGGTGGTGGCGTGACCGAGAACTCCAACCGCCAGACGTAAACCCCATGACGCTTCTCGAAAAGCGGGTCAGGTGGCGATACGGGCACGGATCGCCGGATGTCGCGTCTTCGGAGGCGATTCTCGGAGACAGTCGTAAGGAACTGTCTGCGGTCGCGGAGCGGGTTAGGTCCGGCGGGCGTCCGAAATTCAAGCTGCTGATCACCTCGCCGCCATATCACAATGTCACCAACTATTACTACGACCAATGGATTCGCAACTGGCTGTTGGGAGGCCCTGACCGCCCCACTGGTCATGGCAACCAATTCGGCGGGAAATTCAGCGGCGCGGAGAGATACCGGAAGCTCCTGCGCGAGGTCTTCCTGGCTTGCGCGCCCCTGTTGAGGGATGATGCCGTGGTATATGTGCGAGTTGATCGTCGACCGGCCACGCTGAATCCCACACTGGACGCGCTCAGGGCGGCCTTTCCAGGCAGAGATACAGTCATGAACGACCTGACGCTCGGTCTGGGCCATCAGGTCAGGCCATACGCGAGGGGCGGAGCTCCCAAGAGTCCCCAGCAGAGAGATCGACCTTCTGCTGGCGCAGTAACGCAAGCCCGCGGGTTCTGTATTCAACATGTCCATTTAGCATCAATGTCGAGGAGTATGAGCATATGTCTGAAACATGGGAGAAGGCGTTGGTTGCATACCAATATCATGGACCTGGCCAGTTGCCTCTTGATCTACGGAAGATCAGCCGTGCGCTGACGATGTGTGGTGAGTGTCCCTCGCATGCTGCAAGTTCTTCTTCCACCTGACGAAGGCGACTTTGCCGCCGGATTGAGTTCATCACAGCGCCAAACACCGAAGTTGGCGCAGAACCGTAGAAAAGCGAGGCGCACAGAACACCGCTAAGTCGTTTTTCGGAGCCTTCAGGTACTAGAATGCCTGAGAGCCTTTTTTTCGCGCGGCCCACTCGGCGCTTCCAGCGGTCGTATGTATGAAGTTGGGAGTGGAGGTTATGGTTACCGACGATTCGAGAAATTACGCTGCCGGCATACAAGATGCCGGACTGTCCGGACAGCAGTGTGTAGTACACATGAAAAGAGCGCTCGGACGCGCGTGTGGCAGACTATCCAAGACAACCCGCATCCGTTTCAAGGCTCTTTTCGCCCAACTCTCTGAGATGGTCAAACAGTTGCCTTTGGACGGAGGGCAGAGACTGCTCGAATGGTCGAAAGACAGACGGCTGCCCTACGAACCGCGCTGGCCGGTTACCCATCTTCTGGTCAAGATGTCTGTCTGGGAGTGATACGCTTTCTTCAGAGATTCAGGGGTGTCATTCTAATGCCAGTGTATCCTGAGCGGTCGTCGTCCTATCATCTGCTGTCCTCCAACGCCTAGGGTAGTCTGAGCGTATATGATGTGTCAGGTCAGCGCCAGTTCCTTCGTGTTCATATCAGACTGAAATGCTATTAGAAACATAGGCGAGAGGGGCTTTTCCGAAGCGCTGAAACTGCTGAAGTCTGAGAGTGTGACTGAGGCGTGTACACACGCTAAACACGTGGTGTATCTGAGTGGGGGTGAAGCCGAATACTGGCGCGAGGGTATTGTTAGATTTCAGTGTAAATAAGATATACTTGTCGAATAGTCGCAGACAGGAGGGTGAAGATGGCGCGGCAACGCTCATATCGCCATGATGTGCGCTGTCCGCATTGCGGCTCCAACTGGATACGCAAGGATGGGCATACACGCGGAGAGCGGATTTACAAGTGCGGAGAGTGTAACCGCAAGCATTCGGCTGGCGCCAAGCGCCATCACTTCAGTGAGCGGGTCAAGGAACAGGCAGTGGAGATGTGCATTGAGAGGATGAGCTTGTCGGCCGCTGCGCGAGTGGTGGGCGCAAGCGTACCTACGGTGAGTGGGTGGAAAAAGGGGGGTTCAGGCGCGGCAGAGGTTGCATGAACTTACTGAAAGGCGGACAAGCGGTCGTTCAGGCGCAATCCGAGCCGGTGTCATAGCCTTCGACGAGATGTGGACATACTTGTGTGTTAGGCGTGGTGAAAGGCGCAACGACCTGTGGGTATGGACAGACAGTGGTGGAAGAGCCCCGTCGAGGGGGCGCGTTCCCGGCAACGGACACCCTGAGGTAGGAGACCGCAGTGACGAAGCCTTGTTCGAGAGATAATCCGCCTTGGAACGACTGCCCGGACGCGCGCGTCCTACGAGACGGACGCTTGGCGGCGTGTACCGGTGGCTGCCCAGAAACCGGCTTTCAAGGTGGGGAAGTACGGCGCAGTTGCAGCTGGAATGAGGGGCAGCAGTCTCGGTGTTGAGGGGGAATGTTGAACCGACTGGCGCGCAGGACATAAGGGTTATGCCAAGAGCGTAAAGATGTTGGAGCGTCTGTTGTCAGCCGAATGTTCCCTCGCGGATACGCTTAATACTCAATATCGAACTGAAATATGAGAATTACATGATGATCGAACCCAGCCACCCGCTCTTGAGCCGCAGTATGATCAGGCTTGTCAAACCATCATAGACCGCCAGGACGGAAATCGCGGCGTCCTCGCTGTCTTGATAACTCTTCTCCTGAAGAAGATTCTCGATCCTGCGCAGGATATCCGCCTGCATCAAGAGCAGATGGAAGGCGGATTCAGCGGTAGAAGCCTAGACACCTCCTCAGTCACCCCCTTTATGAAAGACATGAGCTTCCCATCCATGAGCGAGTCGGGCTGGCTTACAAGGTCTCTTGAACAACCCTTGCCCTACAACCTAGACTATCCTGGAAGTATCAGGCTGGTCAGAATCAAAAAAGCGTTCCTCAGCCTCATTGACGGGGTGCAGAACCGCAATCTGAAATCCCAGGACACCCTCTTTCTAGGCATGATAGAGTTCAGAGATAGGAACGCCAACCTCAACTTGTCCAGGCCGGTCAACCTCTCAGTCTCAGAGGCCGCCGCGAAGATAAGCGCTCACCACAGCATCCAAATCCAAGGCGCGGCTCGCCTGCCCGTCCTCACCATCCACGCCATCCTGAGCGTATTGATCCGGGAATTAGACAGATACGAGGGTTGCCATATCCTGCCCCTCGAACATCACACCGCCGCCGACAGCCGTACCAACCTGATAGGAGACGTCCACATCGTAGACTCCGACGGGGTCCTGTTCGAAGCCTATGAGATTAAGCATAATATCCCCGTAACCCCGGGCATGATCCGAGACTCTTTCGAAAAGTTCCGCACAACATCCGTCCGCAGATTCTACATCCTTACCACCCACAGCCGCGACGACTATTCCGAGTTCGACCTTGACGTTCAGCGCGTCTCCGCCGCGCACGGCTGCCAGCTGATACTCAACGGTGTTGACCGAACCCTGCTCTACTACCTACGCCTGATAAAAGACACCCGCGAGTTCATACACCAATACGTCTCTAATCTTGAGACCGACCCATCAGTCGGCTTTCACCTGAAAGAGGCTTGGAACCGGATAGCGCGAACCTAGCCTCCGCCAAGCCCGCCCTGCCCGCGCTTGTCCTGAAACCGAGCGCCCCTCAACCCACTCGCCACCCCCGACTATGATAAAATCGCTAGACATACCCTCGTCCGAGGAAACCCAAACTCGATTTCGTCAGAAAGGAGGTTTCTGAAGTGGACATCAAAATTAACGCCAGAAACCTGGACCTAAACCCAAACGCCGAAGACTACGTACAGAAGAAGTTCAACCGCGTCCTCCGCCACCTGCCCAACATGGACGACGCCGTCCTCGAAGTCTCCCGCCGTTCCTCCCGCTCCGCCGGAGAGCGAGTTCACGCCCAGATGACCATCAAAATAGGCGGCTACACGCTGCGCGGACAGGACAGCGGCGTCAACCTCTTCGCCGCAGTGGACGCCGCCACCGACATCGTTGACCGCCAAATCCGCCCGCTTCAAGGGAAAGGTCTATCGCTCCCGAAAGGGTAGGAGAGGCCGCGCCGGAATGCGCGACATCCCCCTCGACGCCATCATAGACCTCCCCGAATTCGCAGAAGAGGAAGCCATCGAGGATATCGGAGAAGTCGTCCGAACAAAGCGATTCGCCATGACCCCCATGTCTGTCGAAGACGCCATCCTCCAGATGGAGATGCTAGGACACAACTTCTTCCTCTTCTTCAACATTGATACCAGCGAATACAATGTCGCCTACCGTCGCGACGACGGCGACTACGGCCTCATCGAACCCGAACTGGTATAGCCATGGAGACCGACATGACCTCCCTCCGCGAACTCGACCCCAGAATATCCGACGCTATCGAGAACGAAATACGCCGACAGCGCGAGAACGTCAACCTAATAGCGTCCGAAAACTACGCCAGCCGCGCCGTTCTGGAAGCGCAGGGATCCGTCTTCACCAACAAATACGCCGAAGGATACCCCGGCAGGCGCTACTACGGCGGCTGCGAATTCGTGGATGTGGTCGAGACTCTGGCTATCGAACGCGCAAAAGAACTCTTCGGAGCGGAACACGCCAATGTCCAGTCCCACGCCGGCGCGCAGGCCAACATGGCCGCCTACTTCGCTGCGCTCGAACCCGGCGACACCGTCATGGGGCTCGGCCTCGACCACGGCGGACACCTCACCCACGGCAGCCCTGTCAACTTCTCCGCCAAACTCTACAACTTCGTATCGTACAACGTGGACAGAGAACTCGAAACCATAGACTACGACCAAGTCGAAAGACAGGCCAAAGAGAGCCGTCCCAAACTCATAGTCACCGGCGCGACCGCATACACTCGCGTCATAGACTTCGCCCGCTTCCGTCAGATAGCCGACGAGGTGGGCGCCAAACTCATGGTGGACATGGCCCACATCGCCGGACTCGTAGCCGCCGGAGAACACCCCTCTCCCGTAGGGCAGGCACAGATAATCACCTCCACCACCCACAAGACCCTCCGAGGGCCGCGCGGCGGCATGATACTCTCCGACGCCGACCACGCCCGCGCCGTCAACAGCGCCGTCTTCCCAAACGCGCAGGGCGGACCGATGGAACACACGATTGCCGCAAAGGCCGTCGCCTTTGCGGAAGCTATGACCGAAGAATTCGCGCAATACCAGCGTCAGGTCAAGGCCAACGCCGTCGCCCTCGCCGACACCCTCGCCCAAGGCGGTCTGCGTCTCGTGGCCGGCGGCACAGACAATCACATGACCCTGGTTGACCTCCGACCGCTTGACATAACCGGACGGCAGGCTGAAGAAGCGCTCGGCAGAGCCAACATCGTAGTAAACCGCAACGCCGTCCCATACGACCCCAAACCCCCAAGAACCGCCAGCGGAGTCCGTCTAGGAACCCCCGCCATAACCAGTCGCGGCTTCAAGGAGACCGACACCCGCCGCGTCGGTCAACTCATACTGGAAGTCCTCCGAGACATCGGCGGCGAATCCACACAAGCCCGTGTCCGCGAACAGGTCGTGGAAATGACCACGTCCTTCCCCGTCCCCGGCATAGACTACTGAACTAAGTCCAGGGTAGCGCTTTTCCGCAAATTTCCCAACTGGTCACAGGTTTCGGTAGCGTTTCCTCTTTGGTGGTTGAATCTGCAAATCGGGGGTGGAGTACGCGCTTTCTAAAGCTGAAGTATGAGAATCCAAAGGCTGAGAGAACCCCAGTCCTCCACCTGAAAAGAAACGCTACCCAGGTTTCCGGATGGCTCGGCACACCGACTGAATTTATACACAGACCGAGACGGACACAACATGAAGCCGATATTCACAGCCATCGCGGTGGCTGGCGCGCTTGCCCTGATAATCCCCTTCGCGTCCGGCTGCTTCGGCCTCTCCCGTCAGGGCCCGACTACGGAAGCGGGGAAGCGCTTCTGCCGGGGTTTCAAATTGTCCCTCACCGACGAGGCCATACAGGAATACAGCCTGGCCATTGAGCTTTCGACCAAATGTGGCCGTACCTTCGGCGCAAAGCTAGACACTCCTCGCCCCGTCCCGCGCCGCATGTCGCTCTACGGCGCGGGACGCATAGACGCCACGGCCCACAACAACCGGGGAGTGGTCTATATCAAGAGGAAGGAATACGACAAGGCGATGGCCGACTTCAGCGCGGCCATCCGCATAGACCCGGGATTTAGTCTCGCCTACGAAAATCGCGCACTTGCCCATATCAAGAGGAAGGAATACGATAAGGCAATAGCCGACTTCGACACCGTCATCCGCTTTGCCCCCGACTATGTTTCCTCAGAATATCAGTCGGAATATGAAGGCAGAGCGATGGCCAACTGGCTGGCGGGAAGTACCTCGGAGGCTCAGCGGGACTTCGAATACGCCAAGCGGCTGGGGACTGGCTATAACTCTATTGAAAGGCTGGTGGAACACCAGCGTACCCGTCTCGGCGGCGTTAGTCGAGGCGGCCCGCGCGGAAACCTCTGCCCGGACACATACTGAACCCCTACCCACCTTGGTATCCCGCCGCTGCGGACTCACCCTTCCGGCGACATCTGAAAACTGACCACTCCACAATGAAAATCGTCACCGCCCACCAGATGCGACAAATAGAGGCGCGCTCCGAAGCCGCCGGCGTCTCCACCGACACGCTCATGGAGAACGCCGGCCTCGCCGTAGCGCGTTCTGTCCGTCGGATGCGGGCCCCCCTGACCGGCGTCCCCATACTTGCCCTCATCGGCCCCGGCAACAACGGCGGCGACGGCCTCGTGACCGCGCGCCATCTCCAACGATGGGGCGCGAGCGTCACCGCCTACATATGCCGCGAACGCTCTGCGCCCGACCCCAAGCTGGCCGCCGCCGTCAAAGCCGGCGTCAGGATCATAGCCGCCACCGACGACCCCGTACTCTCCCAGCTAAAAGCGGCCCTGTCATCCTCACACTTAGCGATAGACGCCATACTCGGAACCGGACGCGCAAGACCCATAGACGGCGTGTTCAAAGAAATCCTCGCCACGCTTCGCCAAGCCAAAGCCGTCAACCCCCGGCTCCGGCTGCTGTCCATGGATCTGCCCACCGGCCTCAATTGCGACACCGGCGATGTGGACCCCGCCTGCGTCCCATCCGACGCAACCGTATCGCTGGGCTACCCAAAACGCGGACACCTCGCCTTCCCGGGCGCCGAATACACCGGCGCGCTCGAAATAGCTGACATAGGCATACCATCAGGACTGGATAGCGACGTCCCTCTCGACCTGATTGACCGCGACCTGGCAGCCAACGCCCTCCCACCCCGTCCATCGAACTCCCACAAAGGCACATACGGCCGCGCCATGATAGTCGCCGGATCACGCAACTTCCTCGGCGCGGCCCACCTCGCCGGCGAGGCCGCCACTCGTGTCGGCGCCGGACTCGCAACTATAGCCGTCCCCGAAAGTCTCATCCCCTCCATCGCACCCAAGTCCATCGAGCCGACCTTTCTGCCCCTGCCCGAATCCGCCCCCGGTGTCGTGTCCGAAGACGCAGTCTCGATCATCCTCGATTCCCTGCGCGGCTACAACGCGCTGCTCATAGGCTGCGGGCTCGGGCAGGCCGCCGAAACCCGACGTATCGTCCAGGGCCTTCTCCTCTCAGGCTGTCCGCTTCCGACCTCCGTCGTTGACGCCGACGGCCTCAACACGCTCGCCCAAGTCTCCGACTGGCCCAAACTCTGGCCCACAGACGCCATCCTGACCCCTCATCCGGGCGAAATGGCGAGGCTCACAAGCGTAAGCGCCCGCTACGACCGTATCGCGACAGCTCAGAGAACCGCCTCAGCGTGGAACAAGACCGTCGTTCTCAAAGGCGCGTACACAGTCGTCGCCCAACCGAACTGCGGCGCGATGCTGTCCCCATACTCCAACCCCGGACTCGCCACCGCCGGAACGGGCGACGTGCTGGCAGGCGCAATCGTCGGCTTGCTCTCTCAGGGCGCTTCTCCCGCCGCCGCCGCGTCTCTCGGCGTGTACCTGCACGGCGAGGCCGGAGAGTATGTGAGAAACGCGCTCGGCCACACCGGAATGTTGGCGAGCGACCTTCTCCCCCAGCTCCCCAAAGCCATCAGGAACTTGCGCGCGGGCAACCGTATCTAAAACTACGCGTCGCCCTTGTACATTTGTGCTAATTCGGCTACAATAAACCCACGACTCGGCATTATGAAACAACAACTTAACTTTGAAAAACATAAATTACAATATATGAAAAATCGACAAGAAAAAAATATTCGGAGTTTTAGCTACAAACTCTGGCGAATGCAGGTCAGATACAGGTACCAGACCTCACCTGCGTAGCCGGCTGAGCCGCCTGCGCCTAACCTGCAGCGATATAAATCGAAATATATGAAGCCGGTGAAAGTCGGATGCGATTGGCCAGAAACCCGCGCTGCACTCTTTGACGATTGCCCCATGTCGTGAAATAATGAAATAGAATAAGCGGTTGCTCAAGTCGCCCGCGAAGAGGTCTGCGAATGGCGGATACTAACATTGGAATTATCCCCGCGGATACCATAACAGGATCGCGCCTGTCTGACGCCGACCTCCTCGAAATGTACCGCCGGATGACCCTTGTCCGTACCCTCGACGAGCGCATATGGATGCTCAACCGGCAGGGCAAGGCCGCCATAGTCGCCTCTTCCCAAGGGCATGAGGCCGGACAGATAGGCAGCGTATGGGCGCTCGAAAAGGACAAAGACCAGTTCTACATATACTACCGCGACCTAGCCGTCATGCTAATGCTCGGCATGACCGCCGTCGAGATAATGTCCGGCTTCCTCGCGAAAGAGGGCGAACCTCTCAGCGGAGCGCGCCAGTTTCCAACGCACGGCGCATACCCTAGCATCGGACTGTTCAACATATCCAACGTAGTCGGAACGCACATCCCGCAGGCCGTCGGCGCCGCCCTCGCCAACAGGATGCGAGGCGAGGACGGCATCGTCATCGCCTACTTCGGTGACGGCGCTTCCAGCGCAGGAGACTGCCACGAGGCCATGAACTTCGCCGCCATACACAGCTTGCCCGTAATATTCTTCTGCGAAAACAACAAGTACGCCATCTCCGTCCCCATCTCCAAGCAGATGGCTGTGGACAGCATCGCCTCTCGCGCCGAGGGCTACGGAATGCCCGGCATAGAAGTGGACGGCTGCGACATCATAGCGGTGCACGAGGCCACCTACGAGGCCGCCCGCCGCGCACGCTCCGGCCAAGGACCGACTCTCATAGAAGCCCATGTCGAACGCTACCTCCCACACACCTCTGACGACGACGACACCCGCTACAGGCCCCGCGATGAAATCGAAGAAGCCCGCAAGCGAGACCCGCTGAAAATACTATCCGGACAGTTGCGGGAAATAGGCATCCTGACCGACGAAATCGAAGACCGATTCAAACGCGAGGCCCGAAACATCGTAAACCATGCCACCGACGCCGTAGAATCCGCCCCTTATCCGGAAGTGACCGACTTTCACAAACATGTTTACGCCGGATAGACCAACATGAAACTCACGCCGGTACAGATGACCTCCGAAAAGGGAGCTATCGAGGACAACCCGCGACGGTCGCTCAACTTTCCGGATCAGGCAGCCGAGCGGGGCGCGGATGGCGCTTGCTTTCCGGAGTCCGCGGCCCGCGCAGTCCTAAAACCCCAATTTAGACGAAAAGAACGGAGGCGATACCATCGCTGAACAGAGCGTTATAGAAGCGGTTCGAGATGCCATGCGCGAGGAGATGCGCCGCGACCGGAATGTTTTCGTCATGGGCGAAGACGTAGGCGCGCGCGGCGGCGTCTTTCTCGCCACCGACGGCTTTCTCGATGAGTTTGGCGAGGCGCGGGTCATAGACACCCCGCTGGCCGAATCTTCCATCGCCGCCATAGCCATCGGAGCCGCAATGAACGGGATGCGTCCCATAGCCGAGATCGAGTTCGCCGACTTCATCTGGCCCACCATCAACCAGATTGTCGGCGAAGCCGCCCGCGTTCGATACGGCACCAACGGCAAGGTGAATGTCCCCATCGTGCTCAGAGCGCCCCAGGGCGGCGGTGTGCGCGGCGCCCTCTACCACTCACAGAGCGTCGAAGCCTTCTTCGCGCATACACCGGGCCTCAAGGTAGTTACCCCCGCAACCCCTTACGACGCCAAGGGCCTTCTCAAATCAGCCATCCGAGACGACGACCCTGTGGTATTCCTCGAACACAAAAGGACGTACCGCTTGGTGCGCGGCGAGGTTCCCGAAGGCGATTACACCGTCCCGATAGGCCAGGCCGATGTGAAGATAGAGGGCGAGGATTTGAGCGTTATCACCTACGGCCTCATGGTACATCACTGCGTTGAGGCGGCGCGCGAACTGCTCTCGGAGGGCATAAGCGCCGAGGTCGTTGATCTGAGAACCGTCAGGCCGATTGACTCTCGGACCGTCCTCGACTCCGTGCGAAAGACAGGCAAGGCGCTCATAGTACACGAGGACACCAAGGCTGGCGGAATCGGAGCGGAAGTCGCCGGCGTAATATGCGAAGAAGCCTTCGAATATCTCGACGGCCCCGTAACCCGGCTCGCCGGCCCCGAGGTCCCGGCCATGCCCTTCGCCCCAACCCTCGAAGCCGAGTTCATGCTCGACTTCGACAAAATATCCGACGCCATAAGAAAACTCGCCCAATATTGAAGAAAGTCATAGATGGACAGGTTGCGGTTGTCGGACTTATGTCTCCGAACCTATTGCTGGCCGCCTATGACCGAGAACTGAACACCGAGAACTGAACATGATTATAGAACTGCCCCATGTGGGAGAGTCGGTAACAGAAGGCGTGATCGGAAAGTGGCTGAAGTCGGTCGGAGAGCGTGTCGAGCGCTACGACCCGCTCGTCGAGGTCGTCACCGACAAGATCAACATGGAGATGCCGTCTCCGGTCACCGGCACGCTCACCGCTATTCTGGTCGAGGAGGGCGCGACCATCCCTATGGGAACCCCCATCGCCGAGATGGACGCCGAAGATAGCGGGCGCGCTAAGGAAGCTCCGCCGGCCCAGCCCCAAAGCGGCGCGCGCGGATGTCCCGCGCCCGCGCCCCGAAAGGATAGGCGCTCTTCTGAAAGACATCGCCCCCGTCGGCCCAACCGGATCCGGCGGTCCCATATCCGCGGACAAGCCCGCCGAGACGTCAAGGCCGCGCCGCGAACACAGACGTTACTCGCCCGCCGTTCTCAGGCTCGCAGGTGAGCGCGGCGTGGACCTAGACCGGATTCAGGGAAGCGGCATCAACGGGCGCGTCACTCTCAAAGACGTCCGCCGCTTTCTCGAAGCCCAATCCGAGCCTTCGCAGGCCGTTGAGCCCCCCACTCCTCCCGCGCCGACCCCTCAGCCTGCGCCCATCGCGCCCGACGAAGAGCGCGTTCCGCTTACCCCCGTGCGCCGCATGATAGCGGAAAACATGGTCAGGAGCGCGACGCGGATCCCGCAGGCATGGACGCTTGTAGAGGTGGATGTCAGCGGCCTCGTCGCGCGACGCCGCGCTGTCCGCGACGATTTCCGGATGCGCGAAGGTATCAACATCACCTACCTGCCATTCGTCATGAAAGCCGTTGCCGAGTCCCTAAAAGAGAACCCTCTACTCAACTCCTGTTGGGACAACGACGCCATAATCTATAAGCGAAGAATCAACATCGGCATAGCCGCGGCCGGCAGAGACGGTTTAGTCGTCCCCGTAGTCCAAGACGCCGACACACTCAGCGTCGCCGGACTCGCCCGAAGAATAGCCGACCTCACTGACCGCGCCCGACGCGGCGTTCTCACTCTCGCCGACGTTCAGGGTGGGACGTTCACCCTGAACAACACCGGCGCGCTAGGTTCTGTCCTGAGCCAGCCGCTCGTCAACTTCCCTCAGGCGGCTATTCTCACCAATGAAGCCATAGTCAGGCGCCCGGCGGTCGTCGGGGACGGCATAGCCATACGCTCCATGATGAACCTATGCATGAGCTTCGACCATCGCGTCATGGACGGCGCGGAGGCCGCCGCGTTCATCAACTCGGTCAAGCGGCGCATCGAGTCCATCGGTCCTGACACAGGCCTGTACTGAGGCTGCCCCATCCGGCGGAGACAATATCCCGGAGAAGTTCTACTTCCGGCGAAGGGGACGTGTGGACGGGAGACGCAGTCATGCCCTTCCCGGAGTGAAACGCGGCCTTTGGAATACGGGGAACGAGCCGCTTAAACTTGAAGCCAAATCTTGGAAGGGAATGGCGTCGCCCCTTGGCGGCGCAGCGAAACGCGCGCCTTGAATAGACTGTCCGCATTCCGCCCGTCCTGATTGAGGAAATCATCCGCCGCCGTTTCCTACTGCGCTATTCGATTCTTGATCACATCCTCGTCAAGCTCAATCCCTAGCCCCGGACCGGTCGGCGGCGTAATGTAGCCGTTCTCGAATACTAGCGGCTCTTTGAAGATAGTCTTGTGCAGAGGCCCTTGGTTCGCCTCCTGTATCAGGAAGTTGGGCGAGCAGGTATCCACCTGGATGGCGGCCGCCGCCGCGACCGGCCCGCAGGCCATGTGCGGCGCTATGACCGCGTAGTGCGCTTCGGCGATGCCGGCTATCTTCTTCGACTCCATTATGCCGCCGCACTGCCCGACATCCAGCTGAATTATCTGCGCCGCCTGCTTCTCCAGAAGGTTGGAAAACTCGTACTTGGTAACAAGCCGTTCACCCGTTGCTATGGGTATGCTTGTGTGCGCCGCGACCCGCGCCATCTCCTCGATGTTCTCCAACGGGACAGGCTCCTCGAACCAGAACGGGTGATATTGCTCAAGCATATCCGCCACTCTAATGGCGCTGTACGTGGTCAGCTGGCCATGCGTGCCGATGCCCACTTCCATAGCGTTCCCGACGGCGCCGCGGATGCTCTCGAAAATCTTCGCGGCGCGCTCTATCTCCCACAGCGGTATGTCTCGCGGTATCGGCCACAGCGGGGTGAATGGGTCGAGCTTGCAAGCGGTGTTGCCCTCCTCCAGCAGCTGCGCGGCTATCTCACCGGCGCGTTCAGGATTCTCGCGGAAACCTCCCTCTGGCATATAGGCGTAGGCGCGCAGCTTTTCATGATACTTGCCGCCCAGCAGATTATAGATAGGCTGGTTGACCGCCTTGCCCACAATGTCCCACAGAGCCATCTCGATTCCGCTCAGCACCGGCGTCGCCTGGAGGCTGGGATGCCGGAAGTCGTGTCTCGCCGAGTACATTCTGTCCCAGATGAGTTCGATGTTGAACGGATTCTGCCCTACTACGAACATCCCCGCCATCTCCTCTATCAGGCCGATCTGGGACTTCAGGTCTCCCAGCCTATCGGAGTAGGTATTGCCGGTGACGCGCTCGCCGAGTCCGGCTATTCCCTCGTCCGTCTCTACCCGAATGAACAGCAGGTATCGCCCGCCCCTGTACGGCGGCTCGTTCTCCACGACCATCGTCTTTACATCCGTAACCTTCATGCCGTCGCCCCTTTCGCTTCTCCCAAGCTGACGCCGCGCATTGTACATCCATTGCCCGCTGACCGAAACCGTTCGACCTTACTGTGGCAGGCGGTTCTCCGGTCGGCGTCCATTCCTCGCCACCATGGATTGACATGGCGGATAGAACCCTAAATATGCTGAGGCGCTATCTGAATGGAGATACGGCTCTCGATACTCTTGGAAGCTATACCCTTGCGCCAAACGCGGAAGCCGCATCGCGTGACCCAGCAGCTCAGATCTCTATGGGACGGCCTATCCGGCCAAACCCTCTTCACAGAGGACGCATCCCCGAACTTGTCGGCCTGGGGCCTGCCCCCGCCCCCATTGCCACGCTCCGAATCCCACCCATCGCCGATGCGCGAACGCTCGCCCGGCTGCGTCTCGGGGACAGGGCGAGCAGGGTTCCGAGCGCCATTATCGGGCCGGATGCCCACATCCACCAGACCATCGGATTTATCAGGACGCGGAAGATGGCTTCGCCGTCGCCCCTGAACTCGGACGGCACGATATAGAAGTCCTCGATAGGGGTGCTGTGTATCGCGCCTATCGTGGATGCTATGCGGAAGGACGGGTACTCGGCCCTGAACGGCTCCATTATGCCGAGATAGCTGTCGCCCGCATACACCGAGAAACGCGCGTAATCCTCCTCGCGGTCGGGGAAAGATGCGTGGTCTGTTCCTAGAAAGGTGAAACTGTAATCGCCAAGCGTCTCGGTGTCGCCGGGACTCATGGCGAAGTCGCGCTGCACAGAATAGAAGGATGAACCTGTCGCGCCAGCCGCGAGCATGATGATTGCGAGATGCACAACATATCCGCCGTATCGCGGACGGTTCGCGGACAGCAGCCTGATGAAGGCGGTGTGGTACGGTTCGCCCCGCCTATGCCGTGAGACAGTCCCTCTTATCCACTCCTGAAGTATGCCCGCCGTCACCATCGCGCAGGTCATAAACGCGATGAGCGCCACCGGGCGGGTTATGCCCGTCGCGTACAAGACAACCCCGACGATAAGGGCGATCAATGCGGGGTAGCGCAGCATGAGAAATATGTTGCGCGGCGCGGCCCTGCGCCAGGGCAGCATTGGCCCGACTCCCATGAGCGCCACTATCAGCAGAAGCGCCGGCCCGTTGACCCGGTTGAAGAATGGCTGGCCCACCGTTACCACCGTATCGCTGGCGGCCTCGGAGAATATGGGGAATATCGTACCCCATAGCGTTACGAAAGCCACAGTGAGGAACAGAATGTTCTGCGCTAGGAACGCGCTCTCGCGCGACAGTAGCGATTCGAGCTTGCCGCGACTTCTGAGCGTGTCGGACTTCCATATGAACGCGGCGATAGACGCGATCAGCGTAGCCGCCATAAACGCGAGGAACAGCCACCCCATCGAGGACTGCGCGAACGAGTGCACGGACGGAACCGGGCCTCCGCGGTTGATGAACATTCCGAGCTGGGCCATGGTGAAGGCGACGATGATTATGACCATGTTCCACATTCGGAACATCCCGCGCCGTTTCTGCGCCATGATAGAGTGGACGAAGGCGGTCATGGCGAGCCAAGGCATAAGCGCGGAGTTTTCCACCGGGTCCCACGCCCAGTATCCTCCCCAGCCGAGTATGGTATAAGCCCACCACGAGCCGAGCAGCAGACCGATGGTCAGAACCAGCCAGGACAGCATTCCCCACAGCCGTCCCTGGTCAACCCACTCGTCATTTCCCCCCTTGTTCGCAAGCATAGCGCCCATCGCTATGGAGAATGGAATCGCTACGGACACCAAGCCCGCCATCTGGAGCGGCGGGTGTATAAACATTCCGAAGTGAACGAGCAGCGGGTTGATGCCCTGTCCGTCCATAGGAGTGAATTCGAGCCGCGCGAGCGGATTTGCCAGAAAGAGCATCACGCCCAGCAGAAACGCAAGGACCAGCGCCATTATGCCGACCGCATAGGGCGAGGTATAGGGCAGTCTCTTGCGAATCGCCGCGACCGCAGCTACGGACATAAGCGCGAAGATGACCGCGATATAGAGCATAGAGCCTGCGTTTCCGGCGTAGAACGCGACCCATGTATAGGCCCGCGGCATGGCGAGATTGCTATTTTCGGCTACGTAACGGACCGAAAAGTCGTTGTTCACGAAGGCGTAGATTAGCGCTCCGGTCGCCACGATGAGCAACGCGGGTATGCTGTACATCCCGAAGCGTCCGCTGACCAAGAGTTCGGGGGAACGGCGCGCTACGCCCAGAAAGGAAGCGAGCGCCGCATATAGCGAAACGATGAACGCCAGCGCGAGCGCGATCTGTCCGGCTTCTACAATCACTGCGAACTCTCCTCACGCTCTCTTGCAGCTTCTGACCCGCTCTCCGAATCGGGACGCGTAGCGGCCTCCAGCCTTCGCATATAGCGCATACGCTCATCGTCGTCGGAATCTTGCTCGTCGCGCCGCGCCGAACTCTTCCGCATCCAGCGGAGGGTGAGCAGCAGAGACGCTACAGCAAGCGCGAAAGCGAGGGGCGGCACAATCCAGGCCGCGATTCCGAAACCGGCGGATGGCGGTTCCAGAAGAACGCTCGGCCCGTAGCGCTCAACGAAGAAGTCCTTTATCTGTTCCTCCGACCATCCCTGAGCCAGCTTCTCGTCCACTATCGCGCGCATCTGCGCCGCGAGCGCATTCTGGCTCTGGTCAATGGACTCGCCCGGACACACCGGACACATGATGCTCTTGTTCAGCGCGGCGGCCCTACGCTCCGCTTCCGGTATATCCGGGGCCGCGGCAGTCAGGCAAGCGTGGGCCAACACAGCAAACACTGTCAGCGTGAAAGCGGTTATAGCTCTGGAAGTTATCGTCTTCATACTCCGCGCCCGACAAACCCCGCAATCCTGATTCAGACAACCTATTATAGCTTATAGCCGCCATTCAACAAGGTATGGTACGAATTATCCACAAAGGGACGACGCGGGGCGAGAAGGGAGCTGTTAACCAAAGCGCGCGGCGGGAACTGACAACTAAAAACCAAGACTGGTATAATCCGCAACATCAAACCCGTAGTATCGCCAACCTAGGAGCGCTTAATGTCTCTTCTAATCATCGCGTCGGACAGACCGGGCGCGGGGAAAACCGCCGCGGCGCTGGCCTTGGCGCAGATTTCTAACGAGGGTGGACGGAAGACCACCGCATTCAAGCCATTTTCGAGCAGAGAATGCGATTCCGACCAGCAGGTCTTCTCCGAACTGGCCAACCCCGCCCCTGACGGCTGGCCAATCAGGATAGGGGATTCCGGGCCTACCCGCGATGACGCGGCGACTGCGGCCTACCCGCTGTCCATGGCGGCGGGCGATAATCTGGCGATTGTGGAGATACCGAGCGAGGTCGGCCCGGACGGGGTGGCGGAACTGGCGAACGCATGGGACGCGAGCGCTCTCCTTATCGTTTCATACCGCCGCGACCTGCGCGCTTCGGACCTCAGCGAGTGGCAATCCGCCTTGGGCGACAGACTGGCGGGCGTTCTGGTCAACGGGCTGACCCGCTATCTGGGAACCGAAGCGAACGACTATCTCCTCCCCTCGCTGGAAGCGGCCGCTATCCCGCTTGTCGGGCTTATGCCTGAGGACAGGTTCATGCTCTCCGTCTCGGTGGAAGAGATTCGCAGCGGTCTGAACGGTCGTTACGTGGTGGACGAGGGCGACCTGAACGCCCCGGTCGAATGGTTTCAGGTGGGCGCGATGAGCCTTGATCCCGGCGAACTCCGTTTCGGACTATACGAGAACAACGCCGTCATAGTGCGGGGCGACCGTCCGGACATTCAGATGTCCGCGCTCAACGCCTCCGTATCCTGCCTTGTGCTGACCGGCGGCTTGGACCCCATTGAATACATAACCTACGAAGCCGGCGAGGAAGAGGTGCCGATCATGGTGGTGGAGACCGACACGGACTCCACCATGTCGGCTCTCGCCGATATAACGATGGGCGCGCGTATGAACAGCTTGCTGAAGGTGCGGCGGTTTATGGAATTGCTCAGAACGCGCGCCGATGTGGACGCTCTGCTATCAGTCGTCTAGGCTGGCCGGGAACGCGCCCTCAAACAGGTCGCCCTCCTCCGGCCACTGCTCCTTGGGCATCTCGTAGTATGCTTCAATCTCGTTGCCGTCCGGGTCCGCGAAATAGACGCCCAGCGATATGCCGTGATCGCCCACTCCCATTATGTTCACATCATTCGACTTCATCCGGGCGTACAACTGCTTGAGGTCTTCAAAGGATTCCATCTCCCACGCGAAGTGGAACAGGCCGACCCTATTCTCCTCCGGCCCCGGCGCGTCGGGGCCCACCGGCACTAGGGCCAGTTCATGGGACGAACTGTCAACTGCGCTCATGAATATCATCTGTCCGGGCCGCTTGTTCGTAACGTGCAGTCCCAGAACGTCTGAATAGAACCGCTCCGACTTCTCCAAGTCTCTGACCCTGATGACTAGGTGTCCAAGCTGTTTCGGCTTTACCATAATCCAGCCTCCTGCGTATCTCATTTCGTGGGGAGTCGTATCCCTCCATTTTCCTGAGTGTATCGCCAGTTGGGCCTGCGGTCAATTTTCCAACCTGTTTCTTCCAGCGGTCGGGATTGTCTCATATACTGCCGTTTGCGCGCAGATAACCCTGCGGCTCCGCTCCTGACGAGAAGCCTGAAGCCAGCGCCGGGCCTTCTCAATCTGCAGTATGTGGTCTTTTCGTGTATCATCACTACGGAAGGGAGAGTGTGGATATGCCTTTTTCGGACTTCGGACGGCCTAAAGCGGATTTGAACATCAGGCTTGATAGAACTTCCCTGTATCCCGGCGATGAATTGGAAGCCAGGGTGGAACTTCTACCAAGAGAGGACTTTCATGTTCGACTCGGAAAAGTGGAGTTGGTTCGCGTGGAGACCTGCGTTCAGATAACCAGAAGCCAGTACGGTACGCACTATTCCAAGAAGACGCACGCTACGAGTCTCGCCGAAGAGATTTTGATGGAGAACCAGATAGTTCGCAGGGTGAGCGGCTATTCGACAAAAGCGAGGTTCGCTCTGCCGCCGGACGCGCTCCCGACGCTGAACGGCGCGGCCGTGCGAAATATTCAGCCCGGCATCGCCTGGGAGGTCAGAGCTTCCCTGGATGTGACCAGGGCGCGGGATATGAGCCATAGCGAGGCATTCACCGTCGGCAAGACTCTCACTGAAAACGACGCGCCGCCCCGTCCGGTCGTCGCGGAAGCCGAACACAGACAATGCGCGCTTACATTAGAGGTGTCCCAAGGCGAGGCGCAGTCGGGGGACAAGCTGGACGGCAGGCTGCGCGCCAAGATGCTGCAGGATGTGGAAGCCGCGGGGGTGCGGGTCGAGTTGGTCAGAGTCGAAAAGTTCGGCAACGAGAGCCAAGATCACGTTGCCGACATGGCCGCCTTGGAACAAGAGGGCGCATTGCGGTCCGGTGAAATGCGCGAGTGGCGTTTTACACTGGATGTTGGAGAGGTCGGCGCGCCGAGCCTCAAGACCGAGAATTCGTCCGTCAAGTGGCTGGCGAAAGGGATAATGGACAGAAGAATGCGGCGCGACCTGCGGGTGGAACAGGAAATCATCGTCGGCTTCTGATCTTATCCCTAACAGCGTCGGCGCACGCTATCGTCGCTACTCCCAGGCCATCCGGGCTAGGAGCGCGGCGACACAAAATGCGGGAATTGCGGTATCGGCGCGGCGCAAGAACGTAGAATCGCCGCCGCGCCAATAAAAATCGCGCAGAGGGAAGTCAGAGGCGAGATGAGGCCGGCTGCATCCCTTGACGCCTCTGCTGCCGCGAGCGGGCGAGGTTTCCGAGGAGGTAGAGAACCTCGTCAACGCTCATTCGTCCGATGGGGCCGGAAGCGTACATGGTTCCAAATGCTGTGCGCCGCCGCCGCGCGACCAGAAACTCCGTAGGCTGAATGTAGCGTCCGTGACGGTCGTCCTCGGTCCACAGCGGCGCGAGAGCCGCCACCCTATCTTCGGTGATTCCGTAGGCGATCGGAAAGGTGAGTCCGACTTCTTCCGCCATGCGGGTCGCCGTCTCGCGATCTTCCGCGGTGCCGGCGATGACGGACATTCCAAGTTCTTCCAGTTTCTCAAGGTTATTTTGGTAGCTGGCCAACTGCCGCCTGCAGTACGGTCACCACTCGCCCCGGTAGAACAGCAACGCGAGGTAGCGCCCGGGTATCTCGTCCGGGAGCGTGATAGTCGAGCCGTCCGTAAGATCAAGCTCTATCGTCGGAAAACCGTCGCCCTGTATCAACTTGTCGGGCATGGCGCATCTCCTTATCGGTTATTCGAGCGTTATCCGTACTTGCAGGATACTACACATCGCATCCCTCCGACAGTCCGAGAGCAGGATCAAAAGTTTGACACAATTTTCACAAAGCGCTATATTTTTGACTAGTTCTCTAGGCGCAGTCGCGTCCTGTACACGCAGACTTTAGTTTGCGAAAGATGTTCCGCGCCGACGCAGAATCAGAGCCCGTACTTACGACCCTATACCAAGACCTTTATAGCTATGGTGGACCGCGACCAGGCAATTGAATACGCGCTGAAAGAAGCCAGAGACAGCGATGTCAAGTTCATTCGCCTCTGGTTTACTGACATTCTGGGCAATCTCAAAGGCTTCGCCATCACGGTCGAGGAACTGGAGACCGCGCTGACCAGAGGCATGGGATTCGACGGCTCGGCAATCGAGGGGTTCGCGCGGGTGGAAGAGAAAGACCTGTACGCGCTCCCGGACCCGAACACATTCGCGATACTGCCTTGGCGTCCGCGAGAGAACGCGGTGGCGCGAATGTTCTGCGACCTCATCACCCCGGACGAATCTCCTTTCGAGGGCGACCCGCGCTTTGTGCTGCGCCGCAACATCGAGCGCGCTACGCGACTAGGCTATACCTACTATGTAGGCCCTGAGATAGAGTATTTCTACTTCAAGGATGATACTTGGCCGAACACTGTGGACAAAGGCGGCTATTTTGACCAGGATACGACAGACTTCGCCACAGACCTGCGCCGCGAGACGGTGTTGATGCTGGAGGAGTTGAGCATACCTGTCGAAGCGAGCCACCATGAGGTCGCGCCGAGCCAGCACGAGATTGACCTTCGCTATACGGACGCGCTTTCGATGGCGGACGCGGTCATGACTTACAGGCTGGTGGTTAAAGAGATAGCGCAGCGGCACAACTGCTACGCGACGTTTATGCCCAAGCCCATCGCGACAGTCAACGGGAGCGGGATGCACATCAACCAGTCCTTGTTCAAGGGGGGCAGGAACGCTTTCTACGACGCCCAGGACCCGGACAGACTGTCGGACACGGCGAAGCATTTCATAGCGGGCCTGCTGAGGCACGCGAGAGAGATAACCTCGGTAACCAACCAGTGGGTGAACTCGTACAAGCGGTTGGTTCCGAATTTCGAGGCGCCCGTGTACGTGACCTGGGCGAACGTAAACAGAGCGGACTTGGTGCGTGTTCCATCTTTCAAGCCCGGCAGGGAGGAATCGCGCCGAATCGAGTACCGCGCGCCGGACCCTGCCTGCAACCCGTACCTGGCATTCAGCGTCATGCTGGCCGCCGGACTGGAAGGAGTGGAGAACGAATACGAACTCCCCGACCCGGCCGACTCGGACGTGTTCCGAATCTCGAATGCCGAGAGAATCGGGCTGGGCATCGAGTCGCTGCCGAATAACCTTCTGGAAGCTATCAGGATAACCGAGGAGAGCGAACTCGTGCGAAACGCCCTCGGCGAGACGGTGTTTAGAAATTTCCTAGAGAACAAGAAGATTGATTGGGAGCGATACGGAGCGCAGGTGACCGAGTACGAGATAAACCGATACTTGCCGACACTCTGATCCCGGGCGGCAGGCCATTCCCACAAAGTATTGCCCCGCATATCCCGTTATATCTACGTATGAATCTGTCTAAGGCATGACTATGAGCGGAATCTATAACAAGGACTACACGCCCCGTCTTTCGACCGACGGCCTGTACCACCCATCATTCGAGCACGAGGCTTGCGGTGTCGGTCTTGTCGCCAATATAAAGGGGCGAAGGTCTCATAGCATAGTCGAGCAGGGACTGGAAGTCCTGATAAACCTGGGACATCGCGGCGCGTCGGGCGCGGACCCCGAAACAGGGGATGGCGCGGGAATCATCATACAGATGCCGCACGAGTTCATATCGCGCGAGTTCGGCTCGCTGGGAGCGTCCGTCCCCGAGCGGGGAGACTACGGTGTCGGGATGGCGTTCCTGCCGCCGGACCCCGACGAACGGGCCAGATGCGAGAGAGCTATCGAGCGGATCATCGCGGAGGAGGGTCAACGTTTCCTCACTTGGCGCGACGTGCCTGTTTCCCCCGACCAGATAGGAACTCTCTCTGCGCGTGTGATGCCGGTCATTAAACAGTTCATGGTAGGACGCGCGGATTCGTCCAAGAGCGAATTCGAGCTCCGGCTGTTCGTGATACGCAAGCGGATAGAGAAGGCCGTACTGGGCGACGACCTGTCGGCGGGCGGAGACTTCTATATTTGCAGCCTTTCTTCGCGAACGCTGGTTTACAAGGGCCTCATCATTGCCCACCAGCTCAGACGCTTCTATCACGACCTGGCCGACGAGCGGATGATCACATCGTTCGCGCTGGTCCACTCTCGCTTTTCCACAAACACGCTAGGCTCGTGGAAGCTGGCGCATCCCTACCGCTTCATCATTCACAACGGCGAGATAAACACGCTCCAGGGCAACATCAACTGGATGGCCGCGCGGGAGAAGAATTTCCGCAGCGAAGTCCTAGGCGATGACATAAGCGAACTGCTCCCAATCGTAACGCCCTACCAGAGCGACACCGCCACGCTGGACAACGCGCTCGAGGCGCTGCTCGCGTCGGGACGCTCTCTCGAACACGCTATGATGATGCTCATACCGGAGGCGTGGGGCGACCATATTCCGATGGACGAAAAGAAGCGGGACTTCTATGAGTATCACTCGTCCATGATGGAGCCGTGGGATGGTCCCGCGCTGGTGATAGCGACGGACGGCGCGAAGGTCTGCGCCATTCTGGACCGCAACGGGCTGCGCCCATGCCGCTACATCGTGACCAAGGACGACGTGCTGGTCATGGGCTCCGAAACAGGCGTGCTCGATATTCCGCCTGAAGATGTCCTGCACAAGGAGCGCATCTACCCGGGCCGGATGTTCATGCTGGACATGTCGCGCGGCGAGATAGTCCAGGACGACGCGCTGAAATCGGAACTCGCGTTCCGCAGGCCGTATGGCGAGTGGCTGCGCGAGAACATGGTGACGCTGAATGACCTTCCCGAACCCGCGAATGTACACAAAACCGATTTCGATACGCTCGCGCGCAGACAGGCGGCGTTTGGATACACGCTGGAAGATCTGCGCATGATACTAGAACCGATGGCGCTGACAGGGGGAGACCCGGTAGGCTCGATGGGCGCCGACGTTCCCCTGGCGGTCATGTCGGACAAGTCGCCGGCGCTGTTCCACTATTTCAGGCAGCGGTTCGCGCAGGTGTCCAACCCGCCGCTCGACTCTATACGCGAGGAGCTTGTGACCTCCACGCGCGCGATGATAGGCCGCGAACTGAACCTGTTCGATGAGACACCGGAACACTGTCGGCAACTTACGGTCAAAGAGCCGTTCATAACAAATTCCGAACTCGAGAAGATACGTGAAATCAATGTCAACGGCATCAGGTCGAAGACACTCTCCACATTGTTCGACCCGGAGGAACGGGGCGGACTGGAAGAAGCGATGGACAGGCTTTGCGCCGAGGCGTCGCAGGCCATCGAAGACGGGTATCCCATCCTTATCCTATCTGACCGCGGCGTGGACGAGGACAACGCGCCCATACCAAGCCTGCTGGCGACCGCCGGAGTGCATCACCACCTGATACGCGAGGGGACGCGAACGCGCTGCGGGCTGGTGGTCGAGTCGGGAGAACCGCGCGACATAGCGCATCTGGCGCTTCTCATAGGATACGGAGCCGGGGCCATCAACCCCTACCTGGTATTCGAATCCATGCAGGACATGATTCGGCAGGACTACTTCCTGCCCAGGGTGGAATACGAGACAGCCGAGAAGAACTTCATCAAAGCCGCGCACAAAGGCGTCGTCAAGATAATGGCGAAGATGGGCATATCCACCATCCAGAGCTATCGCGGCGCGCAGATATTCGAGGCGGTCGGGCTGAACGAAGAGTTCATAGACAGATACTTCGCCTGGACCCCCTCTCGCATCGGCGGAATTGGCATAGCGGAGATCGAGGAAGAGTCCAGGACGCGTCACTCATTCGCATACACCGACCTGGTGGTGTCCGGCAACATGGACCTGGAAGTGGGCGGCTTCTACCAGTGGCGTCGCGACGGCGAATACCATATGTGGAACCCGACGACTATCGCGAAGCTCCAGCACGCCGCCAAATCCAATAGCTGGGACACATACAAAGAGTTCTCCGACTGGGCCAATAGTTACGCGCAGAAGATGTGCACGATACGCGGGCTTCTGGATCTCAAAAAGGCGGACGAACCTCTACCCATTGACCAAGTGGAACCAGCGTCGGAGATAGTAAAGAGGTTCGCCACGGGCGCGATTTCGCTGGGTTCGATAAGCCGCGAGGCGCACGAGACGCTGGCTATCGCGATGAACCGCGTCGGCGCTCGCTCAAACACGGGCGAGGGAGGCGAGGACTGGCATCGCTACGCGCCGGACCCGAACGGGGACTCGCGCAACAGCGCCATCAAGCAGGTCGCGTCCGGACGTTTCGGCGTCACCATCAACTATCTCGCCAACGCGAAAGACCTCCAGATAAAGATGGCGCAGGGGGCCAAGCCCGGCGAGGGCGGCCAACTGCCGGGCCACAAGGTGGACGAGTATATAGGCTGGGTTCGGAATTCCACGCCCGGCGTGGAGCTTATCTCGCCCCCGCCTCACCACGACATCTATTCCATCGAGGACCTGGCGCAGCTTATCCACGACCTAAAGAACTCGAACCCGAATTCCAGAATTCATGTCAAGCTGGTCGCCGAGGCCGGAGTGGGCACAATAGCGGCGGGCGTATCCAAGGGACACGGCGACGTGGTGCTGATAAGCGGAGACAGCGGCGGCACGGGAGCGTCGCCCGAGGCTTCCATCAAATACTCCGGCCTGCCATGGGAGCTTGGCGTCGCTGAAACGCAACAGGTCCTTGTCGAAAACGACCTGCGCGGGCGCATCGTAGTGCAGACCGACGGCCAGATAAAGACGGGCCGCGACGTGGCGATCGCCTGTCTGCTGGGCGCCGAAGAGTTCGGAATGGCTACCGCGCCGCTCATCACGATGGGCTGCATAATGTTGCGCAAGTGTCACTTGAACACATGCTCGGTGGGCATCGCCACCCAGGACGCCGAACTTCGCAAGCAGTTCGCGGGACAGCCGGAACACGTCATAAACTACTTCTTCTTCGTGGCCGAAGAACTGCGCCTTATAATGGCGGAAATGGGCTTTCGCGCCATCAACCAAATGGTGGGACAGATGGACCGGCTGGATACGCGCAAGGCGATTGACCACTGGAAGGCGAGCGGGCTGGACTTCTCACGCCTGCTGAAAAAGCCCGCTGTTCCGAGCGACATCGCCACCTACTGCCGAGAGGAACAGTATCACGGACTGGACAAAGCGCTGGACAATAAGCTGATAGCGCTATGCGCGGACGCGGTAGAATCGGCGTCTCCCGTCGCGCTCGATATGCCGATAACCAACGCGAATCGCACTGTCGGCGCTATGCTGAGCTACGGCATCGCGCTGAAATACGGCGAAGACGGGCTGCCCGAAGACACCGTCACAGTGCGCTTCAAAGGGTCGGCGGGCCAGAGTTTCGCCGCGTTCCTCGCCAAGGGCGTAACCTTCCACGTGCAGGGCGACGCGAACGACTACTTCTGCAAGGGGCTGTCCGGCGGCAACGTTACGATAAGGCCTCCGGCGGAATCCGTCTTTATCCCGGAAGAGAACATAATTATCGGTAACGTCGCGCTGTACGGGGCGACCGGCGGAAAGGCTTTCATAAGAGGAATAGCGGGCGAGCGGTTCTGCGTTCGCAACTCCGGGGCAGAGGCGGTCGTGGAGGGCGTTGGCGACCACGGATGCGAGTATATGACGCGGGGCAAGGTCGTGATTCTGGGTCCCACAGGACGCAACTTCGCGGCCGGCATGAGCGGTGGCGAAGCGTTTGTGCTGGACGAACACGGACATTTCAAAGACCTTTGCAACACGGAAATGGTTTTGCTGGAAGACCTGGAGGAAGAAGCCGATATAGATAGCGTGCGCCGGATGCTCACTGAGCATCTCCGCTATACGGGAAGCGCGAACGCCCGGCGGGTTCTGGACAACTGGGACGAAATGCTGCCTCACTTCGTCAAGGTAATGCCTATTGATTACAAACGGGTCTTGGCGGAACGCGCCGAGCGAGAACAAGCCTTTGCCATAGCCTCCGGCGACTAGGGGATATTCAGCCGACAATGGGAAAACCTACTGGATTTATGGAGTGGGCGCGTGTCGCCCCGCCGCGACAAGACCCCTCGGAACGAACACTGCACTGGTTGGAATTCTACGAAGACTGGCCTGAGAAAGAAGCCCGCAACCAGGGTGGACGGTGTATGAACTGCGCCGTTCCGTTCTGCATGGGGGGCTGTCCGCTCGGGAACATCATCCCCGACTTCAACGACCTGGTTTATCGCGGCAAGTGGAAAGAGGCGCTGGCGAAGCTTCACTCGACCAACAACTTTCCCGAGTTCACCGGCCGCATATGCCCGGCTCCGTGCGAGGGTTCCTGCGTTCTCAACATAAACAGCGACCCGGTTACTATCGAATATATCGAGAAAGCCATATCCGACAGAGGCTGGCGCGAGGGCTGGATAGTTCCCGAACCGCCGAAATTCAGGACCGGCAAGAGCGTTGCGGTCATCGGCTCAGGCCCGGCCGGACTAGCCGCCTCAATGCAGCTGAACCGCGCGGGACACACGGTAACCGTGTTTGAGCGCAATGAGTACATAGGCGGGCTTTTGCGGCTGGGAATTCCCGAATTCAAGCTGGAAAAGAGCGTGGTGCAGCGTCGCGTTGACCAGATGAGCGCAGAGGGCGTTGTGTTCAAGACCGGTGTTTACGTGGGCAAGGATATTCACGCCGACCGGCTCAGGATGGACTTCGATGCCATATGCCTGACCGGCGGCTCTACCATCGCGCGAGACCTGCCCATCCCCGGACGCGAACTGGACGGGGTACACATGGCCATGGAATATCTGACCCAGCAGAACCGGGTCATAGCGGGCCAAACGTTCGACTCCCCGGAGCGCATAGCCGCCGAGGGCAAGCGCGTGCTGGTTCTGGGCGGCGGAGATACCGGCTCGGACTGCGTGGGCACGGCACACAGGCAGGGCGCGGAAATAGTGTACCAGTTCGAGCTTCTGCCGCAGCCCCCTGAAATACGCGGGGACAATAATCCGTGGCCGCAGTGGCCGATGATACTGCGAACCTCGTCCTCGCATGAAGAGGGCGGAGTGCGCGACTATAACATCCTGACCAAGAGTTTCTCGGGCCGGAGCGGAAAAGTCGAGAAGATGCACGCCGTTCGTCTCGAATGGGGACCGCCGGACGCCGCCGGACGCCCCGCGATGATAGAGACCCCCGGATCGGAGTTTGAGATAGAGGTTGACATCGTTCTGCTCGCGCTCGGATTCGTACATCCCGAACCGGACGGGATGCTTGCTCAGCTTGGAGTTGAACTCGACCCGCGCGGCAACGTCGTCACCGCGCCGAACAAGATGACCTCGGCTCCGGGCGTGTTCGCGGCGGGCGACATGGCTCGCGGACAGTCGCTCGTGGTCTGGGCGCTTGCCGAGGGCCGCGAGGCCGCGCGCGGCATAGACGAATACCTAATGGGGAAAACAAGCCTGCCCCACTCGGTCGGCACCGTCCCCACCATGTGATCGCAGAAGACAACTCGAATTGACGCGTAATCTCTCCGCGCGGACTGCGGACGATCTTGTCAGACCGCGCCCCCTCACTTTACTCGAGAAACAGGACGCCGTGTCACATGATTGAACTCACAACTCGACACGCCCAGCGAGCAGTCTCAACCGTCCTTTCCCGCCATCCAGCGCTGTCGCTGACCCCCGATACCCGCCGCTCTGACCAACTCGGCGCATATAATCCGCTACCTGTCTCCTACGGGAAACGAAGTGCGCCTCGTGGTCAAACGCCTGACCGATGACCTCGCTCCGGAACGCGCCGCCGCGGACTTTCAGGAACTGCAGACCGCTAGGAAACATGACATTCCCCGCGTCCGAGCCGCTGCACCTCGACACTTCAGAGGAACTGCTGGGAATACCCGGAATCGTATCCGGCTTCGTTGAAGGAAAACAGATCGTGAATCCTAAAAAGGACGGAAGACGGCCTGTGCGAATTCGTCGCTCCGGCGCGCGTATGCGTATGCAGTGCGCTGAGTCCCGCGCGGACATCGCAAGCGGCATTGTCCCCGGCTCTAACGGGCAGACACAGAGTTTTAGACGCTGACGCGCTACTTCCACAAGCTCAATGCCAAGAGGGTATAATATGGGGCGAGATAATCCGGCGATATTGGTTCGCCAAGCAAACACAACAGGAGGAACGGAAGTGACACAGAGAATTTCGGTTATATCAGGCAGAGGCGAGGCTGACACGACTCTCATTGAGGAGCAGCTTCAGGGTCTGGACTACGAGCTGGACAAGTACGAATGCTCCAGCGACGGCGAGGTCATCGAGGCAATGACCGGCGCGGACATAGTGATCAACGCGGGCGGAGTTCCTATATCCCGCGAGGTCATCGAGGAGACGGAAGGAGTGAAGGCTATTCTGGTCGGCAGCCACGGCTTCAATCACATTGACCACGAGGCGGCGACCGACAAGAGCGTCATGGTGGTCAACGCGGCGGGCTTCTGCACCGAAGAGGTCTCCAACCACGCCGTCGTGATGATTCTGGCCTGCGCGAAGAAGCTTGCCCAGCTCAACGAACTGACCAAGGCGGGCAAGTGGGGCGCGGAGACGCGAGAGGCCATCATGCCTATGGTCCCAATCTATGACCAGACACTTGGACTGGTGGCGTTCGGGAACATAGCGCGGGCGGTGGCGCGCAAGGCGCAGGCCTTCGGCATGGATGTCATAGCCTACGACCCATACCTGCCGCCCTGGATAGCGCGCGAGTACAGGGTACGACTCGTAGGCAGCCTGGAAGAACTGGCCGCCGAGTCGGACTTCGTATCGGTCCACACGCCGCTTAATCGGCAGACAGAGAAGCTGATTGGCGAGAGTTTCTTCAAGGCGATGAAGCAGACGGCTTACTTCGTGAACACCTGCCGCGGACCTGTCGTTGACGAAGCTGCGCTTATCAAGGCGCTGGACGACGGCGAGATAGCGGGCGCCGGGCTGGACGTATTCGAAGAGGAGCCGACCTCGCCGGACAATCCGTTGCTGAAGATGGATAACGTTATCGCGACTCCGCACTCGGCGGGTTCGTCGAATATGTCCCGCATCAGGTCAGGTGTGCAGGTCGGCCAAGAAACATCGCGGCTTCTGCGCGGCACGCTGCCCATGTCGGTCGTGAACCCCGAAGTTCGGCACTCGATAGAGTCGCGGCCTGCGGCGATGAATATGTAACGTTCGGCCAAGAGCGAGGGGCTTTGTTGCATCGAAGCTCCTCGCTTAAACTCATCCACTGTCAGGTATAGACTTGAGACAGAGTAGATGCGACGCCCCGGCATCCATCGCCCCGTCCTTCACGCAAATAGGTTGTACAAAAGAGGTCCGGAGATAGTACAATAGTAAGCGGCCTGAACGTCTTGATCATCTTCTAGAATGCCCTAGAGAAAACGCGCTCGACAGCCGAACGGGTGGTGATAGGGCGTTAGCGATTGGCGTCAGGGCGATTTGTACAACCCAGTTTGCAGGAGCGTAGCTCAGGCTGGTAGAGCATCGGTCTCCAAAACCGAGGGTCGCGGGTTCGAATCCTGCCGCTCCTGCCATTTTCACATCTTCCGGCCGCTATTTCAGGCGCAAGTTACCGCGAATCCCCTTTCCACAGCCGTACGCTCAACCTGCCCACCAAGATTATGAGCAACGGATCTATGAACGCCCAGAGTATCAAGTGTATGCCGTCCTGCCCCCCGAGACCGAGACTGTCGGCTGCGAGACTGTCGAACCAGTTCCAGAAAAACCAAATCGCCAGCAACAGCGTCGAGTAGAAGACCACGTTCACTCGGGCATCTGACGCAGTCATGTTCTGCTTGCGAATGTACGACGCCGCAAGCGCGACCAGGACCGCGAAGGCCATAAACCAGTTCAGAACGCTCCATACCTCGCGCGTATCCACAATGTCCCTATAAAATGGGGAACATATGAAATGAAACGCCACCGCGAGGGCTATAGCCCCCAATATAATGGCTAATATTCTCCTAACGATTTTCATATTTGCGTCACCTCACATGATATTAATACACATGAATAATAAAATAGATCGCAGCACATCGTCCAACTGCTGTCAACCCAACGCGATAGCAGAGTTCTTTCATCATCACCCTGAGCGCGGCGTTCCACCCCCGTAGTTGCGACACTTCACCCCGCCATGAACAACCCGCTTGGCGACGCTTTGAAAAGATTCCGCCCGCGACAAACAGGAACCTCAGACTAATCTGCCATGGGAGTATATAATCGCTCAGAAACGATTTTCAGACCATAATCTCCATACCGGAAGAGGACATTAGCATGAGTGTAAAAGCGATACTATTCGACGTGTTCGGGACCACTGTGGATTGGCGGTCATCAATTATCGCAGCGTTGGAGCGGTTCGGGAGCGATAATGGCCTGAGCTCGGATTGGGAGGACACGGCGGACAGATGGCGCGCGGGTTTCCGCGATTTGCAGGGTAGAATCACTCAGGGCGAGAGGGAGTGGATCACAATGGACCAGATTCACCGCGAAGTTCTGGGTGGGCTGCTCCGAGAACTCGGCGCGCCGGACCTGCCGGAGAGCGAAGTCGCCCACCTGAACCGAGCGTGGCGCAGGCTCAAGCCCTGGGCGGATACGGTAGAAGGACTGGCGCTCATGAAGCGCAAACACATAATCGGAACGCTGTCGAACGGCAACCTCTCGATGCTCGTGTCGCTGTCCAAGCGCGGCGGCCTCCCTTGGGACTGCGTTCTGTCCACCGGTATGTTCGGCTCTTACAAACCGAACCCGCAGGTGTATCTGGGCGCGGTGAGGATACTGGACGCCGAGCCGGAAGAGGTCATGATGGTCGCGGCCCACGCGTATGACGTGGACGGCGCGCGGGCGTCCGGCCTACGGACAGCGTATGTCTTCAGACCCGACGAGTTCGGCCCGGGCAAGGGCGAGAACCCGGGCGATACGTCACGTTTCGACATGTCGGTGTCCAGTTTCGTGGAACTCGCCGAGCGTCTGTCCGGATAGCGGCGCGGTCAGTCAGATTCCAACGAACCACTCACCGAACTTCGCGCCCGCTTCCACGTCGCCCTCCAGCGCTATCTGTCGTCTGCGGACGGAGCGACGCAGGTTCACCCGTCCCATCAGGAACAGGATGTACGCGCTGGAATCGAGCGATATGGCAACATCGGCGTCCCCTGAAAGATCCGCGTCCTCCAGAGAGAACGAGTCGGCGCGCACTCGCAGCTCGTAAACCTCGTTTTCGGAATCGGACAGGTCGAACCTGAGGGTTACGCTGTCCTCTATCGCCGCGGGCTTGCGAAACGATGCGCGCAGCCAGTTGGGAAGCCAGCCCTTCAAAAACTGAACGGCGACAGGACTGATCCGCGCGCCGCGGTCAAAGCCATAGCGTATATCCCACGCGTGAACCGCGAGTTCCATAAGCCGAAGTTCTATCAGCCGAGACACGTCCATTACCCTGATTGGGTGCCAAGCGGCTAGATTATACTGGTCGGGTTCAAGTCCGACCAGCAGGCTGTTGAGGCGCAGGCACGATGCGCTGAATTCGTAGAAGATGTCCTCGTAGTACGCCTCTCTCAGATTGACCAATTCCTGTTGGCGTTCATCCTCGGATGCGCCTCTGTACCCCATAGGCGGTGAAGAATCGCCCTTCAGAGCGCGCTGAACGCTCATGGTCTTCATATTCGCTATCGCGATCAGATGGGTTACGACATCCGCCACTTTCCACTGAGCGCACGCGCTGGCGTACATATCCGGATCTCGCCAGACGTCATCCGGCAGCGTGTGTAGAAACCCCGCCAAGTCGTTGGACAAGGCGCGGATGGTCTGGATGTTCTGTCTGACTGTCGCTGGGTCTGCCATCTGGAAAATCCGAGATGCCGGATCTATATGCCCTTGTCCGCTATAAATGCCGCGAGGTCGGCGGTTCTGCACGAGTAGCCCCACTCGTTGTCGTACCACCCGACAACCTTCACCATGTCGCCGCCAAGAGACATGGTAGATGAGCCGTCTATAATCGCGCTGTGCGAGTCGCCGATGAAGTCCGCGCTCACAAGCGGCTCTTCTGTGTAGTCAAGTATGCCGCTCAGTCCGTTGGAAGCGGCCTCCCTATACAAATCGTTTACCTCTTCTGCCGACGCCGCTTTTTCGAGGGTAGCGACAAAGTCGGTAAGCGATACCGTTGGAGTAGGCACCCGCACCGCCATGCCGTTGATCCTGCCCTTCATCTCGGGAATTACGATCCCGACCGACTTCGCCGCGCCGGTGGTGGTGGGGATGATGTTCTGCGCCGCGGACCTGGCCCTGCGCGGATCGGAATGATACTTATCGAGGATACGCTGATCATTGGTATAAGCATGAACCGTAGTCATAAGACCCCGCTCTATGCCAAAGCTTTCGTGCAGCGCCTTGACCATGGGCGCGATGCAGTTGGTGGTGCAGGACGAATTGCTGATGATGTTATGGCGACCGGGCTCGTAGTCCCCCTCGTTGACTCCGAGAACGACTGTGAGCGCGTCCCCCTTGGCGGGCGCGGAGATGACAACCTTCCTGGCGCCGCTTTCCAGGTGGCCGCTCGCCCTCCCCGAATCATTGAACGCCCCCGTGGACTCAATCACTATCTCGACCCCAAGCTCGCCCCATGGCAGGTTGGACGGAGTGTCTTCATTCAACGTCGCCACCTCGGAGCCGTCTATGCTGACGCCGCGATTCGTGGCCCTTACCTCACCCGGATACCTGCCGTATGTAGAGTCGTATTTCAGCAGGCGGGCGATATCTTCCGGCCGTCCCCGCCGGCTGTTCACAGCTACAACCTCCAGTTTGTCGGGATAGCGTTCCAAGACGGCGCGTAAGGTCTGCTTTCCCATGCGTCCAAAGCCGTTGATTCCAATGCGTGTGGACATTTCGGTTATCCTCGCATGATTTGTCTGAGTCAGGATTTACACGATTGGGATTTCACCGATCGCGGATGACGGCTCTCATCTACACCTATATTATTCCAGATAAGCGCGGGACGATGTAACTATTTCTGAGGCCATCGCCACCGCTTCGCCGGCCTGTCCCCCGCTATACGTCTCGAAAGGCAGACCGCCGGGCAGCGCGTCAGGATAACGCGTGGCGATGTAGTATTGATCGAGACGGCAGGCGGCGTCCCTAAGAGATTCCATATCTTCATGCGTATTCACCAGATCATTCAGAAGTTCCTGAAGCGAGTGACCTATGACGAACCTGTCGCCTCTGCCGTAGGCAATGGACTTGAGCGCTTTCTCGGCGGCCTGCTGCGACATGAAGCACGCTTGGGAATAGAATCCCTCTCTGAGCATGGCGTTCGCCGCGGCGAGGTCGTTCTCGGATTGCAACATCCAGCGAGTGGCCTCGGCTGTCGGGTCAAGCTTCATATATCACTACGCCCTCTTCCATAACGATTTCTATGAACGGACGATGTTGCGCGAGCATCTCATCCAGTTCCCTAGGCGTATATATCAGCATATCGAGCGAGCGCGGCCAAGCGGCGCGCGCGGCGCGAAAGTCGGAAGCCCGCTCAAAGAACCCTTTTGGCGTATCGTGAACGATAAGGATGTCAAGGTCGCTATATCTGTCAGCGCTCCCCTTGGCGTATGAACCGAACAAGATAGCCTTTCTCGCTCCGGCCCGCGCTATCAGTGGCGCGAGGGATTCGCGGATCTCCGCGATGGTTGGTATATGGGTCTTGTCATTCGCCCCGAGCAAGGAACTTCCCATAGACTTCGACTCCGGCGTATCGAGACCCACTTCCCAGTTCCTCCTCGATTCGCAGCAGACGGTTATACTTAGCCGTTCTCTCCCCTCTGGCGGGCGCGCCCGCCTTTATTTGCCCGGCGGACGTCCCGACAGCCAGGTCGGCTATGGACGAGTCCTCCGTTTCACCGCTCCGGTGACTGATGACCACTCCCCACCCGGCCTTCTGGGTCATGCCGACGGCGTCGAGAGTCTCGCTGACCGTGCCAATCTGGTTGAGCTTGACAAGGACAGCGTTGGACGAGCTCCGTTCGATTCCCTGTTCGATAAGGCGCGGGTTGGTCGTATATATATCGTCGCCCACAAGCTGAACGCGCGACCCTATTCTCCGGCGCATAGAATCCCACGAGCCCCAGTCATCCTCCGCCAGACCGTCCTCAATGGACACTATCGGGTAGTCCGCGAGCCATGCGTCGTAGGTATCCACCAGTTCTTCGGCGCCGAGCGATGCGTTCTCCCGGGGCAAATTGTAGCGTCCCGGCCCGGCGGCGAGTTCGGACGCGGCCACGTCCAGAGCGATAAAGCACTCTTCGCCCGGCCTGTAGCCGGCCTTCTCAATGGCTTCTATGAGAATATCCACCGCCTGCCGGTTGGCGCTCAATGCCGGGGCGAATCCGCCCTCATCGCCGACATGGGTGCTGAGTCCGCGATCGCGCAGGCTGTCCATGAGACAATGATACACCTCGACCCCCGCCTGAAGCGCCCGCCTGAACGAGTCGAACCCGGCCGGAACCACCATAAACTCCTGAAAGTCGGTGGAGTCTTCGGCGTGGCGTCCGCCGTTGATCACATTGAACATCGGAACTGGCAGTGTAAGTGACCCCTCACCCTTGAACCGCTTATAAAGCGGGACGCCTTCGCTTAAAGCGGCGGCGTGAGCGGCGGCAAGCGACACGCCCAGAATCGCGTTCGCGCCCAAATTGGCCTTATTGTCCGTTCCGTCCAGCTCTATAAGCACCCTGTCAATCTCTCGCTGATCGTTGACCGGCATCCCCACAAGAGCCGGAGCTACGACCGCGTGAACGTTCTCCACCGCCTTCAGGACTCCGCGCCCCCTGTACCGTGTGGGGTCGCCGTCCCGCAGTTCGACGGCCTCATTCGCTCCGGTGGAAGCTCCCGACGGCGCGAGCGCCCGGCCGTAAGCGCCGTCTTGCAGACTTATGTTGACCTCGACGGTCGGGTTGCCCCTGGAATCGAGAACTTCCCGGGCGCGGATGCTGGCTATGTTGCTCACTGGATGGCGTCTCGACTTTCAGAAGGCTGTTCACAAGGCGCGAATCACGCGCGGATACGCTTCAACCTAATTATAAGCGATCCCGGCGCTAAATACCCAAAACGAGACGCCGTCCCACGCGCATATTTCCGAGGCGAAGAACGTCCAAGATCATGATCTAAAGCAAGGCGAAAGAAAACCTTTCCGCATGGAACAGACTATGGTCAGGAGAAGACCGCCTTGCGTCTGACCGGGAACGCGACGAGAGCGACGGCGGCCTTCTCCTCATTCGTATCGGGGAAGCGAACCTAGCCGACCTTGGCAAGCTTGGTGAAGCTGCGGAGTTCCTTAGGCGGGTCCATACGGCTGCCCCGAATAGTGAAGGACACCTCTCCCACATATATGTTCCCCTGGCTGTCAACCCCCATGCCGTGCGGCGCTATGAACGCGCCGGACTCCTCCCCCTCGTCATCCGCGCCCAGCAGGGCGAGCCGGTCGCCCTTGGAATCATATATCGTAACGCGGTGACCGTGGCGCGGCGGGGTCGGATCGGCCTGCGTCGCGCCGGGCAACTCCCCGACATATATATTGTCATCCGGCCCGATAGTCATGCCGTTGGGCATATGGATATTATTCCACACATCCAGAACATTGCCATCGCCGTCGAAAACCTGTATCCGGTGCGCCTCGCGGTCGGCGACAAGCACCCTGTCGTCATTGTCCACCGCTATATTATGCGGACGCAGGAACTCACCCGGATCAATCCCGGGACCGCCCCAGCTTTTGACATATTCGCCATCCCCCGTGTACTTGTGGATATTGAAATTGCCATACCCGTCGGAAATGTAAATATGCCCGGTCTTTTTGGAGACGGCCGCGTGAGTAGGCCTGTTGAAAGGTTGTCCCTTCCATATCTCCGACGACACCCCGGGAGCGCCGATGGTCATTAGCAATTCGCCCTCGCGGGTGAACTTGGTAATAGTATGTATGCCGTCATCCACACAATAAATAGTGTCCTCCGGGCCCACATATATGCCGTGCGTGCGGTTGCCGAAGATGCCCTTGCCGAACCCTCGCGCGAAATTCCCGTCCTGATCGAATACCATGACCGGATAGTCCGGGTTGCGGCTGAAGGCGTACACATCGTCCTGAGAGTCAACCGCTACGCCCGGAGTCTCGATCAGCCTCGCGCCCTCCGGCATCTTATGCCAGTCAACTATGTGCTCATATCTGAAGTCGCCTTCGCCGATTATCGCGCCCATGCCGATGTCTCCTTCATTTCGGGGTTAAGCCTGATAGTAGTCCAGACTTGGCGAAGAGTCAAACGAAAGATTTCATCAAGCGCGTCTTTGCTATAATCCCATCAGAACGACCCCAAGCCAAATAAAGCGAGACGCGGTCCAATGTCGGACAAGCGCGCGCTCGAATCCGCTCGCCCATACGGATACTCAGAAACCATCCCACTCCCAACACCGCAGAACCCCTCATCGCCCCACCGCATCCAAATAGATACACCACCCGGTAATAGAGATATAATCACATCGGAGAACCCCTCATGAAAGTCTTGGACTCCGGCGGAAACACGCTCGCCCGGCGCGCGAGAGACATTCTTATGCCCGGAATAGTGGCGCTGGGAGCGATCGCCATCGCCGTCCTCGGCGCGCTGCTCATAAGGAGCGACGGCGGAACCGACGGAGTGAACCTGTTCGTGGAATCCCTGTCCGGCAGCTCCGGCTCTTTCCTATCCGGACTGGGAATAGTCGCCCCTCTCGGATTCGCCTTCGGCGCCGGAGTCGCGGCCGCGTTCAACCCATGCGGCTTCGCCATGCTGCCCGCCTACATGGGACTCTATCTCGGAGTCGGCGCCAACGAGGACAGATCCCCCTTCTTCCCCCAACTCGGAAAGGCCCTGCTCGTAGGAATCTCGGTAACCGCCGGATTCGTCCTACTATTCGCCGCGGCCGGCGGAATCATAGGACTGGGAGCGCGCTCAGTCCTAGGCGACATACTGCCATGGCTAGGGCTGGCGATCGGCATAGCGCTCATACTCGCCGGCGCGTGGCTGCTGAAAGGCGGCGAGCTATACACCGCGCTAGCCCAGCGAGCCGCGAACAGACTCGGCGACCCCGGACGCTCCAGTATGCGCGGGTACTTCCTCTTCGGACTCAGCTACGGCGTCGCCTCCCTCAGCTGCACCCTGCCCATATTCCTTGCGGTAATAGGCTCTTCGTTCGCCGCCTCCGGCATAGCCGCCTCCTTCGCCCAATTTGTCCTCTACGCGCTCGGAATGGGCGTCGTCATTATCGCCCTCACCCTAAGCATGGCGCTGTTCAAAGGCGCCATGCTCGGCGGTATGCGAAAGGTCATGCCCTACATCCACCCCATCGGAACATGGCTAATGATAGTCGCCGGAACGTACATCACCTTCTACTGGCTCACCCTCGGCGGCCTGCTGAATTAGATGCCTGTCAATCATCAGTGGCCAGCTGCAAGTACGCTAACTTACAGCTGACCACTAGCAATCCGCTAGGCCTCGTTCCGGACCGTGTTGGTAAGCGTTCCTATCTCGGCTATCTCGACTTCTATTACATCACCGTCGTGAACATCGCCGGGCGCCCCGGGCGTGCCGGTCATAACCACATCGCCCGGATTAAGCGTCAACACGCGAGTCACAAACTCAATTATCTCAGGAACGCCATAGAGAAGGTCGCTGGTGACCTGCTCCTGCGCCACCTCGCCGTTTATCCGCCCAACGAGACGAAGCGCGGACGGATCGAGACCGGACACAATAAACGGACCGAGCGGCGTGAAAGTGTCCGACGACTTCGCCCGCCACCACGACAGATCCTTAGCCTGCCAGTCTCGCGCGCTAACATCATTCCCGCAAGTGAACCCCAATATATAGTCGAGCGCATCCTCTCTGGACACTCGCTTAGCCTTCCTGCCGATCACCAGCGAAAGCTCCGCCTCCGGCTGAACCGTTACGCCCTCCTCCAGCGCCTCTTTCGGGATTACCACATCATCTCCGGGGCCGACAACCGAAGACGTCGTCTTGAAAAAAGGCTCAGGAACGCTGGGCGGCTTCCGATCTCCGAGATGGCTGCGGTAATTCAGACCAATGGCGACCACCTTGTTCGGCACCACCGGAGCCAGCAACTTCACCTCGTCAAGCGCATGCGAATGATCCGTAACCTCATAACCTTCGTACGGGGCCGCGGTTATCTGCCGCACGCTATCCCCCTCTACCACTCCGTAGGCCACCTCGCCATGCGCGAGGAATCGGGTATATTTGGTCATTATTCTCACATCTCCTGTCGCTAAGATTCATTGGATAGGCGACCCGTTTGTCGGTCGCAACCATAGTTTAACGCAATATAGGCAACTGTGGGCAGGGGATCTGAATATAGAGCGCTCACCCCGCGAAACCAAGCGTCAAAATCCCCGCCGGCATCCCGACTGTCCGCCGACCTTGCGTCGCTTCGCATCCTCAGTAGCGCGCTTATGCCCAACGCCTATCCGACGCTTCCCCCGCCAAGAGTTTGTTGACAATACAGGAAACCTGATATACCATCCTGAAAATTCCCGAATTAAAATTCGCCAACGAAACCATTCGGTACAACGTTGCGCATACGATTTGCAGGTCTGCGTGGTTGCCAACCACGCTCAGAATGAGGAGGATATCATGAGGCTGTCTATATTTATCTTATCGGCGATATTGTTGTCCCTGTCCATTTTCATCGCGCTCGCCGCCTGTCAGGGAGACAGCGAACCACAGATAGTGGAAAGAACGGTTGTGGTCGAGGTCGAGAAGGAAGTCGTCAAAGAAGTCGAGGTGGTAAAAGAGGTCGAGGTCGAGAAGGAAGTCGTCAAAGAAGTCGAAGTTGAAAAGGTGGTCGAGAAGGTCGTCGAGGTTGTCGCCACCCCAGAACTCTCCCCCGCCATGGCCTTAGAAGCCGCCCGATACGGCGGCGACCTCAAAGTGGTGGCGCAAGCCAGCATCAAATCGCTGGACTGCGACTTCACAGGCGCCTACGTATGCGGAGCCGTACACCTCCATTACCAGGAAGGACTGCTCGCCTACGACGACGACTTCAACCCCCGCCCTCAGCTCATTGACAGCTGGAAGATATCCGACGACGGACTCATATACACATTTACGCTGCGAGAGGGACCCACATTCCACAAACTCGGACGCCACATCACATCAGACGACTCCATAGCCAGTTTCGGGCGATGGATGAAGCGGCACGCGGCCGGCAAGTCCCTGAACCGAGTACTCATAGACGACGGACTCAAAAAGGTGGACGACCGCGTATTCGAGGTGCATCTGAAACAGCCCTACGGCGCTCTGATCTCACATCTCGGTATGCTCAGAGGCAGAAACATCCAGTGGCCCCAAGACATAGCCATGATGGAACCCACCGAAGACGTCGGCGTGGACAACTACATCGGAACAGGCCCTTACGAACTCGAAAACTGGGAAGTCGGCAACCGAGTCATACTGAAGCGCTACGAGGACTACGTGCCGCGTTCCGACCCGCACAGCAACTTCGCCGGTTCACAAATACCCTACGCCGACCGCATTATATGGCTCGAGATCCCATCGGAAGAAACAAAAATCGCGGGCCTCAAGACCGGAGAATGGGACATCGTTGACGGCGCCAGCCTCGACTTCTTCCCCGAAATGGACGCCCACCCCGACATCGCCGTCGCGCTCGACAAGCCCGGCAAAGCGTCCCAACTTGGCATAAACCACGACAAATGGCCCACCAGCGAGAAAAAATTCCGACAGGGAATCCTTCTCGCCATGAACCCCGCCGAATACATGGCGGCGCTAGGCCCCGAAGAACTGTGGACCCTCTGCGCCACCGCCTTCCACTGCGGAACACCATTGGAATCCCACGAGGGCGACGACCGATACAACCAAAACAACCTGGAACTCGCCAGACAACTCATCGAGGAATCCGGCTACAACGGCGAACCACTCCTGCACATGAACCCCAACGACTACGGAACCATCACCCCGCTCGGTCCCGTCTTCAAAAAACAAATGGCCGAGGTCGGCGTCAACATCGAACTGCCCGGCATGGACTGGGCGACCCTCATCTCACGGATAGGAGACCTCGACTACTGGCACTTCTTCAGCACCTGGGGAGGATTCTACGGAATCCACGACCCCATCACCGACGGCAACGTCAACGGCTCCAGCCGAACCGGCTTCTACAACGACCGTATGGTAGAGTTGTCCGAAGAGTACGCCGCCGCTATGGACCCCAAGGAGAAGCGGCGAATCGTGAGCGAAATAGAAGACATCTACTGGGACGAAGTTCCCGCCCTCCGAATCGGGCAATTCTTCCTCACCACACCCTACCGTACATGGGTGAAAAACTTCACCGTCATCAAGGGAATGCAGAACTACAACAACGTCTGGATCGAAGGCCGTCCATAGACCCAGAACCATACATCCACCCCCACCGAGTTCGCGCCCAGGCGCATGACCGTGTTGCGAATGTGGGAGACGCGCCCCTAAACTTAATGGCGACGTCTCCCACATCACTGTTAAAACACTGAAACAGGCTTAAAATGACCGGTTACGTAATCAGACGAATACTAGCCACCGTACCCGTACTACTAGTTGTATCTCTGGTCGTATTCGGACTGATACGACTCTCCCCGGGCGACCCGGCCGCCTTGATAGCAGGCCACGAAGCCCAGGAATGGGAAGTAGAAGCCATCCGCGAACAACTCGGACTCAACCGACCTCTACCCGTACAACTCGGCATCTGGTTCCGAGACATCCTGCGCGGCGACCTCGGCGCCTCCATAGTCTCCAAAACCCCTGTAGTAGAGCTTATCGGAATGTGGATAGTTCCCACACTCTCGCTGGCCATACTTACCGAAATCATAGCCGTCTCCCTAGCCATTCCCATCGGCGTGCTGGCCGCGTGGAAAGCCAACTCATGGATAGACCGCTCCGTCATGGTATTCGCCACGCTTGGATTCTCCATACCCGTATTCTGGCTCGGATTCCTCATGATATACCTCTTCGCCGTCCAACTCGGACTGTTCCCCGCCGCCGGATACGTAGCGCCATCAGAAGGAATAATGCCCTTCCTACACAGACTTATTATGCCCGCCTTCGCCACCGGCGTCATTCTAATGGCGCTCATAGCGCGAATGACGCGAGCCACCGTCCTAGAAATCCTCAACGAAGACTACGTCCGCACCGCCCGCGCCAAAGGACTCGCCGAAAAAGCCGTCCTCATACGGCACGCCCTCAGAAACGCCGCCCTGCCCATAATGACAGTAATCGGACTCGGAATAGCCGGCGTACTCAGCGGCGTCGTCGTAACCGAGAGCGTGTTCGCCATTCCCGGACTCGGCAGGCTGCTGGTCAACTCCATCCTCGCCAGAGACTACCCGGTCATCCAGGGCGTAATACTCATAGTATCCGGCCTCTACGTGTTCGTGAACCTTCTGGTAGATATTTCATACGCGTACTTCGATCCTCGGGTTAGATACTGATGGCAGAAGGCAGACAGAGCGTCTTGATAGCGAACGGGCTGGAAGTCAGGCGAAAAATTCTCAGCCTGCCGTCCGCCGCGCGCCGCCTCTCACAGCGCAACCCGACAATGGTCGGAGGGATGCTCGTCGTCCTCCTCATGGCTCTAATAGCCGTCAGCGCGCCCATCCTAACCTCCGGCGACCCCGGCGACGTAGACCCGTTCAACCGCTTTGCCGAACCCTCATCCGAATTCTGGTTCGGCACTGACAACCTGGGACGCGATATCTACTCCCGCACCCTATTCGGAACACGCATCTCGTTGACCGTCGGGCTGTCCGTAGCCCTGGTCACTATTTGCGCCGCCATACTCATAGGCCTGCCCTCAGGATACTATCCCAAGTTCGACACCGTGATAATGAGAATAATGGACGGCCTGATGTCCATACCCTCCGTCCTGCTCGCCATGGCCATGATGGCCCTGCTGGGAGGCAGTATGCAGAACGTGATAATCGCCCTGGTCGTAGTCGAAACCCCCAGGGCCGTTCGGGTAGTAAGGTCATCCGTGCTCAGCCTGAGAGAGCAAATGTTTGTTGACGCCGCCCGCGCCGTCGGCGTGCCGCCCTTGCGAATCCTAGCCAGATACATCCTCCCAAACACTATGGCGCCCTTGACCATACAGGCAACTTTCATATGCGCCGCCGCCATACTCACCGAAGCCTACCTCAGCTTCCTCGGCGCCGGCCCCCCTCCCGAAATTCCCAGTTGGGGAAACGTCATGGCCGAAGGACGAAACTTCATTTCGCGCGCGGTTTGGGTTATATTCTTCCCAGGACTGTTCCTCACCCTCACGGTGCTCGGCGTCAACCTCGCCGGCGACGGACTCAGAGACAGCCTCGACCCTAAGCTCAGGCGCCGAATGTAAGGTTATAAATGACCAACTCACCCGCGATAAATCGGTTAGCCCTCAACACACGAGCGCTGCTCATTGCCATACCGCTTCTGCTCTCGCTCGTCGCCTGCGGCGGCGCGGGCGACGGAAACTCCGACAACGGCTCAGACTCCATCCTACCCACCCCAATGGTCCTGATAGACACCCCCACCCCTATCCCCACTAACAGCATGGCGCTCGCTCGCGGCGCTCACACCGCCACGCGGCTGCAAGACGGACGCATCCTCATCGCCGGAGGCGATGACGGCAGCGGACGCCTCGACGCCATCACAGACTCCTCCGAACTCTTCAACCCTGCGACCGGTCGCTGGGAATCCGCCGGCGTAATGGGACGCCAGCGCACTCAGCACATTGCCGCACTCCTCAATGACGGAAGACTAGTCCTCGCGGGCGGAGCCGGCGTCGTGCAAGCCGAAATTGACCAACAGCGCATTGACCAACCACTCATCGAAACCGACATCTTTAACCCATCTGCCGGAACATGGGAACTCATCGGCGAAATTAGCGTCCCCAGAGACGGTCTGGCCGCCGCCACGCTCCCGAACGGAGCGATCCTCATTACAGGCGGAGACAACGGCGCCGGAACTGAAGATTCAATCCTCAACTCCGCTGAAATCCTCGACACCGCATCCGGACTATGGTCCCTCACAGGAAGCATGGCTCAATCTCGCCAAGGACATTCCGCCACGCTCATGAACGACGGAACAGTCCTCATAGCGGGCGGCGACGACGGCGCGAACCCCCTCAACTCCGCCGAAATATACGACCCGTCTGCCGGCATATTCACAGACACCGCAAACATGGCTGAGCCGAGAGAACGCTTCACCGCAACGCCGCTCCAGGACGGTCGTGTATTGGTGGCCGGGGGTGGTGGAAACTCCCCCAGACTATCATCCGCCGAAATATACGACCCCCAAAACGCTACCTGGACACCCGCCGGCGAAATGTCCACCGGAAGACTGAAACACGCCGCAACCCCATTGCAGGACGGAAGAGTGCTCGTAGTCGGCGGATTGGGCGTCGGGCAATTCCTATCATCCGCCGAAATATACGACCCCCAAAACGCTACCTGGACACCCGCCGGCTCACTCAAAACCGGACGCGGCTTCCACACCGCCACACTCGCCGAAGACGGCGCGGTCATCGTCACCGGAGGCTTCGGCTTCAACGGACCTATCAACTCGACAGAAATCTACGACCCATCCTCCAACAGCTGGACAGTAGCCGACCCACCCTGACCGGCCCCCTACGCCAACTCCCCTTTCGCAACCCCTCTCCCCTCTGCTACAATCCGAACATAACATCTCGCAACTGGATTAAAACTGCGGAAAGCGAAAGAGCGTTCGACGCCAACCACCATAAACCAAAGATTATACTCTGAAACCTCAGAGACCTGAAAAAATTTCACCCTGCCGCTACAGGTCATTGCAGGTGAAGTACAGGCGACTTTTCCACCTGACCCGGCGCCAGCTCTCATCTGACCCTACATAAACCAAACCAAATAAGCCATCCGACCCTATCACTACAACGCTCATAGACACAAGCGACAAGCGCCGACATCCCCGCATTGCGCCACTATGCTCGCAGGCAAAAGAAATCGCCCGCCAACAACCGGAACCAGACCACAACAACCCAAAGGAGAATCGCATGGAATTCGGATTCGGAGCGCCCAGCCGCGGACCCTTGGCCTCGCCTGAAAACCTCATAGCCCTCGCGCAAAAAGGCGAAGAACTCGGATTCGAGATACTCAGCGTCAGCGACCACATAGTCGTGCCAAACAACATCGCATCCATCTACCCCTACAACGAAAGCGGCGCGTTCGTAAGCTCCGTAGCCGGAGAATACATGGAACAGCTGACCACCATCAGCTACCTAGCCGGCGTCACCTCCACCATAAAGCTCCTCACCTCCGTCATGGTATTGCCCCACCGGCCCCCGACCCTCACCGCCAAGATCCTATCAACCATTGACGTGCTATCCAACGGAAGACTGATAGTCGGCTGCGGAGTAGGCTGGATGAAAGAAGAGTTCGAGGCCATCGGCGCGCCCCCATACGAAGAGCGCGGCGCCGTCGGCAGCGAATATCTGCGCGCATTCAAAGAGTTGTGGACAAGCGACAACCCCACTTTCGACGGCGACTACGCCGCCTTCTCCGACATCGCCTTCGCTCCCAAACCCGTGCAGAAGCCCCACCCGCCCCTCTGGATAGGGGGCGAAAGCCCGCCCGCCCTCAGACGCGCCGGACAACTTGGCGACGCATGGTACCCGATTTGCAGCAACCCGCGATTCCCCGTCGGAACGTTCGAACAACTGGCCAACTACCAGAATCGCGTGCGCTCACACGCCCAAGCCGCCGGACGCGACCCCGAATCCATGGACTTCGCCTACAGCGTCAACTGGTACGACGACTCCGAGGCCCACACTGTTGACGGCGAGCGTCGCCTCCTCACCGGAAACCCGTCCCAAATAGCCGACGACGTAAAGCGGCTGGAGCGCATGGGCGTAAACCACCTCATGCTCAACTTCCAGGGACAAACCCTAGACGAGACATTCGCCCTGCTCGAACGCTTCACCGAAAACGTCAGACCCCTCGCAAAATAGTCGGATTCTAAGAGGCCTGCCCACCCGGAGCCAATCACCTTCTGACGCCTCAAACTTGCCGCAGGGCATCTGACTAATGTAGAGTATCCTTAATGTCATTGCTTGGTTCGGACAGCGCAGCTCAACGAGCCAAACAGCGCGGACAGGTGGCCGAGCGGCTGAAGGCGCGCCCCTGCTAAGGGCGTAGGGTCTTAAAATGGCCCTCGTGGGTTCGAATCCCACCCTGTCCGCCACATACAACTCCCCGACGGATATGGACACAAGTGTCATAGTGGAATCTCCTGACTATCGTCGCCCCGAACCCCAATCGGCGCGACGATATGGCGACAGACAATGAAGAAAGGCGTTCTCGAAAAATACCGGGACCATCTGCCGGTGACAGACGACACCCCCATATTCTCCCTGGGAGAGGGCGATACCCCCCTTGTGAAGTCTCGCGCCATAGGCGACATGGTCGGTTGCGACGAACTCTACTTCAAACTGGAAGGCTGCAACCCCACAGGCTCATTCAAGGATCGCGGAATGGTAGTCGCCGTCGCCAAAGCGCTGGAAGCCGGCGGCCGAAGCATCGCCTGCGCCTCCACCGGAAACACCAGCGCATCCGCAGCCGCCTACGGCGCATACATGGGCATCCCCACCACCGTCATCGTGCCGAAAGGCAACGTATCACGCGGAAAGCTCGCCCAAGCCATCGCATACGGCGCCCGCATCATACTCATAAAAGGCAGTTTCGACCACGCGCTCGAACTTGTCCGCGACTTGACCGACAGAAATCCCATAATCCTGGTCAACTCGCTCAACCCGCATCGCATACAGGGACAGAAAACAGCGGCTTTCGAAATAGTCGAAGAGCTCGGCTCAGCCCCCGATTTCGTGTTCATCCCCGTAGGAAACGCCGGCAACATCACCGCATACTGGCAAGGCTTTCAGGAGGCTTTCGGCGCGGAGTGGACTTCCGTCCGCCCGCGCATGATGGGATTCCAAGCGCAAGGCGCGGCCCCCATAGTCCGGGGCGACATCGTCCCCGACCCCGAAACCATCGCCTCCGCCATTCGCATCGGAAACCCCGCAAGCTGGAACTCCGCCATCAAAACCCGCGACCAATCCGGAGGGACCATAGACATGGTTTCAGACAAGGACATCCTACACGCCTACAAACTGATGGCCGGAAAAGAAGGCGTATTCTGCGAACCCGCCTCCGCCGCCTCCGTCGCCGGACTAATCAAACACGCCCACGCCGGTCTCAACCTCGAAGGCAAGAAGGTCGTCTGCATAATCACAGGCTCAGGCCTCAAAGACCCCGACCTCGCCAACGAAATCGAGCCTGAATGGATGGAAGAATACCCACCCGACCTGTCCGCCGTCGAGCAGGCATTGTCGCTGGAATAGGAGCGCGCTGAAAAATGCCGGTCTCGGTTCGACATGAAAGTTTCGACTCCATCTGGAAACGCTGGGAGAATATCCTTCCGCTCTCCGCCACCAACACCGTCTTCGTTACCCCTTGGTGGCAAAAAACATGGTGGGACAACTTCGGCGACAACAGCCACTCCCTAATCCTATCCGTAAGCGAGGACGCCGAACTTCTCGGAATCGCGCCGCTCATGACCGCGGCCGACGGTACTCTCACCTTCCTCGGCGACAAAAACCTCTCAGACTACTTCGACTTCGTGGCGCTGCGTCACAGCGAAGACCGATTCTATCCCGCCTTGCTCAAGAGCCTGTCCAAAATGGACTGGACAAACCTCGACCTCCCCTCTCTGCCCTGCGGATCTCCCACCCTGAAATACATCCCCGCTCTGGCCGGAGACATGGACTGGAACGTAACTGTGGAGAAAGAAGAGACCACCCCCAAAGCCGAGCTGCCCGGAAGCTGGGACGAGTTCCTCGCCGGACTCAGAAAGAAAGACAGGCACGAACTCAGACGAAAGCTGCGAAGGCTGGACCGCGAGAGCGACAATCGCCAGTACGCCGCCAACAACGGCGATTCGCTGGACTGCTCCATGCGAGAGTTCTTCACGTTGTTGCGCGCCAGCCGCGAAGACAAAAACGAGTTCCTCACCCCCGACAGAGAGCGATTCTTCCTCGACATGGCGCGCGAACTGGCAAGTCGAGACCAATTCAGACTATATTTCCTCGAAGTTGACGGCGAAAAAGTCGCCGCCTGCATCTGCTTCGACTACGACGGCCACTTCCTCCTCTACAATAGCGGCTACCGGCCCGGTTATTCGAGGCTCAGCGTCGGACTCATAAACAAAGCCCTGAGCATTCGGACCGCAATAGAGGAAAAACGCAGGGTGTTCAACTTCCTCAAAGGCAACGAACGATACAAATACAATCTGGGCGGCAGGGACGAGTCGGTATTCCATATGTCAGTGACGCGCTGACGACGCGCGCCGAAACCCGAATGACCGTCGGCGCGTGAGTCAAACAGGCGGTGCGTCGCGCCCTTAATTGGAGGTGTTTATGTGTACCAGGCTGGCGTTGTTGAGTTTCCACGGGTGTCCGGTAGCTCGATTGGGAGAAAAGAACACCGGCGGAATGAACGTATATGTGCTCCAGATGGCGCGCGAATTCACCGCAATGGGCTTCAAGGTTGATATCTTCACCCGATACCACGACCCCGACGACCCCAGAACAATCGAACTCGAAAACGGCGCAAGAATTATCCATCTCAACGCCGGCCCTCTCGACGCCCCCAAAGAAGACCTGTTCAACTACATCCCCATGTTCATCCGCGAACTCTACAACTTCCAAGACCAGGAAGAAGCCCGGTACGACATAATACACAGCCACTACTGGCTTTCCGGCAGAGTCGGCATGACCCTCAGCCGCAAATGGAACATACCCCACGCCGCCACATTCCACACCCTCGCCAAAATCAAGCTGCGAGAGCGCGCCGGAGAGCGCGAATCACAACTCAGACAAGACATAGAGGCGCTCGTGATGTCCGACGCCGACGGCATAATCGTCTCCACCGAGGAGGAAAAGCGCGACGTCATCAGACTCTGCAACGCCCCCGCCCACAGGGTCGAGGTCATACCCCCGGGCGTGAACCTCAGTTTGTTTTCTCCCATCAACAAGAACTACGCCCGCCGCGAACTCGGCCTCACCGAAGAGAACATCATCCTATACGTGGGCCGCATCGAGCCCCTGAAGGGGATAGACATCCTCCTGCGCGCAGTGCCTCTACTAGAATGCGCGAACGACCTTCGGGTTATCGTGGTCGGCGGCAATCCGAGCGGCGACACCGAAATGGAGCGGCTGAAAACCATATCCGAAGAACTCGGCATACGAAACTCCGTGACGTTCACCGGCCCGCTTCCACAGGCTCAGTTGCCCGCTTACTACAGCGCAGCCGACATCTTTGCCCTGCCCTCCCACACCGAAAGTTTCGGACTCGCCGCGCTGGAGGCGATGGCCTGCGGAACTCCGGTCGTGGTATCCAGAGTCGGCGGCCTCAAGACATTCGTGGAAAACGGGCGGACAGGCTATCTGGTTCCATGGCGCTGTCCGGAATCATTCGCCCAGCGTCTGGATACGCTTCTGGCGGCCCCGGACCTCAGGAACGCGATGGGACGCGCCGCGCGCGAAAAAGCCCTCAACATGGGCTGGGACCGCGTCGCCGACAGGATGCTCGGCTACTACGCCGGCCTCGCTCCCGAACTGTGGGCGGGAGTGGCAGGAAACTAAAACTAGCGTCACCATCTAATTACGGACGCGAATCCACCCGAAATTCATTCGGGCGATACGTTCCTGCGGGCGGTTGCGAATTCTACGTGAGATTGCAGTCTCTACTTTACTTTAGGTTGTAGGCGCGTGGTCGGGAATCAAGACGATGCTGTCGAGAGACAGGCGGAGGCGTTGGCACGGATTGTGATTCCAGAGTCGCGCATACTACAATGGCCAGCGCATTTCGCTATCCACGGGCGCGGCGACGGGAAAAGCAGGATGGTCCGCCATTGGAGATTCGGCGGTTGGAACCGAAATATCGCCAAGCGGTTCGGGGTTGCGACGCCGGTAGAGGGATGATGTAGGTGAGGATAGCCTGTTGCATCGGATTGAGTTCTTAGTGAAACGGGTCAGGCGCGTTCTTGTCACCCGTCATGCGAACGTAAGTGCGGGGTGTTCCGTTCCTCCCTGTCGCGCAACGCGCTGTTCGCGCTGTTCATCGTTGGGATTCTTGCCTACGGCGCGACGCTCGCATGGCATAGGCTGACCAGCTTTGACCTCGTCAACCTGATCTTCGGTGATGTCGCGGACGACGCCTTCTACTACTTCCAGATAGCGTACCACCTGTCCGAGGGCAGGTTCTCCACCTTCGACGGCGGCGTCACTCGCACCAACGGCTATCATCCGTTCTGGCTGCTAATGATTACGCCCCTCTACTGGTTCTTCGATAAGGAAGATGCGCTGTTCGCCGTCAAGGTGTTCGAGATTGCGCTCATCGCGGGCGGGACGGCGCTGATTGTCGCGGCGGCCCGTCGAGAGCGGGATGCGCTAACGGTCGTACCATGTTTCCAACTCGGTTCTGAGCTTGGCGACGAGGATTTGGCGGTCAGGCGAGTCAACGAGGTTGCGCGTCTCGAAGGGGTCGTTGGCCAGGTTGTAGAGTTCGTTGGGACCGTTGGCGGAAGCATCAAATAAGTTGCAAGTCCACAACTTGTTCCAGTCATTGTTGAGCATGAGAGTTCTGAGCGCTACAACCCGGTCGGCGTTTGCCCTCCGCCAACGCATAGCTCTGCGACACTTCAGCCTCCTGTTGATGACTATGTCCACCGCTCCGCTTCCCACCGGGGATCCCTCAGACCTGATATGATCATAGCCGTCTATCCATTCGGCTAGGTTTATCCAAGGTTATGACCAGTCCACCCCTACAGACAAACTCCTCCTCTTACGCGCGCCACTTTTGCGATGCTTCCCCTTCGGGCATTTTCGTTGACCCTGTTTTTTCGCTTGTGATATACTACACAAACTATTGAGGAGGCCCTTGATGGGAGGGCGAAAACTGGCCTTAGCCTTCCAACTGCTGGGCGTGGGCTGGTTTGTAGCTATGTGCATCGGTGGTGGAACTGCGGGAGGATTTCTCCTGGACAGCCGATTCGGGCTTAGTCCAGTACTGACATTGACTGGGCTGATTATTGGAATATCCATTGCGGTTGTCGGAATGTATCGGATGCTGGTGGCTATCCTAAGAGGAGCGGACGATGATTAGCGAGGCTGAGGCGTTGGCTAATCGTCGAAACTAGAGATAGGGGATTTTTCAGTTGCTGCGTAACCCAAGAACGCTGCTGATATTGGCGATAGGGTTGGTAGTTTTTGTAATAGCGTTGCTCGGCGGCGCCTTGGGCGAAGCTTTCGGTCTTGGCTATTTGGGTACACCGCTCGCGGCTATAGCTATCCCCGCCGAACCGATAGCTCCCGGATTCGCGATTACCAACACGATGGTCGCGACGTGGATCACGATTGTTATTCTTCTCATAATCACGCTGCTGGTGCGGAGCAGGCTCGCTGAAGTTCCCGGCAGACTCCAGGGCCTTGTCGAATTGGTTCTGGAGTTTTTTTTGAATCTTGCCGAGGGCGTCGCAGGACGAGAACGCGCCCGGCGCTTCTTCCCGCTGGTTATGACGATATTTTTGTTCATCGTCGCCGCCAACTGGATAGGCATTCTGCCCGGAGTCGGCACCATAGGCTGGATAGAAGACACCAAGCATGTCGCCAAACACCATGCCGACGATGACGGCCACGTTGACAAGGCGCATATCGAAGTGCAAACTTTCCAAGGCGAAGGGCCTGTCGCCTTCATGCTTCCGGGCTCAATTGATGAAGATGTAACTATCAAAGAGTGGGAAGAGCATCCGCAGTCGGGCAAGACCGCCGGAATCCTGATCCCCTATTTCCGCGGCGCCAACACGGACATCAATATGACACTTGGGATAGCGATTGTCGCTATGGTCATGATTCACGTGTGGGGATTCAGCGCGCTCGGATTCGGGCACCTAGGCAAGTTTATAAACTTCAAGGAAGGGCCGATTGGCTTCTTCGTGGGGATTCTGGAAGGGATCTCTGAGATCGCAAAGCTCGTCAGCTTCACGTTCCGTTTGTTCGGGAACATATTCGCCGGCGAGGTATTGCTCGCGGCGATGATTTTCCTGATTCCGCTGATAGGTATTATCCCATTCCTGGGTCTGGAGCTTTTTGTGGGCCTGATACAGGCGTTCATATTCGCCATGCTGACGCTGGTGTTCGCCGCGGCGGCAACCACAGCTCACGGCGGCGAACATCATTAGCAGGGTTATATCCGACGCCCGGACAGCGATTGGGCGTCGGCAGTGAGAGCTGACGCTCTTCCAACACATATAAAGGAGTAAAGGACAATGGAGGGAGACATTCTAAACATAGGCGCAGGGCTTGCCATTGGAGTCGGCGCCATCGGTCCCGCTATCGGGATAGGTTTGCTGGCTTCGAAGGCAATGGAGGCTCTGGGCCGCAACCCTGAGGCCGCCGGTCCCATCCAGCAGAACATGATCTTGGCCATCGCCTTCACGGAGGCCATCGCGATCTACGCTCTGGTCGTCGCGATTATCATCAAGTTTGTCTAGCTGACTTACATAAGCAGGTTCGCTCACTCCTGCGGGCCGGCGTCCTAACGCTTGCGCTTTAGGCGAAGCGAGGTCGTCTCGCCGCACCCGGGGTGGTTTATAGCAAGAAGGCTGGGTGAAGGCATGGAAGCCATAGGAATCAACATAACGGGTCTGATTACCCAGATAGTCAGTTTCGGCATTCTTTTGTTCGTGCTTTGGCGTTTGCTGTATAAGCCGATAATCAGGATGCTGGACGAGCGTTCTGAGCGGATCAGGGACAGTCTGGAGGCGTCTGAGCGAGCGCAGTCCGAGGCCGCAAGTTCGCGCGAGGAGACTCAGCGGCAGTTGGAAGCGGCGCGTGCCGAGGGGCAGCAGCTTGTCGCCCAGGCGCGAGAGGTAGCGGACAGGTTCCGGGAGGAAGAGCTGGCGAAGGCGCGCGAGGACATCGCCGCCGAACGCTCCCGCGCCGAAGCGAACATCCAGCGCGAGCGCGACGCCGCTATCGAAGATCTGCGGCGTGAGTTCTCAGGCCTCGCGATAGTGGCCGCCGAGCGCGTCATAAGACGGTCACTCGACGAGTCTGATCACAACGAATTGATACAACAGGTGTTGGAAGAGGGCGCTCAGTCGAACAGTCGCAATTAGCGCGAGTCCGGCTTCCCCACTTCCGAGAGAAGGTAGAGTAAATGCCAACCGCGTCGGCTATAAGGTACGCCAAGGCAGTGTTTCAGTTGGCAGTTGAGCGCGACGAACTGGAAAACTGGCTGGATGATCTCACTCAACTCGCCGATTCTATAACCAATCGGGATTTCGTCGAGATATTGTCCGCGCCCCGCGTTCCGTTGTCCCAGAAGGAGCGGATAGCGCGTGAGGCTCTGGGTTCCGCTGTCAGCCCGCTGGCGCTGAACCTGATGTTTCTGCTCACGAGCAGGGGAGCTGTTCATAGGCTTCCTGAGATTGCCGACAGATACCAGGATATGCTGGACGCGCACAGGGGCATAGAGCGCGCCGAAGTGGTCACCGCCATCCCGCTTGATGACGTTCAGCGGGATAGTGTGGTAGAGACGCTGGCGCGAACTTCCGGCAAGGAGATACGCGTCACCACGCGGGTTGACCCAGAAATACTGGGCGGAATGGTGATCCGGGTGGGCGACAGGGTGATGGATGGCAGCGCGCGAGCTCGGCTTCAGTCCATGCGCCGTGAGATAGCGCAGCGACGCTGATTCTTGCGGTAAACGAAACAATCGCAGCAGTACCTCTTCCTCAATGGAAGGGGACAGGTGAGGGTGATTAGAATGGCGGTCAGAGGTCAGGATATAGCTTCGGTTATCCGAAGCCAGATCGAGAACTGGGAACAGCAGATCGAGTCGGTTGACGAAGGCACCGTGATAGAAGTGGGCGACGGCGTGGCGCAGGTTCACGGTCTTTCGGGCGCGGCGTACACCGAGTTGCTGGAGTTTGAGGGCGGCGTGATGGGCATGGCGCTGAACCTCGAGGAGGACTCGGTCGGCACGGTCATAATGGGCGACCCGCTGGCGGTCAAGGAAGGGTCCAGGGTTCGGAGCACCGGACGCATTGTCGAGGTTCCTGTCGGGGATAACCTGCTCACCCGGGTTGTCAACGCGCTGGGCGAGCCGCTGGATGGCAAGGGACCGATAGATTCGGCCGGCACAAGGCCGGTTGAGGTGGTCGCTCCGGACGTGTCCACCCGGATGTCGGTCAATACGCCCGTCCAGACCGGTATCAAGGCCGTTGACGCCATGATACCCATAGGACGCGGACAGCGCGAGCTTATAATCGGCGACCGATCCACCGGAAAGTCCGCGATCGCGCTGGATACAATCATCAATCAGCGTGGTGGAGACTTGCTCTGTATTTACGTCGCCATCGGCCAGAAGGCGAGCAAGGTGGCTCAGACGGTCGCTATGCTGGAACAGAACGGCGCCATGGAACACACTATTGTGGTCGCCGCGAACTCCGCCGATCCGGCTCCGATGCAATACCTCGCGCCATACGCGGGTTGCGCGATGGCGGAGTACTTTATGCACCAGGGCAAGGACGCGCTCATCGTGTATGACGACCTGTCTAAGCACGCTTGGGCATATCGAGAGATGTCCCTTCTGCTCAGGCGTCCGCCGGGACGGGAAGCCTATCCCGGCGACGTCTTCTATCTGCACAGCAGGCTCTTGGAACGGGCGGCCAAGATGGATGACGAACATGGCGGAGGCTCAATCACCGCGCTGCCCATAATCGAGACGCAGGCGGGCGACGTTTCGGCCTATGTTCCCACGAACGTCATCTCCATCACGGACGGGCAGATATACCTGGAGACCGAGCTTTTCAACTCGGGCATTCGCCCGGCGGTGAACGCGGGCCTGTCGGTCTCGCGGGTGGGCAGCTCCGCGCAGACGAGGGCGATGCGCTCCGTCGCAGGAACGCTCAGACTGGACCTGGCGCAGTATCGAGAGCTTGTTACGTTCGCGCAGTTCGGCACGGCGGACCTGGACCCGGCTACCAGAAGACAGCTTGAACGGGGGCAGCGCGCCACCGAGGTGCTAAAGCAGGGTCAGAGCGTCCCGCTAGCGATGGAGAAGCAGGTAGCTATCATGCACACGCTTGTCAGCGGTATGCTGGACGACGTGGAGATAGCCAGAGTAATCCCATTCGAGAACGCATTCCACAGCTATATGGACGCCAACCACCCCGATATTCTAGCAACAATACGGGAAGAGAGAATCATCAGCGACGAGTCCGCTGAGGCGCTCAACGCGGCCATCAAGGACTTCAAGAGCGCGGTGCCGTACTAGATGCGGCAGCTTGGGGAATGTTATTCTTTGGCAAATCCCAAGCAGTGGATGGGTTCCTATGACTACCAGCAGTACCATAGACAGATTGGGGTTCGCAGATTTCCCTCTCCAGGATAGCTTGAACATCTTGGAGAGCGACGCTGCTACGTCTGAAAAGAAAAAGGCCATGGCGTCAATTGGGCGTAAACGCGACCCTCAACTGAAGAACATCCTTATCAAGTACACAGGATCCCACAATCCTGAGATTGCGATGCAAGCCATCCGGGGGTTGCTTGTTTTCCGTCAAGACCCTATGGTCAAAATTTATCTTGAAACTTTGTGTGACCATCCCAATGATATGATTCGAGATGTCATGCAACAGGAAATGCGGGGAGGCGAACCAGTAAGAGAAGACTCCCATGCTTCTTCACCTGACTTCATGAAGAATGTGGTCATCCAGGGTGATGTCCTTAAGACGTTGGAATGCGTTCCTGAAAGGTCAGTACATCTCACGTTTACATCACCGCCATATTACAACGCCCGAGACTACTCCATATATAAGAACTATCAGGAATATCTAGATTCTCTGGCTAACGTGTTTTCTGAAGTACATCGTATTACTAAGGAAGGTCGCTTCTTCATTCTAAACACATCTCCGGTTATTGTCCCACGCGCAGGGAGGAAATATTCGAGTAGGCGATACCCCGTGCCCTTTGATATACACGCTAGACTTGTTCAAATGGGATGGGAATTCATCGACGATATTATCTGGGCTAAGCCGGAGAAGAGTGCCAAGAACAGAGTAGCCGGCTTTGATGTCAATCGTAAGCCTCTCACATACAAAGCGAACGCTCGAACAGAATATGTGATGGTGTATCGTAAGAAATCATTCAAGCTTTTAGACTGGAACTTGCGGCAGTACCCCGGAGAAACAGTCGAGCAAAGTTTGGTATCAGACGACTTTGAGAGGTCAAATGTTTGGAATATCGCGCCTGCGACGGACAGAGTTCACAGCGCGGTCTTCCCTCTGCGGCTGTGTGAACAAGTTATACGGCTGTATTCATATGTAGGCGATTTAGTATTTGATCCGTTTGCAGGCAGTGGGACTCTAGGCAAAGCGGCAATACGGCTTGACCGATATTTCTTCATGACGGAAATTCGGGAAGACTACGTCGCTCGCATAGGTGACAATCTAGGTGGGATGTTCGGACATGATAGGCCGGTCCGGTTTTTGAGTTTGGATGAATTCAAAGGTGAGGCTGAGTCATGGCTGTGACTCTTCGCAAAGATGCTGTTGCAGAGGTTATAAGACGAGTATTAGCAGGTCGTGATCATCGCGATGTCGTTGTGGATATGATAGACGCGGCGTTTGTGAGTGATGCTCTTCGATTTTTCGAGCAGGTAGTCTATGCAAAAATCAGAGATACGAGTATCTCGGTAGATTGGTATCGTACCTGCTTTTTGGACGAAAGTCTTCCTAAAGATGAATTTGCCACGAATGGTGGTCTAAATGTGAAGACTATTCAAAATAAGCGCCGAACAACAAGAAAAGAAATAGTAATTGAAGAAGCCTTAGATCATTATGGAAAATTCGTTGAACTAATTGATTCCCTAAGTGATGATACCATCAATATTGACTTGCGTCTAACGCTGGGAGATGTGACTGTTCGGCTGGACTTGAATGAGACTCTTGTAGTGGTAAATGCTCTTGCAGTAAGACGGGCTGCTACACGAGGAGGAGCTTGGAGTACTTTGGGCAAGCAGGTCGAAGGCCCGCTGATGGAGATATTATGCAGGCTGTCTAGAGTCGATCCTAAGTACTTCACCAGGTCCCTTGTTGAAGATGACTCAATCCGAGAGATAGACTTCTTTTTGCTTACGCCAAGTGGGAGCGAAAAGAAGTGTGAGGTGAAACTGATGGGGCAAGGCAATCCTGAGAGTGCTGATGCCATTCATGCCAGAGATACAGATGTGTTTGTTGCAAGCACTCTTTCGAACACTAACAAGCAACAGTTGGACGACGCAGGTGTCTTATGGGTCGAACTGCAAGTCCCCGATGGTCTGCTACGTTTTCAGAATGTATTAGATGACCTTGGTATAATGTATGTAGGAAGTGATGGATTCTCAGACTCTGAAATCGAAAAAGCGATCAGATATACACTTGCACTATAAGGATAATGTTAGAACATGGCAAGCGTAAGGCAGCTCAGACGCCGGATCCGCAGTGTCGAGAATACCGCGAAGATAACTAAGGCTATGTCCATGATAGCGGCGTCGAAGATGCGCCGGGCGCAGGAAGCGGCGCTCAGCGGGAGACCGTATTCGGACAACCTGAACATGATGCTCGCTCACCTTGCCGCTCAGCCGGTCGAAGACGAGGACAACATTCATCCCCTGCTCAGGACTCGCGATGTGAATCGAGTCGAGGTGGTTGTGATTACGCCCGACAGAGGGCTGACGGGCGGGCTGAATTCCAATATAAACCGCGCCGCCGGGCAGTTCATATCGTCCTATGGCGACGAGGCGCGCGCGATCGCGGTCGGCAAGAAGGGGCGCGATTTCATGGTCAGGTACGGTGTGAATGTTCGCGCAGTGTTCACTGACATCAGCGATAGGCCTTCCATCTTGGACATATCGCCAATCGCGCGTCTCGCGGTCGAGTCATACGAATCCGAAGAGGTTGACGCGGTGTATATCGCATACGCTAAGTTCATAAACACGACTGCCCAGAACGCGGTTGTGGAACAGCTATTGCCCGTCCGACCGTCTGACCTGCGTCCGCAGGATCAGGTTGGGTACATATACGAGCCGAATCCCGCGGATGTGCTGTCTGACCTGCTTCCGCGCTATATGGAGATGCAGATATACCACGCTCTGCTGGAAGGCATCGCCAGCGAGCAGTCGGCCAGGATGGTCGCTATGAGAAACGCGACTGACAACGCGAACGCGATGATGGAAGACCTGACGCTCGTGATGAACAAGGCGCGACAGGAGTCTATCACTACCGAACTTCTGGACATTGTTGGCGGAGCGGCGGCGGTGGAAGCATAGGACATTGATAATAGCCCGTGACGCGCGGGCATCGGAAAGATAATCGCCCTGAAACGGGAGAGTTGATCAACATGGCAAACGGAAAGATTACCCAGGTTATCGGAACAGTAGTGGACGTGGAATTTCCACCCGAAGATATGCCCTCGATTTTCAACGCTCTGGAGACCGAAGTGGACGGCGACAAGCTGGTTCTCGAGGTCGAACAGCACGTTGGGAACAACTGGGCGCGCTGTCTGGCGCTCGGCCCGACCGAGGGCCTGATTCGCGGCGTTGATGTCGTGGATACAGGCGCGCCGGTAGCTGTTCCGGTAGGCGACCCCACACTTGGCCGTCTGTTCAACTGCCTCGGTCAAACATTGGATAACCTCGAAGAGATAGATGAGGGGGATGCTTGGCCAATCCACCGCGAGCCGCCCAGCTTTGAGGAGCAGGCCACCGAGATCGAGATGCTGGAGACGGGACTGAAGGTTATGGACCTAATAACCCCGTTCACCAGGGGCGGAAAGGTCGGCGCGTATGGTGGCGCGGGTGTAGGAAAGACTGTCGTTATCCAGGAGCTTATCCGAAACATCGGCACCGTCCACCAAGGGGTATCTGTGTTCGCCGGAGTGGGCGAGCGTTCGCGCGAGGGGAATGATCTCTGGCACGAGATGCAGGAGTCAGGCGTTCTGAGCAACACCGTGCTGGTTTTTGGCCAGATGAACGAGCCGCCAGGCATTCGCGCCCGCGTCGCGCTGACCGGGCTGACGATGGCCGAATACTTCAAGGAGGAACGCGGCCAAGACGTTCTGATGTTCATTGACAACGTTTATCGCTATATTCTGGCGGGCATGGAGGTATCCGCGCTGCTCGGTCGGATGCCGTCCGCCGTGGGCTACCAGCCCACGCTGGCGACAGAGATGGGCGCGCTGGAGGAGAGAATAACCTCGTCCAGAAGCGGTTCTATCACATCTTTCCAGGCTATTTACGTGCCGGCCGACGACTACACCGACCCTGGCATCGTCACAACATTCGGCCATCTGGACGCGGTGGTTTCGCTTGACCGCGCCATCTCGGAGCAGGGTCTGTATCCTGCGGTGGATCCGCTTTCGAGCTTCTCCCGAATTCTCGAACCCGCTGTCGTCGGCCAAGAACACTATGACGTCGCGCGCGGCGTTCAGCAGGTTTTGCAGCGTTACAGCGACCTTCAGGACATTATCGCCATTCTCGGAATCGAGGAGTTGTCCGAAGAGGACAGGCTAACCGTCTCTCGCGCCCGAAAAGTTCAGAGGTTCCTTTCGCAGCCCATGTTTGTCGCCGAACAGTTCACCGGACAGGAGGGGCGATACGTCCCCATCCGCGACACGGTACGCGGTTTCAAGGAGATTCTGGATGGCGGCTACGACGATCTGCCGGAGCAGGCGTTCTATATGGTAGGCCCAATTGAGGAGGCTGTCGAGAAGGCCGAACGGATGAGAGCCGAGAACTAGCCAGTGTTGGTGATCAGATTGTCACGTGAGGCTTCGTCATGTCTAATATGAGACTAGAAATCGTAACGGCCGAAGAGGTTGTTTACTCCGAGGATATTGACATTCTGGTGGCCCCGGGCGCGGGCGGCGAGTTGGGAGTTCTTCCCAGCCACGCGCCTCTTTTGACAACACTGAACCCCGGCGAGATAAAGGTTGTCAGGGACAGTGAGGAAACGTATATGTTCGTCAGCGGCGGCTTCCTTGAAGTGTTGGGCAATCGGGTTACGATTCTCGCCAACGCCGCTGAGCAAGCGGATGATATTGACATTGATCGGGCCGAAAGAGCGTTGCAGCGCGCCCAGGAGCGCATAGCCTCCGCGCCCGCAGACATGGATCTCGAACGCGCGCTGGCGTCCATGCGACGTTCGGCGACCAGGCTGGGCGTGGCGCGGAGACGCAGACGGACCAGACGCGGAGACGCGCCACCGAATCGGTAGCTCGCGCCGGCGGGGTTCCTGTAACCTGTAGCACGGAAAGGCCGCTAGATCGCTATTCGCCGCGGAGTCGTCGCAATTCCGCTTTCAGTTCAGCCAGACGAACTTCGGCAGACTCACGGGCGGTGTCCGCCTCCCTGCGCGCGGCGCGTTCGGTTTCGGCGCGAGCTTCGGCAGACTCACGGGCGGTGTCCGCCTCCCTGCGCGCGGCGCGTTCGGTTTCGGCGCGAGCTTCGGCAGACTCACGGGCCAGACGTTCTACCTCCGCGAACGCTTCCGCTGACTCCCGATCCGCGTCCGTCTCCTCAATGTTCCGAAGCCAGCGTTCTCCCACAGGATCATACAGCCGAAGATGTCCACCATCCCAATGCAACTCCAGTCCCAACGTCGGACTGCGCCCCCAAACCCTGCCGTCCGACTCTACGCTTATCTCCAGCTCTTGATACTCACCCTCCACCAACCGTTCCCCAACTAGCGCATCCCCATAGTGATCGCCTCCGCTCGGATCGAACCTCCAGTACTCACCAATCCCCAACCGAGCATATAACTCTCGCTTGTCTCCCATGTCGTTCGCGGCCGTGCTGGGAGAACCTACCTCCAGCACGAAGTCCGGAACTTTGCCCATATCCCACACGCGATAGTTGTTGTTCTCCAACAGTAGGTTCACATCCACACCGAACGCGACGTAGCAATCCGGCGACACCGAGAGGCGCGGATTGCCTTCCACGTAGTACATGAACGTATTGCCGCTGACCGCGACGTCAGGATGGTCTTTGAAGAAAAACCTGAGCAAGAGTTGTATTTCCAGAAAATGCGCGAGTTGGTACTCTCCGTCGGGCAATGGCATACCGTCCGTTTCGGGGTAGAAGACTTCGGTTTTGGTGGATATGGTTGCGGCCAGCGGCGTGTTCTTCGCTACCATGATGTCGCTCCTCCGCTCAATGTTGCCACGTTCTGCGTCTTCTCATATGTGGGTTCATCCGGGCTAAGGCAATCGCATCCTGAGAACGTAATCAAGGCTACTCAGGGTTTTTTGATTTTTCCAAAAATCAAAAGCCACGCGGATACTCGTCTTACCCGATTTCTATCTGTTGTCCTTCAGGTAGAAGGTCATTGATTGCAGCGACAGAACCGGGTCTATGTTCCGCACAACGATTCCCTTGGGGACATAGGGCGCGATGGGCGCGTAGTTCAGAATGCCCTTTATGCCATTCTCCACGAGTTGGTTGATTACAGTCTGCGCCTGCGCCGACGGCACGGCCACTATGCCGATTGATACGCCCATACCGTTGACCACCTCATTGAGTTCGGCCATGGGGCGCACTGTGAACTGCCCCACGCTGGTTCCTACCTGGTTTTCGGAACTGTCGAAGGCCGCCACTATCGTGAATCCCTCCGGGGCGAATCCGGTGTAGTTGATGATGGCGCGCCCCAGTCTACCAACCCCCACGAGGCAGGCAGACCAGTCTTCGGTTAGCCCGAGTATATCGCGGAGTTCGTCCAAAAGAACCCGCAAACAGTAGCCGCGCCCCTGCTTTCCGAACTTTCCGAAATAGCTCAGGTCCTTCCTTATCTGCGCCGGTGTCATGTGAAGCCGTTCGCCTATCTGGTGCGAGCTGACAACTTCAACCCCCTCGCGCTGAAGTTGTAGCAACGCCCTGATGTACAGCGGCAATCGCAACACTACAACTTCCGGGACTTCGCCTGATTGCATTAATAACCTCTGGCATATTTGGTAAAGTATATAATTTTGACTGCCTATTGTGAATAGTGTAACAAAATGCTTCATGGCCACTTCAAAGTTGTCCTGAGTTTCTTGTTCCACTGCACAACCATGCTTGCAATGCGCTACAATGGCGCGGAACGCTCCCCCCTTCATACGCGGCTGAGGGCTTGTTAACGTTTAAGCGTCATCCATTTGGAGGTAAACACACATGGTGAATCGGGTTAAAGGTGTCATCGCGGGTTCCAAAGGGAAGCCCGTCACAATCGAGACCATAATCGTGCCGGATCCCGGACCAGGCGAGGCGCTTATCAGAGTACAGGCGTGCGGCGTCTGCCACACAGATCTACATTATCGGGAAGGGGCTATCAACGATGAGTTTCCGTTCCTGCTCGGACATGAGACTTCGGGCATAGTGGAAAAAGTCGGCGACGGTGTATCCAATGTGGAACCGGGCGACTTCGTAATCATCGCGTGGCGCGCGCCGTGCGGAAATTGTCGCTCCTGTCTGCGGGGGCGTTCTTGGTACTGCTTCGACAGCATGAACGCCGCCCAGTCCATGACGCTTGAGGACGGCTCGCCTTTATCGCCCGCGCTAGGTATAGGCGCGTTCACAGAACTTACGCTGGTACACGCCGGACAGGCAGTGAAGGTTGACCCTCAGATTTCGGCCGCCGCGGCTGGGCTGATTGGGTGCGGAGTAATGGCTGGTCTAGGGGCGGCGGTGAACACCGGCGGCGTAACGCGCGGCGATTCGGTCGCGGTGTTCGGTTGCGGGGGCGTCGGCGACGCGGCCATAGCGGGCGCGCGGCTTGCGGGCGCGCATACCATCATCGCGGTTGACATTGACGACCGGAAACTCGAGTGGGCCAAGGACTTCGGAGCGACCGATACCATCAACTCTACCCAGACCGACCCGGTTGAGGCGATACGCGAATTGACCGACGGCAACGGAGTGGACGTAGCCATTGAAGCAGTCGGGAATCCGGCCACATACGAGCAGGCGTTCTTCGCGCGAGACCTAGCCGGAACCGTCGTTCTTGTAGGCGTTCCTAGCCCTGACATGAGAATCGAGCTTCCAATGTTAGAAGTGTTTGGCAGAGGCGGCTCGCTGAAATCCTCATGGTACGGCGACTGTCTTCCTAGCAGAGACTTCCCCATGTTCATAGACCTGCACCTGCAGGGTAGGCTTGACTTGGACAAGTTCGTGTCCGAGACCATCGCGCTCGACGACGTGGAAGAAGCCTTCCACAAGATGGAGCGCGGCGAGGTGCTGCGCTCGGTCGTGCTGATGTAGGCGGGGCTGGGTATCTTAATCCCAGACGATCAGGCGGCGCTTCACCAAGCCAGAAGCGCCGCCTGATCATCTGCCATTACTGATAACCCGGATTGGGCGTGAGAGAGACTCGTAGTATGGTGAAGTAAAGCGTTCTTTCAAATCGCAACCACACGGCCATACCGACAATTCCCTTCTGATATGATTTCTACAGTAATCAGTCCGTGTACCCTGCGTACAGCTTACTCTGCGACAGATCAACCATCCGGTAGGGCAGTCTGCTCTCTTCTGCGGCGGATTCGCCCTCCGGCGTGACCAGCATCGTCCCGCCCGATCCGACCGGTCTGCCGTAGTGCATAATCAGCGACCCGGCGACGAAACTCATTACGGCTTCGTTTCTCTGAGGGTCCAGAATCGTTATGTCCGCGTCCGCGCCCGGCGTGAAGTGTCCCTTGTCCCACAGGCCCATCATCCTCGCCGGCGCCCAAGACAACTTTTCAGCCATCTCCAGCGGGGTCAAAGCGCCGAGCGCGACTAGCGCCATTGTGGTTTGGATAGCCACGTTCCGAGGATGCGACCCTCCGTCAGTGCTGACTGCGTTGACGATGAAATCACCCGCCGCGTTTCTGGCGGAACTGAGCGCGAACGCCGAGGAGGCCAGATTCACGGGGAAGCTCATCCCCACATTGCTCCGCGCCCGCTCGAACAGTTTCAGCGCCTCTTCTCGCCGTGCGTAGTAGATCTGACCGCCCTTCTGCGCCACCACGGAGCCGTAACCGTCCATAATGGCCTGGCGCATACCTTCGTAGGTCGTGTCGTAGCCGCGCAGACGCAGGCAATTGCGCGGCACATCCGCGATGACGTTGCCGTCGCGGTCGCAGAGTCCGGTTGTCCCATTCTGAACCGCGTGATACGACTCCGAGTTCAGCTGTTCCGACATACTGTCGAGAATGTCCAGTGCTTCGTCACACTCGTCCGCCGCGTCCTCGATAACTCCGCGACAGTAGCTGTTGACGTGACACACGTGCAGCCTGCCGTTCCCAACGAGAGCGGGCACCTCACGAAGCCCTTCAAGCTGACTGCCCGACTCGGTAGTGCCTAGGTGGAACGCCACATACGCGCGCTGCGCGTTGCATTCCGCGATGATTCGCGCCGAATCCTCCGGCGTGAATGGGTGGTAGCCGCCAAGTATCTTGATACCGTAGCATCCCTGCCTCAGGGCAGCGGTCACAATGTCTCGCAGATCGGACGCGGAGAGTCGCCCGACGGGAATAGTCAATCCCGGAATAAGCGCGAAGTTTCCTGCGACATTAAGTCCCGCGCCGCGCCGCTTGATCCCGTCTATCAGAGAAGGTCCAGTGCCGCCCATGTCCATTACGGTCGTTGTGCCGGCCCGCGCCAGCATACCGTAGCCCAGCGCGGGGTCCCAATTGCGCGATAGTCCGGCGACGTGCGCGTGGGTGTCAATCTGGCCAGGCATAACCCAGAGGTCGGATACGTCTATAGCATCCTCAGCCCACGTCGGGTCAAGCTCAGGCTCGACGCGCTCGATCTTCCCGTCCTTGACGCCAAGATCTGCGCGACCCTCGAACCCGTTCCGGGGATCGAGAATCATTCCACCCGTAAGTATGAGATCATATGTCGCCATTTGTACGATCAACCGCCCGATGAAAATTTCCGCGCCCATAGCGCGAACCTCGGTATATAGTACACTATGTCTGAAACCATAAGAGGAGCTTGAACTATGAAACTAGGAGTAGTATTTCCACAGACTGAAATCGGCAGCGATCCGGGCGCGATTCGTGAGTACGCCCAAGCCGCCGATAGCATGGAATATAACCATATTCTTGCATTCGACCATGTTCTGGGCGCCAACGCGGAGTCTAGGCAGGGCTGGAGCGGCGCGTACAGGCACACCGACGCCTTCCACGAGCCGTTCGTCCTGTTCGGCTACCTTGCCGCCGTCACAACAGATGTGGAGCTCGTTACCGGAGTCGTCATTCTGCCCCAGCGCCAAACCGCGCTGGTAGCCAAGCAGACCGCGGCGGTGGACGTGCTAAGTAGGGGCAGGCTTAGGCTCGGCATCGGTGTCGGGTGGAACGCGGTGGAGTATGAGGCGCTCGGAGAGAATTTTCACAACCGAGGGCGAAGGTCTGAGGAGCAGATAGACCTTCTTCGCAAGCTATGGACCAACGACCTTATCACTTACGAAGGACGCTGGCACAAGATAACCGACGCGGGCCTGAATCCGCTTCCCGTCCAGCGGCCTATCCCCGTCTGGTTCGGCGGGGCCGCTCCACAGACCATCCGACGAGTGGCGACAATGGGCGACGGCTGGTTTCCGCTATTCAGACCGGACGAGCGCGGCAGGGAGCTTATTGAGAGTATGAGGGAACAGGCCTCGGCGGCCGGTCGCGAGGCGAACGATATTGGCGTCGAAAGCTGGGTGTCCATCCGCGACTCGTCCGAAGATGACTGGAAGCGTACAGCCGAGGCATGGCGCGAGCTTGGCGCTACTCACATATCAGTCAACACGATGAATGCCGGACTCGAATCCCCGCAGGCTCACATAGAGGCGATACAGAGATTCAAAGAAGTGATGGCGTAGGACGAGTGGAGCGGATACTTTCGTCCGGTCGCGCGAGAAGGCATCCGGCCGGCGAGTATTCGCCCCTTGTTCGCCATGAGCGTCCGTTACTCGGAGAACTCGGTGAATTTTGTTTATGCCAAGCGGTTTTCCGGGGTTAGTCCGCCGCGACAGGCGCTGGTGGGCCGTCGAATAGGCCGGACACGTCTTCTTCCTCGATGGTCTCGTTCTCTATCAGGTATTTGGAGATGTGGTCTAGCGTTGCTTTGTTCTCTTTCAGGATACGCATCGCAGTACCGTATGCGTTATCTATGAGAGCATGAACCTCGTCGTCAATCTGTTCTGCGACGTTGTCCGAATAGTCGCGCTGTTCGGATATCTCGCGGCCCAGGAACACCATCTCCTCACGCTTGCCGAATGTGCGCGGCCCCAGCTTTTTACTCATTCCGAAGCGAGTTATCATCTGCCGGGCGATATTGGTGGCCTGCTCCAAGTCGTTGCTGGCGCCGGTTGTGAACTGGCTGAATATAAGCTCCTCCGCTGCCCTACCGCCCATCGCCATCGCTAGGCGCGCTTCCAGTTGGTTTCGTGTTACGAGACTGCGGTCCTCGGTGGGGACCGTCTTGGTGTATCCGCCCGCGTGTCCGCGAGCGACTATGGTGACCTTCGCCACAGGGTCGGCGTTGGGCAGCATATGAGCCACCAGAGCGTGTCCCGCCTCGTGATACGCTGTCATCTCCTTCTCTCGCTCGCTTATCACACGACTCCGTCGCGCAGGGCCCGCTATGATACGGTCTATCGCCTCGGCGAACTCCGGACTTCCTATCAGCTTCTTCGCTCGTCGAGCCGCCAATATCGCAGACTCGTTCACCAGATTGGCCAGGTCCGCTCCGCTGAACCCAACCGTCTGTCTCGCCACTCGCTCAAGGTCAACATCCTCCTCCAACGGCTTCCCCTTCGCGTGTACATCCAGTATCTGCTTGCGTCCCCTGAGGTCCGGGTTGTCCAACACCACACGACGGTCGAATCGTCCGGGACGCAGCAGCGCAGGGTCGAGTATGTCCGGACGGTTCGTCGCCGCTATCACTATCACGTTCGTCCCGGTGTCGAATCCGTCCATCTCCACCAGTATCTGGTTCAATGTCTGCTCTCTCTCATCGTGGCCTCCTCCCAAGCCCGCTCCCCTGTGTCTGCCGACAGCGTCTATCTCGTCCACAAACACGATGCACGGCGAGTTGCGCTTCGCCTGGTCGAACAGGTCTCGAACACGAGAAGCTCCCACGCCTACGAACATCTCCACAAACTCAGAACCCGATATGTTGAAGAACGGAACTCCGGCCTCTCCGGCCACCGCGCGAGCCATCAGAGTCTTCCCCGTTCCGGGAGGGCCAACCAACAGCACGCCCTTGGGTATCTTCGCTCCCAGAGCCAGAAATCTCTCAGGGTACTTCAGAAACTCCACTACCTCCTCAAGCTCCTCCTTCGCCTCCTCCACTCCGGCGACATCGGAGAAGCTCACCTGCGGAGCGTTGCCCATGAACATTCTCGCCTTGCTTCTGCCGAAGCTGAAGGTCTGGCTGGTGTTCCCCTGAGCCTGTCTCATCATGAACAGGAGCACCGCTCCGAACAAGATGAGAGGAAGGAAGTTGAACAGAAGCCCGACAACGGTCGAGAGTCCGCCCGAGCCTTTGACCGAAACGCTGACCCTGCTCAGGTCCACCTGGGCGTCTCTGAGCATCTCGACGATGGAGGAGCCGGACTCTTTTCTGGACTCGAAGGTCTCGCCTGAGAAGGTAGTCAGTGTGAGAGAGTCGCCTTTGACCTCGATGCTCTGCACCTGTCCCCGTCCGGCCATCGTGATGACCTCGTTGATCGGCACCTCGTTCGAACTGCCCAACGAGCCGGAGAGCAGCGTGAACACAACTGCGGTCACTCCAGCTATGATCAGAAAGTAGATTAGCGATTTGCGCATCTCACCACCCGTCTCTCATTCAACTCAGCAAAGCCGTTGTAACTAAGGGGAGATACGCTCGGGTCTGCCACAACGCGTTTGCGAAAGTCAATATGCAACGGTCACAGTATAGCAGATACTATGACATTATATTGCCGAGCGCGTTTCGATTTCACATTTCAGTCTGTGTGATATTATTAGGGCGTGTTTCCGATGATGTCCACTATAAGAATCTAGTGCGCGGAAGGTTATCAAACAGGATTGGAGGCTCTCGTGTCAGAGGAACAGACGCCGCGCCGGACTGCCCTATACGATATCCACGTTCGTCTTGGCGCGAGATTTGTGTCGTTCGCGGGCTGGGATATGCCAGTTCGCTACGACAGCATCATCCGCGAGGCGGAGGCTGTCCGGACCAATGCCGGATTGTTCGATGTGTCTCACATGGGACGAGTCGAGTTCGAGGGTCCGGGCGCCGCCACGCTGCTCGATTCCGTTCTCAGCGTGAACGTCCGGCGTATGCGTCCCGGGCGCGCTCACTACAACGTCATTTGTGCCCGGAACGGCGGGATAATTGACGATTGCATCGTTTACAGGCTCGCGGAGCGAAAGTTCCTCCTGATTCCGAACGCATCCAATACTGATGCGGTCCTCAAGTGGATAGGGGAGATGAGATCCGGCAGCGAAGAGGTTGTCATCGCCAATGTTACCGCCGATGTAGCGATGATAGCCTGTCAAGGGCCGAAGGCTCGGGGCATGGTGGCGCGCTTGGCGTCTGGCGACATTTCGCGGATACGCCCTTTCCGGGCGCGGGCGACGAGGCTCGACGGAGTCGAGACGTTCTTGGCGCGCACCGGATATACCGGAGAGGACGGCTTTGAGATAATGCTCCCGAGCGCGGACGCGCCGGCCATCTGGGAGTCGCTCATGGAATTGGGCGCTTCGCCTTGCGGACTGGGGGCGAGGGACGTTCTGAGGTTGGAAGCGGGATTGCTGTTGCATGGCAATGACATGGACACAACCGTCAATCCCTATGAGGCGGGTCTAGAAAAATTCGTTGACCCGGACAGGGAAGGTTACGCGGCGGGCGAAGCGTTGCGGACGATAAGAGACGCGGGCGTATCTCGCAGGATAGTCGGATTCAAGATGACCCAGAGGGGGATAGCCCGGCCGGGATATTCTGTAGTGGATGGGGAAAGCCTCATCGGGCGCGTCACGTCGGGCGGCCCTTCGCCCACGCTTGACAGCAACATAGGCTTGGGCTATCTTCCTATCGCTTACTCTGCGCCGGGGACCCGAATCGCCGTTGAAATACGGGGCCGCCCGACGCAAGCGGAAATCACAACCCTTCCCTTCTATCGCAGGAGCAGGAGCGCATGAACCCTGAATATCTTAAATACTCAGAAGAGCATGAATGGCTGAGAATGGAATGTGATACCGCCGTTATCGGCATCACCCATTTCGCGCAGGACAGTCTCGGAGATGTCGTGTTCGTGGAGCTTCCGGCGGTCGGTTCGGATGTGGAACAGTTCGCTAAGATGGGAGAGATAGAGTCTGTGAAAGCCGTCTCAGATCTGTTTTCTCCCGTCGGCGGAAAAGTGGTAGAGGTTAACGAGAGTCTCACTGACAGTCCGGAGCTTGTGAACGACAGTCCGTATGAGGACGGCTGGATGTTGAAGGTGGAAGTGGCAGACAGTTCCGAAGTTGACCGGCTTATGAGCGCGGCCGAGTACGACGCTCTCATTGAGTCAGAGAACTAGGGTTAAGAGTATGTCATCGAATTTCCGATCTCCATATGTGCCGAATACGGATCCCGACAGGCGCAGTATGCTGGACGCCATAGGCGTGGACTCGGTGGCGGAACTTTTCGACGATATACCTGAAAACTATCTGAATTCCGACTTGGATATACCGCCGGCGCGGGATGAGTTGGAGCTTGGTCGTTACGCCCGCGAACTGGCGGCTATGAATAGCGTGCCGGGCGACTATGCCTGCTTCCTCGGAGCCGGGTCGTACAGGCGTCACATCCCTGCGGTCGTGCGGCAGATAACGAGTCGCAGCGAGTATATGACAGCGTACACGCCCTACCAACCGGAGGTGTCGCAGGGTACTCTTCAGACGGCATTCGAGTTCCAGACGCTCGTATCGCAACTAACCGGCATGGACGTCGCCAACCTCGGAATGTACGATGGTTCGACTTCCATGGCGGAGGCCGCGCTTATGGCGGCCAGGATAACGAGACGGGATAGGGTAGCCATTCTGGACTCTGTGTCTCCCCTCTATCGCGAGGTTCTCGACACCTACGTTCAGGCGCCCGGTCTTGGGGTAGACGTAGTTGAAGCGTTAGACGCTGATATTGGCGAGCCTGCCTGCCTGATAGTTCAACAGCCCAACTTTTTCGGATACATGGAAGACGTGGAGCGATTGACGGAACTCGCGCACTCCGTAGGCGCTCTGCTGATTGTCAGCGCGGATCCCGTGTCTCTCGGAATGTTCAAAGCTCCGGGGGATTACGGGGCGGATATTGTGGTGGGAGAGGGGCAGGCGCTCGGAGTACCGCCCGCCTTCGGCGGTCCATACGTGGGACTGTTCGCCTGTAAGCGCGGCTACATCCGGCAGATGCCGGGACGAATAGTTGGCAAGACAGTGGATACCCGGGGCAGAGACGCCTACGTCCTGACGCTCCAGACGCGTGAACAGCACATCCGGCGCGAGCGCGCCACATCTAATATATGCACAGCGGTCGCGCTCATAGCGCTGATGTCCACAGTGTATATGGCCTCGTTCGGAAAGCGTGGCCTCAGGCGTATCGCCGAACTTTGCTACCATAAGTCTCACTACGCCGCCCGACTCATATCCGAGATACCCGGCTACTCGCTTCCCATGAAAGGGACATTTTTCCAAGAATTCGTTGTCAGTTGTTCCGCTCCGCCGTCCGAGATAAACCGAAAGTTGTTCGAACACAAGATAATAGGGGGGCTGGACATTAGCGACCAGGTTGATAATGGGATGCTCGTGTGCGTAACCGAGATGAATGGCCGTGAGGAAATCGAGAGCCTGGCGTCTGCGTTGGCAGAGGTGGGGGCATAATGACGACGCTGCTCGAGAGATTCGATCTGGATCGCAGAAAATTGCTCATGGACCGCAGCAAGCCCGGAAGAATCGGAACGACCCTTCCGCCGCTCGATGTCCCGCTTTCGGAGTTGCCTGATCAAGCTATGCTCAGGGACTCGCTTGAAATGCCGGAGGTGTCGGAGGGGGAGATAGTCCGATATTTCTCGCAGATAAGCCAGTTCAATTTCTCCATTGACCATAACTTCTACCCGCTGGGTAGCTGTACGATGAAGTACAACCCGAAGCTGAACGACGAGATAGCCTCGCTGCCCGGCTTCGCCCAGACACATCCGCTTCAGACCGAGGACACCTCGCAGGGTGCGATAAAACTCCTGTGGGAACTTCAGGAGTATCTGAACGAGATAACCGGAATGGAGGGGTGTTCACTGGCTCCGATGGCCGGGGCGGATGGCGAGTTGGCAGGGATGCTTATGGCTCGCGCTTACCTTATAGATAGGGGCGAAACACAGCGCAAGAATGTGCTCATCCCGGATTCCGCGCACGGCACCAACCCGGCGTCCGCGGCTATGGCAGGCTTCGACGTGGTTACTCTGCCGTCGGACGCTAACGGCGACACTGATCTAGATGCGTTGCGAAGTTCCGTGAATGAGGAACTCGCCGGTCTTATGATGACTTTGCCAAGCACGCTCGGCCTGTTCGACACCAACATTTTGGAAGTTACCAAGATAGTCCGGGACGCGGGCGGCGTGGTTTACGGAGATGGCGCCAACCTGAACGCCATTGTGGGTCGGGTCAAGTTTGGGGACTTGGGTTTTGACGTGATGCACTCTAACCTGCACAAGACGTTCACACAGCCGCACGGCGGAGGAGGGCCGGGGGCAGGTCCGGTTATAGCGGGGCCGAGACTGGTGGATTATCTGCCGACGCCGGTGGCTGCGCGAAACGGGGATGGTGACGAGGCGTCTTTCTCGCTCGGAAAGCCGCCCAAGAGCATCGGGCGAATGGGGGCGTTCCACGGCAACTTTGGCGCGCTGGTCAGGGCTTGGGCGTATATCTCGACGCTGGGCAGAGATGGGATACGGCAGATAAGCGAGGATGCGGTAATCAACGCGAACTATATACTCAGTCAACTGCGCGGAGTCTATGACTTGCCATACGATCGGACGTGTATGCACGAGGTCGTTTTCTCTGCGACGAATCTGAAGCGGGCGAACGGGATTCGCGCGCTGGATGTCGCCAAGCGGCTGATAGACTATGGCGTACACCCGCCCACGATGTACTTCCCTCTCATAGTGGACGAGGCGCTTATGGTCGAGCCGACAGAGACTGAATCCAAGGAGACGCTCGATTACTTCATCGAGGTTATGAAGGCGATAGCGAAGGAGGCGGCGGAAGATCCGGATCTGTTGCGTAACGCTCCGCATAACATGCCCAATACTCGGCTAGACGAGGCGCGCGCCGCGCGGCGGCCGGAGCTGAAGTGGACACCGACGGGATAGAGGTTGTTGGATGTAGGGAGATGAATGACGAAATCGGAATTTCAAGCCAGAAATAGAAAATAATCCAGTGAAATCAATAGATACTCGTTACATATAACAGGAGAGATGTATGTCAGAAGTAGGTCAGATGGCCCCGGACTTTACCCTTCCGGCTCATAACGGCGGCCCGGTGACGCTCAGCGATTTCAGGGGAGAGAAGAACGTCATCTTATCATTCCATATCTTCTCTTTCACAGGCGGTTGAACGCACCAGGTTTCCTCGATGCGCATTCACAACGCGACGTTCGAGGAGGCCGGCGCCCAGGTGCTGGGCATAAGTTGCGACTCCCGCCCGACTCAGACGGCGTTCGCGTCGTCGCTCGGTTCTATTCCGTATCCGCTGCTGGCGGACTACTGGCCGCACGGCGCGGTCTGCGATAGTTTCGGAGTCCTGAACGAGAATCTCGGAGCGCCGTTCAGGGCGATCGTCATCATAGACAAAGATGGCGTGATCAGGTTCAAGCAGACCTACGCCGCCGCGGGCGATGTTGACCCGCGCAATATTCTAGCCGAAGCGCAGAAACTCTCTTAGTTTGACGTAGAGCATGGCGGCGCGGCGTTCGCGTCGCCACGCTGTTACTGTCATGTCCAAACGTCTCAGCGGCGATACTTTCGATATATGAAATTGAACAGACGCGGCCCTTTCAGGGAGGGCGAGTACATTCAGCTTCTGGACCGTAGGGGGCGGAGCTACTTGGTTCATGTCACTCGGACGAGTATGTTCGAGTCGCACCTCGGCAACTACAAGGCCTCGGACCTGATTGGGCAGGATGAGGGCAGTCGGATAAGGACCAATAGGGGCCACAGTCTGGTGGCGGTCAGGCCTACCCTGTCCGATCTGACGTTGCGTATGCCCCGACTGGCGACGGTTATGTATCCCAAAGACCTGGGCGCGATGCTGATATACGCGGACATCTTTCCGGGCGCGAGGGTTCTGGAGGCGGGCGCCGGTTCGGGCGCGCTCACGATGACTCTGCTGAGAGCGGTTGGGGATGGCGGGCGCGTCTATACCTACGATGTGCGACAGGATATGATAGAGCAGGCGCGGGCCAACATAGCGCGATATTTCGACAGCTGGGACAATCTCGAATTCAAGCTGGGCGATGTGTACGAGGGCTTTGAGGAGGACGACCTAGATAGGGTGATACTCGATCTGCCAGAGCCATGGCGCGTAGCGCCGCGCGCGTCGGAGAGGCTGGTTCCGGGCGGGCTGTTCTTCGGGTTTGTTCCGACGGTGCCGCAGGTGGACGAACTGGTCAGAACGCTCCGAGCCCAGCGCGTCTTCGGCATGATAGAGACGATGGAGATAATGATGCGGCAGTGGAATGTGAGCGGGCGGAGCGTCCGACCATCTCACAGGATGGTCGGACATACCGGATTTATTATCACGGCGCGCAAGACATCTCCCCGCCAGAGCAATAATTCTTCGGGCGAATGACGGCTTTCGGGAATAATATTATCTAACAGACGTCGCCGGGCCTGCATATGGCTTAATGCGGACTGTGGGTTGTTTTCTGGGAATAGCCTCTGTCGAGCGCGGCGCTTCGCATAATGCCATCGTCTTGAATCGGGTGGCCAAGCTTATGATCCGGCCTTCTCAGCCGCTCTTGCCGAGTTGGCTATCCCTCCACGCAGTTCTGATTCGGCTACAACCTTCGCTTCATAGCTTGTACCTGTATATTTCTGAGGAGATTTTCCGGACTGAACGTGGTTTCACCATACTCATATCCGGCGGATGGCGGGTAAAGTAGGTGGGCTTTGTTCATCAACGGCGCGCGCAGTTTGGCGATGCGTTCGAGGGCGGGCAGAAGGTCGGAGGAACGACGGATCCCGCTGTTCTTCTCTTGCGCCAGAACCCTGAACTTGCCGAGCCCGTCGGGTTTTACAAGTTCGGCCATCGCTTGTAGGTTCGCCGCCTTTGCCGGACGTTCTATGTCGCTCTCTCTGATTGATCTGAGCATGGCGTCGAAGCCGAGTGACTTAAGGAATTCCGTTTGCGTTGTCAGGAATACCGGCCTGATACCCGCGCTTGAACCTTCGGCGATGAGCGCAGAGAAGTCAACGTGGGCGGTCATGTCCTGCCGACCTACGCGCTGGTACGGGCTGCCGCCGTCAATGTGTTTGTAGTATGTCTGGAAAGTTCCGCCAGAGCGGTTGTCGGAGTAGAGTTCGTCTGCCTCGTAGCCGTAGTCAATTGTCAGGATGTAGCCTCTGTCGAGGGCGGCTGACGCGTCTCTCATCCAGTTTGCCAGACCGAGGTTTACCTCGCCCTGAAAGCCGTCGGGGAGTTGGCGGGGAAGGCCAGATAGTTTGTCCGCTATGCGGTCGGTGGAGGGCGCGCCGAACTTTTGGCGGAAGCGGCCGTCCGAGTCCAAAGTCACATACATTTCCTCTATGTTTCGGTCTATGACGCGGAATCTGTGGACAGGGGATGCGTCGAAGAGTTCGTTTGAGAGGATGCAGCCGATGAGCCCGGACATTGGTAGGCCGGTGGAGCGGATGCGAGAGACGTGAGGGCCGGAATCGGGGGGCGCGACGCTTGGCGCGCGGTCAAGCTCGACGTATCGGAGCGCGCGGGCGAACTTGTTCATATAGGCGTCGGCGAAGGATTGGATGTCGTTGGCGAGAGTGCCTTCGCCCGCGCCCGGCTCTGCGACCCAGAATGGGGAGGGCCGGCCCAGAACGTTCCACATGATTTCCAGCTGGACCGCCAGGAGAGCGCCGAATGCGGGATGGAGGATCGGGCTGGTGAAGTAGTCTCCGCGCGCGCCTATGCGGGGGCCTTGGGCGTAGTAGCCTTCGGGGTGGTAGAGGGCAAGCTCCATGAATTCGGCGAAAGTTATTTGGTCGCTGCGCGAGATTCGATTGCGGATTTCGCGCTCGGAGCCGCTTATGCCGGTGGATGTCCGAGTATTTCCGGCGCGCGGGAATGGTGGAAAGGGGTCTGTTGGCGGCCTTGAGATGGACATATTTGCGGTAGATTTTTATCAGCGCGTTCCCGCGGGGAGGTTTCAGCTAGGAGTTCCAAATGAGGAGGGGGCATCTGACTGATGCCCCTTGGAAGTCCGGTTAGGCGGATGCCGGTGAATGGGAATCACTTATTGGATTTGGCTCTCTTTCTTTGCGCCGCCGCTGCCGCGGCCCTTCGTCTGCCGCCGTCTCTGTCCCATCCGGAACCCTGTATGGAGTTTTTGAACTCTTGGGTCAGGCCACAGATTTTGCATGTGCCCATACTGGTTGGGCCGTTGGGCCTTCCTATCATCCAGTGGTGAGTGCAATTGGTTTCCGTTACTATTTCTTCACTCAATTATGGACCTTCTTCCCTTATATTATGGGATCATCTCTCTTCGATCGGGACGTATTCTACGTCCATCGGGCCGGTGTAGAGAAGTCTAGGTCTTAAGAGAATGTTGTTGTCAAATTGCTCTGTCACTTGGGCGGTCCAGCCCGGCACGCGTCCCATGGCGAAGATGGAGATGAATAGGTCGTCGGGGATGTCCAGCAGGTAGTAGATGGCGCCGGAGAAGAAGTCGACGTTTTGGTATATTCCACGCCGACGGTACGGCTCCATGACTTCGATGACGGACTGGAGTATCTGGAACCACTTGGGTTCGCCCTTGCGCTCGCCCAGTTCTCTGGCGTCTTCTTGAAGGTGTACGGAGCGGGGGTCGAGGGCTTTATAGACTCTGTGTCCGAAGCCCATTATTCTGCCGCCGGCCCGTATCCTTTCGCGGACATAGGTTTCGGCGTTTTCTTCTGTGCCTATTTCCTGGGCCATCTTCATGACTTCTTCAGCCGCCCCGCCGTGGGAGGGGCCTTTCAGCACTGATATTCCGGTGGTTATGGCGCAGTGGAGGTCGGCCTGTGTGGAGGCTGAGACGCGAGCGCCGAAGGCGGAGGCGTTTATGCCGTGCTCGGCGTGAAGGACGAAGTCTTTGTCTATGAGCGCGGCGTCTTCGTCGGCGGGCCTTTCTCCGAACAGCATATAGAGGAAGTTGGCGGCGTGGTTGAGTTCGGGTTCGGGTTCGAGCGGCTCTTTGCCGTCCCTAATGCGGGCGTGGGCCGCAACGATTGTGGGGGCCTGGGCAGTGAGCCGGACTCCCTTGCGAAGCGTGGCTTCGAGGGAGTTGTCTTCGGTGTCGGGGTCGTAGGCGGAAAGGGCTGAAACGGCTGTCCGCAGCACGTCCATGGGGTGGGAGTCGCGGGTCAGCCTGATGATGTCGAGTATCTCGGTTGGCAGTGAGCGGGAGCTTTTCAGTTCGGCGTCGAAGGCGTCCAACTGTGCCTGTGTGGGCAGTTGGCCGTTCATTACCAAGTAAGCCGTTTCCTCGAAACTGGAGTTTTCGGCGAGATCGTGGATGTTGTACCCACGATAGAACAGCCTCCCCTCATCGCCGTCAATGAAGCTAGACTTAGTTCTGTCTATGTACACTTCCCGAAGGCCGCGGTGAAGCTGCACCTTCCTTTCCGTCATATTATCCTCCCAGACCAAGCGCAACGTGGAAAAGACTGATTAAGGTCAGACCAAGTTGCTTTATAGCGGTAGCAACGATTGTCAGGGGTTTGAATTAGCTTATTGGCGTTCGCCCCGTAACAGCGGAATTTTAGCATTAGACCGATGTAAAATCAAATCATGGCGGTCTCAGGGCAGCGGATTCGACGGTTTGATATATCGTTGTTTATATGATTGGGTCGGCTACTGGTGGCTTGGCTGGCGTCTCGACAGGTGAAGGGCCGCTTGTATTTCACCTGCAACGACCTGTTTCACTAGGGTAAAATTTTTCGGTCCGCTTGTTATATATTGTAATTTATAATTTTTCGGTCGGTTGTTGGTTCAGGACGCAGAGACTCGGGCGGAGGGCTTCGTGTTTGTCATGGGGTATTATATCGAAATCAGCACGAATGTGCAATGGCGGCGCGGCGGCGGTTTTGCGCATGGTTGCGCCGGGCCGCAGAGGGGCGCATAGGTGGGGTTGGGGTAGGCGGTTTCCGTATCGCCTAGGGGAGAGTCTATGCGGTTCGGGTCGAGGCTGCGGACAGCAGGATGTTCCCTATTCTGAGGGGCGCTCGATTGGGGTCCTGCGGTCTTGTCTATCTTCCTCTGCGGGTTCGCCTGTCGGGGCGGGTGTAGTCGGTTAGCGCTACGCTCCTGGGCGATATGGCTCTCAGTATCGGGGATTGTTGTCCGGACCAGTGGATGGCGAGGTAGTGCTTGGCTCTGGTGGTGGCTATGTAGAGCAGCTTCTTGTTGAAGGTGGTGTCGGAGAAGGACTGGTTGACGCCCATGACGATAACCGCGTCGTATTCCAACCCCTTCACATCAGGCATTCGAGCCAGGACTGTCCTTGACGCGCTGTACTTTTCCTGGCCGATGGGCGTTATATCGTCAATTCCGGCGGCGGCGCAGAATTTTCGGAATTGATTCAAATTGAGTTGGTCTCTGGCCAGAATGGCTATGATGGCGTTTTCGAGTCCGTCTATCGAGCGAATCCGGGCGATGTCTTTCGTCACAGTCTTGTACATATCCCCTGCCGTCCGGTGCCGGTTGTACTCAACGCGGTGTCCCTCTCTATCAAAGGGGATGGGGGCGACTATGTTTTTGTCGAAAGTCCTGAGAATTCTGTTGTTGAAGGTCGTTATCTGTCTGGTGGAGCGGTATGATTTGCGGGCGTGCTGAACTTCTATGTCGGATAGTCCGAAGATACGCGTCAGGTCGCGTTTCCATGTTCTGACGCCGCGATAGGGGGTCAGCCTCTGTGCGGTGTCGCCAAGCACGGTGAACCAGTTGTTGGAGGAGGCCTCGCTGAGCAGCTTGAACTCGATGGGAGATATGTCCTGCGCCTCATCAATAATGATGTGCCTGTACCTGTTCCGGATAGTTCCGTTGAGCAGGTGGTCGAGGTAGGCGAGCGCGCCGAGGTCGGAGTCGTCGAAGCCGTCCACCTGCTTGCGGCGGGCGGATTCGGCGAGTTCCCGCGCGTTGTCTGAAGTCAGGTTGCCTTTCGTCTGATTTGATATATTTTCGGCGTTGGACAGCAACGATACATACTCTTGTTTGAAGTCTAAGCGCTTCCACCGCTGGTTGCACCAGGGCTCTACCAAACGCCTTCTTAAATCATTACGCATCTGAGTTGGATTTCTTCCTCGGAGTCGTCTTGGGTTCAGCGCGAGATTGACAATCCGGGCTATGAAGTCGTCTCTCCGTCTGTTCAGTTCAACCCCGCTGTTTACGTTGGGCAGGACTTCGTTCGCTATCTGCCTGATTTCGTCCTGGAATATGCGAACTCTTCTGTCGCTATGGTCAACAAGCTGCGGCAGCTTTGTCAGGTTGCGCCGCGTCTCAGTCACAAGCCCCTTGACGTGTCTTTCAATGGCGTCCGCCATTGCTAGAGAGCCTTTGAATGTTTCGGCGCCCTCGTCGAAATTCCTCATCTCGCCGTGTTGCAGAAGGTCGTTCCATATCCTGGGGACAATCCTGACACTTTCTGAGAAGTTGCTGATGAGCCAATCGCTGAACTTGGCCTGCTGAATGTTCTCCCGCACCCCCAGTCCGGGCAGAATGTCGGCGGCGTATTCAAGGAACGCCTGCGACGGTCCGATGAATAGAGTGGCGCTTGGGGTTGGTCTCTCTGATTCCGCGATTCTGCTGTGCGGCGACAGCAGGTAGGCGATTCTGTGCAGCCCTATTTCGCTCTTGCCGCTTCCGGCGGATCCCTGCACTATGAGGACTTTGTCGCTGACGTTGGCGATGTTCTCGTACTGTTCGGGTTCGATGGTTTCCACGATGATTTGCAGATGTCCATCGTCTTTCCCGGTTCCACTGAGCGCTTCGGTCAGCATATCTTGTCTTTTGTGAGCGGCGGCGGGCAACTGCCGACGGTACATCTCGGTTACGTCTTCCAGTTCACCTTCTCGGATCTTGATATGCCGCTTGAGGTCCAGCTGGGCGGTGATGTGGCCTTTAGGCGCGGTGTATCCGGTCTCTTCGTAGTTCGGGTTGTACCAGAGTTCCGAGACGGGAGCAGTCCAGCTAACGATTTCGGTGGCCGTCGTGTCCGTAGCCGGGATGTTGATGCCTATGTATATTCTGCGAGATGGCGCGTCGGCTCTGTCGGACACGGGGCGAAAGTCTATCCGTCCGAAGTATGGACGGTCGAGGCCGACGTACAGGGTGTCGGCATGGCTTTTGAGGATTTCCCTGATTTCTCGCGCTGTCCGCGAATCCCAGGCTGTTGGATTCCCCTCTTCCATCCGGACATGGCGCTCGGCGATGTACCGGATTACGTCCTCTAACTTGGACTGTTCTTCGGCGTAAATCTGCTCTTGGTAGTTGTCGTCCTGAGCCACGCAAGACTCCTTTCCCAGTCCGATGGTCTTGCAAACTAAGAGCGCCGCCCGGCTCAAGACACAATCTTGTGAAATGAGTGGGCGGCAATTACCGTTTAATCTAGGTTGTAGTTCCTCGCGAGCGTCAAAGCGGATGATAGTCGCTTGTCGGAATGTCCGATGTGCCAGGCGTTGTGTCGCCAGCATAAGTAGTGGTTGAGCGTTCCGAATACGACTCGCCGGTTGTAAGCGGCGAGTATCCGTTCCGCTTCCCGGCGGCTGTGGCGTTTCTTTCTACACGCGCGCCAACGAAGCGTTTGCATATATGGGAGCGCCCGGTCAGTTTTCGGGCGCTTCAGTTCGCGTTCCATTTGGATGCGGCCTTTTATCATCTCACGCCTCCTATGCGCGCTTGCCGGTTGTATCTCTGTGTTCCGGCGTTCGGGCTACCAGGGAACATCGAGGGTTTCGTCGTCGCTATCCGTCTGTATTCCCGCGTCCGGTTCATAATTCGACAGATTCGACAGACCCCATAATTCGTTGCCCAGATTCTTGAACCTTTCGTCATTGCTTAGATATGCTGCGACTGAGGTTTCGCTGACATCTATGCCTTCCTGAACGAGGCGTTCATATATAGTTGTTCGGTGAAGCGAACGCTCTGCGCTTAGTATGTCGTATATGACGCTTTTCACCGGACGATGTGCGGAGACGGGGCTATCTTCATGTGAAGTCGGCAACGGGCGAGGCTGCTGGTCATTGTCGCGCATCTCGTAGTATCGCAGAACCTTTAGAAAGGCTTCGATGCGTTCATCTATTATCCGCTTTGCTTCTTCAAACTGTTGTATTTCCGATTTCAGACCGTTGATTATGGCTTCGTTGTCTGGCATAGCAACCTCATCTATTAGTTCTTCTGTGTGCAAACGGCATTACAGGGTTTCGGTGTCGCCTTCCGACTCTATTCCCACGTTTGAGTCGTTGCGCGACACATCAGGGTTTTCTTCCTCAAAATAGCACAGGACTATCATGAAGGCGTGATGGACGTCGTCTATCTGGAGCTTCTCTTCTTCTATCTCTTGAAAGGCGGCTTTCAGATTGTCTATCGTAGTTTGGGCGGTCACTTCAGTATCCTCCATGTAGGAGGCTTCAGTTTCGGCTCTTGAAACTTGGGCTTCGCGTCGTGATGCGGCCTCAAGTATTTTTCCATGCCCGCCAATTGGTTAATATTCCGAGTTACGTTGGGCGAGAACGACTTGGTAGCACGTCTCGCATGGGGTCGTGCTCGCACGCCTTGCTTCTCGCTCAAAGCCCGAGACTTGGCTTGTGTAGTATTCCCGCTTCTGCCACCGCGTCTTGTCGAACAGTTCATTCTCGCAAGCGATATATACATCTTTCCGATTCAGCTTGCCGTTCGGATATCTTTCAGCGAGCCAGAAGTGCATTATGTTTAGGAAGTTCGCTAAATTTGGGGTGGTCATTTCAGTATCCTCCATTTTGATTGAAGCCTTCGGTTCGTCTCTTTCGGGCTGCGGCTTACTGTTCCGAGTTGCGCTGGGCGCGGACGATCTGCAAGCATTTCCTGCACGGGGTCGTTCTCCAAGACATAGCTAACCTTTCAAAGCCCGAGACTTGGCTTGTGTAGTATTCCCGCTTCTGCCAGCGCTCCTTGTCGAATAGTTCATCCTCGCAAGCGATGCGTATATTCTTGTAATTCAGCCTGCCGTTCGGATATCTTTCAGCGAGCCAGAAGTGCGTTATATCCAGCACCCTCTGCTCCTCCGCTTCCTCTTCGCCGTAATTTATGCTGTCGTCGTACCCGCCGTAGTTGTCTGACTGCGGCAAGCCTTGGAACGGGTTATCGGGGGTTTCGATGTCGCTCTCCGGCTCTGCTCCTGCGATAGAGGCGTCGGCATCTGCCGCGTCAAGCGTGACAACGGAGGTTTCGGTGTCGCCTTCCGACTCTATTCCCACGTTTGAGTCGTTGCGCGACACATCAGGGTTTCTTCCTCAAAATAGCGCAGGACTATCATGAAGGCGTGATGGATTTCGTCTATCCTGCGCTTCTCTTCTTCTATCTCTTGAAAGTCGGCTTTCAGATTGTCTATCGTAGTTTGAGTGGTCATCTCATTGTCTTCCATTTTGGTGGGAGCCTTCAGTTTCGCTTCTTGAAACTTGGCCTTCACGTCAGGGTCCAGCTCAAAGTACTTCTCTAATGCCACCAATTGGTTAATGTTCTTCGTTAACGTCGGGCTGGAGAGATCCGCTTAGCCGGCGTTAGATGAGGTCTGAGTATTGACCCGCCGCCGGTGATGAGACCTCGCCGACCGAGATGTGGTCATCCCCTTACGTTCACAGTGATTATAACAGGTATTTTCATTCTTTCTGCGCCTTTTCGCAATAGCCTGTTAGGGATGGAGTAGTTTTCACAAAATTTCAAATCCCGATCCAGAGCAAAAAGGGCAGGCCTCAATCGGCCCGCCCTTCCAGCGTGGTTCGTATGCGGATTCGGCTATGTGGTGAACAGTATGGGGTTGCGCATCGGCGGCAGAATCTGGTTCTCGGACAGTTCGTAGGCTTCCTTCTTGTACACCTGTATGCGGTGCTGTCCGAAGTCGCAGATGAATAGACGGAATTCGGAGTCTACTCTGACGGAGCCGGGCGCGCTGAGGCGTCTTGTCGGCTCGAGGTCGGTCATCTCGCGCAGGCGCAAGGTCGTGGGGTTGGCGAGGATGTACTTTCTTCCGGATATGGATAGGTTCGCGTCGCCTAGGAATTGCTCGATGTAGCGGCCCTCGGCGTTGAACATCTGAACGCGGTCGTTCAGCCAGTCGGAGACGTATATGTCGCCGTGCGCGTCAACGGCTACGGAGGCCGGCCTGTTGAGCTGTCCTTTCTCACTGCCGGAGGAGCCGAACTGGAAGATGAATTCGCCGTCGGCGGAGAATTTCTGCACACGGTCGTTGCGCCAGTCGGCTACGTAAACGTCGCCTACTTCGTCGGCGGCTACTCCCCAGGGCATATTCATTTCGCCGGGGCCTGCGCCTTGTCCGGCGCTGATGGTCTGGAGGTGGTTGCCGTCGCGGGTGAATCGCTGGACGCGGTGGTTCATGGTGTCGGAGAGCAGTATGTTGCCGTCGGGGTCGAAGTCGAGTGAGGACGGACGGTCGAGCCGGCCGTCCTCAGATCCATGCTCGCCCCAGACCGCCAAGGTTTCGCCGTTCATGTCCATTATGGTCACGTTGTGCTTCGCTTCGTCCGAGACGTATAGGTTTTCGTCCTCGTCCACCAGAAGTCCGGCGGGCCAAGTGAAGTTGCCCTCGCCGCGAATGCCGAGATTCTCGTCCTCCCAGTTGATGACCCTGACCTCGTTGCCGAGACCGCCGCGGGTCAGGACGTAAACGTTTTCCTTTCCGAATCCGATGTCCACCGGATTGGAGGTCACTCTGCGCTGTCCCATTGTCAGGTGATACGGGAAGCCGGACCTGAGTAGAGCGTATGGTCGTGCCATTTGGATAGCCTCGTCTTGGATTTCAGTTGTTGGTTTTAAGCTGTCGGTGGGGGCCGGCGCGCGCTGAGGGTGAAGGCTTAGCTTTCCCTGAACGGGTTTATCTGCTCGTAGCGGCCGTTGACTATGGGGGCGGCTTCGATGCTGAGCCACTGTTCAAGCAGCGTCCCGTAGATGCCGCGATAGTCTATGGTGTGCGCTAGGTCTTCGCCTTTGGCCCACTGACTGCGTTCCAGCGATGGGTACTCGGAGTAGAGACCTCCCTCAATGGGTTTGCCTATCAGGAAGGCGCCGCCGCCGGAGCCGTGGTCGGTTCCGGAGCCGTTGTCGTAGATTCGGCGACCGAACTCGGTGAACACCAGCATGACGACGTTGTCGTCGGCGTCGTGTTCTTCGAGGTCGGCGAAGAAGTCGTGTATAGCGCCGGAGAGGTCGCCTATCAGCTTTGGGTGTGTGGGGAGTTCGTTGGCGTGGGTGTCGTATCCGCCTTGCGATGTGTAGAAGACGCGCGTTCCGAGGTCGGCGGTGTGAACGCGCGCTACGTCGCGTAGGCTTCCGGCTATGGGGTTGTTGGCGTATTCGATTGTGGATTGGTACTGTTCGGGAACGGTTTTCAGTATGTCGGCGCCGGAAAGCACGTCTTGTCCTGTTCTGGACAGATACTCCATGACGGGTCCAACGCCTATGGCGGGTCCGTACATTTGCTTGAATATGTCGAGCGCCTGGTCACGCTGGTCCTGCGCCTCGATTCCGGTCATGAGGCCGTAGTTGTCCAGGTTGGATACGCTGGTGACCGGAACTCCGGGCATGGCCATGGCGCGCGGCAAGCCGACGCCGAAGTTGATGCCGGTCAGGGGGTTTTCTCCGCTTGGGTCGAGTTCTTTTATGGCGCGTCCCACCCAGCCGACGGTGGATACCTTGTCCGGTTCGCAGGTGTGCCAGATGTCCATGCCCCTGAAGTGGGAGCGGTTGGAGTTGGGGTAGCCGATGCCCTGTACGATTCCGACCATTCCTCGGTCGTACATGTCTTTGAACGCGCCCATTTCGGGGTGGAAGGCCAGGGTGTCGTTGATAGGGATGGCCTGATCTTGTGGGACGACCACAAGAGGGCGGTTGTCGTAGTACACCGGGTTGGTATATGGAACGACGGTGTTCATGAAGTCGTTGCCGCCGGTCAGCTGGACGATTACCAGGACGGGGTCTTTTCCATTTCCGTTGCCTGCCATTTGGGTTGTGCCTCCTGAAGTTGTTGGGCGCGATTTTGGGTTCGTGTGTTTGAGCGGCCGCCTCCGCTTTGGCGGGAGTGGGTCTATGCGAACTGGTATTCGCGGGATGCGGCGATGAGTTGGAGCATACGGGCTATTTTGCCGGCGTTCTGGGTTTTGGCCTCGTCGCCGGCCAGGTCAACGTCTCCAACGCTGTCGGCGTATGCGGACAGCGCGGCGCGGGTGTCTTCGCCCACTTGCAAGGGGCCTACTAGGTCGAGACATCGTTCTACGAGCTGGTCGGGTGAAAGAGCGCCGCTCTCGGCGAGTCTGGAGATGATGTTCTGAACGCCGGGCGCGGAGGTATCGTTGAATTGGTTGACCGCGAAGTTGACGCGCTCGTTGAGCGTTCCGCCGTCTATCCACTCGTGTCCGGTGTGCCAGCCCTCGACGGTCGGTGGGTTCATAAGGGATTGTCCCATGACGGTTGTCGCGCCGCTCAGGGCGCCGACAGACTGTCCGGGGGCCGGCAGCCAGTCGTATGTGCCGACGAGTTTGATGGTTCCGGCCACAAGCTCCGCGGGGTTCTTTACCTTTTTGAATTGCGCGCGCTTGAAGAAGTCGGAGTTGAACAGCGTTCGGAGGACGGGTTTTATCTGTCCGTCGCTCTCTTTGAACGCTTCTACGAGCGTGTCTATCGCGTCCGGGTCGTTGGGCGGCTCTATGCTCCATGAGGGGACCTGGGGTTCGTCGGCGACGAAGAAGTTGTACAGGTGTCGGGAGAGGAATCTGTAGGTGGGTTCCTGCCGGACGATTATGTCCACGATGTCTTCGCCGTTGAGGTTTCCGGTGTGGCCCAGGAATGTTTTTTCGTCGTCGTCGTGGTCTTCGGGGATGTACTTGAATGCAGATTCGTAGTGGCCGAACGGGTACAGGGGAATGGGTTGAGTGAAAGTCCATCCCGTGAAGGCGCGCGCGGCGTTCTTGATGTCGTCCTCAGTGTAGTTGCCGACGCCCATGCTGAAGAGTTCCAGGAGTTCTCTGCCCCAGTTCTCGTTCGGCTGGTCGGCGTGGTTCTCGCAGTTGTCCAGCCAGTAGTTCATGGCGGGGTCTTTGGAGAGATCTATCAGGATGGTCCGAAGGTCGGACATTCCCACCCGTCTGAACATTTCTATCTGGTTTATGATGGTGGGCGAGTGTTCGCTTTTGTACCATGCGGTAGCGAAGACATGGTGCCAGAAGAGCGCCATCTTTTCTTCGAGCGGTCGCCTTGAGTTTATCATTCTCCAGATCCAGCGTCCCGACCACAGCTGGACGGCGTCGTGGTACGAAAGCTCGATGTTGTACCGCTTTAGCGCGTCTTCTTCCAAATCTTCGACACGCTCCGGGTGGAGCAGGTCTTCTACGATGTCCTCATACGACTTTCCTGACAACTCTTCTATCTCTGCCCTTGTCGCTCCGAATCCGGCTCGGCGCATCAGGTGGGAGACCAGAGTGATTTCCATGTCCGACATTCTTCAGCTCCCGGTATTGGTGTTTCATTTGAGGATGGATAAACGAGCGCGCCGGCGATTAGGCGCGCTATCCGCCATGTTGGATATTGTACCCTAGTCCGGCTGTGTCTTCAACGGGTGGGACGAGGCGGGTAGCGTTTCCTTTCGGGTGGATGGGTTATAAGATGTGGTCTGAGACAGAACTGTGGAGGTTAGCAAGATGTCAGGGCTACTGTATCAGTTGGAAGAAGAGAGAGACCGGACGATAGTCCAGTATATGCAGGACAGACTCCAGTCCGCCCTGGACGCATACGGGCCCATGTGTTCAGAGTGCGACCTTGCGATGAGCAAACACCAGAGCTATCCGCGCTCGATAATCACCAAGGACGGAGAACTAAGGCTTAGCGTTCCGAAGTTTCGCTGCTGTGAGTGTGGACGGATGAGTAGCGGGATGGAACTTTTGGGAGACGAGAGGCGGAATCGGTACTCAAAAAAACCAGAGAGAAAGCGATAGAGTTGGCTGCGATGGGTCTGAGCTACGCTCAGGTGGGAAAGCTGTTCGGATTCGCAAAGAGTACGCTGAGCAAGTGGATAAGAAGGGAGAAACTCTCAGAGACAAGCATGGGTGGGCAGACGCTGGAGATGGACGGGCTGTGGACGCGAACGGCGAACGGCGCCGTGGAGATGAAGGTGATCCGTGACGATCTGGGCAATGTGATGGCAACGTTCGGCGATTGGGAAGCGGCTGTGAACGAGGCGTATATGCGTGGCGCGCAGTCGCCTCGACACATAGTGAGCGATGGAGACCGCGCGATAGCGTCGGCGATAGATATGGTCTATGGCGACGCGGCCAACCATCAGTTGTGCCAGTTCCACCTGCTTAGAGAGTACCTTAGAAACATAGGCGAGACGGGCTTTTCCGAAGCGCTGAAACTGCTGCGGTCTGAGAGTGTGGATGAGGCGCGTACACACGCTAAACACGTGGTGTATCTGAGTGGGGGTGAAGCCGAATACTGGTGCGAGAAGGCTCTGGACAAGGGGTTGGCGCATCTTGTGAGTGGACAGTCGCGTTACAAGACCACCTCACTGCTTGAACGGCTGAATCGTGAGCTTCGGCGTAGGGAGCGGATGGGAACCTGGTGGAATCCTCACAACCTACTTGTTCTGCTTCAATCGCGTGGACTGCTGACTTCAACCACCTAAAAGGAAACGCTACCGACGAGGCGGCGAGCGGCCGGCTTTTCGCGGGTAGAATATTGGGCGACTAACTTCTTCGCTTGCCGCTGGGGCTTTCCCGTTGATATATCTTGCGTCCGTGCAATAGAATCCCCAGAATCCGCGTGCGCTGCGAGACGCCGCAAAGCGCGCGATTAGGAGCGCAGGGTTGGGCGAGAGATTTCCGATGCACGGAATGGCGGCATGAGACGGTGTTCAAGATTAAGCGACAGTTTGCACAGTGAAGCGGGCGCAGAGCCTCGTTGATTGGACGCCCCGCACTCCATTCTTCTACGGATGGGTTGTCCTCGGGATGGCGGCGCTCGGCACATACGCGGCCACAGGGGTGGCGCAGGTGGTCATAGGCGGCATCCAGAACCTTATATTTGAGGATATGGGCTGGGATCGCAGTACTATCGCGTTCGCGGTAACCGCGGGGACTTGGGCGTCCGGATTGCTCACTCCCTTCTTCGGAAGGCTCGCCGATCGGCACGGTCCGCGCCGCCTTATGCCTATTGGCGCGGCGATTTTGGGCGTATCTCTCTTCGCGCTCGCCGGAATGAGCCGGGTGTGGCACTTCTACGCGGCTTATATGGTTGGACGCGCGATCGCCAACCCCACTCTGGTCGGCGTTGTTCCACGAACTGTCGCGGTCAACTTCTTCAGCCGCAAACGCAACCTTGCGATAGGGCTTGTTTCTACGTTCAGGCCGGTCGGGGGCGCAATCAATATACAGATAATTTCGGTCGTAGCCGCGTTCTCAAGCTGGCGCGTCGCCTACCGGCTTCTCGGCGTATTCTCGCTGCTGCTTGTTCTACCGCTGTTTCTGATAATGCGCCGCCGTCCGGAGGACATTGGGCTTATGCCGGATGGGGACGCGCGGCTATCTCCCAACAGCTCTTCGACGACGGACGGCGGAGAGGCCCGCCCGGGGCGGGGCGAATACGCATGGACAGCCGGAGAGGCTCTGGCTACGTCCGCGTTCTGGTTTATCGTGTCGGCGGAGATGCTCACTATCCTCACTTCCGGCACCATAGGGTTCCAGATAGTTCCGTTTCTGGTGGATTCGGGCATATCACAGCCGGTTGCGGTTGTGGCGCTGAGCCTGAGTTCGTCGCTCGGCGCGCTGGTCAATCCGGGCTGGGGATTGCTTGCCGACAGGTATCAGCCCAGATTGCTCGCCACGTTCGCCACCCTTCTGGCCATGGTTACGGCCGGGTTCTTCATAGTTACAGGCGGGGGCGCGTCGGGCTTCTTCTTCGCTATCGCCTGGGGTATGGCTTCGGGCGGTCTGAATGTGCTGGGCAGCATGATGCTGGCGCAGTATTTCGGGCGCGCTTCGTATGGGACGATAACGGGGCTGGCCGGACCGTTCCAGATGGTGTTTCTGGGACTCGGGCCCACGTTCGGGGCCGTTCTATATGGGCTGACAGACGGGTACACCGCTATCTGGCGCTACTCGCTCGTGGCTTACGCGATAGCCGCGCTGCTGATATTCAGCGCGCGCAGGCCAACTTCAAGGGACGCTCGCTCTTGAGTCGTTTCCGGCGCGCTCCGGTTACGGTCTATCTCATGATGGCCGTCTTTGGAAGCATGGCCTTCCCCACCGTAGCCACGATGTCCATCATCTATCAGGTAACGCAGGCGAACCCGGACCCGTTTCAGCTTCTTCTGGCAGGAACTGGGCCGGAAGGGACGGTGTTCCTCTTCGAGGTTCCGACCGGCGTTGTGGCAGACTCGTACAGCCGCGAAGTTTCCCTTGTCTTGGGTTTTGTCCTCATCGGGGCGGGATTCATCATCGAGGGCGCGCTGCCCATATTCTGGATGGAACGGACTTTGCGGGTGGAGGCGCGAGGCGTTCCGAGGGTGACGCTGTCGGTAATCAACGCGCTAACCGCAGACGCTTCGCCGCGAGCCGATTAGCGTCGCGTGGGCGCTTTCTGTGAGGCGGCTTCCCTCCACAGGGCTGACCTTCATCCGCCGCCGGACGGCGAAGCGAGGGCGTTCGTACCAATATTCGCTGAAGAGAGGGATAGGATGCGAGAGGAACCGTTGAACAGGCTGTTCATCCCGCAATCCTGACTCACAAAACGCCAAGGCGGCCTGTAAGCCGAGTTCTGTATCCGCGAGAGCGGACGGCGATCATCTATCTGGGCCTGCCGTTGCCGACAGGCTCGAGCAACCAACCCGGGGATGGGCCGGACACCTTTAGCTCCCTCTATTTGGCCTTGCTTCGGATGGGGCTTGCCTGGACCTCCGCTGTCGCCAGCGGAGCGGTGACGCTCTTACCTCACCTTTTCACCCTTACTCGCGCGGAGCGAGCGGTTTATTTCTGTGGCGCTTTCCGTCGGGTCGCCCCGCCCCGCCGTTAGCGGGCATCCTGTCCGGTGAAGCTCGGACTTTCCTCCACTCCGGCCGGCGCCGGAGCGGCGACCGCCCGGCCGCCTTGGCTAACTCCAGTGTACAGCTTTCCGAAGCGTCGCGCCTATCCCAATATCCGGAACAGCCTGACCTGCGTCAAACTAGCGCATCGTCGCTCGAGATAGTAGCGCGTTCTTTACCCTCTCCGGCAGTATCCGATTTCCGGCCGCCACAGCCCATGCCTCCGCGCCCACCGGCCGCCTGAAAGCCGGTCTCCGCGCGCTTAAAGCTTTCTCTATAACCCTCGCCACTTTTATGGGGTCGGAGGCCAGATGGTCATACCGCCCATGACGCCGCTTGTATCGTTGGACGTAAGGGGCGTACATCAATGCGGGATCCCCGGAGCGCGCCGCATTCACCTGATTTTTCTGAAAATCCGTGGCGAACAGACCCGGCTCGATAAGACAGACGCGCACGCCGAACGGCTCCACCTCCGCCCTCAGCGACTCGCTCAGCCCTTCCAGCGCGTACTTGCTGGATACGTACGCTCCGTTGAACGGCGTCCCTATCCTGCCCAGCACAGAGCTTATATTCACTATTCTTCCTGAACTCCGCGACAGCATCCCGGGAAGAACAGCCTGAATCATCCTTACCGCCCCGAAGAAGTTCGCCTCGAACTGCATCTTCAATTCCGATATCGAAAGACTTTCCACCGGCCCCCATACACCGAACCCGGCGTTGTTCACCAGCCCGTGAATGCTCCCGAACTGCCTGATGAGGTCGGGCGTGACCGAGCTCACCGACTCGTCCGAATTGACATCCATCTCCACTCCCCATACCCGCAGTCCGCGCGCCTCGGCTTCATCAAACAGCCCGGCCAGCCTGTCCAGCGAGCGAGTCGTTCCGATGACCGTGTAGCCCTTCTCCGCGAGAAGAAGGCAAGTCGCCTTCCCAATCCCCGCCGAAGCTCCTGTGACCAGAACTGTCTCGATACCGTGTTCGAGATGTCTGTCCACCGGGTGGAGAACGGAGAGATGCTGCCACGTCCGTTGGCGAGGCTCGGCGACATATGGGATTGGGGCGACCGGGAGATGGACGCGGCGGCGGCTGAACTGCTAGAGATGATCGAAGACAGCGGCCTCGACGTGGACATTGCCGCCGAAGACATCAGACTCGCGCATTGGGAGACCTGTCCGGTGTGAGACGCGGGAATGGATGTAGGCGGCCAAGGGGACCACTCCGTCTCAATGGCGCGCGAGCGCCATCTTGCGCTCCCCAACACATACCAGGTGAGAGATGAAGGGCCGTTGACATTGGGCCAAAGTCAGCCGTATTCTCAATAGGTGTTGGTATTAGATATATCCCAGTCTCAGACAGACCAACGCTATCGAATCCCTCAGCATCCGCATACTCTTGGAGTATCCTTTGGTCTTTCTGACCAGCCTGCTCAACTTACCCCTCAACACTGAGCGCAGCCCCTCATTGCGGTTCACCGCGCCATACTTGCCCACCTTGTGCCGGTTTGTGGGCAGCCATTCATACACATGATAAGCGTCGGTCTCGTAGATGCGCGCATCCGGCAGACGCTCCAACAGCCTCAGAAAAGGCTTCTCGCCTCGGTCTCCCACCTCAAAGTCCACCCAGCGTCTGCCGTCTGACTCCTCCACAACAGCAGTCCATATCCATACAGACCGACGTTTGTCTCTACGCCTAGCTCCCACATATGTCCACATCTCATCGAAGGATATGACCCGCGCACAGCTTTGACCCATCTGTCTCGACGCGCGCTGAACGCTCAGCTTGACCATCAACTCCCTCGCCATACACGCTTTTTTTGACCCAGCTATACACTGTCTCCTCTTTTTTCTCCAACACCCGGCTGATAGCTGACAGTCCCATACCCTCTGTGTACATCGCCACAGCCAGATTCCGGCTCTTCTCTGATGACTGAGGCCGATGGCTGTCGGGTATGAAGTGATACAGACAATGACCGCAACGATAGGTCTGTTTGCCTCGGGAACGTCCGTACTTCGGCAGCCAGTTGGAGCCACAGCGTGGACACTGCATGTCCTCTCGATACGCGCGTTGTCTGACCATGTTCACACCTGCCATGTCTGGATTCACTACACTCTATCATCAATGCCAACACTCGTTGAGAAGACCAAGTCAGCGAGCCTATTGACCAAGTTCGATAGAGTTTGAGACAATCAACTAGAGGTGAACCATGGTTCAGATACACACATCAAATGACATAATACGCGCGCTGCGGGAGGACGCAGAACTGTTGCGTGAAGTCCGTCGGGCCATTCTGACGGACGATGTTCTCGCCCTGCCAGCGCAGTTCGCCGCCATGCTCGAGACGCAGAACGAGATGCTCAAGACGCAGAACAAAATGTTGGGCGACATCGCGGAGCTGCGCGAGACGCAGAGCGAGATGCTCAAGACGCAGGATGAAATCCTGCGCCGTCTTGGTAACATCGAAACCCGATTCGGCCGATTCGAGGACGATTTTGGTAAATTCCGTGGCAATTACACAGAGACATCCGCGAGGAGAGACTACTACGGAATAGCGTTTGCGGTCAGTGACGCAAAGGGGTGGGATCTTCGCCCGGTCAATGTCAGAGTTGTCAGCCCGGCCGAACTGGGTCGCCTTGTCGACGATGAGCGATTCGACCGACTGTCTTCCGACTACAAGGTCAGCTTCCTGCGAACTGACCTGACTGTCGAGATCAGCAGGCCCGACGGAGAGTTCTGCTACATAATGGCGCAGGCGTCCCATACCTGCAATGGCAGGGATACCTCTCGCGCGATTTCACACAGCCGTACGCTGTCATCGATCACTAGACGGGAGACAATCCCAGTGATCGCCGGTGTGCAGCCGGACAGGGAAATCCAGCCCCTTATAGATGTGGGGGCGGTGTTCTGGTATCCGATTGAAGAGAGGAAACTGACACCTGGTGAATTGAGCTGAGCCAGCAAATTCAGCGTTCAACAGTTTGACTTAGGGACCTCGCTCCGGCAGGGTACTTCTCTTTTGAACGCGACCCAGCCGAAGGCGGAGGAGAATCCATCAGCAGGAGAAGACCGATGTCAACGAGCGGGACGAAGACTGAGGAATGACGCATGATGAGGGAAGCTCATACTTGAAGACTGGCGTATTACGCCAGATCTCGAGTCTGTCCAGACGCCAAGCTAAGAGCGCCCATCCTTGGACTTGCCGAATATGCCAATGCCCACCGGGTGGGCATTGGCGCGCCTCGCAGTTGACCCGGCGTACTGGACCCCAACCCGCATGAGTGTCTTTTTTTGTGCCCAAATTTATAGCTCATACGCGCGTTTCGGACGATGGAGCGCATGATTCAGCCGTTCAAGCAGTGAGGTCGTCTTGTAACGCGATTGTTCACCCATAAGATGCGTGGTCTTCTCAACGAGTGTTGGCATTGATGATAGAGTGTAGTGAATCCAGACATGGCAGGTGTGAACATGGTCAGACAACGCGCGTATCGAGAGGACATGCAGTGTCCACGCTGTGGCTCCAACTGGCTGCCCAAGTACGGACGTTCCCGAGGCAAACAGACCTATCGTTGCGGTCATTGTCTGTATCACTTCATACCCGACAGCCATCGGCCTCAGTCATCAGAGAAGAGCCGGAATCTGGCTGTGGCGATGTACACAGAGGGTATGGGACTGTCAGCTATCAGCCGGGTGTTGGAGAAAAAAGAGGAGACAGTGTATAGCTGGGTCAAAAAAAGCGTGTATGGCGAGGGAGTTGATGGTCAAGCTGAGCGTTCAGCGCGCGTCGAGACAGATGGGTCAAAGCTGTGCGCGGGTCATATCCTTCGATGAGATGTGGACATATGTGGGAGCTAGGCGTAGAGACAAACGTCGGTCTGTATGGATATGGACTGCTGTTGTGGAGGAGTCAGACGGCAGACGCTGGGTGGACTTTGAGGTGGGAGACCGAAGCGAGAAGCCTTTTCTGAGGCTGTTGGAGCGTCTGCCGGATGCGCGCATCTACGAGACCGACGCTTATCATGTGTATGAATGGCTGCCCACAAACCGGCACAAGGTGGGCAAGTATGGCGCGGTGAACCGCAATGAGGGACAGCGCTCAGTGTTGAGGGGTAAGTTGAGCAGGCTGGTCAGAAAGACCAAAGGATACTCCAAGAGTATGCGGATGCTGAGGGATTCGATAGCGTTGGTCTGTCTGAGACTGGGATATATCTAATACCAACACCTATTGAGAATACGAGATGCGTCAACCCCTTGTCCAGAGCCTCCTCGCGCCGGTATTCTCATATTTCAGTGATATTGAGTTTAAGCATCCGCAAGAACACCGGCGACAACAGACGCTCCAACATCTTTACGCTCTTGGCATAACCCTTTGTCCTGCGCGCCAGTCGGTTCAACTTCCCCCTCAACACCGAGCGCTGCCCCTCATTCCAGCTCACTGCGCCGTACTTCCCCACCTTGTGCCGGTTTCTGGGCAGCCACCGGTACACGCCGTAAGCGTCCGTCTCGTAGACGCGCGCGTCCGGCAGTCGTTCCAACAACCTCAACAAGGCTTCTCACTGCGGTCTCCTACCTCAAAGTCCATCCAACGCGCCCCCTCCGGCTCTTCCACCACTGCTGTCCATACCCACAGGTCGTTGCGCCTTTCACCACGCCTAACACACAAGTATGTCCACATCTCGTCGAAGGCTATGACACCGGCTCGGATTGCGCCTGAACGACCGCTTGTCCGCCTTTCAGTAAGTTCATGCAACCTCTGCCGCGCCTGAACCCCCTTTTTTCCACCCACTCACCGTAGGTACGCTTGCGCCCACCACTCGCGCAGCGGCCGACAAGCTCATCCTCTCAATGCACATCTCCACTGCCTGTTCCTTGACCCGCTCACTGAAGTGATGGCGCTTGGCGCCAGCCGAATGCTTGCGGTTACACTCTCCGCACTTGTAAATCCGCTCTCCGCGTGTATGCCCATCCTTGCGTATCCAGTCGGAGCCGCAATGCGGACAGCGCACATCATGGCGATATGAGCGTTGCCGCGCCATCTTCACCCTCCTGTCTGCGACTATTCGACAAGTATATCTTATTTACACTGAAATCTAACAATATCTGCGCTAGGTATTTATTACACGCGCTGTTAATGCAGACGGCAAGACGCTATCCGCCGACTTCAGGCGGGGAGCGACAAGATGCAGCAATCGCCCGCGTTCCGATTGGCTAGATCGTCCGGTAAAGTCGTCCTGATCATCGTTCATGGAAGGGGAACTGACAGGCCGCGCCATTGCGGGCGTTTTCGGGGCAAGAGTCCCGGGGTCCACGATACGGGTCGAACAAAGCCTCTAGCTTGGACGGTTCTGTTCCATATCAGTCCGCGGCGGGGGCGGCGAGGATGTCGTCGTGGGTGAGGATGTTGCCGTCGGCGAAGATGATGCCGTCCTGGCAGCGGGATTCGACGCGGCCTCCGTCGAACTGCTCCCTGTAGAGGCCGGCGTAGATGCCGCAGGTTTCGAGAAGTTCGTCGTGAGCGCCGTATTCCACGATTCGGCCCCGGTCAACGACGTAGATTACATCGGCGGACATGATGGTGGAGAGGCGGTGCGCGATGGCGATGGTTGTGCGGTCGCGCATGAGCGGTTCGAGCGCGGCCTGGACGTGGCGTTCGCTGGCGGTGTCGAGGGCCGAGGTGGCCTCGTCCAGTATCAGGATTCGGGGGTCGTGGAGAATGACGCGGGCTATGGAGAGTCGCTGGCGTTCGCCGCCGGAAAGGCGGTAGCCTCTCTCTCCCACCACGGTATCGTAGCCGTCGGGCAGTTCCATGATCCGGTCGTGAATGAAGGCGGCTCCGGCCGCGCGCTCTATGTCTTCCATGCTCGCGTCGGGCATGGCGTAGAGAAGGTTGTTTCTGAGGGTGTCGTGGAAGAGGTAGCTTTCTTGGGTAACGTAGCCCACGATTCCGGCGAGCGATTCCAGTTTGATGTCCCGAACGTCCACGCCGTCAATCTTTACCGAGCCGGACGTGGGGTCGTAGAGGCGCGGTATGAGGTATGAGATGGTGGACTTGCCGGCGCCGCTCGGTCCTACGAACGCGGCAAGCTGGCCCGGCGCTACGTCGAAATTTATATCGTCGAGCGCCCAGCGGCGGTCGCCGTTCCCATCGGCCTGGTCGCCGTGTTCGGGATTGTAGGAGAGCCGCACCGAGTTGAATTGGACGTGTCCTTTCACGTCGCGCGGCATGACGCGGCGGGCGTTGGCTCTGTCCTCAATGTCGGGGGCGATGTCGAGGTAGCCGAATATGCGCTCGAACAGCGCCATGGATGACTGGAGTTCGACGGACACTTCTATGAGCGAGGCGATGGGCCAGAACAGCCTGAACTGGAGCGTGGTGAAGGCGACTATCGTTCCGGCCGTAATGCCGACAGAGAGGCTGCCGGTCAGCATGTAGCCGGCCATGACATAGACTGCGACAGGGGCGAGAGAGAAGAATATCTGCATTATGGTGAAGAACGATTGACCTGTCATCTGGCGGCGGATAGCCAGGGTCGCCATTCGTTCGTTTTCGTTGTGGAATCTTTCTATCTCCTGGTTCTGTCTTCCGAACAGCTTGGCGAGCATTATGCCGGAGATGGAGAGGGTTTCGTGTGTGATGGCGGTTACCTCGGCGGCGGCTTCCTGCGCCTCCTTGGTGACTTTTCGACGCCTTTTGCCCACTATGAGGGAGAGTAGGAAGAATATCGGAATGGTCCCGACACACACCAGCGCAAGCTGCCAGGAGAGGATGGTCATGGCTGCAAGGGTGCTAATGAATATCACGATGTTGGACAGGACGCTGGACATCGTATTGGTGACGACGTTCTGTACGCCGCCGACATCGTTGGCGATTCTGGATTGTATCTCGCCGGTGCGCGCGCCGGTGAAGAAGCCGAGGGACAGGCGCTGAAGGTGCGTGTATAGCCTGTCTCTGAGGTCGCGCATGACGCGCTGTCCGACTATGTTGGTCGTCCAGGTCTGGACGATGCCGAGGGCGCCGGATACGATGGTGACTGCGGCCATTATGCCTGCGAGCGTCCAGAGCAAGGATATATTCGGGGGCGCGGCGCCGCCCTGAGGAAAGAGCGCGTCGTCGAAGATATATCGCAACAGGTATGGATTTATCACCCCGAGTCCGGCGGTAATGAGTATGAGCAGAACTATGCCGACAACGCGAAGAATATACGGCCTGAATGACCCTGCGGCTCTTCGGGCTACGCTCGTCGCGGTCTTGCTGTCTACGCTTGTGACGCCTGGGGACATTTCGCCTTACTCTGTCGGTATCCGGTTTCGTGTATGTATTGTAGCAGAAGATGCGAACACTTGCACGATAGACGGTGGCGCGGAACGCCGCGCCGGTTTGTTTGATACTATGCGGACGCGACTCGGAAATGTATCGCCGGAGAGGCGAGACGGGTTTTCACGATGTCGGCGCTGGAACAAGGTATGCGCGACTATGTGAGAATCCGACTGGCGCAGATGCGCTCGTCGAACTGGGCGTCCGCTCCGTCATAGGGCGGCTTGGCGACCCGGAACCGGAACGGCTTGTGGATACGCTCGCCGAGCTTGATGAGGCCAAGCCGCAGGCGTTTCGGGGTCTCCGACACCGCGGAGATACGCAGATTCCTGTTCGGGGACGGCGACAGGGTTCCGGCTTGGACAGGCTACGCGCTCGGATACATGATAGCGTGAAGATACCTTGACATGAACCCGGACACTGCCATGAGATGTCTGGTTTCGATGTTCGCTTGCGACGTGTATGATGGGTCGGGAATCGAGATGGACGGAATAAGTTAGCGGGCCTCGAAGAGCCTATCCGCTGAGGAGAATCGCGCGATGCGATATTACACGCTTTTATCGAGTGACGGAGACGTCCGACTGATTGTGGAGACTGCGAGAGGGGTGGCGCTGGACCTGACCAGCCTGGACCCGGACATTACCGACCTGGCTGACCTGTTCTTGGCGTCTTCTCTGTCCGGTATGTTGGTAGATGAGATAGCGAATCTGACCTTGGAGACGGGCAACGCCGACAGGTTCGACATGAATGAGGTCATGGACATTACCAGGAGCGGAGACGGCTACTACCGGCTCGACCGGCCATTCGAGCCGTCCGAGGTGTGGGCCGCCGGGGTGACCTACAAAACCAGCGAGATGGAGCGGATGCGCGAGAGCGACACGCCCGACGTGTACAGCAAGGTCTATAGCTCCGATCGCCCCGAGGTGTTCTTCAAGGCGTCCTCGGATCGCTGTGTCGGTCCGTTCGAGTCGGTTGGGGTTCGGGGCGACTCCGGCTGGAACGTGCCGGAGCCGGAACTGGCTTTCGTCCTGTACAGGGGAGACATCGTTGGATATACGATAGGGAACGATATGAGCAGCCGCTCCATCGAGGGGGAGAATCCTCTCTATCTGCCGCAGGCGAAGGTGTTCGACAGGTGCTGCTCTATCGGCCCGTGCTTCGTGCCGGCCGAGGATCTCAACCCGACAGACCTCGATATAAGCTGCTCGATAACACGGGACGGCGAGGAGGTCTGGAGCGACGGAACGTCCACGTCGCTCATGGCGAGAAGCTGCGAGGAGATAGCGGACTGGCTCCAGCGGCACAACCTCGTTCCCGACCTGACGACCGTTCTGACCGGAACGGCTATCGTTCCGCCGCCGGAGTTCTCGCTCCGAGAGGGCGATGTCGTGACAATCAGCATAGAGGGTATCGGCGTCCTGGAAAACGACGTTATCGAGGTGTGAGTGTCAGGCGTGGCTGAGTCCGCCGCGCCATGTATAGCTGCCGATTACCCGCGCTACGCCGGTGGCGATTACACTCTTGCCGCTTACTTCTAACTCTCTGGATAGCAGATCTCCCCCGTTCGTTAGTCTGCGCCGACCGGCTCAGGCTCTCCTTCTATCTCTCTTTGCAGTGTCGCTATCACGACGCTCTGGAGGGTTTCTACAGCGCCTTTTATTTCCGCCTGGCCCTGTTCAACTGTTTGCAAACGAGCGTCTATCGAGTCCAGACGTCTGCCGTGATCATATTTGAGGTCGTCTATCTGTTTGGTCAGATCGGCTTTCTGATCATCCATATGCTTAGTCAGATCGGCTTTCTGATCATCCATATGCTTAGTCAGATCGGCTTTCTGTTCGTCCATCTGTCTGCTCAAGTCGGCTTTCTGCTCGTCCATCTGTCTGCTCAAGTCGGCTTTCTGCTCGTCCATTCGGCTGATCAAGTCGGCCTTCTGCACGTCCATCTGTCTGCTCAAGTCGGCCCTCTGTCTTACCAAGTCGGCCTTCTGCACGTCCATCTGTCTTAGCAAGTCAGCCTTCTGTTCGTCTATGCGCTTGGTCAGATCATCCCTCTGCTCGTCCATCCGGTTATTGAGACGTGTTTCGACTCCATCTATCCGTTGGTTGAGCCGCCTCTCCATTCTGTTGAGGGACACGAACATAAATCCCCCCAAAGTAGAGATCAACGCTCCAAGAGCTATGGCGGCGGCAATGATCCCAATCAACTCTGTTGTCATAGTTTCCGCCTCTCAGGAAATTCGCTCGCTCGGCAGCATTATACACTATGGAGGATTTTCTCTCCGTCACGCCGCTTTTTGCGCTTTGGACGATCTCATTCGTTGGACAGCGAGTCCAGCGTTCGCTGAACGAAGTCAACGCCGACCATCTCCTTCCAGCGAGACAGAATCTTCTTGGTCAGCGGGCCGGGGATAGAGTCGCCGAGCAGGTAGCCGTTTATCGCGGCGACGGGTAGAAGGCAGTAGCGTGTGCTGGAGACGAAGGCTTCGTCGGCGTCGTATATCTCGCGCTGATTATACAGTCCTTCGTCAACTCTGATTTCTAGGGAGTCGGCTATTTCAAGAACGGTCTGCATACTGACGCCGGGAAGAACGTTGCTCCGGTCGGGCAGCTTGATCCTGCCGTCGGAGACGAACATGAAGTTCGCCCCCCTACACTCGGTTATGTGGCCGCGCGCGTTGGACATCAGCGGCAGTATCTGAACCGCGCCGCTCTTGCCGTCGCCGGCAGGCTGTCCTCGCGGCTCAGGGTAGGTGTTCGGCGTGTAGATCTGAACGCCTTCGATATAGCTTCGGGCGAAGGCGGAGACATCCAGAGGCGCGCAGTAGATGGCGACATCCACACCGGGCAGGTCGTCGGCGGAGTCGGGGCGGCTTATGGTTACGGTTTGGGTTACCGTCAACTCGCCGTTATCGTTTCCCAGCAGCGAGTGGTTCGTTCCGATGAGGGCGTCAGATATGGATTCGAGGTCGGCCATAGAGAGGCCGGGATCTATCTTCGAGTAGGCGAGGCCGTTGAAGAGCCTTTCCAAGTGGCGGCGAAGTTTGAAGGGCCTTCCACCAAAAGTGCGCGCGGTGTCGTAGTATCCGCCCTTGGAGCGCGAGTTGATCCGTCGGAGGATGGGAACGGCCTGCGAGTAGGGCATTACCTGTCCGTTGACGTAGGTGAGGAAGTCTTTCTGAATATATGTCATCTACGGAGAACGCGCTTTTTGATCTTGGTCATGGTAGTCAGGACATGAATGAGGGGAGACATTTTTCTGGCGTGAATCTCACCCTGGGCAAGCGCGACTTTGAACCCCTCCGGCGTGCCGTCGAATTCGGGCATGGTTACGTATGTCCTGCCGAGTTCGATAGGCGTGTGGGCGTCGCTCACTCCGGATGTGAGCAGACCGTGTTCTTGGGCGAATTCGTAGGCTTTGCGATTGTCGGCGTTCATGTTGTTGCGCGAGTTGAACACCTCGACAATGTCGGCGTACGGCAGAACGTCTTCGATGCCGCTCCGGGTGATGACCTCACTTCTGAAGCGGTCGAAAGGGTGCGGAAGGCTGACTAGCCCGCCCTGCTCCTTGATGCGCTTGGCGGTCTCGACCGGCGACAGACGCGCCGGGATGGTCTCCTGGAGGAAAAGGCCGGTGACCTCTCCCTCGCTGGTGGCGACCTCCTCGGCGATGATGACCATGAAGGGGGCTATTCGCCGTACATGGAACGCGCCTTCGGTGGTGTTGTGGTCCGTGACCGCGATACAGTTGAGGCCGACAGCGAGACAACGCTCGACCAGTTTTTCAGGAGCCATTTCCGAGTCGGGGGAATAGCTGGTGTGCATATGGAAGTCGGCCTTGAGCGTCATACGGTATCTTCTGCGCCGTCGAATCTGTCGTCTTTGGGGGCGACCATTCGTATCTGTTCGCCGTATGTGGTTCGGATATGGGTTATGCGGACTTCCGCCGAATTGAGCATCTCGTTGCAGATACGCGCCAGCTTGACGCCGCGCTCGTACATGGCGGTGGATTCGGCGAGGGGCAGGCCGCCGGATTCGAGGGCCTGCACGGTCTGTTCGAGGAGGCTCAGCGCCTGCTCAAAGGACAGGTTTTCAGGTATGGGCTGATTCTCCGCGGCTGTATCGGACGACATTTTCGCTCCTGTCTAGTCTCTTAGCCTGAAGGGAGGGTACCTGTCGGTGGTCAGCGCGAAGGCGTAGGCGGTTACGCGGTTGCTCCAGCGCATGACACCCTCCGTGAAGTCGAATAACGCTCTGGGGTATCGTCCCACTATGAGTATAGCGATCCACGCTACGGCCGATATGAGCAGGGTTATCAGCGAAAGGATGAATAAGACTATGTAGTGGGGGGTTGCCAGAATCCATTTGATGATGGGCATCAGCCTGTTTAGGCCGCCTTCTCCGGGATAGGGGATATGCAGGTGAACGGCCTGTTCTTCGTCCGTGGACGGGTATTCGTCGCGCAGCAGCAGCACGTAGGAGTTGACCCTGGAGATAAATCGCATTACCTGAAGGTTCCAGTCGAACCACCAACGGGGGTATTTGTTGCGGAAAAGTATCATGAAGAAGGTCGGAACTATCACCTGCCAAGCCATAAATATGCTTATTATGATGATTGGGACGGCTAGAATGAGTCTCACCAAGGCGGTGAGCCTGTTTCTGGGCCCTTCTGGGTAGTCAACGCTGAACTGGATCGGATACATATCCGTGGAGTTGACCATTCCGTTCCTCCCGGGATTCGTTACTCGCTTAATCTGAAGGGCGGGTACCTGTCAGTGGTCAGGAGGAATGCGTAGGAGATTGTTCTGAAAAACCAGCGCTCCACCCCCACCACGAAATTGAATATCCCCTTAGGATAACGACCGACTATCAGTATAGCGAACCAGGCTATGATGGTGAGGATGAGCACAATTATCCAGAGAACGTACAAGACTATATAGTGCGGAATCGCCAGTATCCACTTTACGATGGGCATGAATCTGTTCAGCTGGCCTTCCACGTCCGGGTAGGCGATTTCTAGATGAACGGCCTGTTCTTCGTCTGTGGAAGGGTATTCGTCGCGCAGCAGCAGCACGTAAGCCGATACCCGGGCGGCGAATTTTTGGAGCTCTAAGTTCCAGTCAAACCACCAGCGTGGATACTTGTGTCGGAACAGAATCATTAGAATGGTGGCCACCCAGAGTATGCCACCCGCGGCTATCGGCGAGAGGTCCTCTATCTCCCCCCGGTCTGCCGCTTGTGCGATACCCCCGCTTATGAGCGCGATGATTATGATTATTGGAATGGCCAAGATGATTCTGACCAGGGCGGTGAGTCGGTTTCGCGGACCTTCAGGGTAGTCAACGCTGTATTGTACCGGATACATGTCGTCGTTATAGTAAGCCATTCTGTTCGCCTCCCGCTTTGATGTTTATTCCGGGCTAACGTCGGCGCGCCGCCTCTTGGCGCGCGGACGAGGCCGCCGGTCTCTTGGCCGACGCAAAACTTCAGGATCTTCTCCTGAGTGTCACGAAGGTGATGATGGTGGACGTCACCAAGCTCAGCAGTCCTCCGATGATAATGTCTATGGGAACCAGAATCGAGGGCCAAGTGGATAGCGTCACGTAAATCGGCACGATATAGGTGGCATAAGCGGCGCAGCCCAACACAAAACTGTTCTGCATCGCTCTGCGAAGGCTATTTTCCTTGACCGCCGGTTCTATCGCAAGGTAGCTATTGGCGAAGCCAATCAGTACAAAGAATGCGAGCAGCGCGACAATCTCGACGCCGCCCCATGTCTCCATCTGCCTTCCGAACTGATCTAAAAGCTCGTTGTTGCCGCTGGCTTCGTAGAGGTTGTCGTACATACTCTGCGCGATGGGGGATATGTTCCATACTATGTCTATTATCGCATAGATTAGGACCGCCGCTATAATTCTGATGGATTTCATGTTTCACCTCACAGGTTTTTGATTCCAAGCCGGCGTTCGCGCTCTATCTGTTGCGGTCGGCGTGTAGATACTGTTGATTCGGCTGTTCATCTTAGTCTGGGGATTGTTTGTCTCTGCCCGCAGTCTATCGGAACTTAGCCGGGCTTGGCGCCGGATGAGATGGACTCGACTGACGCGACGATTTTGCCTTTTTGCAAGGTTATGTCGAGTATATCATCTACGTCAACTTCATTAGAATTGGTCAGCACGTTGTCGGATGCGCGGAGGGAGACAATGGCGTATCCGCGTCGCAGGGTCTTGTATGGCGAGAGTGGCGACAGGGCAGATGAGATCCCGGAGACGCGCGCGCGGGCTAGTTCGATTTGGTGGATGAGCGCGGTTTGGGCGTTCTGGAGGTGGTCGTCAATTTGGAGTCGGAGGTTGTCGGGGTCGGGTTCGGCGCGCGCGACGCGTGAGCTCAGAGAGGATGTTTCTTCGGAGGCGCGTCCGAGATGGGCGAGGACGCTGTTTTGGATCGCGTGAGCCGCCCCGGTTATTCTGGCGGAGATTTCGGCGCGGTCGGGGACGACGAGCTCTGCGGCGGCGGAGGGCGTGGGGGCGCGTACATCGGCAACCATGTCGCTTATGGTGAAGTCGGTCTCGTGTCCTATGGCACTGACGACAGGTGTGGGGCTGGCGAATATGGCGCGTGCGACCGCCTCTTCGTTGAAGGGCCACAGGTCTTCGAGCGAGCCGCCTCCGCGGGCGACGATTATGACCTCGACGTCGGGTTCGGCGTTTAGGGAAGCGAGCGCCTCCACTATCGTAGGAGCGGCGCTGTCTCCCTGCACTACGGCGGGGGCTATCAGCAGTTCGGCCAGGGGCCAACGTCGTTGGATAACGCTCTGAATGTCGTGCCAGGCCGCGCCGCTTGGCGAGGTCACGACTCCAATGCGTTTGGGGAAATCGGGAACCGGCCTCTTGCGTGACGGCTCGAAAAGGCCCTCGCGTTCGAGTTGCAGGGTGAGCCGTTCGAGTCGCATTCGCAATTCGCCGACGCCTTCGGGCTGTATTATGTCGGCTATCAGTTGCAGGTCGCCTCTGACTTCGTAGAGGGAAATCCTTCCGTGCGCGACGACGGCCGCGCCGTTTTGAAGATGTTCTAGTCCGCGCGAGCGGCGAAAGAGTACACTGCGGAGGGAGGTTCTGGATTCTCGCAGGGTGAAGTAGGCGTGTCCGGACCCCGGCCGACTCAGGTTAGCGACCTCGCCTTCTATCCAGATGTCGGAGAGTAGATCGTCGTAATCGAGAAGTTCACGAAGATACGCGGTTACCTGTGAGACGGTGTATATGACAGCCATATCAGGCTCGGGATAGGTAGGTCGCGTTGCGGGTGTCCACTTTGACCGACTGGCCCTCGTTCACAAACAAGGGCACTTGTATAGTGAGTCCGGTTTCGAGGGTCGCGGGCTTTGTGGCGCCTGTGGCGGTGTCGCCCTTTAATCCGGGCGGCGAGTCCACAACTTTGAGGTCAACGGTGATTGGGAGTTCGATGGCGATGGGGTTGTCCTGATAGAAGACTAGATCCACCGTCATCTCCTCTATGAGGTAGTTGAGCTCCTCGGTTATCCGCTCTTTGAGCAATGGGAACTGGTCGTAGGATTCGGTGTCCATGAAGTAGCACACATCGTCTTCGTCGTATATGTACTGCGCGGAGCGACGTTCCACATCGGCGGGGGTGAGCTTGACATCGTAGCCTGAGAAGCTGCGGTCGAGCACCCTGCCGCTGCGGATCTCCCGGAAGCGAATTCGCATGGTGGGGGCGCGCTGCTGCATCTTGCTTCGCTCGTAGTCCACGACTATGTAGGGTTGGCCGTCGAGTTCGATGGCCATTCCCTTTCTCAGGTCTCCGTATCCTATCGTCATTGGTTTCGCTCCTTAGTCCATTCAAGACTGTCCCGTCGTTCAGCGCTGTGAAGTTCCATTGGAATTCTTGATATTTCTGACTTGCTCTTCGAGTTCCGCAACACGTCGCGCCAGCGCTTCACGCTCCTCGTGACCTTCCGCATTGCGTTGCGTTAGCGCTTCACGCTCCCCGCGACTTTCTTCGAGTTCCGCAACACGTCGCGCCAGCGCTTCACGCTCCCCGCGACCTTCTGCGAGTCCTTCCTCGCGACCTTCTGCGAGTCCTTCCGCACGACCCTTTTCGTACCGTCTCTTGGCGAATGTTTCCCATGTGCTCAGCACTGTGTCCCTCCCTTTCAGCATGATGAAGGCCAGAATGGCGGCGGTTACGCCGACCGGCCCCGTATCCAACAGGATGTTCATGATTATATCAAGATAATCGGATTGACTATCGCGCCGATAGATTTCATACCATACCAGAAATATCTCTCCGATAACGCACAGTAGGGAAAATAGAGTGAAATATAGCTCGCGCCACTGGGCGGGAACGCTGAGCATAGAGGGCCTGGCCTGGTCGTTTGGGTGCATTGAGCGGCTATTTGGCTGAACCCGTCAGTATTCTGGCGCGCCCGTTTTCCATTACGACGATGTCCTCTATCCTGACGCCGCCCCAGCCCGATATGTATATTCCGGGCTCGATGGTAAAGACCATTCCGTTTTGGATAATGTCCTCGGATGTGGGAACTACCATGGGGCGTTCGTGGACCGCAAGTCCCACTCCGTGCCCCAGCCCGTGGCCGAATTTGTCTTTGTAGCCCGAGTCGGCTATTACGGAACGGGCTATCTTATCAACCTCCTCACCTGTCATTCCGGGACGGAGCTCCCGGATAGCGGTCTCCTGGGCTTGCAGGACAATGGAGTAGATGGTTCGGAACTTGCCGTCCGGGTCGCCCATGTAGAAAGTGCGGGTGAGATCGCTGCGATACCCCTTGTAGACGGCGCCCATGTCTATAACAACCGGGGAGTCTGGTCGGACGGCGGTATTGTCAGCGCGGTGGTGCGGGAGCGCGCCGTTCGCTCCGGCGCCGACGGTGATGTCGAAAGCCGCGCCCTCGGCGCCCAGCCTCCGCATCTCCAACTCCAGTTCCCATGCGATAAGGCTCTCGGTCATGCCCGGTTGGATGCGCTCAGCGACGGATTCGAGCGCGCGGTCGGCGATTCGCACAGCCTTTTCCAGCAGCGCCAATTCGCTTGAGTCCTTGACCGCCCTTACACCCTCTACGAGGCCCACAGTCTCATCTATGCGGATGCCGGACGCCTTTTCGGATTCGGACATGGCAGTGGTCAGCGCGCGGTGGGAGGCTACCGTCATGTGATCGGCTTCTATGGCAAGGGCGCCCACTCCAAGTTCGGCGGCCATATCGGGAAGCCATGCGGTTCCGCCCCTCGTCCGATGTACCCTATACGACGACGCTTCAGCCTCCGCCTGCTCGACGTAGCGGAAGTCTGTGGCCAGTATGGCGTCGGCGTCGGTTATGAGCAGATAGCCCGCGGAGCCGGTGAAGTCGGAGAGGAATCGCCTATTCTCAGGCTTGGACACTAGGAAGCCGTCAACTTCCCGATCAGTCATTTCGACGCGGAGTCGGGCGAGTCTGCCCTGTACGCTCATCCGACGTCTCGCTCGCTCAGATGGGCGACGAGGAAGTCGAGCGCGTACAGATAGCCTCGCCATCCGAAGCCGGCTATCTGCCCGACCGCCATATCGGCTATGACCGAGCGCCGGCGGTATTCGTCGCGCGCGTGGATGTTGGACAGATGCGTCTCGATTATCGGCAGGCCGGCGTCGGCGAGAGCGTCGCGCAAGGACAGCCCGTAGTGTGTCAAAGCGCCCGCGTTGATGATAACGCCGTCGGCTTCGTCCGTCTCTCGCTGGATGAAGTCAATGATGTCGCCCTCGTGGTTGGACTGGAAGAAGGGAGTCTCGACACCAAGACCGCTCGCCTTATCCGCAATGACTCTCTCTATTTCGGCAAGGGTAGCGCTGCCGTAGTGATCAGGGTTTCGCCTGCCGAGATTGTTGAGATTCGGGCCGTTGATTATCAGTATCTTCACCGGCTGCCCTTTCGTCCCGCTCTTTCGCGGGCGGAGTGGCGGCGTCCCCCGCCCTCGGATGCGCGGACATATACGCTCGTCGCGCCTCTTTTTTGGTGATGTGTGTGTAAATCTGTGTGGTAGCCGGACTGGAGTGTCCGAGGAGTTCTTGGACTACTCGCAGGTCCGCGCCGCCCTCAAGCATATGCGTGGCGAACGAGTGTCGCAATGTGTGTGTATGAACCTGGCTTCCGAGACCGGCGCGCGTCGCGTATTCCCGCACGATTTTCTGGATACTGCGTTCGCTAAGGCGATTGCCGTAGCGATTGATGAACAAAGCGTCTTCGGCGCCGAGCGGAGCGGCCGCGGCCCTGACCTCGGATAGGTACATCTTGATGGCGTTCTTGGCGGACTCGCCGATGAGAACGACGCGGTCTTTGGACCCCTTGCCGGTGACTCTGAGTTCGCGCGTATCGAGGTTGACGCTATCCATGTTCAGGCCTCCGACCTCGCTGACCCTCAGTCCGGCGGCGTACACAAGCTCCAGCAGCGCTCTATCCCTGAGACGCTTGGCGGATGTGGGGTCGGGCGCGCTTACGAGTTTCGCGGCCTCGTTCTGGGATAGGAATCGGGGCAGACGCGAATCGAGCTTGAACGCGCCGCGCGGCGGAAGCGGGTCATGTTCGGCCGCTCCCGTCCGGTTCAGCCATTTGAACAGGGTTCTCAGCGCGCTCAGCTTGCGCGATACACTTGCGCGGACGTAGCCTATCTGCTGGAGCCAGGCGAGATAGGCGCGGACGCGGCGACGATCCAAGTCTGCGAAAGACTCTATTTCGCGTTCAGACATGAACTCCCGGAGCGGTTCTAGGTCGGACAGATAGTTTCGGACGGTGAGCGGGGCGAGGCTGCGCTCAGCCACAAGGTGGTCTCGGAATCGGCTCATCAGGTCTTGCCACTCGGCGGCGTTCATGTCAGGAAGCCTTTTCCAGTTCCCTTGTCTCGAACTTGGGGGCAGGACCTTTGAAACCACATTCTTTGTCCAGACAGCGGGCGTTTTTGCGGCTGCGCCCCTGCGATACCAATAGCTTGCCGCAATCCGGGCAAGGCTGTGGCAGGGGATTGGCTGCGAACTTGCACTCCGGATAGTTGACGCAGCCGTAGAAGATTCTGCCATTGCGTCCCTTCTGCTTGCGCTCGGCGAGATCGCCGCCGCAGTCGGGGCAGTCAACCCCGACCAGAAACGGCTTGGCGTTTTTGCATTCCGGATAGCCGCTGCAAGCCAGGAAACGTCCGTTGCGACCGGTCTTGACGACCATGGGGCGTTCGCATTTCTCGCAGAACTCGTCAACATCTTCGCTAACCCGCTCCCTCAGCGCGCGTTCCTCTTCGCTCTCGACGGGCCTAGTGTTTCGGCAGTCGGGGTATCCGGTGCAAGCCAAGAAGCGGCCGTAGCGACCGGACTTGATCACCATGGGACGTTCGCACTTCTCGCAGACTTCATCGGTCTCTTCGTCCAAAAGTTCACGTGGAACGCGCTCGGCCTCCTTCATGGCTTTTTCGATGGAAAGGTCGAATGGCTGGTAGAAGTCCTTGAGAACAGGCTCCCATTCACGTTCGCCTTCGGCTACATCGTCCAGCCGCTCCTCCATCGCGGCGGTGAAGCCGACATCCATAACGTCGGGGAAGTTCACGGTCAGCAGATTGGTCACAACCGTTCCGAGCCTGGTTGGGACGAATCGGTTATTCTCTTTCTGGACGTAGTCTCTATCCATTATAGTCGCCAGAATGGGGGCGTATGTGCTGGGACGGCCTATGCCCTGGTTCTCGAGCGCGCGGATCAGCGTCGCCTCTGTGAAACGCGGGGGCGGCTGGGTGAAATGCTGGTCTGACGACAGGTTGAGACAGTCCAGCGCGTCGCCCTTGACGAGTTCCGGCAGAGGCGGAACTTCCTCGTTCTCGGAGGCTGCGTCGTCGCGGCCCTCCATGTACAACGCGCGGAAACCGGGGAACTTGAGGACCGAGCCGCGAGCGCGGAATACGTACTCGGCGCCGGACTTCACGCTTTTGGCGTTGACGCTCACGTTGGTCGAATCGAACAGGGCGTCGGTCATCTGGCTGGCGAGCATCCGCTTCCAGATTAGGTCGTACAACCTGTACTGGTCGTTGTTGAGGTGTTGGCGTATAGCCTGCGGCGCGCGCGCGATAGAGGTGGGCCGTATAGCTTCGTGCGCTTCCTGCGCGCCCTTCACCTTGCGTGTATAGACTCTAGGCGATTTGGGAGCGTATTCGGGGCCGAAATTGTCTTTGATATACTTGCTCGCTTCCTTCAGGGCGGCGGCCGCGACGTTTGTGGAGTCGGTGCGCATATAGGTAATAAGGCCGACGGAACCCTCGTCGCCGATGTTCAGTCCCTCGTAGAGCTGCTGGGCTACGGCCATAGCGCGCCGCGCGGTGAACCTGAGCTTGCGCGACGCCTCCTGCTGAAGCGTGGATGTGATGAAAGGCGGCGCCGGACGGCTCCGCGTCTGGCGTTTCCGCACCGAGTCAACCGTGTACTCGGCGCCCTCAATGTCCGATGTCAGGCTCGCGGCCCGCTCCCCATCGGGTATTTCCAGCTTCTTTCGCTTGCCCTTGAGCGAGTGAAGAGCGGCCTTGAACTCGACGCGTTTTTCTTCTGTCCGCATACTCTTGGCGAGCGTGGCGTCAATCGTCCAGTATTCCACAGGAACGAACGCCTTTATCTCGCTCTCGCGGTCAACGACGAGCCGCAGCGCGACCGACTGTACGCGGCCTGCGGATAGCCCACGCTTTACCTTTCCCCACAGGACGGGGCTGAGCCTGTACCCGACGAGCCTATCCAGCAGGCGGCGCGCCTGCTGAGCGTCAATGAGGTTGTAGTCGAGTTCTCTCGGATGGTCGAAGGCTTCATGTATCGCCTCCCGCGTGATTTCGTGGAACACCACTCGCTTTGTCTTGCCAAGAGGTATCTTGGCGGCTTCCACTAGGTGCCAAGATATGGCCTCGCCCTCCCTGTCCGGGTCGGTGGCGAGATAGACGGTGTCGGCGTTCTTGGCGTTCTTGGACAGTTCAGACACCACCTTTCGCTTTTCGTTCATAACGCGATAGGTGGGCTTGAAACTGTCGTCCTCGATCTCTATGCCCATTTTAGTTTTGGGCAGATCGCGGACGTGGCCCATGGATGCCTTGGCGACGTACTTGTTTCCTAGGAACCGCTGTACGGTCCTGGCTTTGGCGGGGGATTCTACTATTACTAGGTCTTTAGCCATTTTCACCTTGCGCTGTCTGATACTCTACTGAGGATTCCCTAAGTCTGACGTAGTTCATGCCGCCCACCTGTCTTATGAGTCCGCGCAGTTCCATAATAGTAAGAGCGCCGCTGACTGTCGAGGAAGCGAGTGACGAGTTTCTGATAATTTCATCTATATGCACGGGGTCGAATGTGACGTACTTTAGCACCGCCGCCTGCGCCTCGTCTTCCGGGAAGAAGGCGGCGAGCTCTATCTGATGCTCGACGGTGGAAAGGTTGAGTTCTTCGATAATGTCGTCGGCGCAGGTTACCAGCTTGGCCGCGGAGTCGCGTATCAGGCGGTTTCCGCCTCTGTGGGACGGGGAAAGTATGCTGCCCGGTATGCAGAAGACTTCTCTATTCTGCTCCAGCGCGTGTTTGGCGGTCAGTAGGGCGCCGCTGGATTCGGGCGCTTCGGCGACGAGGGTTCCGAGGCTTATGCCGCTTATTATGCGGTTGCGTCTTGGGAAGTTCTGCGGGTCCGGCCTTGCGCCGAGCGGGAATTCGGAAACGACCGCTCCGCCGTCGGCTATTCGCTTAGCCAGGTCTGTGTGTTCGCGCGGATATATTATGTCCAGACCGCTTCCGAGAACGGCGATTGTGCGGGCGCCGGATTCCAGCGCGGTCCGGTGCGCCACTCCGTCCACGCCCCTGGCGAGTCCGCTCACGATAGTAATGCCGCTATTGGCAAGGTCTGAAGCGACCTGGCGTGTCGCTTCGCGTCCATAGGCGGTCGGTCGGCGCGTTCCGACTATGGCGAGCGAGCGTTCGTCTTCGGGAAGTATGCGGCCCTTCATATACAGGACGGGCGGCTTGTCGTATATCTCTTTGAGCCTGGGCGGATAGTCCTCATCGTGCCATGTGAGCGCGGTTACATTCGCTTGGTGAACGCGCTCCATTTCGGCGTCGGGGTCAATTCGGGGCCACGAACGGACGGCGCTGGCGGCGGTTCTACTGTCTAGCCCCGCCTGTCGCAGTTGGGCAGAACTCGCGCCCCAAGCTTCGGCGAGCGAGCCAAAGTGCGCTTCCAGCATTACTATCCGAGCGCGCCCTATCCGGCGAACCCGGTTGAAGGCTATCCAGTATTTTAGTTCAAAAGTTTCCATAGATAAAAAGAGAGCGACATAGTGGTGGCGGAGAGGGTGGGATTCGAACCCACGGTCGCCTTCTTCAGACGACACGCGATTTCCAGTCGCGCCTATTCGGCCACTCTAGCACCTCTCCGCGAGGCGACAGCGAAGCGGGAACCGCCTATACACCGGAGGACAGTATATATGCGGGGTGGTTAGAAATCGAGACCCGCTTTTTCGCTCTGGCGGAGAGGGTGGGATTCGAACCCACGATGGAGTTGCCCCCATACTGGTTTTCGAGACCAGCGCCTTAAACCGCTCGGCCACCTCTCCGAGGCCGCCGTTGATTATAGCATAGAGAGGGGGAGGCGGCGAAATGAGTTCTGCCTGTCGGTATTCAGGGTACGCGCTGATACTTAGATCAGTCCCTCTATCAACCACACCCTAGCCAATGAGCCGGCCAGCATTTCGACGCTCTTGCTGTATCCTTCGTCCGACTCCACCACCACAGCGGCCCCATGTCCATACCGACCGACGCTTCTCACCTATCCTCTCCTCGCTTCTGCGTGAGATTCCAATCTCTATTTTGGATTATCCGCGCGCGCTGGGAATGCCTTCCGCCTCGCGCCGGCGCTGTTTCGGTAAGCATAGCGACCGAGATGGCGTGGGAAGAATATTCAGCATAAACTATCACCTCAATTAGTGAGTAACTCCGCAGGTTTGGCTTCCTGAAAGAGCGTCTGCCGTCTGACAGAACGCCGGAATGCCTCCACGGACTCCACCCCGTATGCGGCGGCAAACCGCGCGTTCGCCTGAAATGCGAACGGTGGCAGAGTTCCGCAACTAGCCATTTAGCCCGAATCCATATACAATGGCCTTATCTTGAAAGTGCGTTCTCTGTCGGGCGCCGCAGTCCCGACTTTTCGGCGTCGGCTACGGACAGTCGAGGTGAAAGGTATGAATCAGCCCCTGAAAATTGGCCTGTTTTCACCTTACGATCACGCTTTTCATGGCGGAGTGCGCAATCATATAACCCAGATCGCGGACCAGTTCAAAAACTGGGACCATGAGGTGCGGATAGTCGCTCCATGCTCATCGCCCGACTCCATCGAAGACCCCGACTTCATCCCTATGGGACGCCCGGTTCCGGTTCCCACCGCAGGTTCGGTGGCGAGAGTGTCGCTGTCCGTCTGGATTACTCCCAGCATTAAGCACGTCCTTGTGAACGAGCGGTTTGACGTGGTGCATATCCACGAGCCGTGCGCGGGCATGGTGCCGCTCGGAGCGCTCAGCTCTTTGAACACCCGCAGCACGGTCAACGTGGCGACCTTCCACAGTTACAGGGGACGCAAAACGTGGTGGGCGATAGGCTCCGACAAACTGGTTGTCCCACTGATAAGGCGGCTGCACGGCAGAATAGCCGTATCCGAACCCGCTATGCAGTTCATAAGCAAGCACTTCCCCGGAGATTACAAGGTCATTCCCAACGGAATCGAGGTTGACGAATTCGCGATCGCCGAGCCTCTGCCCGAACTGATGGACGGCAAAACGAACCTGCTATTCCTGGGCAGGCTGGAGAAACGCAAGGGACTGAAATATCTGCTGCTCGCGTACAGCAAACTCAAGTGGGACTTTCCCGACCTGCGCCTCATAGTGGTAGGCCCAGGCGAGCCGGACGCCGAGTGCCACCGCATCATGAGCGAACGAAACCTGCAGGACGTGATTTTTACAGGCAGGGTCTCCGATGAAGAGCGCGCCAGGTATTTCAAGTCCGCGCATATATATTGTTCCCCGGCCGTTGATAAAGAGAGTTTCGGAATAGTGCTTCTGGAGGCGATGGCCGCCGGAGCGCCCGTCGTCGCCACCGATATAGTCGGCTACGCCAGCGTCGTGGAACAAGGACACGACGGCCTGCTCGTTCCGCCGAAGGATGAAGAAGCCCTGGCCCAGACCATCCGCGCCCTGATTGTAGATCCGGCGCTGCGGAGTCGCCTTTCTGAACGGGGAGCGCGCACCGCCGACAGCTTCCGCTGGGAGCGGGTAGCGAGCCGCGTTCTGGACTATTACCACGAACTTTGTCCCTTGCCCATAGCCGCCGCCAAACTCTAAGTTCATGTTGACCTCCCGACCCGATACTTTCTAATATGTCCTGACTAGCCAGTTGTAGGTGGTTGTATAATGATCGGTCGGGACGACGCTCGGCGCGCAATCTCGAATTACGTCGAAATCCCCGTAGCTCTCCTGCTCGGTCGAATGGGGCTGACCCCAAACTTCGTCACCATAATCGGCCTCCTCATAGCGGGCTTGGCCGCGTATCTAATTGGCGTCGGACAGTGGTGGGCCGGCGGTCTAGTCGCGCTGTTCGCGGGCATATTCGATATGTTCGACGGCGCGCTCGCCAGAAATACAGGACGCGTCTCGGATTTCGGCGCCCTGCTCGACTCCACCATAGACCGCGTATCCGAAGCCGTCGTGCTTCTCGGAGTCCTAGTTTACTACCTGTCGAAAGACAACGACCTGGGCGCTATGCTCGTTTACGGCGCGCTCACAGGCTCGATAATGGTCAGCTACATGAGAGCGCGCTCCGAGGGTCTCGGGATACAGTGCAAGGTCGGCGTTATGACGCGGCCCGAGCGAGTGGCTCTGACAGGTCTGGGACTCATCGCCGCGCACTGGATTCCCGTCGTGATGCTCATCGCGCTGGGAGTCATCACATCTCTGACCATGTTGACGGCCATTCACAGGCTGGCGCACACATGGCGGACGCTGAAGTCGGAGGAATAGGAACGTTCGGCGCGCGATTCGGTGAATCTGGCGCGCTCCCGCTCGCGTATTATTTATGCATAGCCTAAAGTGCGAGGCGTCGAACTCGCGTCCCTCGCCAACGCCCGAAAAAGGATTCTCCATTGTAAAGGGTGGAACATATTGAACCGCTATCTCAAACTTCGTCCCGCTATCCTGACGCTCATAATCGGCGTCGCGGCGCTGCTTGGCGTCGCGAGACCATATAGCGCGCTTGCCGAGGGCGAAGACAGCGACATGACAGTGGTGTCCGACAGCGTAGTTAGTGAATTCCCTGAAGGAATGCGCTTTTCCCTCAAGGTGGAAGGCAACAACGAAATAGAAGAGATTTCCGTCCGAATGAAAGTCGGACAGAGCGAAAACACAGTCTATGAGTACTTGGAGTTCAACCAGGACACCCTTATCGAGTCTGAACTTTTTTGGCGCACGGGGGTCAGGGGAAAGTACATCCCGCCCGGAACCATAATCACATACCACTTCGAGATAACCGACATTGAAGGGAACGAGTTTTTCACCGATCCCGCCGAATTCATATACTACGACGCCCGCTTCGAGTGGGAAGAGGTGTCTGAAGGCCCCGTCTCAGTCGCCTATCACGGGCCTGTCCGCCGCCGCGCCGAAATCATCCTGGAAGCCATGATAGATACCCTTGATTTCATGGGACCCCTTCTAGGCGCCGATACCACAATCCCCATTCGGGTCACTATGTACAATAACGTCAAAGAGATGTTGGAAGCGCTTCCGCCGGGGTCCAGCACAATAAGGCGCGAACTGATTACCGAGGGTCAGGCGTTTACTGACATCGGCACGCTTCTTGTGCTTGGCGGAGGCAGGGGCGCGACCGGCACGGCTTCGCACGAACTTACGCATATTCTGACTCACAGAGCCGGGGACAGCATCATCCGCACCATCCCCTCCTGGCTCGACGAGGGTCTTGCCGAATACGGGAACGTCGCTCCGAGCTTCTCTTACGACGTGGCGTTGGAATTCGCCCTGGGGACGGACAGGCTGCTGCCGATAACCTCGATGCCCACGCTTCCGGGCAATCCGGAGGATGTGATCATCTTCTACGGTCAAGCCAGCAGCATAGTGCAATTTATGATAGCGGCTTACGGACCCGGCGCGATGCGCGAACTGCTGGCGGTTCTCAGTGAAGGCACGAATATGGACGACGCCATTCAGCAGGTATATGGCGTCAGCCGCATAGAGCTGGAGAACCAGTGGCGATATATAATCGGAGCGCCGGAATACGTTCCCCCCGAACGCGGCAGCGCGCGGCCGACCCCCATTCCCAGACCCGCTGTACAGCTTTTCAGTCTGACGCCTCAGGCCGGTTCGGCGCCTGTCGGGACAATCCAATCCACCCCGACGCCAACGCCTGAGCCCGCCACTCCGACTCCCATCCCGACACAGCCGCCCTCCGTGGCCAAAGTGGAACCCACGCCAACGCCCCGTCCGGAGACGGCGCCCGCGCCTGACACCGACCCCGAAGGGTCCGCAGACTCATCCGGCTGCGGTCTCCCCGACAGACAGTCGCTCGCTCTCGGCGACCTGACCATGCCTCTGTTCGCGCTCGGTCTTGTCGGGCTCGCGCTGCGTAGGCGGAGAAGATAGCCCATGGAAGATGAACGCGACCTGATTCGCGCCGCTGAGCGGACATGGATTGTCAGATATCCTAAGCAGCGCCTCGCTACATTCGGAACGACAAGCCTGTCCTACTACGTGGTTACCGAGCCTATATACCGAGAGTTGCAGCCGGAAAGCGCTGAGAGCGTCGTGCGCCAGGGCAAGGTGATCGCCGAGAAGCCCGCGATAGTCACGCCGTTCTATGCCATGAACTTGGCAGGCTTCAGCGACGACGCCTACACCTACTTCAAGAGCCTGTCGCAACAGTACGGTCCCAACAGCCCGGGCATACTGTACCAGTACCGCAACGAGACCGAAAAGACCGACATTCTCAACGGTCCTCCCGCCGAGATAGCGCAACGCATAAGCGACGACCTGGACAACCGGAAAAACGACCTTTCCGTCGTCATGGTGGGCGTGGACGAACTCTGGGACGTGTCCCTGCTAAAGTTCATATACGAATTCACATCCAGGTCCGCGGCCGAAAACGCTCAGGAATTCCACTCGCTCGGAATGTTCGACCCCAATCCGTCCGCGGGAGGAATCCCACAAGCGGCGGCGCAGAAAATCGAGCGAATGTTCACACAGGTGAAGATGGGCAAGGACCCCGAAGATCTGCGACGCGAAATAGACCGCTGGGGCGCGTTCGAGTTCTACGAAGACAGGTTCTTAGACCTCTTCCGCCGCCGTTAGTCGAAGAGCGTATCCCCGGCCACTCCCCAAACCATGCGGCCGCGACTATACAACAAACGCCATGCTCAGCCGACGAACGACAGCCATATCCTCCGTGTGGGCGACAGTCGCGCTCTTCGCTCTACTGATGATATTCGTTCGAGGCGACACCCTCAGGCTGAACGCCGCGCAGCGCGCCTCATCCCAATACGCCTTCGATCTGGTTGGCTGGCACTTCGCCAATTCCCCAACCAAGTGGACCCACCGGATAGCGAGGGCGATACCCGGGCAGGCGCTGTCAGACTCCGACCGCCTCGCTCTGCTAAACGAATACTTCAGGCTGGGTCGCGTCGAAAACGACCTGAAAAGTCGGATGCGGGCCGTCGCGTCCCAGTATGACGCAACCGGAGCCGAGCCCAGACGTCTTCGGGCGAAACTCGAACAAACAAGACGTCTCCGACTCGACATACGCAACGACGTCGAGGAAGCTCTCGAATCGGAGATCAGCTCCGTCGTCCGCGCGCGCGGGATGGGACTCATCGGACAGGTAGTATTTCCGCCTGTTGACGTCCGCTTGACCGAGCCGCCCAAGGCGCTCATAACGTCCCCGCGCGACAGAATCAAGCGTCTGGACGGCGCTCTTCTCGACCCGCGCATAAGCGTGGAGAATCGCGAGGAAGTGGAAGCCAGACTGCTGGAGACCGAGAATCTGTCCGCGCTGGTTCTGGACATAGGCGGCGTGGCGACCTATCCCGCCTCGATATACAACGCCGCCGACCTCAAAGCCACGCTCTCGATTATGGCGCACGAATGGCTGCACCACTACCTCTTCCTGCGTCCGCTGGGACAGAACATGGGCAAGTCGCCCGATATGCTCGTTCTGAACGAAACCGTTGCCGACCTGGGTGGAAGGGAACTGGGCGCCATCGCCTACGAACGAATTGAAGAGAGAACGCCCCAGACAGTTCCCGTCGCGTTCGGCTACGCCGGCCACGATGCCGACGCCGCGCCAACTCCGGCCGGAGACTTCGACTTCACGCGCGAGATGCGACGTACACGCCTGAGAGTGGACGAACTGCTGTCTGAGGGCAAAGTCGAGGAAGCCGAGACGTACATGGAGACACGCCGCAGAATGTTCGTTGCCAACGGCCACCCGATCCGCAAGCTGAACCAAGCCTACTTCGCCTTCAGCGGAACATACGCCGAAAGCGCCGCCTCAGTGAATCCCATAGGCGGACAGGTGAGGCGGCTGAGGGACCTGTCGCCGGATTTCGGCGCGTTCATATCCATAGTATCCGGCGTGTCCGACTACACCGAGTTTCTGGAACTGCTTGAAGATATCGAGATTTCCGAACAATCCGACTGACCGCGACGGACGTATATTATCTCAAACGCCTCGGTCCGACAAAAGCTCTATCGAATCAACTGCCTCAATGTGATAAAATAGTCGCAACCTTGTTCATACCCGCATAAAGAAAGCGCTGTTGCCAATGTATCGTCCTGAAGAGCCGGAAGTAAATTTCGACCAGGTGATGGAGCGGATTCGCAACTTCTTTGGGCGTTTTCGACTGGGTGGTGGAGGAGGAATAGGCTCGCTCATAGTCATCGGCCTGTTCATTGTAGGAATAGCGATATGGCTGGGCAGCGGGCTCTTCACCGTTCAGCCGGGCGAAGAAGCCGCCCTCAGACGCTTGGGCAAGTGGGAGAGCGTGCGGGGGCCCGGTCTTCACTGGTGGTGGCCGGCGCCCGTAGGAGCGAGAGACATCGTCTTCGTAGATAGCGTCCGACAGCTTGAAGTGGGCGTCTCGGGAGGCAGCCCTGTTCTCAGCGAATCCCTAATGATTACCGGCGACCCCGATGAAGAGGGCCAGCCCGGCGAAGCCCCCAACATCGTTGACGTTCAGCTTCTGGTCCAGTACGACATCAAAGATGTGGTGGACTATCTCTACAACGTAACCGATCCGGACGGCCAGACCATCAAAGACGCCACCGAAACCGCGTTGCGCCAGGTGATAGGCAGCCGACCCATTGACGACCCCCTCACCGACAAGAAAGAGGACGTCCAGGCCGAAACCAAGCTCCTGCTTCAGAGACTGCTCGACTTCTACGGCGCAGGCATAAACGTGCGCGAAGTCAAGCTGCTCAACGTCTTCGCGCCGGAGCAGGTGAAAGACGCCTTCGACGATGTGGTCCGCGCGAGGGAGGACAAAGCCCGAATCATCAACCTGGCGGACGCCTACAAAGAATCCATTCTCCCACAGGCCAGGGGCGACGCCGCCAGACTGCTTGAAGCCGCCGAAGCCTTCAAGCAAGAGCGCATAGCCATTGCCGAAGGACAGGCCGAACGCTTCGAAGAAATCCTGTTCGAGTACGAAAAGGCCCCCGAAGTGACGCGCCAGCGCCTCTTCCTCGAAGCCATGGAAGAGATACTTCCCCAGGTCCAAATGTATATACTATCTGAGAACGCCGGCGGCAACGTTCTCCCATTCCTGCCTCTGACCGATAGCGGACAGTTGCCCCCTACGCTCGGACGAAGCCAGTAAAGGCTGCTAAATTGAGAATCATCGCGCTCATACTCATTCTACTGGCGGTCATCGCCGCGGTCATTGGTCCGCAACTTTTCTTCATTGTGGACCAGAAACAGCTCGCCATCGTCACCCGTTTCGGTGAAGTTCAGCGGTCTATAAATAAACCCGGTCTGTACGTCAAGACCCCTTTCATAGACACGACAACCTATTTTGACAAGCGACTTCTTATATTCGACGCGCCTCCCGACTCCCTGCTCACCAAAGACAAGAAACGTCTGATAATTGACGTTTACGCTAGGGGGCGAATTGAGGACCCTGTCCTGTTTAGAGAAACCGTGCGCACCGAGGCCGGAGGCAGAGCCCGCGCCGTAGATATAATCTCATCCGAGCTCCGGCGCGAGATCGCCAGCGACAACCAAGCTGAGGTAATAACCACCTCGCGCGAAGACATAATGAATCGTGTAAGAGACAACGTTCAGCCCAAGCTGGGCGAGTTCGGACTCGACATCATTGACGTCCGCATCAAACGCGCCGACTTCCCGCCCGAAATCGCCGAGTCCGTCTATGCGCGTATGCAAGCCGAGCGCAAACGCAAAGCTGACAAGGAGCGCGCCGAAGGCGCGCAAATAGACGCCGAAGTCAGGGCGACAGTGGACAGAGACGCCACTATCATAAGAGCCAACGCCCAGAGGCAAGCGGACATCACCCGCGGTCAGGGAGAGGCGCAAGCAATACAGATATTCGCCGACGCCGTCTCCGCGAACCCCGAATTCTACACCTTCCAGCGCTCCTTGGAGGCATACCGGAAGATACTCGAAACCAACTCCACCCTGGTACTTCCCTCCGAAAGCGACCTCTTCGAGTTCCTTCAGTCGCCCAGCGGCCTCAGCGAAGACTTCCAGACCCGGAACCAATAGCTCGGAGCTTCACACCCCCACTCGCGACAGGAACTCCGGCTTCCCCTTTATCCCTAGGTTCAGGCGAAACAGGGCGCCGGCGCCCGGGCCTTCATTGAGCTTGTCATTGCCGCCCGCGGTCGTGACATACATATCAGTCAACTCGCGTCCGCCGAACGTGACGCTCGATACCTTCTTCGCGGGAAAGTCTAGCCGCCCGACCTCCGACCCGTCAGGAGCGAACCGGTAGAGCGCCGACCCGTCCCAACGCGCCGACCAGACATGATCCTCCGCGTCCACGGTCATGCCGTCCGGCACTGCACCGTCGTCGGGCGTCCAGACAAAGACGCGCCGGTTGCCTATCCCCCCGCTTTCAACGTCGTAGTCGAAGATGTATATCTCGCGCGCGAGCGAGTCGGTGAAGTACATACTTCTGAGGTCTGTGGTGAAGCCCATGCCGTTGCACAGACCGAGATCTTCCAATACAGGCGTCAGCGAGCCGTCCGTGTCCATGCGGTACAAAGTGGCCGGACGACCGTCGGGACCGGGCATAGAGCCGCAGAACACACGCCCCGCCGGATCCGCGATGACATCGTTGAAGCGATTGTCAGTCTGGTCAGGAAGCTCCTTGACGATAAAGTCCAAGTCGCCCCCGCGCAGAACGGCCACCGAGCATCTGTCCATGAACAAAAGCAAAGAGCCGTCGCTCTGGATGGTGTATCCGCCGACAACGCGACCATCATACACCTGCTCATGAATTCGCGTGTAAGGGTTGTGCCTAAATAGCCGGCCTTCGGGTATATCCGCCCAGTACAGCCGGCTCTCCATCGGATGCCAGAGAGGGCCTTCGCCCGTGACGCACCCATAGTCAGCAATCAGTTCAGGTTGCATGGAACGCCTCGCCTTTCACGCCGGCGCAGGCTACCCACCCGATGAGAGACGGTTGAATTTCCCCTCAAAGAAGAGCAGCGGCTTAATCTCGTCCCCGCCAATCGCTATCTCCTCCACCGCGCCTATGAAGACAGTATGGTCGCCGGCGACATACTCATTGACCACCCGACAATCCATATAGGCCAGACTGCCGTCCAGCGTGGCCGCCCCCTGCGCGGTTAGGCTGAAAGACGCCGGAACATCCCCAGTCTTCTTGTCAGTCGGACGAGCGTAGTATTCCGCTATCGCCCGCTGATCCTCCGCCAATATATTGATAGCGAAGCGCCCGCTCTCTTTTATCAGCGGATACGAAGTCGTGCTGTGACCGGCGCACACCAGCGTGAGCAATGGGTCAAGCGAAACGGAAGTGATGCTGTTAGCCGTCATACCGTGTATCTGACCGTCAGATTGCACGGTGGTTACAACCGAGACGCCTGTGGCGAATTTCCCCCATGCCTGTCGGAAGGTCTGAGCGTCGGGCATACTGTCTTCTCCGGATTCTTCCCGCGCGACGGTCCGGCCATCGCCGCGTCTAAGCATATTCGATACGACCACTGTCGGTCTACGAATTATATTAGTGATGGCTGATAATGAAAACCCCCTTGTCTGCGCCATTGGCTGAGGGTTGCGTTGAGATAAGTCCACCCGTCTTCTCAGCGATACCAGATCCTTGCGAAGTTTTTGCATCTCGTCCAGAAGCTGTTCCGTATTGGCCTCTACGTTGTCATCCGTTCTGAATATGGAGGACGCGAAATTAGCTGTGAGTCCGCCGAACAGCCCGATTCCGACCAACATCAGCAGAACCGCTATCCCCCTCCCAATAGGGGTGACAGGCGTCATATCGCCGTATCCCACAGTGGTCGTCGTGACCACCGACCACCAGAGCGCGTCCGCGAACGAGTCTATCGAATCATGTCCGTGTTCCACGCCTGTGACAACCGTGGCGGCTATAACCACTACCCCGATCGCATAGACTATCAGAAAGTCCACTTTCACAAGTCGCCGTGTCGCCCTGATGGCGCGGGCGCTGAACAGGATAAGGCGAATTATCCTGAACGGACGCATGAAAGGTATTGCGACTGTGAGAGCTTCCAGCCAGTTCCTCTTTATGTAGCCCCACTTGTCGGGGGTGATGACAAATTTCCCTAAGAAGTCGGCGGCGAACACCGCCCATATAAATATGTCCAGCGTATTAAAGAGGGTTAACTCAGCTTCCGAAAAGCTATCCTCCAGCAACAACGGCCCAAGCAGCACAGGCACCATGATAAATGAGAGCAGGAGTAGAGGCAGTTCGGTCAGATTGTCGAGGCGTTCCAGAACTTCCTTGCGCGCTTCTACATTCATCTCACGTAATCGAAATATATTGCTCATTTGTTGGGCTCCTAGCCTACGATGGAATTACTTCGGGGAAAATCTTACACAATGCGGGCATAGCGCGTAGAGGATATGTATAATAGAGTGAAATATAGCATCCCCGATTAGACAGAAATCAGGAGGCGCCCGATGGCCGAACAGCCCAGTGAAAAATCTATGCAGCGTATGCGGCGGTTGGTTGAAAATTTTACCCAGAAGTCAGGCACATACACATCCCCGGTAGAGGGTGTAACCGAGTCCGTCATCCTCGGGCTCGCGCAGAACATAGACGAAGTCGGACGCCCGCTATGCCCCTGCAGGTTCTACCCCGACAAGGCCGAGGAAGTCAAGCATCGCACATGGATCTGCCCCTGCGACGATATGCAGATCTACAAGTATTGCCACTGCTTGCTATTTGTGGATAAAGAGGGTATGCCCATCACAGAGCATCTGCCCGAAGACCACGAAGGCAAAGAGATGTACGGCCCCATAGAAGACCCCCACCCGGACAAAGGGCGCGCGCTTCGACATAAAGCCGAGGAACGCGAGATAGAAAGACGTGAGCGGCCCTCTTAGGGTGGAGGTGACCTACTTCGGTCGTCATACCCCAAATCCATATACACTAAACAGGAGAAACGATGAGCGCGACCAGCAAGACAGTAACTGTATATTCCACAGTGGGTTGCGGATACACCGATATGCTCAAGGCGCAACTCGACGGCGACGGCGTCGAGTATGAAGAGGTGAACCTTTCGCTGCACCCCGACCGCTGGCCGGAGGTGCTGCCCCACACCGACGGCGAGCGCATAAGCCCGGTAATGATAGACGGCGACGAGGTCACCGTCGGATTCAACGGCATAGGCTGCTACGGCTAGAAGACAAGCCCGAGCCCTCGCCCGAATTGCGACTTGTTCCGGCCGGGAACCAACGAATCCGCGATGGTTCCCGCAGAGGGCGCGGCATTGACGGACAGCCGTTCGCCCTCCGCCGGGGGCTGTCCTCTAAAACGAAAGAAAGAGGTTGATTTTGGCTGAAAGCGGCGTACTCATCTATACCCACCCCGAATGCACCATCTGCGTTTCCGTGAAAATGGAGCTTGACGAGAAGGGCAAGGTGTACGAGGAGATTGACCTTGGCGATCACCCCGAGCGGTGGTCGGAGGTGGAGAAGCTTACCGGAGGAGACAAGATTACGCCCGTCCTAGTGGAGGACGGCGAGGTCACCATCGGCTACCACGGCATCGGCTGCACATTCTACTAAAGCCGTCCCGGCCCACACCGAGCCATTCGCCGGCGCGGCCGGCTGCCATTCGGCGTGAATAATCGCCTTCAGACGGCCATAGGCCGTGGCGTCAAGCCTGTCCCACTCTGCGCTTCCGTACGCGTCATAGAAAGTCCGAGCCTCATCGGCGTCGTAAGAAACCATAATTCAGATTCCCTAGAGCATTCGCCGAACCGGAACTATGCACTCAGGAACGTCATTCGCCGCAGAGTTGACCACGCTCGATACTTCGTATGCGCTCATCAGATCAGACGGATACGGGGTCAGTAACTCAGAAAGCGCCTCAGCGTCCTCAATCTCCGGGTCAAGCCACGCGGACTCGAATTCGCGCGCCAGAATAACCGGCATCCGGTCGTGTATCGGGACAACAAACTCATTGGCCGCCGTAGTTATGATAGCGCAGGACAGTATCCGCCCACCCTCCGGGCTTGTCCACGACTCCCATAGCCCCGCGAACGCGAACAATTCACCTGATTCCAAGCCTATCCGCATAGGGATTCGCCTCCGCCCATCCCGTCTCCACTCGTAGAAGCTGTCCGCGACCACCAGACATCTGCGCCGCCTGAACGCCGCTCTGAAGCTCGGACGCTCCGCAAGCGTCTCAGCCCGCGCATTTATCATCCGGTTGCCGATGGAAATGTCTTTCGCCCAAGACGGCACAAGTCCCCACCGCATTAAATGATCCCTGTTTTGATGCCCATCGCCGGTTATCGCAAGTACATCCTGCGTGGGCGCGATGTTATATCTCGGCCCCGCCCACGCGCCGGATTCGGCGAACCGCTCCCGTATCATCTCCATGCCGGAGCCGGCAGGCAGGAATCGCTGTTCAACTTCGTCCCATGCTATAAGAGTGAAGCGACCGCACATACTACGCCCCCGGTCTGCCCTGAGACGCCAGCCACTTCATGCGCTGCTCCCTGCGCGCCTTCTGATCCGGCGGCGTAAACCGACGATGGAACTCTTCCCTGTACGCCTGAAACGTTCCAGCGAATATAGCCTCTCGCATCTCCTCCATCATCCTGAGTACGAAGCGCAGGTTATGCAGGGAGGCAAGCCTATACCCCAACAGCTCCTTCGCCTTGAACAAGTGATGTACATACGCCGCCGAGAAGTTTCGGCAGGTATAACAGTCGCAGCAAGGCTCGACAGGCTCGTCCCGGTCGCGGTGAGGGGCCGAATATATATTGACGCGCCCGTCCCGCGAGAACAGCGCGCCGTTCCGCGCGATTCGCGTCGGCAGAACGCAGTCAAACATATCTATGCCCCGCGCCACGCTCTCCACAAGGTCTTCCGGCGACCCGACTCCCATCAGATACCGGGGCGAGTCGGCGGGAAGCATAGCGGACGTGAGCGCGGTCATGTGATACATCTCGCTCTTGCTCTCGCCGACACTCAGCCCGCCGAGAGCGTAACCCTCGAACCCAATTGACATGATCGCCTCCGCCGAGCGCGCCCGCAAATCTTCATAAAGTCCACCCTGCACTATGCCGAAAAGGATTTGGTCATCTTTCCCTTTCGCCTCCTTGCAGCGCGCTTCCCAGCGGGTGGTAAGCGCGCTTGCCCGCTCCACCGCTTCGCGGCCGGCGTCCGCTTCCACACACATATCCAGCGGCATGATGATGTCGGCGCCTATTCGCTCCTCCGCCTCAATCGTGGACTCCGGAGTGAACTTGTGCATCGAGCCGTCAATGTGCGACTTGAACAGAATGCCGTCCTCGTCCACCTTGCGCAGATGCTTGAGGCTGAATCCCTGAAAGCCCCCGCTGTCAGTCAATATCGGGCCATCCCATCCCATAAACGAATGCAACCCACCCAACCTCTCCAACAATTCTGTCCCCGGACGCAGGAACAGATGGTAAGCGTTCCCAAGCACGATGTTCGCCCCCACCCCTCTCAAGTCGGATGGGTCCACCGCCTTCACCGTCCCCTGCGTAGCCACCGGCATGAAGAACGGCGTCGGAACGTCGCCGCGCGCGGTTCGCAGAACGCCGGCCCGCGCCCCCCCTAGCTCAGCCTCCAGCGTGAACGCCGTCGATTTCCGGCCGGCGTCGTCCGGAAGGGCATTCTGTGGAGACACGATTTGCGGCATTTGATTCACGGGATCCGATCGGATAAACTGGAGCATATTATACCAGAGTGCGACAGTAGCCGCGTGGAAAGCGGCCGGTCGAATATGTTTCTTGACACCCGGCGGTCTCGGATTTACACTTGGACAGAGATTTTCAGCAACAGGTTTTCACTGTTCGGGAGTGTATATAAATGACCCAGGAATCGGCCATCACCGACGAGATGCGAGCGGCTATCGGCATAGAGTCGGAGCCATATGTGAATGATGTGGAGAAGGGCGCGATAATCAAGTTCGCGCGCGCCATCGGAGACAATAACCCGATCTATAACGACGAAGAGGCCGCGAGACAGTCCCGCTACGGGGGACTGGTCGCGCCGCCGACATTCTTACGCTCCATGCGCTCCGGCAAGATGAAAGTGGATGTCAAAAGTCCATATTCGGCCAACCTGGACGGGGGCAGCGAGTGGGAATACTACGAGCCGGTGCGACCGGGCGACCGGATAGCCGTGTCCACCATGATATCCGATATCCGAGAGCGACCCGGACGCTTGGGCAATATGCTGTTCATTCATCGAGAAACTAAGTACGTAAACCAATTCGGCAATACGGTCGCTATCCAGCGCACTACCGGGATAAGCTACCAGCCGTCTTAAGACCAATAGACGCCAAGGGAGGAATTCATGACAGAACAGGTATACTTCGAGGATGTAGAAGAGGGTATGGATATCCCAACTCTCCGCAAGGACCCCACCACCCAGCAGCTGGTTATGTACGCCGGAGCGTCCGGCGACTACTACCAGATTCACTACGATCTGGAGTTCGCCAAGAACAACGACCTGCCGGACGTTATCCTGCACGGCGCGCTGAAAAACGCCTTCCTAGGCCAGGTGGTGACCGACTGGATCGGCGAGTGGGGCACGTTGAAGGAACTGAAAGCGCAGTATCGCGGCATGGACGTTCCCGGTACCCCTGTATTCGTCAAGGGCGTGGTCCGGAAGAAGTATCAGCAGGACGACGAGAACATAGTCGAGTGCGACATCTGGCTGGAGACCCACGAAGGCCTGCGCACAACCCCCGGGTCCGCGGTCGTCTCCCTGCCGGAGCGCGCCGAGTAGGCGAATTCTCGAGGAAATAATCGTACAAGAAACGAGGGCTGCCGATTCGGCGGCCCTCGTTTCATTAAGCGGAGTGGCCTCGGCGGCTATTCCACTAGGGCCGCGGCGACACCCTCTGCGACGCCCCGATATTCACCCAGAACCGCGTTGTTGTTGAGAACGGCGGGCCTCGACGTGTCGCGATAGGCCGCGCGCATCTCTATCCTGCCCAAGAACGGTATCCCCAGATGCTCCGCAAGCTCTTCCCCCGCGCCGTACCCGAATATATCGCCTGAGAAGTTCTCAACCACCCCCAGAACCTCTATACGCAGTTTCTTTATCATATTCACCGAGCGTATGGCGTCTATCTTCGCCAACTCCTGCGGCGTAGTGACCACAACGAATCCGTCCATGTCCAGCGACTGCATCACGGTCAGCGGCGCGTCCGACGTTCCGGGCGGCAGATCTATGATGAGGTAGTCCAGCTCACCCCAATCCGTGGACTGCAGAAGCTGATTGATAGCGTTGTGTATCATCGGCCCTCGCCAGATGATGGCCTCCTCCTCATCCTGCTGAAAGAATCCCATTGACATGACCTTCACGCCGAACCGCTCCGGCGGTATCATCTTCTTGTCCTCGCCCACAAGCGGCGCCTCTCCCACTTTCATGGCGCGAATGACGTTGGGACAGTCTATATCCACATCGAGGACACCGACCCTAGCCCCGTCGTTCGCAAGAGTCGTAGCCAGGTTGACCGCCACAGTCGTCTTCCCGACGCCGCCCTTGCCGCTATACACCCCCACCTTATGCCTGATGCGCGAAAGAGATTCGGATATGGCGCGCTTTTGCTCAAACTGCCGGCGCATCGCCTCGACTCTCGCCCTAGCCTGAGCCTGCTGATTGGGATTCATCTGCTGGGTCATCGTAATCTCCCGCCTCTCTTGGAAACTCCGCCACAAACATAGGGACGACCCATGTCAGGCCGCCCCTTAACTCATCATTCGTATTGATTGCTCAGCGTGGTCTCCCAAGCCGAATTCTGAAAGCTAATCCAGACCGAGCAGCTTCTTGCCGTCTTCGGTAATCATATCCGGCGTCCAGGGCGGATCGAAGGTCAGCTCAACGTTCACATCCTCCACGCTGTCCATCTCGGCTATGCGCCACTCCGCCTGCTGCGCGATGTATGGCCCCATGCCGCAACCCGCGAATGTAAGCGTCATTCTCACATCCACATTGCCCTCGTCAACCTCCACCCCGTATATCAGGCCAAGGTCAACGACGTTCACCGGTATTTCGGGATCATAGACGTCTTTAAGCGCTTCGTAAACTTCGTCTTTGGTGAGTGTCTGTGTAGTCATTGAACAGCCTCCGGACCTTGCTTCTCATTCAGGTAGATCAATTGTAACCACGCGGGCTATCGCTGTCAAAAGCGCGACCGCGCATACCCGAGCCGCAATCCCGATTCCGGCATTCAGTCCCCGAGCGCGCGCAACATCAGTTGTTCGGCGTCGTGTCTGTCGTCGGCCAGCGCCGCATATATCAGACTGCCCTTGTTCTTCAGCACGACACGCGCGTGTTCCGTCTCCAAGTAGCGAGCGTTAGTGTTGCCCAGCTCAATCGTCTCCATCCCGATGCGCCCGGCGATCGTACTCACCAAGAACGAGAGCGCGAAACCCGGATAGCTGGTCTGCCCCACTATGACCATCCCGACATCGTGGAGCGTCAGGAAGCGGAAGTCAATTTCCTGACTAATATCAATAGGCACATCGCCGTATATGGCGAACGCCAGCCTCTGTGCGCCGATGTTGCCGAAGGCTATATCCAGATCAGACAGATCCACCCCCACGTTGGTCTCGATTTCCTCAATGAGATTATCGTCCGGGGATATCAGCCCGGCCGCGATTGGGGGAGCCTCCTCGGACACCGGCAGGTTAGTCAGAAGCGCCCACGACTCCGCGCTCTTCTCAGCTATCGAAACAACCGCGCCGGACTCCAGCTTTTCCCGAACGCCCTCCGCCCAAAGCGAATTCCCGCGCACCACATCCACAACGCCGGAATCCAGTCTGGCCCATATCGCGGCCTCCTCCGGATACTCCTGATACAGGTCATACACCCTTTGGGCGTCCTCCGCCCTGACGAATTCCAGCGAACTGACCACATCCCCATCGGACGAGGTCAATATAGTCGCCCGGGACACTTCAACGATCTCCAAAGCGTCAAGCGGAAGTACCTCTATGCCGCCCGACGGCAGGAAGCGTCGTATGTCAACGTTCGCGGGCACCGCCGGATGAAAGTAGAGATACCCAACGAACTCAACGTCGGCCAATAGATTAGCCTGCGTATCCGCGGGCAGAGTCCCCGACCCTTCCCCAACCTCAGACGCGCAAGCGACGCTCAACAGCGCGATGACAGCGGCAAAAAGCGCTAACCCGTACCACGAGAACGGCTCCCTCCAAGAAGCGCGCAAAACCCAATCTCCTTTGCCGGCAAGGCGCCGCGGCGCCCCTATATATAGTTTACCTAGTTTATAATCACAAATTATACCACAACCTTGCGCAGGTCTGTTATCTGGTCGCGCAGCAACGCCGCCTTCTCGAACTCAAGAGACTTGGCCGCGGACCGCATCTGCGATTCCAGATCCTTGATAAGCCTGAGAATGTCATCCTTCGGCATATCAGACGAGTCAACCGTATAGCTTTCCCGCGTCTCCGCGATAGCCCTGACCCGCTCGGTTATATCGTGAATCGTCTTCTGCACGCTCTGGGGCGTGATCCCATTCTCTAGGTTGTAAACCTGCTGAATCTCGCGCCGGCGTTCAGTTTCGTCAATGGCGCGCTTCATCGAATCGGTAACCCTATCCGCGTACATCACCACATGGCCGTCAACATGACGAGCGGCGCGCCCTATCGTCTGAATCAGCGACGTGGTAGAGCGCAGATAGCCCTCTTTGTCCGCGTCCAGGATCGCCACCAAGCTCACCTCCGGCAGATCCAGCCCCTCCCTCAGCAGGTTTATGCCCACAATCACATCATAAACCCCCAGACGCAGGTCGCGCAGTATCTCGCTGCGCTCCAGAGTATCTATTTCAGAGTGAAGATAGTGCGTTCTAATGCCCATCTCCCTCAGAAAGTCCGCGAGTTCCTCAGACATTCGCTTAGTGAGTGTGGTCACGATACAGCGCTCCCCCCGGTCCACGCGCAACTTGATCTGGTGAAGAAGATCATCTATCTGCCCATCGGTCGGCTTCACCTCTATGATAGGATCGGTCAGCCCGGTCGGGCGTATCACCTGCTCCACCATCTGCTGAGAGTGTTCGTACTCATAAGGGCCGGGGGTGGCCGACACATACACTATCTGGTTCACAGCCCGCTCGAACTCGCCGAAGTTCAGCGGACGATTATCCAGCGCCGACGGCAAGCGGAAGCCGTACTCCACCAGCGTATCCTTGCGCGCGCGGTCGCCGTTGTACATAGCCCGAATCTGCGGCAGAGTCATGTGCGACTCGTCTATAAACAGCAGGTAGTCCTCAGGGAAGTAGTCAAGCAGCGTGTACGGAGTGCTGCCCGCCTCCCGTCCTCCCAGATGGCGCGAGTAGTTCTCCACACCCGCGCAGTACCCCGTCTCTCGCAGCATCTCCACATCGTAGCGCGTGCGCTGTTCCAGCCGCTGAGCCTCCAACAGCTTGCCCGCCCGATTCAGGATTCGGACCTGCTCATGCAGCTCATCCTCAATATCCCGAATAGCGGTCTGTATCCTCTCTTGCGAGGTCACGAAATGCTTGGCGGGATATATCTGAACATCATCGCGCTCCGCCAATATCTCCCCCGTCAGCGGATCAATCTCCACAATGCGCTCCACCTCATCCCCCCAGAACTCTATCCGAACGCCGATAGTCTCATACGCCGGCAATATCTCCATCGTATCGCCCCGTATCCTGAAACGTCCCCTCGCCAGGTCAAAGTCGTTGCGCTCATACTGTATATCAATAAGCTGCCGCGCCAGCCTGCTCGGGCTTCTGATCTCGCCTCGCCGAACGTGCGCCATAAACCCTTGGTACTCCTGCGGAGAGCCCAGCCCGAATATGCACGACACCGAAGCCACTATCAGCGTATCCCTGCGTGTCAGAAGCGCGCGCGTAGCCGCGTGCCTCAGCTTATCCAGTTCCTCATTGATATCCGCGTCCTTCTCTATATACAAGTCGGTGCGCGGGATATAGGCCTCCGGCTGATAGTAATCGTAGTAGCTGACAAAGTACTCCACCGCGTTATTGGGGAAGAACTCCTTGAACTCGGTGGCAAGTTGAGCGGCGAGCGTCTTATTGTGCGCGATCACCAGCGTAGGACGCTGCAACTCCTTCACCACATTCGCCATAGTGAACGTCTTGCCGCTGCCGGTCACGCCCATAAGGGACTGGTGAACCATATCGCCGTTCATCCCGTTCACAAGCTGTTCCACCGCCTGCGGCTGGTCCCCCGTAGGCTGAAAGTCGGAAACTATCTCAAACTCTGGCATCATTCACCCTCCGGACTGGGAAAGCGCCCGCGTCAAGCGAACACGTACCCATTGTAACATCACCGCGCCGATGAAACCGAGAGTGTGGGCGGGCAATGAATGACGCCAAACAGACATATCCCCGGACCGCCGCCGAACGCAAACCCGATACCTGTCCGCGTTGACCCCACTCCGCCGGTCCGCATATAATTGAGCCATCAGCCCACCTCTGCGGAGAAGCGTTCCATGCCAGAAATCAGCCTCAGCCCGTCCGCCATCATCGAGCAATTCAAGAAAAACGACGTGACACACATCGTCTGGCTGCCCGACACCGAGACCAACTTCATGTACAACCAGATAATCTCGGACCAAGACCTCAGCCTCGTCCCCATATGCAGGGAGGGCGAATCCATGCCAATCGCCGCCGGCCTGTGGATTGGCGGCAAGAAGCCCGTCGTCCTGATACAGAACACCGGTATGTTCGAGGCGGGCGACTCCATCCGCGGCATGGGCCTGGACTTGGGCATCCCGATGGTGATGGTAGTGGGATACAGGGGCTGGATGGGCGAAGGTCGCCGCATGGCCGACTCCGCCGGCGTCTTCACCGAACCGATTCTGAACGCATGGGGCATCAGTCACTACATGATCGAAACCGACGACGACGTTGGCCGCATCTCCGAAGCCTTTGAGGACGCCGAGAAGAACCGGACGCTGGTCGCCTGCCTTCTGGGCGCCGAATACGGAGACTAGAAATCCGCGCTCGCTTCCCTGACGCGAAACCCTTAACCGCTAATCCCCAAACCTAGCCTCCATCTCCAGCACCTTATCCAAGCGGCGCCGGAATCGCTCCTCAGGCGCGAACTCAGCCGAAAGAAACGCGTTCGCCAACTCGCGCGCCAACTCGCCCCCTATGATCCGCGCCCCCATGCACAGCACATTCATGTCATCATGCTCCACCCCTTGATGCGCCGAATAGGTATCGTGGCACACGCTCGCCCGAACCCCCTTCACCTTATTCGCCGCCACCGACGCGCCCACACCGCTCCCGCATATCATTATCCCGCGCCTCGCCGCGCCCGACGTCACCGACTCCGCCACCAACTTGGTGAAATCCGGAAAGTCATCCGCCGGGTCCAGCTCATGAGCGCCCACATCCACCACCTCATGTCCAAGCGACTCCACATACGCCTTCAACTCCCGCTTAAGAGGATACCCCCCGTGATCCGCTCCTATAACTACACGCATACCCGCCCCTTTCGATAAATCCTTAAGTCCTGCGCCGCTTCCCTCAGTTTAGAAACTGAATCGCCGCAGCGTCAACCAAGAACCCGCGTAAAATCGAATCCTAGTTGCCCCAAACCCTCGGTTGCCGAGCGCTTCGGCTTTGCAGTATCCTAGCGGTGCATTCTCAAGGTGAAAACATCATGCCGCGGCTGAGACCGTCGGAATGAAAGGAGAAACAGGTGGACGGACTTTCTGCTATTGCGAAAATTCTTAAACTCGAAGGGGTGGAGTGGGTCGCATGTTATCCATCCAACAACCTGATAGAAGCTGTGGCGATGGAAGGCATTCGCACAGTCATGTTCAGACACGAGCGCGGCGCCGTAATGGCCGCAGACGGATACAGCCGGGCGAACAACCGACAAAAATTCGGCGTCGTCATAACCCAGGGCGCCTCGGGCGCTGAGAACGCCATGGGCGGCATCGCCCAAGCGTTCGGCGACAATGTTCCGATACTCCTGCTGCCGGGCGGAAGCCCGCTGGCCGCATGGAGCGTCAGACCCAACTTCTCTCCCGCCAGAGCATACGCCCCCATATCCAAGCATACCGAAGCCATCTTCACCCCATCCGAAGTGGGCAACGCCATGCGCCGCGCCTTCCACGCCCTGCGAAACGGGAGCGGCGGCCCGGTTACGGTCGAAACACCAGCCGACGTCATCGCCGCCGACGTGCCCGACGACCTCGTTGACAGCTACCGAGCCCCCGGACGCTCTATCATGGCCCCCTCGCGCTCGGACGTCAAAGACGCCGCAAAACTGCTCCTCGAAGCCGGCAACCCCGTCCTCTGGGCGGGCGGCGGAGTCCTGTACGGCGACGCCACCGAAGAGTTGATGGAACTCGCCGAATTACTGGACGTCCCGGTATACACCACCATGCAGGGCAAAAGCTCATTCCCCGAAACCCATCCGCTCTCCCTGGGCGCAGGCTCCGGAGCCACAACCTGGCCCGCGCGCAAATGGCTCACCGAGTGCGACCTCCTATTCGCCATAGGCTCCAGCCTCACACGCACCGGCTATGGACAGCCCGTCCCCACGGTCAAGACCCTCATCCAGAACACCGACAATATCGAGGACATCAACAAGCAGGAGAGCGTTGACCTCGGACTGCCGGGCGATTCCAAGGCCGCCTTGGCAATGGTCATTGACGAGGTGAAAGCCGTCATAGGCGATACCCCAAGAAACACCGGCGTCCGCGCCCGCATCGCCGCCGAACGCGAGAAGTGGATGGAAGAGTGGACCCCTCTCCTCCAATCCGACGAAACACCCATAAACACATATCGCGTGATTCACGAAATAAACACGACCCTGGACAAGTCAAGGTCGGTCGTTACGCACGACGCCGGCGCGCCGAGAGACTCCATAATCCCATTCTACGAATCCACCACCCCGCACGGCTACGTAGGCTGGGGCAAAACCACACACCTCGGCTTCGGAATCCCCCTGATGATAGGCTCCAAGCTCGCCAGCCCGGACAAGTTCTGCCTAAACCTTATGGGCGACGGCGCATTCGGAATGTCCGGTCTGGACACCGAGACCGCCCAGCGCGCGGGCGCCCCCATCACCACCGTGGTCCTAAACAACGGCGGCATGGCAACCTATCCGGGCGGATACCCCGTCGCCAACGAACAGTTTGAATTCACCAGAATGACCGGAGACTACGCCGGAATCGCCGACGCCTTCGGCGGCGTCGGAATCACGGTCACAGAACCCGGCGAGATGAAGCAGGCCCTAATTGACGCCCAGCGCCACAACGAAGAGGGCCGAACCGTAATCATAGACGTACATTCCAACTTCGAGGCCAAAAAGTCCCGCTTCTAGCCCTTTAGACTCGAGGAGGGCCACAATGCCAAACGTCCGGAAAGCGGTCAGAAACGCGCTCAAGCCCGCGGTCACTCGCGCTCTGCTGACATGGGAGCGCATGGAATCGGGTGTCAGTTACGATCCGACCTCCGACACCGTCAGGAACCACCCCTACGATGTTTACGACCGGATGCGCGACAAGGACCCCATCCACAGAATGAGACTGATAAACGCATGGGTGCTGACACGCTACGATGACGTGGACATGGTTCTGCGAGACCACAAACGCTTCCTTAAAGACGATGTATCGGGCGGAGAGTACCAGAGTATGCTCAGCAGCAATCCGCCCGACCACACACGCCTGAGAGCCATAGTCTCCAAGGCCTTCACGCCCAAAGCGATATCCGGTCTCCGCTCAAACATCGAACGCCTCGTTGACGAACTTCTGGACGATCTAGAGGGCAGGGAGAGGTTCGATCTGATAGAGACCTTCGCGTTTCCGCTCCCTATAACCGTCATAGCCGAGATGCTGGGCGTTCCAACCGAGGATATGGACAAATTCAAAGACTGGTCGAACGACATCGCGCTCACTATCGAGCCGTCGCTCAGTGAGGAACAGGCTCTCAGGGTACGGCAAGCTACTGAGGAACTGTTCGAGTACTTTGAAGTCATAATGGAGCGGCGCCGGCGCGAACCGCGGGACGACATGATAACCGCGCTTATCAACGCCGAAGACGAAGGCGACAAACTCACCCACGAAGAGCTTCTCTCCACCCTGATGCTCCTTCTCGTAGCCGGCAACGAAACGACCCGGAATCTTATCGGAAATGGGACGCTCGCGCTGCTCAAACATCCCGACCAACTCACTCGGCTCAGAGACAACCCACACATGATTGACTCCGCCGTAAATGAACTCTTGAGATACGACAGCCCTGTGCAGCTGGACGGCCGCATAGTCCCCGAAGACGTGGAGATTGCGGGTGTCCGCATCCATGCCGGACAGCGGGTCATCTCCTCCATCGGCGCGGCGAACCGAGACCCGTCGGTCTTCGCCAACCCAAACAACCTAGACATCGGACGCAAGGAAAAGAGCCACATATCCTTCGGGCGCGGTATACACCACTGCTTGGGCGCGCCGCTGGCGCTCATGGAAGGGCGCGTCGCCTTCTCCGGACTACTCGACCGCTTCCCATCCATCAGCTTGGTATCAGAGCCTGAGTTCAGGGAACAGATTGTCCTAAGAGGCGTCGAAGAATTGTGGGTGGAGGTCCGGTAGCGGCCTCTCGTCCCACAACGAGCGCATCGGAGAGGGCCGCGCTGCTTCCCGCGCTGGCCGCGGCCTTCTTGGTCGGGTTGCCGCTCGGAGCGCGATGGGAGATTCCCGCGGGCGCGGCTATCCTCTTCGCGCTCGCCTCTCTCATGCTGGCCGCGCTGTCCGTCTCGATTCGCAGATCCCCCCTGCCCGCTTTGGCGCTGACCGCGCTTATGCTCGGACTTCTCCGAGCCGACGCGCTCGGGCCGCCCGGCGCCGAACTCAGCCCATACCGCGACATATCGCGCGCCGAGGTTCAGGGGCTGGTGTCGGACAGTCCCGCTGGAGCGGGAACGATTCTCGACTTTCGACTGTCCGTCGAACGCATCCGTCCCGATAGCCGCTCTCCCTGGATTGAAGTTTCCGGGGACGTGGCGGTGACGGCGCGGGTCCCCGCCGCTCTCGCCGAACGTAGAGACGCGCCATTCTTCAGATACGGGGACAGGCTCATCCTCACAGGAACGCTTCAAGCTCCGGAACGCCTCGGAGACTTCGACTTTCCCGCCTATCTCCAAGCTCAGGGCATAGGGCACGTCATGCGCTTTCCGACCGCCGAACTGATAGGCGAGAACGCCGGTCTGCCCTTCTACCGGCTGCTCTACTCCCTCCGCCGCAACATGGCGCGGGCTATGTCCGCCGTCATCCATGAGCCGCAGGCGTCTTTCGGGCAGGCCATTCTGCTCGGCGTCCGGGACAGTCTGCCCGACCATATAACCGAGCGCTTCCGAAAATCAGGGACTGCGCACCTGCTCGCCATATCAGGGCTGCACGTGAGCGTACTGCTCGCTCTCGGCATATCGGCGAGCGAGTTTCTGATAGGAAGAAAGCGGCAGTTGTATCTGATAGCCCCTCTACTGGCCATATGGGTGTACGCCCTCATCTCAGGCGCGTCCGACTCGGCCATACGCGCCGCTGTCATGGGTACGGTGTACATCGCGGCAATCGCGCTGGGAAGACCCCGAAGCCTCATTCCCGCGCTCGCGCTCGCCGCGACCGTAATGGCGGCGCTCGAACCCAGGGTTCTGTCCAGAGTCTCTTTCCAGTTGAGTTTCGCCGCCATGATGGGAATCGCCATCTACTACGAAGCCTTCTCTGAGCGAATCATAGAGAAACTGGGCATCGGCCCCGAGCGGGAAGCCGCGTGGACGTCCGCGCTGCGGGGAATAGTCGAGTCCGTCGGAGTCGCGCTCGCGGCCACACTGGCGACCGCTCCGCTCATCATGCACTACTTCGAGCGCGTGTCTCCGGTCGGACTGCCCGCCACCCTGCTGAGTATGCCCGCGCTTCCGCCGGCGCTCATCGCGCACGGAGCGACCGCCCTCGTCGGACTGGCATCCGAAACAGCCGCCACTCCGCTTGGCTGGCTGGCCTGGGGCCTATCGGGATACATAATCGGAATCGCCTCCCTTTTCGGTCTAGTTCCGTCCGCCTCCTTTGAATTAGGCGGAATAGGGCAGGCGCTTGTGTGGGCGTACTACTCCGCAATGGCGGGAGCGGCGATTCTGCTGCACAGCCCCGTCAGATGGCGACGCGGCCGGCCCGGTATCCGAACCTGCATCCGCGAGATTGAGGCGCCATGGCAGGTTGTGGCGCTGGTACTCGTAGCCGCCGTCACGCTGTGGACATTCGCGCTGACCCGACCGGACGACAGGCTCAGAGTAGCGTTCGCCGACGTCGGGCAGGGCGACATGACAGTCATATCAACACCGTCCGGTCACACAATCGTCGTGGACGGCGGGCCGGACCCCGACCGCGCGGCCCGTATTCTGGACGCTCAAACACCTCTGTGGAAACGGACTCTGACCCTAGTCATTCTCACCCATCCGCACGCCGACCACCTATCCGGACTGAACGAAATCATGCGCCGATACCGGGTCGAGCGTGTCCTCGAATATCGCCGCCCCTACGAAAGCGCGGACTATCTCGCCTGGATAAGGCTATCGGACTCCGAGGGAGCGGAGTCGCTGGACGCGCGCGCCGGAATGCGTGTGACCTTCGATGACGGAGTGGAGATTCACGTACTGGCGCCTGCGGATGCGTCGCCCCGCGACACCTACCTGGATGCGAACGACGCGTCGGTGGTCATCCGTCTCATCTATGGAAACGCGAGTTTCCTGCTGACCGGAGACGTATTCAGCAACGGCGAGAGACTGCTGCTTGAATCCGGGCAGATTCTGGACAGCGACGTGCTGAAGGTCGCCCACCACGGAAGCAAAACATCGTCCGGCGCGCCGTTTCTCCACGCGGTCTCCCCCCGCGCCGCCGTGATCTCGGCCGGACTCAACAACAGATTCAGACACCCCGACCCCGAAATCGTCGAGCGGCTGGAGAGGCTGGAGCCCGCTCCTCGGATATTCAAGACGTTCGAGAACGGGACTATAACATTCGAAACCGACGGCAGGATCATGATAGTGAAGACCGAAAGGTGAATTCATCCATCCTATCCGGCGGATTGCTGCCCCGGGCGAACCTTGCGACACTCGCGCGCAGCCCTCTTGGCAAGCGCGCCCGATTGCCATATCCCGCGATTTCCCAACTTAGGTATAATAATATCTCGCAAAGCTCCGCGATATGCGCTCATAGGAGATAGGATGAATGTTGAAGAATAGACCAAACTCGCCGCTCCGCAAGAAATTCAGTATCGTTCCTATCCTTCTCGTCGCGGCTCTGGCTGCAATCGCAATCGCATGCGGCTCCGACCCCGAGCCCACTCCCGTCCCGCCAACGAACACCCCCGTTCCGACAAACACCCCGATTCCTACGACAGCCACTCCGGTTCCGCCAACCAGTACCCCTGTCCCCACAAACACCCCCGTTCCGACGGCTACCGCCGTTCCATCCCCGACAGCGCTTCCAACCAATACGCCGGAGGCGAAACCCGCGCTCGACGACGAACGCTCTCCCGCCCAGATACTCGCCGACGCCTCGAATGCCCTCGCCGAACTCGATAGCTTCCGTCTGGATACGGAAATAGCGATATCGATCGCCCAGGAAGGCGCTTCCATACGACTCCCCATTACACTGCGCGCGGACTACCGCAGGCCATTCGATTCACAGGGATCGGTGAATATAGATCTAGGCTTCGTCAGCACGGAGGTTAAGTTCATAGCCATAGGGGGCGATGTTTATATCACAGACCCCGAGACCGGACAGTGGCTTCTGGGCGGGAACGCGAACGATATGCTGCCGCTGAATCCGTCCGATTTCGCCGGCATAGACAATTTCATCGGCCCGGGCCTCCTCGAAGATCCAGAGAAGTTGACGCTGGAAGGCGTTGAAGAGATTGACGGCGTCATGGCGCGCCGCCTCTCGGCGTCCGTGGACAGCGAATCGGTCGCTATCATTCAAGACATCGCCGGCGAATTAGACGTGAATTTCTGGGTAGGCGTGGAGGACGGCTTGCTGCGCAGGATAATGGCGGTCGGACAGATAGGCATTCCCGATACGGACGCGCCACAGATGGACGGTCTTTTCGGGGGCTTCGCCGGTGGAGACACAAGCTTTGAAATCCTCATCGAATACTCCGACTTCAACGTTCCGGTACAAATCGAACCGCCCGACGATTTTATTGAAATGCGGTCATTCATCCCCGATTTTCGTGATGACCATGAGCCGCGCGAGATAGAGGTGCTCCGCACAACGCTCAGCTCTGGCTGGATAAGATATGACCTGCCCTACGAGGGACTATCCGTTAGCGCGCCTCCGTCCTGGGACGTTCTGGCCCCCCAACTCAGAATCCATAGACTCCATTTTGCACACCATAGAGTCGTCCGACGACCCGAGATTCCATATTCTGGCCGAGCGTCTGGTGCAGGGCGAACAGATGCCGAGCTTCAAATTGTTCGGATCCGACCAGGAGCCGTCCAAATCCGAAACTTTCAACGCGAACATGACCATCGCCGTGGACAAAGTCAGGGATCCCGACAGCCTGAACGAATACGCGAACCGCAACATCCAAAGGTTGCGGCCGTTCTTCGACCTGAACGAAATCGAGCCGCAGAACATAGAACTCGCGTTGGGAGAGGCGATAAAGCTCAACTATTCCATACCGCTCCCGAGCTCGGAATACCCGGAGGACGCCGCCATAATCCAGTACCTTACGCTGCGATGCTCAGAGGTTATAATCTTGACCTTTACCGCATCCATGGAATACTCGGAAGAACTCGATACTATATTCCGGCAAATAGCGAATACCCTTGAAGTACATGACACCAACGAAAGGAACTGCCTCGTATGACCAAACAGTACAACTCTTCCCCGCCCACGGTTATAGACTCCTCTTTGAGCTACACCGCCACTTTCAATATGGAGAACGGCGCTGAGTTCACCATCAGGCTATTCGCCGAGGAAGCCCCGAAGACCACCAACAATTTCGTCTTCCTCGCCAGGGACGGCTACTACGACGGCGTTACCTTCCACAGGGTCATACCCGGCTTCATGGCGCAGGGCGGCGACCCGACCGGAACCGGCAGAGGCGGCCCCGGATACCAGTTCGCCGACGAGTTCCATCCCGGTCTCAGACACGACAGGCCCGGCATACTGTCTATGGCGAACGCAGGCCCCAACACCAACGGCAGCCAGTTCTTCATCACATTCGTCCCGACCCCTCACCTCGACGGCCGTCACGCCGTGTTCGGCCAAGTCGTGGAGGGCATGGACACCGTCAACGCCATATCCCCGAGAGACCCGATGTCCGCGACTACGCCCGGCGACGCCATAGCCTCCATCACTATCAACGAATCCTAGAGCCTCCGCCCGAGGTGAACATATGAAACAAAACAGAGCGCTCCGGCTGATCAGGGAAGGCAAACCGGCCATAGGCTCCTTCCTCGGACTCGGCAGCCCCAGCGTCGCTGAGATGATGGCGCGCGCGGGCATGGACTGGCTCGTCATAGAAACCGAACACAACGCGCTGGATTCAGCCGAGATTCAGCATATGCTCATGGCCATGAACGGCAGCGACGCCGTCCCAATCGTTCGTGTCCCGAACACAAACCAAGTCTATATTCAGCGCGCCCTTGACATGGGCGCCATGGGCGTTCTGGTTCCCGGCGTGAGAACCGCGGACGAGGCCCGCGCCATCGTCTCATACACCCGCTTCCCTCCCGAAGGCATACGAAGCTGGGGACCTCTCAGAGCGTCTGACTACACCCTGGACAACGACGACTACCTATCCCGCGCCAACAACAACATCATGGTCTGCCTCATACTGGAAACCCGCGACGCAGTCCGAAACCTACAGGAAATATGCGAAGTTCCGGGCATAGACATACTAACCGTCGGACCCTGGGACCTGTCCCTCGAGCTTGGACTCGACCCGCGCAAGCTGCCGCTGCCGGAGATAGAAAAGATAACCCTAGACTCGCTCCGGATAGCCCGCCCGCGCGGGGTCGAGATAGGCGTCTCCGCCAACTCCCCCGCCGCGCTCCGCGAACGACAGCGGCAGGGATTCAGATTCATCCAGTACGGGCCGGACTACAACCTCTTCCTGAACGCCATAACCGCCGGACTCGACGCGTTCGACCGCCAGCCGTGACCTTCTCCACAATCCGCGCGCTATCGGATATACTGCGCTCAGCGCTTGCCGCCAATCGCGAGAGACAAGCGGAAAAGGAGTAGCCAAATGAAACTCGGTCTCTTTCTAATGCCGTCCCACCCACCCGAACGCTCCACATGGGACGCCCACCAATGGGATCTGGACTGCCTCGAAATGGCGGATAGCTACGGCCTAAGCGAGGCGTGGATAGGCGAACACTTCACCGCGCCCTGGGAACCGGTGCCCACCCCTGACCTGCTCATCGCACAAGCCTTGATGCGTACCAAAAACATCATGCTCGGCACAGGCGCGCACCTACTCCCATTCCACCACCCGGTCGAACTCGCGCACAGAGTCGCCTACCTCGACCACCTGGCGCAAGGACGCTATATGTTCGGCATCGGATCGGGCGGCCTGCTCTCCGACCACGAACTGTTCAACGTGGACTTCGACGCCGGACGGCACCGCGAAATGACGCGGGAATCGCTGGACATCATCCTGAACATCTGGAAACACATCGAAGGCCCCTTCAAATACGAAGGCGAATTCTGGAACTTCAACATACCCGATCCAAAGGAATACGAGTACGCCGCGCTGAGAACCTTTCTGACCCCGTTCCAGAAACCGCACCCGCCCATCGGCGTCGCCGGCGCAAGCCCGGGTTCCGAGACGCTCAAGATAGTCGGCGAGCGCGGTTACATCCCCATGAGCCTCGGACTGAACCCCGTTTACGTCGCCAGCCACTGGGACGCGGTCGAACAGGGCGCGGCGAGCGCGGGCAGACAGCCACCGTCGCGTGGCGAGTGGCGCATCGTGCGCGACATCTGGGTCGCCGACACCGATGAAGAGGCCCGAGAGGGCGCGATGAACGGGATGCTCGGACGCGCGTGGCGCGACTACCTGCGCCCCCTCTTCTCATACGGCGCTTACCCGTTCGTCAGCTTCATGAAACACGACGAATCCATCTCCGACGACGACGTGACCCTGGAATACATGATGGACAACCTGTGGATCGTCGGCTCCCCGGACACAGTTGAAGAAAAACTCCGCGCCCTCTACGAAACAGTCGGCGGCTTCGGAACCCTGCTTTGGCTCACATTCGACCACTCCGAAGACCGTGAAAACTACGAAAAATCCGTCCGACTCCTCTCCCAAGAAGTCATGCCTCGCCTCGCGGACCTCAATGGATACGACTAAGTTCCGCTGTCCCGACCCTTCTCCGCAACCGCGCCCGGGAGCGATTGAATAGATGAACAAGCTAGACAGACGCGCGCTGGAAATACTGAGCGAACTCGGACGGCGACCCGCCGCGCCGTTCCATGAATCCGCGCCCGCCGAATACATCCTCGAAACCCTGACAGGCATCGGCCTGGACCCGGACACCGACCGGTTCGGAAACGTGATAGCACGCTACCGAAACTCCGACTCCGGCGACCCCCCGCTCGCCCTGGTCGCGCACATGGACCACCCCGGCTTCGAGATAATCGAGGCGTCGGAGCGCGGCCTGCTGGCCGTCGCGCTTGGCGGCGTCCCGGCGGTATCGCTATCCAACCCCGCCGACGTTCTCGTCATTCTGGACGACCGCGTCCGATTGCCCGCCCGAATACTGCCCTTCCCGGATGGAGACGGCAGAACCGTCCGAGTCGAACTGAGCGAGGACGCGCAGATAGAACCGCCCGTCCCCGTCGTATTCGACCTGCCCGACTTCACGCTGGAAAACGGATACATCAGAATGCGCGCCCTGGACGACCTCGCCGGGTGCGCCGCCTCTCTCGCCGCGATAGAAAGGCTGGCCGCCGAGAACGCCCGGTGCGACGTTTACGCCGTCTTCACACGCGCCGAGGAGGGAGGCCTATTCGGCGCGCGGCTGATGGCCGAAGCCCGGACCCTGCCCGCCGAAACGCTCGTCGTGTCCATCGAATCCAGTCCCCTCATACCCGGCGTCAAGCAGGGCGCGGGACCTGTCATAAGAACTGGCGACGCGCTTTACACCTTCAGCGCCGAGGTGGAGCAAGTCCTCATAGTGGCGCGAGAATCAATCACGCGGCGCGACCCCGACTTCAAGAGCCAACGCCAGCTTATGAGCGGCGGCGTCTGCGAAGGAACGGCCTTCGCGGTCTGGGGATACAAAGCCTCCGGAATGGCCTTCCCCCTGGGCAACTACCACAACGCCACCACCGGCATACGCGACCCCAAATCCGGCATAGACGCGGAATACATCCGCGTCGAAGACTTCCTAGGCGGCGTGAAACTGCTGACCGAAGCCGCAAGATGCGTGGACAAGCGCAACAACTCCCCGGCCCGCGAGAGAGTCCGCGAAGTCCCCGACGAGATACGCGCGCGCATGACGGCCCGAGCCTAAGCCTCGCTTATATCCCAGCCTTCGACCGTCCAGTAGCCGACCCTGGGAACCTCCGACACTGTCGGAATGCCCTGCGCCCGCTTGAGGCGCTGTATGTTAAAGAGGTGCGTGACCTCCTCAAAGTACATATGGCGAACCATCGCCTCAAAGTCCATTATGCGCTTCGTCTCATCTTCCGACACCGATATCCCCGATGGATGCGCCTTCAGCATCATGTCCCACGACGCGCTCATCTCCGACACTACCGAGTGGGATCGCATGAACCCAACGCTGCGCTCCGACAAGACACGCTGAGCCAGTCGTATGCCTCCCTCCAGCATATCCAGGATCACCGACAGCTCCCGATACCTACTGTCATCCAGACGCCGATCCGACGCCGAATCGGCAATGCCCCGGACGTCCGCTATCCCATGGTCGCCATCCGGGAACAGAGTGTCCCCGCACCTCAGTATGAGCCACCTGTACAGCAGCGACGCCATGTGACTAACCTGGTTTCGGATACTCCACTCCGCCCATGCGAAATCCTCGGATGTCCAATCAAGCTGCGCGTCGGTCAGACCGCGCGCCTCGGCCGCTATCAGCTCGTACAGCGCATCGAACTCAGGAAACAGCGCGGAGGCGGGCGAGTCGTCGGTGATAGGTATAGGTTCGTTCGTCAACGTTAAACCTCTCGCTGCGAATTACGTGGCCTGAGCCAGCGCGACCCTCAAATGTTCTACGGACAAGTTGCCCCCGCTCAACACCAAAACCACCTTCTTGCCCGCCAGTCGTTCACGTATCTTGAGCGCTCCCGCCAGAGACGCGGCGCCCGCGTGTTCAACCAGATTATGAGTCTGTTCGAGATGCGTGACTATCGCGGCGTTCATCTCCTCTTCGCTCACAAGTATGAAGTCATCCAGATACCGGCGCAGTATGCCGACTGCGAATTCGTATGCGGCGCCGGTCGCCAGCCCCTCCGCAACAGTCCTCATTGGAGCTTCCAGCGCCTCCCCGCGCTGCCAAGATAGATACGCGGCCGGAGCCTGCTCCGCCTGCACCCCGATAACCCGTATATCGGAATTTATCGCCTTCGCTACTATGCACGCCCCACCGGCTCCGCTGCCCCCGCCCACCGGGACGACTATCACGTCAACGTCGGGCAGATCTTCGATAATCTCCAGGGTATATGTCCCCACGCCCGCGAACAGACGCGGTTCGTTTATCGGATGAATATAGCGGTATCCCTCCTCCTTGGAGAGCCGCTCGATATAGTCTTTCGACTCGTCAAAGAACGCGCCGTGGTGAATCACCTTTGCCCCCAGATTGCGCATAGACTCCACTTTCCCCGGGTTGGCATTCTCAGGCACGGCGATGTACGCTTTGGCTCCGAACACGCTGGCGGCGTATGCGATGGACTGGCCGTGATTGCCGCTGGACGCGGTGGACACGCCACGCTCCAACTCCCCCTGCGACATCTGCGCGAGCAGGTTTATCCCGCCGCGCATCTTGAACGCCCCAAGCCGCTGATGATTCTCATGCTTCACATACAGCTCGTCCGCGCCAATCATCTTTTCCAGCCCGATGTACCTGTGAAGCGGAGTCCGCGTAACATATCCGGCTATGCGCTTCTTCGCCTGTATCACGTCTTGTAAGCTTGGTGTACGCAAAGGCATCGTTCCTTCCTGATTTTCTCAAGCGCATTATATCCGAAACTCACAGAGAGTCGTTAATGCCGGTAGCCGGTCGCGCTGAGCCTCAACGCGCTGGACGGCTTGTCCGGAGACTGGGGCGGCCATGACGTATATCTTAAACAGGTTGGCCGCTCGAAATGTCCCCTGCCATGTATTGGCGCAAATTCACAATTTCACTCCCTCATGATAGCATTAGCGCAATACTTAGAGTGCGGGGAGGCGATGACATGGCTGCGGCGACAAGACCGAAGATCGAAACCGGAAGGAATACAGTTTACAGCAGCGGCGGCGTTGTCGTATCCATATCGCCGCTGGCGGCGTCCGCCGGCGCCAGAGTCCTAGCCGACGGAGGCAACGCCTTCGACGCCGCCATAGCCACCGCCGCGGTGGAAGCCGTGACCGTCCCGCCCGCCTGCGGAGTCGGAGGCGAGCCTTTCGTCATAATGTACCACGCCAAGACCGGGCAGGTCCACGGCTTGAACGGCAGCGGGAAAGCTCCGCTGGCCGCGAACCGCGACTTCTTCGTCAAGCGCGGCTACAAGCATATGCCGCTCATAGGCCCACTGGCCGCGGCCATACCCGGAGAAGTCATGGGATGGGAGCGGATAAACCAACGCTTCGGCTCACGCCCGCTGTCCAATCTGCTCGAACCCGCCATAGGCTACGCCGAAGAAGGTTTCGCGCTAAGCGAACAGCTTGCGAACGGCTTCAAAGTCTTGAACGACAAACTCGCGCGCTTCCCACACTCCAAAGACATATTCACCCGCGACGGAAGCCCGCTGATAGCTGGCGACATACTCGTTCAAAAGAATCTGGCCCAGACCCTCAAGGCAGTGGCTGCGGGCGGCGCGGATGCGTTCTACACCGGCGACATAGCCCGCGAGATGGTCCGCGCCATACAGGACGCCGGCGGCCTCTACACCGAGCCGGAGTTCGCCGACCACCGGAGCGTATGGAGCCGGCCCCCCATCTCGTCAACCTATCGGGGCCACGCCATCTACGAAACAACCCCGCCCTCGCACGGGTTCTTGCTGCTCGAGATTCTGAACATTCTGGAAGGGTTCGACCTGGCGCGGATGGGATTCTACACAGCCGAGTCCGTACACACCATGGTCGAGGCCAAAAAACTGGCATTCGCCGACCGCAACAGATACGCGGGAGACCCCGACTTCGTGGACACGCCGCTGTCCGAACTCATATCCAAACCCTTCGCCGCGCTCCGCCGCCGCCTCATAGACGCGAACGCCGGCTGCTACGAACCGGGCCCGGTAGCCGCGCCGATTCCCGGAGACGGCAACACAAGCTACTTCTGCGTCGTGGATAAGGAAGGCAACGCGCTCTCCTTCATACACAGCCTTTCCATGGGATTCGGCAGCGGGTTCGTCGCCGGCAACACCGGAGTTCTGCTCAACAATCGCATCGGCCGCGGATTCAGTCTTGTCGAAGGACACCCCAACGTGATAGAGGGCGGAAAGCGCACCATGCACACCCTGAACGCCTACATGGTAATGCGAGAAGGGAGACCCTACCTAGTCGGCGGAACCCCGGGCGGAGACAGGCAGATCGCCTGGAACGCGCAGGTCATCACCAACGTCTTGGACCATGGCATGAACGCGCAGGAAGCGGTCGAAGCGCCCCGCTGGACATCCACCCCCGGAACCGACCCTCACAACGTCGAAGACCCCTTCATCCTCGAACTGGAAGGCGGCATGGATGAGAGCGAGATAGAATCGCTCAGACGCATGGGACACGACATTGTAACCCACCCGGGCAGAGTCTTCGGAGGCTCGGCCAAGCTGATAGCGATAGACCCGGCCACCCATGTGCGAACCGCCGGCTCCGACCCCAGGACAGACGGCCACGCCGCGGCGGTGTGACATACCTCAAAGGCTGAATTTCCGTGTTCGGGGACGAATATTGAAACACCCACAAGTTGGGAGCGCTGTACGCCATAATCAGGAACAACACGGAAGAAAACGATACCCCTGCGGGCCGGGAACTAGCGTATCTGACAAAGCGCGCCCTGGAATTCCGCTTCGCGGCAGACCGGCGTCAAAACCCTCGCCTGCGTTGCCGAACTGCCCGCTGCGAACTGCCGACCCCAAGAAGAAGCGAGAACCCTTGAAGGGGATCGCCGCTCGACAATCCATAGAAACGCCATTGGCGACCCCGACAGCTTCTTCGATATTCCACTACACACCCTCTCCCGCCTCGTGCTACAATAAGAACATCGTATCTAGCGACTGCGACCGATTTGCCGCAACTAACATAAATAGGAAATTATGACTTGAAAATTCAGAAGACCCAGAAAATTTTACCCTGCTATTACAGGGCCTTGCAGGTGAATTACAGATAACTTTTTCACCTGACGCCGGCTGACCCAGGCGTCTGCCCTCACCTGAACCTGTATAAATCAAGCTATATCAATCAGCCATCCGACCCTATCGCCGCCGCGCTCGGCAGTCCATTGACACCGCGCCTGCGGCGTTATAATTTATGCAAGGGCTCGGAGATTGCTTTGAACTGTCCCGCCCGGCTCGTCCCCGGCGCGCATTCAGCGCACCTCTACCCGCCGCCGGACACTGACAAACCCCAAAGGAGCGGTCCATATGAAATTCGGACTTCTATTTGAAATGCAGCGCCCCTTCGAAGGCAACGACATTGACTGGAACACCCTTTACAAGGAGACGCTCGAACAGTGCGAACTCGCCGACCGTGTCGGCTTCGACAAACTCTGGTTCGTCGAACACCACTTCCTGCTTGGCTTCTCAGGCTCGCCCTGCCCCGAAGTCATCTTCGGCGCGCTCAGCCAGCGCACCAGCCGGATAAGAATCGGATTCGGCGTGTCCATACTCCCGCACGCCCACCCCATCCGCATAGCCGAAAGAGTCGCCATGGTGGACCAGCTCACCGACGGGCGCGTCGAATTCGGCACCGGACGCTCCAACGCCTACGAACAGATGGGACTCGGCGTTGACCCCAGAGACACCCGCGAGATGTGGAACGAGTCCATCGAGATGATTCCGCAAATATGGCAGGCCGAAGACGAGTTCTCTTGGGAAGGCAAGTTCTGGAACGTACCGGCCCGCCGAGTCCTCCCCAAGATCTACCAGAAACCGCACCCGAATATGTACCTAGCCTGCACCCAGTCGTCCAGCTTCGACCTCGCCGCCGCCAAGGGCATCGGCGTGCTGTCGTCCGCCTCATACGCCCCCACGGTGCTCGCGCGACACGTGAAAACCTACAAAGAGAAAATCGTGAACGCCGACCCGGTGGGCGCGTTCACCACCAACTACTGGGCCAACAACGTCCACGCCTACTGCGGCAGGGACAACCGCGAGGCGCGGGAGTTGGCCGCCGAGTCCATGAAAACGTTCTTCGGCCCCGACAAACCCTACATAGCCGGGCGTGTCGGCGCGTACGAAGAACTCCTCGAAGCCTGGGGCGGAGTCCCCGACCATCTTCAGGCCGACTTCGGACGCTGGCTCAGACAGTCGGACGAGGCACACAAGCAGCAGGCCGCGGAAGTCGGCATATCACTAGACTCTGGACCCGGCGCTGCGCGAGCCGCCATCGCCGAACTAGACGGCGACACCCTCGCCGACCGCGGCGTGACCATAGCCGGAGACCCCCAAAGCTGCATAAGCGCCATTATGAAATACCACGAGATCGGCGTGGACGAAGTGATGATGATCATCCAGACCGAGACAATCCCGCACCAGAATGTCCTAAGTTCCATCGAGCTTTTCGGCAAAGATGTATTCCCCGCCGTGCGGGAGATGGCGCGCGCTGCGCCCGCCGCCGTCGCAGACTAACGCCGTATCCAGAATATGCCAAACCCCTATCATTCCCGCCAAACACATCCTCATGCAAACGAGCGGCGGATGCCCGAGGCTGGGTAGAGACTCATAAATGGCAAATCTAACCGGACGATATACTAGCGCTCTATAAACCTTACCCGGACTGAGCGGATGGAGATTGAAAGAATGGACAGTGGCGTCACCATCTTAATCACGCTCGTAATCGTAGCGATCGCTTGCGCCGCGGGCTATATCTTCTACCGGAAAAAGCGAGAGGAGAATGAAAAGGAGAATCGTCTGCGCGAGGCCATAAACAACGTTCTGATGTCAGACCCCATCACAAGGGACAACATAGATATCCTCAGAGAGACAGGTTCCGAATATCTCCAACAAGCCGTCGAACTCCGGCGCGAACAGGTAGCCAGAGAAGAACGCCGCCGCGACGAGGAACGGGAAGAACGGCGTTGGGAGGAGCGGCGACGGCGCGAGGAGCCACAACAAAACAACCTCTGAGCTCTACCCTGTCGGATTCGCCGCCGCTCCCCAAATCATCAATGTAAAACCGGCTCTAACTTGATTTAGCGCGCGGACGAACGGCCGCGCTCAAGGAGATGATCTTCAGATGACCACAGACGTAGCTACCGCGATAGCCCGTATCCTCAAGCGGGAGGGAATCGAGTGGGTGTCCACATTCCCCGTGTGCAGGGTGAACAACGCCCTGGGACGCGAGGGCGTGCCAATGGTGATGATGCGGGACGACCGCTACGCCATCGCGCTCGCCGACGCCTTCTCACGGGTCGCCGGCGGCGGCAGGATAGGCGTGTGCACCGTGCAGGGCGGAGTCAACGCCGCGGGCATACAAGTCGCCTACGCCGGGCTCGCGCAGGCCTACGAGGACGGCTCTCCCATACTCTGCATAACCGACGGCGTTCCCGCCGGCAGTTCCGAGAACAGCCAGTTCGACGTCGCCGCCAGTCTGAAGTCAGTCTCCAAGTGGTACGGCTACATAGACAGGCCCGAGCGCGTCCCCGAGTTCATGCGCCGCGCCTTCACCATGCTCAGAAGCGGCCGACCCGGTCCGGTCGTGCTATCCGTCCCGAACGCCGCCGGCGCATATGACGAGACAGCCGACCCATACACCCCGGTTAAGGGATGGAAATCCGCGCCCGACCCCGAGGACGTCGCCACTGCCGCAGACATGATTCTGAACGCCGAAAGTCCTCTCCTATATGTAGGCGAAGGCGTCATATACGCGGGCGCGTCAGCCGAACTCAAGACGCTGGCCGAACTTGCCGGAGTGCCCGTCATTGCCACGCTCAAAGCCAAGGGAGCCTTCCCCGAAGACCACCCGCTGTTCGTGGGCGTGCGGGGAGAACCTGCCGCGCATTTCCTCCAAAAGTGCGACCTGATTCTCGCCATAGGCTCCAGCCTATCCCCCGGGCGCTTCAGCCACGCCATCCCCGACGCCGCCAACAAGACAATTATCCAGTGCAACCTAGACGAACTGCATGTCAACAAGATCTACCCCATGGCTCACGCGATCATCGGAGACGCGGGATTCACCATTCGCGCACTCGCCAAAGAAATCTCGGAGAGAACAAACGGAGCCGGACTGGACAGAAACGAAGTCGAAGCGGAAATAAAGGAAGTCCGCGATTCGGGTCTCGCCCCTTACCGCGAGGCAATGGCGTCGGACGAAAAGCCCATCAACCCATACAGGGTTTACGCCGGCCTTATGGACGCCCTCGACCCCCGCAACTCGTTCGTCACCCACGACTCTGGCAACACCCGAGATCAGCTTAGCACGGTGTACGACACGCTAATCCCGCGTGGCTTCCTTGGCTGGGGCAACGTATCCACACTCGGCTTCAGCTTGGCCGCCGCCATGGGCGCGAAGATAGCCTTCCCCGAAAGGCAATGCGTCGCGGTGACGGGCGAAGCCGGTCTTGGATATATGCTCGGCAACCTGGAAGTTCCTGTACGGCAGGGACTGGGGGTAACGATCGCGCACATCAGCAACGGCGGATTCGCCGGTTACGGCCCGGGATTCTGGGGTGAGGGACACGACCCCTACACACACGTCGTGTTGGGACCGGACGATGTAGATATGTCCAGGGTCATCGCGGAGCTGGGACTGCACACCGAGCGGGTGACCGAACCTTCGGAAATCGTTCCCGCGCTCAAACGAGCGCTTGCCGCGAACGAGAAAGGGCAACCGTCCTACATAGAGTTCATCTGCTGCCAGTATCCGGTGTACGGCGGCTGGGTGACCGGTGCGACCTAACCGACCGCAGGGGCAGGGCCACAAGAACGAGAGTCCTTGGTCGCGCGAGTTCCTGATTGGGCAGGTGGCGACTCTGGCGATAATCGTCGCCGCAATCGCGTTCGCCATACTGTCCGAAGATCGTGGCTTGGTCACCCACCCCACCCAGAGGCAGCGCCCGGATCCCTCCGCCGGATTCGGTTCAGACCTAGCCGCCTCCGGCCCTACCGTTGACTGCCCTGACGCGGGAGCGCTCGCGCGGGACTGCGCCATACTGCTATCCATACGAACCGAGTTGGCCGGGGACGCCGAACTGGACTGGAGCGCGGATACGCCGGTGTCGGGGTGGAACGGCGTTGTATTGCGCGGCCAACCGCCTCGTGTCTTCGCGCTGAACCTCACGACATCCGGATTGTCAGGTCGCATTCCGCCCGAGTTGGGCAGTCTGTCCGAGCTAAGGTCGCTCCACCTCTACGGCAACGAACTAGGCGGGGAGATACCGCCCGAACTTGGACGGCTGACCAACCTGGAAACGCTCGACCTGGGCGACAACCGACTCACCGGGGACATTCCCGCCGAACTCGGACAACTGGCAGGGCTGGTCTCGCTCGACCTGAGTTTCAATCGTCTGACAGGGACGATTCCCACGCGGCTTCGAGACCTAAAACGACTCGAATGGCTCGTTATAGCTGAGAACGACTTGACCGGCGATATATTCGAGACGCTTGAAAGTATGCCGAACCTGAACTACGTGAGTATCTACGGCAACCGCCTAAGCGGTTGCGTCCCGCGGCGGCTCCGCGACGTTGACGGCTTCCTTGGAGACAGCCCGGTCTGCGATTCGCGGTGAGCGCTCGCGCCCGAACCCGGCCGCCAACGCGACACGAGCAAACCGTCCTCCGCGCCAAGAGGCCGTCATACGCCTTGCCGACTTCACGAGGGATTGAGTGATGATAGACGTACTTGGCTATACTACCCAAGCGGGAAAGGGATGAAGGAATGAATCTTGGACAATTCTCAGTCAGCCTGGCGGTAAAGGATATCGTCGCGTCTCTGGAGTTCTACCAGAAGTTTGGCTTTGAGGTGATAGATGGCGGACACGAGCATATGGACGACGCTTTCGCGGACACCGATACGAACAAATGGCGCATACTGAAGAACGACAGCGCGGCGATCGGTCTGTTCCAGGGGATGTTCGATGGGAATATTCTCACGTTTAACCCGGAGGACCTGCGCCCGATTCAGAAGACGCTCAAAGAGTCGGGCATCAAGTTCATATCGGAGGCCGATATGACGACCACGGGGCCGTGCAGCGCGATTCTGACCGACCCTGACGGGAACACTATCCTACTTGATCAGCATTACTAAGTTCAGGGACCGGCGGCTTCTTCATTGCCGTATCGTTCTACGGCTGCGCTAACGGCGTCGTTCCACTGCGACTTGCTGGGTCACGTCGAGATAAACGTAGGTCGCGTTGCCGCCCGACTCGACTATCTCGGCCTCAACCTGCCTACCCGGCTTGTCTAGGATGTCCCAAAGGACTACGCTCGCGCCTTCGCCTCGACCTGACCGCGCGCTCCGCCGCTAATCAGGGCGACTTTGCCTTCCAGTCTCATTCTGGTTCTCCTTTGGCGAGCGGTTTTCAGTCATTGGTCATTAGTTGCCGGAGTTCTTGATTCTACGGCTCTCGATAGGGCTGCGGGTTTGAGATGGCCGGTCAGAATTGGGTATAGAGGGTCGGAGATCTCTGAGGCTCGGAGATTTCGTGCGGCTCTAAAGGGTAGGCTTCCTTCTTGTATATCTGTATGCGGTCGGAGCCGTAGTCGGCTATGTACATCATGTGGTCATAGACGCGCACGGATACAGGCCATCGGATGCGTTTCTGCGGCTCGATGGACGCCATCTCGCGCAGCCTGAGGGCCTTGATGTTCGATCGCATATAGTGGAGGGCCTGCTTTGAGAGGGTCGCGTCGCCTCGAAAGAGTTCGACGAAGACGCCGTCCGGCCTGAATAGCTGTACTCGGTTGTTAGCCCAGTCAGCAACGTATATATCGCCATGTTCGTCAACCGTTACGCCGGACGGACGATTGAACTCGCCCTCGCCGTCGCCCGACCTGCCGATGCTGAAGATGAACTCGCCGTTCGCCGTGAACTTCTGTATGCGGTCGTTGCGCCAGTCGGCGACATAGACATCGCCGAGTTCGTCCACGCAGATGCCCCAGGGCATATTGAGTTCGCCTTCGGCGCGTCCGAAACCTCCGAACTCCATCAGGAACTTGCCGTCCCGCGTGAACTTCTGTATGCGGTGGTTGCGGGTGTCGGCGACGTACAAGTTCTCGTCAGGATCAAGCGCGATGCCGGATTGCCGGTTGAACCGACCTTCCCCGTCGCCCGCTTCTCCCCACTGACCGAGTATCTCGCCCTGTTTGTTGATTATCGTTATTCGGTTTGTGCCTTCGTCCGAGATCCAAAGGTTCTCCTCGCTGTCCATCACCATGGAGGCGGGCCAGACGAACTTGGAGTTCACCGAATGGCTGCCGCCAATCTGGGCCGCGCCCCCGGCGGCCAAGTTTATTGCGCCGAGGTCTTCGTCGTCCCGCGAAAGACGCCTGATGAACGATACGCCGCCACGACACAGTATGAACAGATCGCCTGAACCGTCAACGGCGAGGTCAACCGGCGTGTTGGTCAGACGCCTCATGCCGAGTGTCTTATCGTAGCTGAATCCTACTCTCAAAAGCGCGTAGGGTCTGCCCATTGCAATACCTCTCCAATGCCTCTTAAAGTTGTCAGTGTTTAGCTTCCAGTGAATATGGGCAACTGCTCGTAGCGGCCGCCCACTATCGGCGCAGACTCGATGCCCATCCACTGTTCGAGCAGCGTGGCGTAGAGGCCGCGGAAGTCGTAGGTGTGCGCCATGTCGCCATCGGTCTGCTTATCCGGGGCCAAGGAAGGGTACTCGGCGTAAAGGCCGCCCTTCACGCGCTCGCCGATTACGAAAGAGCCGCCGCCCGCGCCGTGGTCGCAGCCGCTGCCGTTATCCCTGATCCGCCGCCCGAATTCGGTGAACACAAGCATCACTACATTATCTGACGCGTTGTGGTCTCTGAGGTCATGGAAGAAGTCCATTATAGCGCCGGAGAGTTCGGTCAGCAGCCTGGGATGATTGGGCGCCTCGTTGGCGTGGGTATCATAGCCGCCGTGCTGGGTATAGATGATCCTCACGCCAAGGTTGGCCAGATGAACTCGCGCGGCGTCCCGAAGGCTGCGCGCTATTGGGTTGGACGCGTATTCGACGTTGGACGCGTACACTTGGGGGGCTTTCTTGAGAATGTCCGCGCCCTTGAGAACGTCGAGTCCGGTCTGGGCGACATACTCTCTTACGGGGCCTGAGCCGATGGCCTGACCGTACATCTTCTGAAATATGTCGAGCGCCTGCCGACGCTGCGCCTCTCCCGAAATGCCGGTCATTACGCCGTAGTTGTCGAGGTCTCCGACGGAGGTTATCGGGACTCCGCGCTTCGCCATGGCGCGGGGTAGGCCGCGCCCGATGTTGACGCAGGTTAGCGGGTTCTCTTTCAGCGGGTCCATCTGCGCGACTACCTGACCAAGCCAGCCCTCGGTTCCTATTCTATCGGGCTCGGATGTGTGCCAGATGTCCATTCCACGGAAATGCGACCTGCTGGAGTTGGGGTAGCCCACTCCCTGTACGATGGCGACGTTGCCTTCTTCGTAGAGTTCTTTGACCGGGGCGAAGTTCGGATTGAAGCCGAGATAGTCGTCGAGCGGCAGAACTTCGTCTTGGGGTATCCGGATTACGGGCCTAGAGTCGTAGTAGATGTCGCTGCCGTAGGGAATCAGCGTGTTCATAAAATCGTTGCCGCCTGTAAGCTGCACGACCACAAAGACGGTTTGCTTGTCTTTCTCTTCCACTTGGGTTTCTCCTTTGGACATGGCTATGCGAACTGGTACTCGACGGACGCGACGATAAATTGGACCATGCGGGCGACCCGCTCCGCGCTCTCCTCGCGCCGCTCGGCGTTATCGAAACGCAGGTCGCCCCCCGAATTGGCGAAATCCAAAAGCGCTTCCCGTGTATGCGCGTCAGCCGTTATCGGTCCTACGAGGTCGAGAGTTTTGTCCACGAACTCTTCGGGCGGGACGGGCTTTCCGTGGGAGGCGAATCTGTCTGCGATGGCGCGCACTCCGGGCAGGCTGTAATCCGAGAACTCGTTGACTGCGAAGTTGATGCGTTCGGCAAGCGTTCCGCAGTCAATCCACTCGCCGCCGGTGTGCCATCCCTCAACGGTGGGCGGGGTCATGAGATGCTGCCCCATCAGTCCGGCGGCGGCCGGCGCGCCGTGCAGACTGGGTTCCGGGAAGTCGTGATTGCCAGCGAGCTTGATAGTTCCGGCGACCAACTCCGCCGGGCTTTTGACCTTTCTGAACCGAGCTTCTTTGAAGAAGTCGGAGTTGAACAGGGCGCGGAGGACGGCGCGGATGTCGCCGTCGCTGTCGAAGTAGGCGTTGCAGAGCGTCTCGACGGCATTGGGGTCCTGCGGTGGAACGTCGTTCCAGGATGGGACCTGTGGCTCGTCGGCGACGAAGAAGTTGTAGAGGTGGCGGGATATGAACCTGGCGGTGGCGGGCTGTTTGACGATTATGGCGATTATGTCCTCGCCGTTGAAACGGCCTGTGTGTCCCAAGAAGGTCTTTTCGCTGTGGTCGTGGTCTTTGTCGCGATAGATGAACCGGGACGGATAGCGACCGTAGGGGTCAAGCGGAATGGGCTGGGTGAAAGTCCAGCCGGTGAAGGCGCGGGAGGCCATCTTGATGTCGTCTTCGGAGTAGTTGCCCACGCCCATGGAGAACAGTTCGAGCAGTTCGCGCCCCCAGTTCTCGTTGGGACGATCGCCGTAATTCTCGCAGTTGTCCAGCCAGAAGATCATCGCGGGGTCTTTGGCGAGATCAATAAGTATGGCGCGCATATCCGCCAGGGCGTTGCTACGGAAAAGCTCTATCTGCGCCTTGGAGGATGGGCCGTGTTCGCTCTTGCCGACCGACGTTGCGAATACGTGGTGCCAGAACAGCGCCATCTTCTCTTCAAGCGGCCTCTGAGTGTTGACCATGCGGTAGAGCCAGCGCGTGTTCCATGGCTCCACGGAGTCGGGGTTGTTGAGTTCGAGCCAGTATCGGATGACCACATCGTCGTCCACTTCGGGGAAGCATTCGGGGTGCAGCAGGTCTTCGACTATGGATTCGTAGCTCCGGGCTGAGAATGCCTCAAGTTCGTCGCGGGTCGCGCCGAACCCCGCGCGGCGCATCAGGTGAGCAAGCAGGGCTAGGTCGGGATTCGCCATCTTTATCTTCTCCCAAATCGTTGGATACGACAGATATTGTATTCGATTTTTAAGAAAAAGTATCAGGTCTCAGAGGTGAATTCAGGGTTTTTCGATTGTGGTCGTATGGTCAGTCCGAGCGGTCCGGCGCCGCCGGGTTTCTGGTTGGACATAGGCGGACACAATGGCTGCCGCAAAGTCGGGATTGAATGAATCCCGACGGACGGTGACAGGTCTGCCGGTCATATGCTTCGACTTATAGTTCTGCAGGTGGGACGCTGGCGCGCGCAACAGGTGACTTTCTGATGCCTGCAAGCGGGGTCTGTTACCTGTATTAACCTGCATTTCCCCTGCATTAGCTTTGGAAGCGTTTTCCCGACTCCCTTGAGCACTTATTATATAATCGGCACTTTATGTATATTGACGCTCAAAGCGGTTAGTGGTTGGCGTTCCGATGTTAGTTAATATGTTCGTATTGTAGCGTATATGAGTATGAATGTGTAGTTATATGGGAAGCGAATTTATCGAAAGGGGCGGGTATAAGTGTAGTCATAGGAGCGGGTCGCGGGGGTATCTTCTTAGGGAGGCGAAGGGGTATGTGGAGTCGCTTGGACATTCAGGATTCCCAGGCCCAACTTTATGCCCGCGGATGGAGTCGTCATCCGCGCGCTGGGAATACATGAAAGGCTGGGAGGACTTTGAGATGGATCTGACCCAGTTCCTCTCGGCGTTGACACATTTTCGCATAGTCAGTAGCATATGGGGGCTGTTGAGTTGGGCGGTGGCTAAACTGACCGCGCCGAGTCCCGAGCATATATTAACCGGCGCTTCGGGCGACCCGATTTTGCGCTTGCCACACTCTTCAATCGCTAGAGGACTATTGTGAATCAAGCATCTCGAAAGAGAGGCCCGTTGTAGGCGAGCTTGATTCTACGCTCGGTTGCCCTTGGGGAGAAGATCCTATCAGATGGACTACGGAATAGGCATCCCGTCGTATATAGAGGCTTGGCGCGAGGTGAAAGCGGCAGAGGAGGCGGGTTTCACGCACGCTTGGTTCTTCGATTCTCAACTCATCTACTCCGATGTGTGGGCAACAATGGCGCTTGCTGCGCAGAATACTACGAGCATCAAGCTGGGAACACTGGTCGCAATACCGAGCAACAGGCTCGCGCCGGTGACGGCGGCGGCCGCGGCGTCTATTAACAGGATAGCGCCCGGCAGGGTGATAGTCGGTCTCGGCACCGGCTACACTGGTCGGAACACTATGGGTCTTCCCGCGCTGAAAATGGACCAGTTCGAGGAATACGCACTGCAGGTGAAGAGGCTACTCGCAGGTGAGGACGCGCTGTTGCGGGATGGGAGCCGAGAGCGCTGGATACGGCTGATCCACTCCGAGTCCAATTCGGGACGGGATGAGTTTTTCAATATTGAAGATCCTATCCCTGTGATGCTGGCGGCCAATGGTCCTCGGGGTCAGAAGATCGCCGGAGAGATCGCCGACGGTTGGATAACGACAGCGAGAAGCGCGACCGTCCCCGAAGGTCTGCCAAGAGTGACTGCGGCCGCAGAAGCGGCCGGCAACAGCTTCGATGAGTTTGGCGGACACGGGAGCAAGCCATATGTGACAGTACTCACATCGGCGTGCGTTCTCAGAGAGGGCGAGTCGGTGTCGAGTGAGCGGGTGATTAGGAACGTGGGGCCGACGCTGGTTCCCGGCGTCCATGCGATGTGGGAGCGGGATTATGGACCCGGCTCGAATCTGGGAATGAGCAATCCGGGCCTCGCGAAGGAGTATGACCGATACATCCGCGAGTACGGGGATAGTCGTCCGAATCGCACGCCGGACGACAGACGATACCTTGATGTTCACGAAGGGCACTATGTGTACCTGAAAGAGGGAGAGGAGCGTTTTGTTTCGGCGGATATGGTCGGTCGCACGCTGACCGGCGCGTGGGACGAGATCAGCGAGAAGCTGGACTATCTGGAGGCGACCGGCGTCAATAATGTGGCTCTCGCGGCTGTGGACCGACAGGCGGCGCGTGAGTTGATTTCAGATTTCGGCGAGCAGGTGATCCGGCGTCGGGGATGACGGCTCCGCGCGCCTTCGCGGCGTGTCCAACATCCGGAATTGCCGATTTCGCCCGAGTGACGATTAGCGGCGAGCGTCTATACGATTTCGTCCGGACTCGGCGCCTAGATAGGGAGAGCGAAAATGTCCGACAAGCAGCCCAATATAGTTCTGATAATGTCCGATGACCTTGGTTACGAGGTCATCGGGGCGAATGGAGGAGCTTCGTATTCCACGCCGCGACTCGACCGGATGGCACAGGAGGGAATGCGGTTTGAGGAGGCGCACGTGATGCCGCTGTGCACTCCGACGAGACTGTCGCTGATGACAGGCAAGTACAACTTTCGCAACTACATCGGGTTCGGGCTGATCAAGCCTGATGAAGTAACGTTCGGACACCTGTTGTCAGACGCCGGGTACAACACGTGCATTTCAGGCAAGTGGCAGCTGTACTCCTACAACCCGCCCGATGAGGCGCCGGAGATGCGTTCCAAGGGTCAGCGGATTGAGGATGCCGGGTTCGACGAGTTCTGTGTTTGGCACGCGCATCACACTGAGGATAAGGGATCCCGGTACAAAGACCCTGTCATATACGAAAACGGCGAATACAGGGGCGACACAGCAGGCAAGTATGGAGAGGACGTTTTCTGCGACTATATTATTGACTATATCGAGCGCAAGAAGGATGACGTCCGTCCGTTCTTCGTGTACTGGCCGATGGCGGCTACGCACAAGCCTCACGAGCCGACGCCGGATAGTCCTGAGTGGGAGTCGTTCGACCCTCCTTCCAACAGGACGCTCGGCGGGAGGACGTGGACAGAACTTGAGGATGGCTCTTGGGGCGATGACCCGCGCTTCTACAAGGATATGGTCGAGTACCATGATAAGGTCATCGGGAGGCTTATGGATTACCTGGACGAGCGAGGCTTGAGTGAAGATACGTTGGTGATATACTTGGGGGACAACGGCAGTCCTCACGACGTCTGCTCGATTATGCACGAGCATAATGAGATATGCGGCGGCAAGGGCAAGACGAATGACAGCGGCACGCACGTCCCGCTCATCTGCCGTATGCCCGGAACGATTCCCGCGGGGGGCGTGAACACGGACATGGTGGAATCCACGGACTTCCTGCCGACAATCATGGGAGCGGCCGGGGTGGAGTTTCCTGAGGGGTTTGTGGTTGATGGAAGGTCGTTCTACCCGCAGTTGACAGGAGAGGAGGGCAATCCGAGAGAGTGGATGTTCTTTCACTTTGAGCCGATGAGCGCTCGTTCCGGAATCCCGCGCCGAATCCGGTTTGTTCGGGACAACCACTGGAAGCTGTATGAGACCGGAGAGCTGTACGATCTAAGAATGGACATAGACGAAGAGTTGCCGATCTACGAGGCGCTGGAGAATGAGGAACATTCGAGGGCTAGGGCTAGATTGCGGCCTATTTTTGAAGAGTTGAAGTGAGGAGCGGGTAGCGGCTCTCAGCTGTCGGGCTCTTCTATGTCTCTGATGTCTTCTTTGGGGCGCTGTTGCGGTTGATGGTGTCGCGCCTTTTTCAATCCCAATCATTTCCCACACTATTTGCAATAGTCCTACGGAGATGGGGCAAATTCCCAATTGGCGGATTGCGTGATAGACTTCCTCCGAAAATCAACCTGAAGAGGTGAATGATGAGTCGAATCAATCGAGCAATTGAGCTTTTGGAACAGGACCAGCCGATCTATTATACCGGGGGGCATACGGGCGCGAATCTGAGCTACGAGGGCGGCAAGGAGATGGTCTCGACCTATGCGGACTACATAAATGTGGGGATGGAGCACGGCTCTTTCGATATGCCGGGTCTTGACCAGTTTATGCGCGGCTTGTTGGACGGCGGTCCGACCAACAGCGGCCACCGCACGCCCGCGGTAGTGGTGGAAGTTCCGGTGGATGGGGGAAGCGGGGACATAGTTCGCGCCAACGCTTGGCAGTTCAGGCAGATACTGGCTCGGGGGGCGCATGGGATTCTAATGTGCCACGCGGAGACGCCGGACGCGGTCAAGGCGTTTGTGGAGTCGTGCCGCTATCCGTTCCAGACCATAGGAGTGGGCAAGGGTCTGGACGTGGGCAGGCGTGGGTCGGCAGGGCAGGGGTCGGCGGCGCCAATCTGGGGCGTGTCGGTGGATGAGTATCTGGATAAGGCTGATCCGTGGCCGCTGAATCCTGAAGGCGAGCTCATGCTCGGGCTGAAGATAGAGAATACGCGCGCGCTGGTCAATGTGGAGGTGACGACGCAGGTGCCGGGCATAGCGTTCGCAGAGTGGGGACCTGGGGACATGAGTATGTCCATGGGGTATAAGAACGCTCCGGGCGAACCGTGGCCTGATGAACTCTGGGAGGCTAGGGAGCGTGTTCGCAAGGCGTGCAAGAACGCGGGAATAGCGTTCCTGGAAGGGGCGACGCCGGACACGATAGCGGCGAAGATAGATGAGGGCGTTCGGGTGGTGTCGTCGGGCGGGACGCAGGGCGAGGCGACGGCCAAAGCGGGCCGCGCTCACAGCGGACGCACGATGCCGGTTTAGGCGGACGCGGTTCTACGGCCTGCGTCGAGGTGGGAACACACGGCGCAGGCGGCAACCTTGAAGCGGCGACGTTGGGCTATGTAGAGACTAGGTGAGTTGTTATGACAACCGATATTCCTCACGAAGTGCATGGCGATGAACTTCCACAGAGGGTGACGCGACGCACAGTCGCAGTCGAGTGTGAGCATGTCGAGAAGATGCTGCATAAGGGGACTCGCGAACAGTTCGTGATTTATTGTGATGAGCCGGAGAGGATGGGGGGCGAGAACGCCTATCCCGCGCCGCTAACCTACATCACTTCGGGGATTGGATTTTGACTGCTTACGCAATTGAAGCGGTACGCTACAATGAGAAAACTTACGATTAACAAGGCGCGCGTTCAAGTCGAGATGGACTACTATTTGTCCGGTTCGGTACTGGCTGGAACCGTCAAGAGCGGGGTAACCGAGGTCAGATCCCGGTTTGAAGTAAGCTCTGATGAACCGGAGGAAGATGTAGCTTATGTGGTCAGGCTTGCGAAGCAGGGATGTTTTGCCGAAAGACTGGTGGAAACAGCCGTGCCGATTAAGAGCGCGCTTATACTGAACGGCGAAGAGGCGACGCCCGACGCCAATGATGGGAGGGGCTGAACGTGAGCAAGTTCTATGATGAGGCGTTGTTGCCTGATGAGCTGCGCCGCTGCTTTGATGTGTACGAAAGGATTCGGGAATTAGGCATCCCGATGGGCAGTTTCAGAGAGGATGTGGTGTCGTTGGAAGGGGCTGGAATAGCGGGGGCGGTCGTGCATGAGAGCGGTCTTGTGTATTTGTCGGGCGCGTCGGCGGGAACTTATCCGATGAACGACGACGCAGAGCGCATCGCTCATGGTTTCCGGGCGGCTCAGGATGTGGCTGACATATTGATTCGCAGGCTGCACTGGACATTGAGTTGCGGCGGCGAGGGTGATTTGAATGATGTCCTCTACACAGTGAAGGCGCTGGGCATGGTGGTTTCGCCGGGAGGGGGAGCGAGCGGCGCGGCGCCCGCTGTAACGAACGGTTTTTCGTTCAGATGGCATTCGGTTTTTGGCGGGCCTCGCAGCGACTACGCCGAGAATGGCATTGACCGGGGCGGATTTGCGGGAATCCACGCCAGAAGCGCAGTGGGCGGGTTCGATGGCAAATTCTCTATCGAACCGGAAATCATCGTGGCGATTCCGGCCGCGCTGGCCCGTCACATCATTATGAATAGGGGCTGGGTTTTCCCCCTGCCGCCCGCGATGCTGGACAAGGTGAGGGCTGCTCGTAGTTCCTGACAAGGGCGATGGGAGCCGACAGATTCTGTAACACCCGCTCACTCCGCGCAGATGGGTCTAAAAGCTGGGCTTGGCGGCAAAGGGAGTCAGCTGGAGTTCGTGAGTCCAGCATGATTTGTCTTGGGTGTGCAGATAGTAGAAAGCCTCGGCTATCTTGACTGGGTTCATCAGCAGTTCGGGCTTCTGTTGCGCGCGGGGGAGGGCGCGTGTGCCCGGGGAGTCAATTGTGCCGTCAATCACCACGTTGGCGACGTGCACGCCGTACTCGGAGTATTCTTCGGTCAGCGCCTGCGCCAATGTGCGCATCAAGACCCTCGGATAGTATAGCGACTGTCCGGTGTAACGCTTCCTGCCCCGCAACGATGACGAGTTATTGGAGATCAGAATAGACCCTTCGCCTCGCTGCCGCATGGCGGGCAGTACTTCCTTGGCGACCAGAAAGGGGCCGCTGCTAGAGATGTGCTGCGCGGTTTCGAACATCTCGAAGGGGATGTGTTCCAGCAGTTCTTTTTCCGGCGGAAGGTCGCGTCCCTCTAGGTAGCCCGCGTTGTAAACCAGTACGCTTGGGTCGCCTGCCTGTTCGCGGATATGGCTGAACGCTTTGGAAATGGAGCCGCGAGAGGCGAGATCGAGTTCAACGATCATGCTTTCGCCGCCCTGTTCACGGATCGCTTCCTGAAGCGCGGCCGCGTTGGCGGCGTTGCGTGTGGTCAATACGACTAAGAAGCCCTCTTTGGCGAATTTTTGGGAGATTGCGCCCCCAATACCCCAGCGCGCGCCGACTGGTATCTCGCTGTCGTCGAGTTCTCTGCCGTGCGCCAACCGGGTGTTGCGGCCGTCTGATTGCCATTTGGATGTCGCTCCCACCACGACGGCGACCGGTTTTGAGGTTGAGTTCATGTCGGATTCCTTTCGTAGATATGCCAACTTCCTCTCGAATTCATCGCAGTTTACCACGTTCGGTTAAGTAGCATCGGCGAATAGGTTGATTGCGCGCGAGTCGCGCCTTCATTCGGGTAGAGTCCATCGCCGATTCTGATCGAGCGGTGGGTGGGTTAGTGTCATCGCGCTCGAATTTTTGGGCGGACTGGTATATTCTTGCGCGGAATATCTTTTCTTCCCCAAACCCTTTCGTGTTACAAACGTACCTATTCCCGCCGGAGGATGACCGTATTGCTCAATTTAGCTAAGCTCCTGCTTTTGGTCACAGTCCTCTACAATGTCGTGGAGGGGGTTATCGCTCTATGGTCGGGGGTCGTCGCGGGCAGCATAGCGCTGGTCGCCTTCGGCGCGGATAGCTACATAGAGGTGGTTGCGGCTTCTCTTGTGCTGTGGAGGCTGGGCATTGAGGATAGCGAACGCGCGGAGTCGGTGGAGCAGTGGGTTGTACGATTCATCGGCTGGACTTTCCTGGCGCTGTCCGCTGCCATAGCGTTCAGGTCGGGGTGGGCTCTCTTCGATGGGGGCGGCGCTGAGGAGTCGCTGGTGGGCATCGGACTTGCGGCAGTATCCGTGACATTCATGCCGCTGGTGGCGCTGTGGAAGCTCCGGATAGCGGCGGAAGGCAACCTGCAGTCCGTCGCTATCGAGGCGAAGGAGACGATAGCTTGTTCGGGCCTCTCCCTTACGCTGCTTATCGGGTTGGTCGCCAACGCCGCGCTGGGCTGGTGGTGGCTGGACGCGGCCACGGCGCTGCTTCTCGTGCCGTGGCTTCTGCGCGAGGGGTTGGATGGCATCCGCGGAGAGGACTGCCACGACGAACTGCGGCTGTGCTTCTGCCGCGTTTGCCTATTCGGGCTGAGGGAGTGCAAGGCCGCCTGTTGCGCGCCCTAACGGAGGAATCGGGTGGGGCGATATTCGCTTCAGTCTTCTTTTCGCGTGATTAGCAATAGCCGCCCCCAGTGCGGCTGAGCGTCTTCCGGTGAGCTAACGGCGGGCGTCCTGGAGCAGATGACGCAGGCGAGGGTCCATGGCTTCTCTCAGGGCGTCTCCGAGCAGGTTGAACGCGAGCGCCTCTTCGGCGTCCACAATGAGCAGGTCCTTGGATGTCAGAAGAGGAAGCAGCGGCGCGTAGGCGTCGGTCAGGTTCCACTGGAAGGTCATAGGAGGTAGCGTTTCCTTTCGGGTGGATGGGTTATAAGATGTGGTCTGAGACAGAACTGTGGAGGTTAGCAAGATGTCAGGGCTACTGTATCAGTTGGAAGAAGAGAGAGACCGGACGATAGTCCAGTATATGCAGGACAGACTCCAGTCCGCCCTGGACGCATACGGGCCCATGTGTTCAGAGTGCGACCTTGCGATGAGCAAACACCAGAGCTATCCGCGCTCGATAATCACCAAGGACGGAGAACTAAGGCTTAGCGTTCCGAAGTTTCGCTGCTGTGAGTGTGGACGGATGAGTAGCGGGATGGAACTTTTGGGAGACGAGAGGCGGAATCGGTACTCAAAAAAACCAGAGAGAAAGCGATAGAGTTGGCTGCGATGGGTCTGAGCTACGCTCAGGTGGGAAAGCTGTTCGGATTCGCAAAGAGTACGCTGAGCAAGTGGATAAGAAGGGAGAAACTCTCAGAGACAAGCATGGGTGGGCAGACGCTGGAGATGGACGGGCTGTGGACGCGAACGGCGAATGGCGCCGTGGAGATGAAGGTGATCCGTGACGATCTGGGCAATGTGATGGCAACGTTCGGCGATTGGGAAGCGGCTGTGAACGAGGCGTATATGCGTGGCGCGCAGTCGCCTCGACACATAGTGAGCGATGGAGACCGCGCGATAGCGTCGGCGATAGATATGGTCTATGGCGACGCGGCCAACCATCAGTTGTGCCAGTTCCACCTGCTTAGAGAGTACCTTAGAAACATAGGCGAGACGGGCTTTTCCGAAGCGCTGAAACTGCTGCGGTCTGAGAGTGTGGATGAGGCGCGTACACACGCTAAACACGTGGTGTATCTGAGTGGGGGTGAAGCCGAATACTGGTGCGAGAAGGCTCTGGACAAGGGGTTGGCGCATCTTGTGAGTGGACAGTCGCGTTACAAGACCACCTCACTGCTTGAACGGCTGAATCGTGAGCTTCGGCGTAGGGAGCGGATGGGAACCTGGTGGAATCCTCACAACCTACTTGTTCTGCTTCAATCGCGTGGACTGCTGACTTCAACCACCTAAAAGGAAACGCTACCTCATAGGAGGTAGCGTTTCCTTTCGGGTGGATGGGTTATAAGATGTGGTCTGAGACAGAACTGTGGAGGTTAGCAAGATGTCAGGGCTACTGTATCAGTTGGAAGAAGAGAGAGACCGGACGATAGTCCAGTATATGCAGGACAGACTCCAGTCCGCCCTGGACGCATACGGGCCCATGTGTTCAGAGTGCGACCTTGCGATGAGCAAACACCAGAGCTATCCGCGCTCGATAATCACCAAGGACGGAGAACTAAGGCTTAGCGTTCCGAAGTTTCGCTGCTGTGAGTGTGGACGGATGAGTAGCGGGATGGAACTTTTGGGAGACGAGAGGCGGAATCGGTACTCAAAAAAACCAGAGAGAAAGCGATAGAGTTGGCTGCGATGGGTCTGAGCTACGCTCAGGTGGGAAAGCTGTTCGGATTCGCAAAGAGTACGCTGAGCAAGTGGATAAGAAGGGAGAAACTCTCAGAGACAAGCATGGGTGGGCAGACGCTGGAGATGGACGGGCTGTGGACGCGAACGGCGAACGGCGCCGTGGAGATGAAGGTGATCCGTGACGATCTGGGCAATGTGATGGCAACGTTCGGCGATTGGGAAGCGGCTGTGAACGAGGCGTATATGCGTGGCGCGCAGTCGCCTCGACACATAGTGAGCGATGGAGACCGCGCGATAGCGTCGGCGATAGATATGGTCTATGGCGACGCGGCCAACCATCAGTTGTGCCAGTTCCACCTGCTTAGAGAGTACCTTAGAAACATAGGCGAGACGGGCTTTTCCGAAGCGCTGAAACTGCTGCGGTCTGAGAGTGTGGATGAGGCGCGTACACACGCTAAACACGTGGTGTATCTGAGTGGGGGTGAAGCCGAATACTGGTGCGAGAAGGCTCTGGACAAGGGGTTGGCGCATCTTGTGAGTGGACAGTCGCGTTACAAGACCACCTCACTGCTTGAACGGCTGAATCGTGAGCTTCGGCGTAGGGAGCGGATGGGAACCTGGTGGAATCCTCACAACCTACTTGTTCTGCTTCAATCGCGTGGACTGCTGACTTCAACCACCTAAAAGGAAACGCTACCTCCTAAATCAATACATATCCACCAATGGGTAGCGTTTCCATTCAGATGGTCAAAGACGGAAGTCCTCCGGTGTTGCAGCAGTAGCAGCAGGTTGTAGCGACATTCTCCGCAGCGATAGGTCTGCTTGCCGTGTGAGCGACCATCCTTGGGTGTCTGGTTGGAAACGCAGTGCGGACAGCGTACATCATGGTTGTATGCGCGTGGAAGGGCCATCTGAGCAATCCTCTGAATGATACAATGACTACTTATATTACCAGCGCAAGTTGATAATACGGAATTCTCCACCAGTTTGACAGAGTGGAAGCGGGAGCGCGAATGCACCTGTTCAGACCTAGTCCCGCGTACCGTGTGCTATCGGAGCCTTACGGTTACTGGAGCAGAAGGGCGGGACGCGCCAAGTATTATCAGCTCAGTCTCGAAATTCCGACGACGTATCGAATATCCGAGACTGAGCATGGAACGCGCTCCATCGCGCCCATTGACGCGGGCCAGAACCCTCCCGACGGCGTGGTGATCACATACTTCCTAGCCGCTGAACCGGAGGGGGAGGCGACACTCACGTTGATGGACGCCGGAGGTTCTATCGTAAGGCGTTTCTCAAGCGTATCCGTGGAGCGGAGGGTTCCGGCAAAGGTGGGGATGAACAAGGTTTGTATGGGACATGAGACATGAGGGGGTCCGGCGCGTCGAGAGGGAATCCGACGCAGGTCGGCCGATGTATGTTCCGCTAGTGCCGCCGGGGAGCTATCGCGCGCGGCTTCGGGTTGGAGGAGAGGTTCGTGAGGAGTCGTTTGAAGTCCTCGCGGATCCGAGGGTCAGCGTTTCGCCGGAGGATCTGAAGCGTCAGCACGAACTGCTGATAGCTATACGCGATAAGGTGTCGGAGCCTTCAACGCCGTAGTGCGCGAGCTGGACCTTCCGCCTATCGCGCTCGGGGCGCCGGAATAGGCGTAGAGCCGGACGCGATTCGCTCTATCGCCAAGTGGCGGTTAGCGGGGAGCCTGAGCCGCTATGTTCAGACCGACGAGTTCGTTGTCTGCGGACAAGAGTTGCCCCGTTTGCCGCTGTGGGCTTCCTGACCTAGGTGACGCGCGGCGCGTACTCGTCGCCGATGTGGCCGGCTTCGACAAGGGCGTCGTATTCAGGGTCGGAGAGGTTTAGCAGGGTCTTGTAAACGTACTCGTTGTCTTGGCCGAGCGTTACGGGGCCGCGACGGATGCGGATGTCGCTATCGGACATCTTGAAGGGCGCGCGGGGGTATAGGTGGGTTCCGACGTCGGATTGCGATGCTTCCTCGAACATAGCTCTGGCGAGAAGGTGCGGGTCCTCGGCGGCGTCTCGCTGGTCGAGGACGGCGCCGGCGGCTACTCCGTGCCGCTGGAGAAGGGAGGTGGCTTCGCGGTGGTCCTGGCCGCGTGTCCAGCGGGAGACGCGTTCGTCGAGCGCGTCGTGGTTTTCGCGCCTGGATTCGTGGGTTGCGAAGCGGGGGTCTCGCGTCCAGTCGGGGTTGCCAATCGCCTCGCGGAATAGCTCCCAGTCTCTGTCGTCGAAGATGGTGAGGGCTATCCAGCGGTCTTCGCCCCTGCATTGATAGACGCCTTGGAGCGCGGTCGGGTGGCGGTTGCCCAGCGTCGTTTGGCTGCGCCCGTTCATGGAGTAGTCCATGAAGGCTTGTCCGAGGAAGGGGACGGCGTTTTCGGCCTGCGAGAGCTCCACAAGCTGTCCTTCTCCGGTGCGGCGGCGATGGTTGAGTGCGCAGGCGACGGCGAAGGCTCCGCCCGCTCCCGCGGCCGCGTCGGCCATATAGACCTGTGTGTTGGACGAGGGGTCGAGGTCTGTGTAGCCCCTGAGCAGACTGTGTCCGATGACGCCCTCGATGTGGATACCGAGCGAGCGGTGGTTCTGGTACGGGCCGGTGTTGCCATACGCCGGCATACGCAGCATGATGAATCCGGGGTTTATGTCCTTAAGTTCGTCGTATGAGATGCCGAGTTTTTGCATGGTCTCTGTGGGGTTGTTCTCGACGAGGACGTCGCTGATGGCGACGAGGCGGTTGAATATGTCCTTGCCTTCGGGCCTGAGCAAGTCAACGGTCATGCTGAGCTTGTTGCGGGCGTGGGCGTTGAATAGCGGGTATCGGTTCCAGGGTCGTTTGCCGCCCTCTCTGTTGGGCATACCGCCTATGAAGGGGGGCAGGTTCTTGATGACGAATTCGGGCGGTCGGGCGGAAGAGCCGCGAGTGGGAGGGCCGAAGACCTGTATGGACTCGACGCGGATCACCTCCGCGCCCATGTCGGCGAGCAGAGTGGCGCAGTAGGGTCCGGCCCACACGACGGTCATGTCGAGTACGCGAATTCCTTCCAGCGGCAGGCGTTTAGTCACACTATCCCTCCCTCTCTGAGCGAGCGGGTTTCCGAGTTTGAAAAACCGAGTTCGGCCAGAATCTCATTGGTATGCTGACCAAGCAGGGGGGCGGGTCGTCGGACGGACCAGGGGGTCGCGCCCATGATGAAGGGCCTGCCGGGGTATCTGAGCTTTCGCGCTTCGGGATGTTCCGCCTCCGCGAACGCGCCTCGCTGATGAAAAATCGGGTCGGCGTGAAGGTCTTCCATAGTGTTCAGTGGGCCGCTGAGGACGCGAGATTTCTGCGCGCGCTCCCAGATTTCGCTTTTGGTTCTGTCCATAAGCCAGGGGTAGAAGACCGCGTCGAATAGACCCTGCATATCCTGGTCGGCCTGCGCCTCCGGGGTCAGCCACTCTTCGCCTGAAAGCTCGTCGGGGTATCCGAGCATATCCAGTACGCGGGGGAAGTAGTTGCCGCCGCCGGTGAATTGGAAGAAGCCGTCGGCGCAGGGATACACTCCCGACGGGTAGCCGCCTGAGCCGGACGCCTCGCCGAGCGGGGCGCGCTCGGTTATTTCGCCGTTGTACCGGTAGGCGAGGAGCATACTCATGCGGCGGTCTATCGAGCCTGCCTGGGTCTCCATGATGGAGATGTCAACATACTGGCCGCGCCCGCTATCTCTAGCGGCGAATATGGCGGCGAGAGTGGCATACGCCGCAATGGCGCCCGCCTGGTAGAGGCCGACGGTTCCGCCGAGTTTCAGCGGCTCTTTTTCGCTTACGCCTGTGGAGTAGAGTTCGCCGCCCATGCCGTAGAAGATGAGCTCGGAGCCTCGCCAGTCTCTGTACGGGCCGGTCTGTCCGAAGTTGGAGAGCGAGGTCATCGCCAGCGCGGGGTTGGTCTCGGCGAGCGTCTGGTATCCCAGCCCGAAGTTTTCCATGACACCGGGCCGGAAACTCTCGATCGCCGCGTCGGCGCGTCGCGCGAGGTCGAGCGCTATTCGTCGTCCCTCGTCGGTTTTCAGGTCGAGGGTGATGGAGCGCTTATTGGTGTTGAGATGCAGGAACGTTCCGCTCTTTTCGGGGTGCGGGACGTCGTTCGGGAATGGTCCGACGCGACGGGCGGGGTCTCCTGTTCCAGGGCGTTCGACCTTGATGACCTGTGCGCCGTAGTCGGCGAGGAGCTTGGCGCAGTACGGCCCGGCGATGTAGTGGGTGAAGTCGAGGATCGTGATGTCGGACAAAGCGAGTTGAGTCAATGAAACCACCCGTAGCTCCAGTATATTCGGGATAATACAATATCGCTTCCGGCTTGCGCTAGGCGCGCATGAGACTCAGCTTCATTCCCGGATTGCATCTCGAGAGATAGAGGCTATAATACATACACTTCAAGTATCAGATCCATATAGTAGAGGGTGCGCGGTATGTCCACGTCAATAGAACAACGCTTTTTTGAACTTCACCCTAAGTCCGCCGAGATGCACGAATCGGCGCGTTCCCTATTCCCGAACGGCGTGACGCACGACGCGCGGCGGCAGGATCCGTTCCAGCTTTACTACACCCACGCCGAGGGCGCCGCCAAGTACGATGTGGACGGCAACCGCATCTTGGACTATTTTCCGGGACACGGCGCGCTGATACTGGGCCACTCGCGTCCGGAGGTGGTGAGCGCGGTGCGGGAGCAGATGGCGAAAGGCACGCACTTTTCGGGTTCGACCGAGATGGAAATGCGCTGGGGCAACTGGGTCAGGGAGTTGATTCCGAGCGCGGAGAAGGTGCGCTTCCACAGCTCAGGGACGGAAGCGGATATGATGGCGATACGCATGGCTCGCGCCTATACGGGCAAGACGAAGGTCATCAAGTTCGAGGATCACTTCCACGGCTGGAGCGATTACCTTGTGGCCGGCTCGGAGGGTATCGGGGGCATACCGGCGGAAACGCTCAGCACGATGATAGTTCTGCCGCCCAATGACATAGAGGCGTTTGAGCGGACGCTGCAAAACGACGATGACATAGCGGGGGTCATTCTGGAGCCTACGGGCGCGCACATGGGGCTGGAGCCGATTCTGCCCGAATTTCTTCACCAGTTGCGGGAGGTTACAGAACGGTACGGCGTGGTTCTGATATTCGACGAGGTGGTGACGGGTTTCCGCGTATCGCGGGGCGGGGCGCAGGAGTATTTCGGAATAAGGCCGGATCTGACGACGCTCGCCAAGATATTGGGCGGCGGGCTTCCGGGCGGCGCGGTCGCGGGCAAGGCGGACATCATCAACATGATAGAGGACAGACCGGGCGACGCGGAGTACAATCGCAATACGCGTATAGCGCACAACGGGACGTTCAACGCCAACCCCATATCCGCGGCCGCGGGCGTCGCCGCGCTGGAGATAGTGGCGAACGAGCCCATCAATGATACTGCCAACGCGCGCGCCGCGCAGCTCAAGGACGGCCTGAACGATGTTATGGGCCGCATGGAGATACCGGGCTGCGTATCGGGGATAGCGTCGCTGCTGTTTCTGAGACTGGGCGTGGAGCATGAGTGCGACCGGGAATACTGCATCCTGACGCCGGAGCAGACTGCCGAGTCAATGCGGGCGGAGCGTGTTGGGCAGCTTACGCTGTCGCTTCTGAACCACGGGGTGCAGAGCGGCAACCGCTTCATCCTGACCGCCGCCCACACGGATGAGGATATAGCGCACACCATCGGCGCGTATGAAAGGGCGTTCGAGGAGATCCGCGGGCAGGGGCTTATATAGAATCGGAAGCGGCGGATACTCGGATGTCATGGCTGTTGGTCGCGGCGGGCGGGGCGCTGGGCGCGCTGGCGAGGTACGCTGTTGACAGGGCCGTAATCGTCTATATGGGGCCGACGGTTCTGGGCATATTTCTCGTTAATGTAACCGGGTCGTTCCTTCTTGGGGTGTTCGCGTCAGCGTATGGTGGGAGTGGATGGGGGGTGTCCACGCGGCTTCTCATAGCGGTCGGGTTTCTGGGCTCGTACACGACCTTCTCGACGCTGACGGTGGCGTCGGCGCAGCTTTCGGAAGGGGGAGACGTGGCGCGCGCCTCGCTGAACATTGTCGGCAGCGTAGCGGTCGGACTCGCGGCGGCCTTCGCCGGCCTGCTGGTCGGGCGCGTTCTCTGAGACCGGCTACCCGCCGAACGCGCCTCTCCATGACAGCAGCGCGCCAACTATCATGAGAACAATGCCCATGGCCAGGATAAGCGTATTGAGCTCGACTTTGCCGGTGAGCCTCGCGCCTAGATAGCTGCCGACCATAGCCGCCGCGCCCATCATTATAAGAAGCTGATAATCAACCTGACCGCGCGCCACGTGTCCGACCCAGCCCAGCGACCCCATGAAGAATCCTATGAACAGGTTGGACCCCGCCGCTATCCTGGGGTCAACTCTGAGTATGCGTACGAGCGCGGGGAGCCGAATGCTTCCGAGTATAAGTCCGACCGCGCCTCCGAGAACCCCGACGCCGAAACCTATGCCGCCCTCCAGGGACATTCTCTTGACGGTGAAGTCGCCCTGGGCGCCCTCGAGGTCGGCGCCAAACATATGGGCTCCGCTATCGCGGCGGCGGTTGCGCGCCAGTATCAGAAACTCGACGCCCTGCCAGAAGACAAGAATGCCCGCGGGCCGCGAGAAGCAAGCCTTCCGGCGCGAAAGTCGCTGAGGAATCCGCCGATGAACGCGCCGATGAACGCCGGGATTCCCATTACCAGGACGATACGCCTGTCAACCCGCCCCTCGCGGAGATGGCGTATGGCGCCGCTGAGTGAGGCTAGGCTGGAAACAAGGATGTTTGTGCCGCCCGCTATGGGGGGAGCCATTCCCATCAGCAGCATGGCGGGCAGGCGCATCGTTCCGAGCGCCAAGCCTACGAATCCGCCGAGTATCCCGACGCCGAACGAGACTGCGGTCAGGGTTAGCGTCTGCCATAGAGCGAGGTCGGAAGTCATTTGTAAGAGGCCGCCTGTTCCAGAGTCTCTTTCATCTCGTCTATCTGCGCGCGGGACGCGGGACGCCGGCCGTAGCAGGCGCGGTTGAACGCTTCAGTGGCCATCCGTGCGATACGTCTCGGAAACACGCGCGCCAGCGCGGGGCGGTACTCGTCCGGCGTCTGGCTTCCGGCGCGCCGGAAGCCGCGCGACTCGGCTACGGTGAGCATTCCGAAGTATATTCTGAACACTTCCACAATGTCTTGTTCGTCATCCGGCAGCCTTAGTCCGGTCGCCGCCTTTCGCCGCCTGAAGCGTTCGGGGAGCAGGTTGAATAGAAGACGCGCCATGTCGAGGCCCGGGTCAATGTCGTCCGCAAGAGACTCGCGCTCGGCGTCATCGTCAATCCTGCGCCAGCGCACAATCCGTCTGAAGCCCCACGCCACAAGCCACAGCGCGACGAGCGCCAGAAGCGCTACTACCGTCCACTCTATGACGTCGCCCCAGATGGACGGGTCGGATGTGGTCGTCCGTTCTCGAAGTTCGTCCAGAAATTCATTCCCTCCGACAAGCCCTTGCTCGGGCGGCGCCGGCGGCTCTCCCACAATGCGTCTGATAATTCCGAACAGACCCATTGCCAGGAAGCTCACGACGTATGCGATAGGGAGGACAACCACGTACAAAAAGACTGTAACCAGCACGCTCAGAACTGCGCCCATGGGCGCGGTGATGAAGTCTATGGCGGACTTTTGGAGTATGCTGAAAATCAGGCCGACCAGTACTATCCCGCCGACTAGGCCGCCGATAACGCGCGTCCACTTCTTCTGGGTCGTCTGATTGCTCGAGGCGGGCAGAATGTGGCCTACGCTCAATCCCACCAGCCCGGCGGCGAAGAAGGTGAACATGAGCGGGAACATATGGAGGTTGGCGGCGCCGGCTATATCCACGACCGCGCCCAGAGAGAGGACTATCAGTCCCACTCTGAAGATGGTTGACAGGTGTTCCGTCGGGAACTCTACGGACGCTATTCTGCCGCCCCTCCACCACGTTATGGCGGCGAAAAGCGCCGCGACCACCGCCCGCGCTCTATCGTTGGTGGACGCCTCGTCCGACATTACCGCCGTCGGCCACCCCAGGTCCAGCCCCGGCGCGGAATCGGCGGGCGATATGTACATCCCGAGCATCAGGTAAATCACCACTACGCCGGTGGCCATCTGAATGGCGTACTGTACGCTCAGCGGCATGATTATCATTAGGGTGGCGCGCGCCACTATGAAAGATGCGCCCATCATCGCAACCGCCGCTATCCAGGTTATGGCGGTCGCGCCCTGCAACAGCGCCAGGCTGAACAGCGCCATCAAAACGTAGAACCAGATGCTGTCCACTATTACGCAGGCTATCAGGACAAGCCTATCTTGGGCCGAACTCACTCGCCAACTCCATGTTCTCGAAGTGTCTTCTCAGGTCGTGCAGCAGAACGCCCTCGGGCATATCCGGCGGCTCGCTGTCCCCGACGAATATCACTACTATCTTGCGCCCCTTGTCCCGTAGGTCGGAAATGACCGACATCATGTCCGGCGTCAGGATAGCCGCTATAATCACCAGTGTTGAGCCTATGGGGAACTGTCGCGCATTCTGTCCAAGTTGCGGGGCCATGGGCCCTATCGCCAGCGGTCTGATGGTCGCCAGCGCCTCCAGGATTATCGTAAGCTGTTCGGGATTGCTTGTCGGGGCCAGCTTCATCGGACGGTCGGCCAGAATCGGCGTTCCGTTCGAGAACAGGCCCACGCTATACTGCTGTTCGGTCGCGTAGTTGGCGACCGAGGCCGCGCTCGTTATCACACGTTCAAGGTTGACCGGCGAGTACCCCTCCCACGTTCGCTCCGAAGTCTCAACAAGCACAACCAGAATCACGGTGAACGCCGAACTCGGCTCGAAAGCGCGAACCTGCAGACTCCGCATCTTCGCCGTCGCTTTCCAGTCCACTATCTTGAGCGGGTCGCCAATCTGGTACTCTCGAAGCCCGGATGGGCGAGACTCGTCCGGGAAAATCCTGATTCCTCCCCGCGTTTCTCCCAGCGGACGAGCCGCGGGCATCCCCAGATCGGGCAGGGGCGCTATCTTGGGATAGACCAGAAGATAGTCGTTCCTCTTGACCTCTTTGCCGCTCTCGAAGAAGCCGAACAGGTCTCCGCTCTCCATCCTCGCAGGTCCTATCCTGTAGAACCCGCGCTTGTTTCCTTTTATTTGATACTCCCAGCGGATGCGCTCGTACCACGCCAGTGAGGCGCTGTGCATTATCAGCTTGGAGTTCGGGCTGGAACTGGCCTCCACTCTGGCTTCCTGCACTTCTATTTCGTCCGGCACCTCGTCCACCACGCTCAGTTTTCCAAGCGGCAGCGGTTTGCGGTTCACCAGCGATATGGTCATGCGCGTCTCTTCGTCTATGAAGACCCTCGTCCGCTCTATCTTCCGCTCGTAATAGACTTCTTCGAGGGAGAGTCTGTTCCACACCCAAGACACACCGGCCACTATGAGGCCCATCGCTCCGAGTCCGATAACAAGTCCCTGTCCGGTGAACAAGCCGACTATTATGAGCAGCACGAACATCGCTATCCATATGTCGTGCCAAACGCTGTTGAACAATAAGGGCTACCTTTCGATTGGAACGGGCAAAGAGTTCAGTATGCTCGACACTATCTGTTCGGGAAGCAGGCCGCGCAGCCTCGCGCCCGAAGTCAGTATTAGGCGATGCGCCAGAACCGGCTTGGCCATGGCCTTGACGTCGTCCGGGGTGACGAAGTCTCTGCCGTCGAGCGCGGCGTGAGCCTGCGATGTTTTGTACAGGCCCAGAGTGGCCCTCGGACTGCCTCCCAGCGAGAGCGCGTCGTTCGTCCGCGTATTCTGCACAATCGCCACTATGTAGTCGCGCACAATGTCATCCACCCTGACGCGCGTTACCGAATCCTGCATCTCGCGCAACTCTTCCTCGCTGGTCACCGCTTCCAGGTCTGGAAGAACTGTATCTCTCTCGAACCTCAGCAATATATCCGCCTCCTCCTCCGCGCTCGGATACCCCAGTTTCACCCGCACGATGAACCTGTCCAGCTGCGCTTCGGGCAGCGGAAACGTGCCTTCCATCTCTACCGGGTTCTGGGTAGCCATCACCAGAAACGGTTCGCGGAAACGCCGAGTTACCCCATCAACCGTCGCCTGACGCTCCTGCATCGCCTCCAGCAACGCCGACTGCGTGCGCGGCGTCGCGCGATTTATCTCGTCCGCCAGAAGCACTTGGCTGAAAATCGGTCCCTGCCTGAACTCGAAATCTCCGGACTTTTGATTGTAGAAATTGACTCCCAGAACGTCCGCGGGCATCAGGTCCGGTGTGAACTGGATGCGGCTGAACGTGCACCCCAGCGACTGCGCGAGCGCCTTGGACATCGTTGTCTTGCCTATTCCCGGCACATCCTCCACAAGAGCGTGTCCCTTGCAGATTATCGCGATTATCACAAGGTCAATCACATCCGACTTGCCGACCACTAGTCTCTGAACGCTCTCACGCAATTTCGACGCCAACTCCTGAAGCCGCGCCGCTCCGTCGCTCGCCTGTACCATATTCCCTCGCTAAACTAAGAAAGTCCCCACCGTCCGCCGCCCGCGGGCAGGGACGCGCCACTACGCGATAATGTATCAATAGATTATAGACTGTTCTCAGGATTTAGGGCGGACAAACCCCGATATATGAGACGATTGCATAGATTCCCTTTTCTCACTTCTTGAAAATCTTTCATTTGTCCTATTCTGGCTATAGTGACGGTCTGAGACTCCTGCGGCTCGTTGATGAACTAAGGTTTCGGGGCGATGATGAATGGGTAGTTCGGTTTGCTGACCGAGCGAGAAGCGCGCTTGACTGGTACATTGCGACCCCTGGGCCCTCGGATGAGGCTATCGTTGATTTCGCGGAATTTCTGATCAGCGCGATAGCGAGCCTCGTCCCTACGCATACGATCGAACGTGATAGCATTCATGCTGACGCCGCAGGAAGAACAGAGTATCTTTGCGAGTTTACCGCTCTGTTCGAGGACTTGCGGCTCGATTTTACAGCGGCGGCGCAGAAGCGTTTCGTTGGGATGGTGACAAGAATACCATGACTACGGAATCTACATACAGTCAGTCTTTGAGGATAGGCCGTACCGGCGTCTCGTGTGCAGGCGCTGTCGAGGGGACTGGCCTTTCTAGCGACGAGAAAGACTCGACTCGGGCGAGGTTGCAACCAAGACGCTGAGGCGCGACCGGTGGGAACTGACCGAACGGGTAGTGGAACCGCGCCAGAGATGTGACGGTACGGACTACCTGCCGACAAACTGCGAAGGCGGAGTCTGAAGTAGTTACGAATTAGGATGGTATGAACATGGCTCTAGCTACACATTCACACCCATATGCGCTATAATACGAACATTCAAGCCATTGGCTGAGCGCGGCCGCCGATGTCTTTGAGCGTCAATATACATAAGGCCGGACTTATGCGAAAAAGACAAGAGGGGGCGTAAAAAACTCTCCGAAGCTAAAACAGGCGAAATGCAGGTGAATTCAGGCGCCAGACTCCACCTGCGGAGCATCAGCAGACCACCTGCTGCGCCCACCAGCATCCACTTGCAGAATCATAAGTTGAAGCATATGATTCGGCAGACGAGTCTGCCGAGACGTCTCCGACGCCGACTTCGGAAGCCCCGCTCCGGCTCACGCCAAGCGTAAGACAACTTCCCCGTTCTGATATAATATCCGCGACACGCGTCCAAAATTCTAACTAACAGCCGGGAGGCCATAATGCTAATCAACGAAGTCAAAGCCCTTGTTTTCGACGTATTCGGCACGGTGGTGGACTGGCGCATGAGCATCGCTCGAGAGGGCAAAGCCTTGGCAGAGCGCAAGGGCATAACCCATGTGGACTGGCTGGAATTCGCCGACGCTTGGCGCGCCGGATACGGCCCCTCCATGAACAGGGTACGGCAGGGTGAACTTCCCTGGACCCGAATTGACGACCTGCACCGCATGATACTCGACGAACTCCTCGTGAAATACGGCATCGAGGACCTGACCGAGGACGAGAAGCGAGCCTTCAACAAGGCATGGCACAGACTTGACCCCTGGCCTGACTCTCCCCCCGGTCTCACCCGTCTCAAGAGCCGCTACATCATAGCCACCCTGTCCAACGGCAACGTAGCGCTCCTGACCAACATGGCGAAGTACGGCGGCCTGCCCTGGGACTGCATCCTGTCAGCCGAAATCGCCCGCCACTACAAGCCCGATCCCGAGACCTACCTGATGGCCGCCGACATACTTGGCCTCGAACCCGCCGAGGTGATGATGACCGCCGCCCACAAGAACGACCTGAAGGCCGCGAGAGCGCAGGGACTCAAGACAGCCTTCGTCCCGCGTCCGCTGGAACACGGCCCTCGCCGCGAGATAGACGCGTCGCCCGAAGACTGGATAGATGTCGTAGCCGCAGACTTTGAGGACCTCGCGCTGAAAATGGGTACATGAACTCCGCGCTGGTCATGCAGTCGGGCGGGTGTACCCATGTTTTGAACCGCAGCCTGTACGCCATTGCGTCCGAATTCTCCGCCACCGGATCGGGGATACTGTACGGCGCGCCGCACGGACTGGAAGGCATTCTCCGGGGCCGCGCGCTCAATCTGTCGGAAGTATCGCATGAACTCTGGTTGAGCGTCGCCGACGCCCCAGGCGCCGCGATCGGCTCTACACGCCGCCGTCTCAGAGACGAAGATATAGAGCCGATTTTCGCATACTTAGAAAGGCGACGCATCCGTTACTGGTTCATCATAGGCGGCAACGACTCCGCCGAAACCGGCCACGCCCTCCAGACGACGGCTGACCGGATTGGCTACGACCTGGCCGTGATAAACGTGCCCAAGACGATTGACAACGATCTGGTTCTGACCGACCATTGCCCGGGCTACGGCAGCGCGGCGCGGTTCGTCGCCACCGCCGCCGTCGGCTCCGGACTCGACGCCGAAGCGCTCACCGGCGCGTCTCCCATAACTATCATCGAGGTTATGGGCCGAGACGCAGGCTGGCTCGCCGCCGCCTCTGCGCTGGCAAAACGCGACGAGAGAGACCCGCCCCATCTGATACTTTTGCCGGAAACGCCGGTTAATGAGGAACGGTTCGTCGCCGGCGTCCAGAACGCCTATGCCCGCTACGGCTACGCGGTCGCAGTCGTATCCGAAAACGCCAGAACCGCCGACGGAATTCTGGGCGGCGTGTCCGAACCCTGGTTCGTGGACGACTTCGGACATGAATACTATGACGGCCCGGCCCGCTACCTCGCGGCTCTGGTCAGCCGCAGGCTTCGCGTCCGCGCCCGCTACGAAAAGCCCGGAACCATCCAGCGCTCCTTCGCGTGGGCCGCCTCCGAGTCCGACATGAGGGAAGCGGAGATGGTCGGTAGGGCCGCCGTCTCAGCCGCCCGCGAGGGTACGCGAGACGTGATAATCACCCTCCGGCGAGAGGAAGGCTCCGAATACAACTGCGTAACCGCGCTCGCCCCCCTGGATAAGGTCGGCGGAAAAATCCGCCGTATGCCCGACGAATTCCTGTCGCCCACGGACGACTTCGTAACGGACGCTTTCCTGGAATACCTCCGCCCTCTGGCGGGCGAGATCCCACGCTTCGGCCGGCTCATGTGAAAGATGTGGACGGCTCTAGAGCCTGTATCAGTCAGCTTGATAATCGAAGTTTTGTGGATTGCCGAGAGTCGAGTCCATCGTGAATCCCGTTTTCACGGGAGAGCCGATTAATCTGATATGGTTTCCAGTCCGGACGAGCGATTTGACAAGTATGAAACTTCTGTGTTTCACTCTGCGAATGTGCTATACTTACACTATGAAACATATGGACTGAAACACATAGGAGGCTCGCCCTGGCAAGAAAAATTTTCATTAGCTGCGAAGTCTGATGAAAATAGGTGAGACGCAAATGCGCATTCAGTTGCGTCGGCCGCCGGCGCCGCGCCGGAAGCCGTCTGCCGGACCCATCAGCATAGCGTCAAGAGCCATAAAATCTAGCTTATAGAAACTGTTGATAAAGTTTATCTATGCGCGTCGAAAGGCGCTCGCTGTCAGCATGAAAGTCCAACGGAGTTGACGACATGACCTTGAGAAAGACACTGATCATCGCCGCCGCGGTTGTGGCGATTCCGGCGCTCGCGTTCGCTTGGTGGCTGTTGTCGCCGCTCTTCCTCAACACCACCGTCGAGGAAGAATTCCTATTCTCTGCCACCGCGGATATGCCGGAGGGCGTTGAGCGGGCAGACGCCGAGATGGTTATGTCCACTATGGCGAAGGTGAGCATGGAATCCATGGAACAGATGCCGACCGAGATGGCGGAGGCGACAGCGTTGGTTTCCGGCCGGTTCAGGGACGCCGACAGCTTCCACAAGGGCAGCGGGGCAGCGACGGTTTACAGGCTGCCCGATGGTCGGGGGGCGCTTCGATTCGAGAATCTCAATGTGACCAACGGCCCCGACCTCCGCGTCCTTCTATCCACGCATCCCGACCCGCAGAATAAGGCGGAGCTACGTGAGGCGGGGTATCTGCATATCGGAAAGCTGAAGGGCAATCGCGGCAACCAGAATTACGACATCCCATCCGATACCGACCTCGACTCCATCGGCTCGGTCATCATTTACTGTATGCCGTTCCACGTCATATTCAGCGTCGCGCCGTTACGGTAAATAGGCGCAGAAACGCCTCCAAAGCCGGAAATTTCGCCCGAATCGTCCCAATTTCACAATCACGCGCCTTGCGAACGGGTGGTGGCTGCGGTGATATAATTGGCGACGCTTCTCTAATCCGCCGTTTTGCCTCGAATCAGCCTGATGGAGCATAACAGTGTTCAGCCATCTCCACGTTCACACCGAATTCTCGATGCTCGACGGCCTCAGCCGGCTCGACCCCTTGGTCAGCCGCGCCAAAGAGCTCGGAATGGACAGCTTGGCGATAACCGACCATGGCGGTATGTATGGGGCGATAGACTTCTACCGCAAGGCCAGGTCCGAGGGCATACGCCCTATCATCGGCTGTGAGATGTACGTTGCGTCCGGCAGCCGCCACGAACGCAACCCCAACGAAAGAAGCCCCTACCACATGACAGTTCTCGCCAAGAACAACGTGGGATACCAAAACCTCGCCAAGCTGATAACGTTGTCCCACCTCGAAGGCTTCTACTATAAACCACGCGTGGACCGCGAGATACTTGAACGCTATCACGAGGGACTGATAGTGATGTCCGGCTGTCCCAGCGGGGAGGTTCCGACGCTGATAACCCAAGGGCGCATGGACGAAGCGCGCGCCACGGCCGACTGGTACCGCGACGTGTTTGGAGACTATTACCTGGAGTTCATGCGGCACGGCGACGTTCCCGAACTGCCGCAGATAAACAACGGACTCCTAGACATACACCGCGACCTGCGCATCCCCGTGGTGGCCACCAACGACTCTCACTACATATATAAGGAAGACGCGCGACTCCAGGACATACTAATCTGCATTCACACCAATACGAATGTTCAGGACTCAAAGCGCCTCCGCATGGAGGAGGATTCCTACTATCTGACAAGCCCGCAGGAGATGGAGGAGCTATACCAAGATCTGCCCGAAGCGGTCTCCAACACCCAGAAGGTGGCGGAGATGTGCGACTTGGACATTGACTTCACCCAGCTTAGATTGCCCCAGTACACTGTGCCGGAGGGAGTCACGCCGTTTGAGTACCTGTCCAATATATGCTGGGATGGCCTGAAACGACGGATTCCCGACGCCGGAGACGAAGAGAAGAACCGGCTGGCCTACGAACTGGAAGTCATCAGGCAGACCAGCTTCGACAACTACTTCTTGGTTGTGTGGGATATTGCGCGCTTTGTGCGCGAGAACGACATTTTCTTCGCGGTGCGGGGCAGCGCGGCGGCCAGCCTCACACTATACTGCTTGGGCGTAACCAACGTGAACCCGCTTCCATACCGGCTTGTGTTCGAGCGCTTCCTCAATCTCGAGCGCAAGGAAATGCCGGATATTGATATGGACTTCCAGGACGACCGCCGCGAGGAAGTCATCAACTACGTGGTGCGCAAGTACGGGCGCGAACACGTAGCCCACATAATCACTTTCGGCACGCTCGGCGCGCGCGCCGCTCTGAGGGATGTTGGCCGCGCGCTCGGCATGTCCTACGGCGATGTGGATAGGGTCGCGCGAATGATCCCGACTAGGCTTGGCATCACGCTCGAAGACGCCAAGGCCGACCCCGAATCCGAACTGGCCGAGGCTATAACCTCTGACGACGCGATTCGCAACCTTGTCGAGACCGCGCAGGGACTGGAAGGCGTTACAAGGCACTCAAGCACTCACGCGGCGGGGGTCGTCATATCGCAACAGCCGCTTGACGAGATAGTCCCGCTGCAGCGTCCGCAGAAGGCGGATGACAGCGGCTCGGTCGCCACGACCACGCAGTACGCCATGGAACCGGTCGCCGCGCTCGGTCTGCTCAAGCTCGACTTCCTCGGACTTGTCAACCTGACCGTTCTGGCCAAGGCGCGCGAGCTGATAGCCGAGACGCGCAATATCAGGTTCGACCTTGGCGACATCCCGCTGGACGACGCTAAGACGTTCGAGCTCCTCTCTCGCGGCGACACGGCAGGCGTATTCCAGCTCGAAGGCGGCGGAATGACGCGCTACATCAAAGAACTGAAACCCACATCCCTCGCCGACGTGGCCGCGATGATCGCGCTCTATCGCCCCGGTCCAATGGAGCATATCTCCACGTTCATTGACGCCAAGCACGGACGAATTCCAGTGTCCTATGTTCACCCCGCGCTGGAAGAGATACTTGAAGAGACCTACGGGGTTATCGTATATCAAGACCAGGTTCTCCACATAGCGCGAACCTTCGCCGGGTACACGCTGGGCGAAGCTGACATAGTTCGCAAAGCCATGGGAAAGAAGATCCCGGAGATAATGGCGCAAGAGAAGGAGAAGTTTATCAAGGGCGCGCTTGAACAGGGCTTTGATCGCGCCCTGTCCGAGAAAGTCTTCTCTCTCGTCGAGCCGTTCGCCGGATACGCGTTCAATAAGGCGCACAGCGTCAGCTACGGACTCATCTCGTATTGGACGGCGTACCTGAAAGCGAACTATACCGCCGAGTACATGGTGTCGCTGCTCAACTCATACGTTGGACACAATGACCGGATAAACTCTGCCGTGGCTGAATGCCAGAGGCTGGAGATCCCGGTTCTCTCGCCCAGCGTCAACCGGGGGCGCCCCGAATTCACGATAGAAGCCGGTCCGGACGGAGCGGCGGCCATCCGGTTCGGGATGGGGGCGGTCAAGGGAGTCGGCTCATCCGCAATCGAGGACGTGATAGAGTCTAGGGATAAAACTGGGCCGTTCGAGTCCATTGAGCATATGTGCAGAGAGGCCAACATGGGCGGCGTCAATCGCAAGACGCTGGAATCTCTGATAAAGGTAGGCGCGCTGGATGACTTTGGGGACCGGGCCGCCCTGCTGGACGCGGTTGACCGGATCATAGCGCTGGCCCAGAGCGAGAACAGGTTAAGGAATTCCGACCAGTCATCCATGTTCGATCTGTTCGGCGAGTCGGTATCGGCGCCCTTGGCGGATATAGCGCTTCCGGACGTCACCGCTTCGGACGGCGAACGGGATGAGTGGGAGCGCGAACTGTTGGGTATGTCGCTGTCGAACATCAATGTATTGGCGGGACTGCTTACAGACTCCGGCTCCAATCACATCGTGTTCAGGAGCGACATACAGCGGGATATGGCAGGAAAGAAAGTATCGTTGGTCGGGCAGATAGCCGGCGTTGCCAGAAGATTCACAAGGAAGAACAAGCCCTTCGTTATCGCAACGCTCGGCCTGATGGATGGCCAGATAGAGGTCTTCGTATGGGAAGATAAGTTGGAAGAGACCGAGGGGTTGTGGCAAGAGGGCAAGATAGTGGTTGTTGGAGGTGTCGTTCGGACGCGCGAAGACGAGGTCTCCATAACTTGCGGCGAGGCGGACGAGTTCTCCCCGGAGGAATCGCTCAGCGCGTCTCACGTCCTGACCAGCGGGACGCCGGATGAAGGCGTTGTTCCCAATGGCGGCGCGCCAGCCCATATGGTGAAGGAGAATGGAGCGAAGTACGTCAACGAGCCTACCACTCCCTCGCCCTCAGAGGCGGCGAAACCGAATGGCGCCTCTATACCACCGTCCGCCGAGACCAACAGTCCTGCCCAGACGTCCACCGGCTTGGCTCACTCTCGGATAGAGGCTCCCCACCGGCTCAATTTGAGGATCCGCGAGTCCAACAACGCGGTGGATGACCAGATGATTCTGGACGACGTGAAGCGGATACTTCTGTCCTACGAGGGCAAGGACGAGGTGATTCTGGAGATAGCGGCGAGAGGCACGATATACCGGATGGAATGGTCGCCTATCCAAGTGTCCGTCTGCGACGAGCTGACGAACAAGCTGTCCGGCGTATTGGAAGGGTCAGGATCGGTTACCGTGGAGTCTCTTCAGGTATGAGGTGGGTAATCTTGGTCACCGCTCCCGACCAGTTGGCTGCCGAGATGTGGTGCGAACTTCTCACGCGGCGCGGCGTTCCCAACTTGGTGCGCGCGGGGGATACGGCGTCGTTCTTGGGTGTGTCCGCGTACCCGTGCCGGATACTGGTGGACAACGAGTATCTCGACGAGGCGCGGCGGATTCTCATGGAAGATATGGGAGTCGCGGCGGATGGTTTCGACTGAGCGTAGCCCGTCAGAGAAGCCTTCGCTCCGCGGACTCCAGTTCCAGAAGTCGGCGCTTTAGGTCAATCCGGGTGTCGCCGCTCCCGAACCCTCGCAGGCTGCCGTCGCTGCCTATGACCCTGTGACAAGGCACGATTATGGGAATGCGATTGCGCGCCATAGTCTGACCTGCGGCCCTAGGCGCGTTGGGGCTTCCCGCCATCATCGCGAGCCACTTGTATGTGCGAGTCTCGCCGTGCGGGATTGAGCGACACGCCCGCCACGCCTTCAGGTGGAAAGCGGGCGCGTCATCAAAATCGAGAGGGATATCGCTAAAGTCGGCGTCCGCGCCATTGAAGTAATCCAGCAACAGCCTGCGCAGGCGGGAAAATCTTTCGGGCGCGCGCATCACACATACGGAATCAAGTTGGAGGCGCGAGGCGCATTCGCCCTCGGAGTCTTGGGGCAGGACGCCGCGCAGAAGTCCATCGTCTGAGGCAAGGAAGCCCATCCAGCCGAACGGGGTAGCGAATATGTCGTAGTATCTCACGCGCCCGCCTCTCGTGACGGCTGGGGTATCAGGCGTTGGAACATTTTCCCGACGAGCTTGAGCCTTATGCTCTTCCACGCCTCAGTCAACGCGGCCAGTTCATCTTCGTCCGTCTGCCTGGCGCCATACCGATGGGCTGCGTAGGATGACGCGATCTTTATAGCGCCCTCGTTGGCGTCAGGGATGGCCCTGCCTACGTGAGCGCCGAATTCGATTGGCGTTTGGTCGAACCTGCGGCCAACACCGGCCAGCCAGCCGAGCCTTGTCAGCTTCGCGTAGAGTCTAGACTCGGGACCGAGCGAGCGGAGTCCGAAGTTCCATATCACAGACCAGACAATCCATGCGACAGCCACTGCCGCCGCTACTATTCCTACTGGCGCCGCATACCGCAGCATATCTCTAAGTGACGCAAAAGGATTTGAAGTATCGGAGACGCTTGTGGGGAGAAAGAGGCTCTCCCCTTCGACGTCGAACGGGTCGAGAAGAGCGTCAGGATCTTCTTCAATCGGATCGTCGCCAACTCCGAGGAACGGATTGGCAGGAATTGGGGAGCGTTCGTGCTCCGGCCAGTTGGGGGTGGGCTCGAAATCTATCCAGCCGTAATCAGGGAAATATACCTGAACCCATCCGTGGCTGTCGGAATCGCGGATCACGCGCTGACCGTCTTCGTTCAGCTCTCCCGGGGCGTATCCGGCGGCCATTCGGGCCGGAACACCGACCGCTCTCAGCATGACGGCCATAGAAGAGGCGAAGTAGTCGGAGTAGCCGACCTTGGACTCGAAGAGGAACCATTCGACCCCGTCTATGTCCGATGGGGGAGTTTCTATATCCTGTGAATAGGTGAATTCAGGGCCGCGCATATAACTCTCGATTGCGAGCGCCTTATCCATCGGGTTGTCCTGACCGGCGGTGATCTGTTCCGCAAGCGTCCGAGTTTTCTCGGGGAAGGATGGCGGCAACTGCAAGTAGTGGTCGGTTATAAAGTTGCCGTAGTCGGTCGAGGCTTCTCTCAGGTCGTCGTCTGTTGCCAGAGATACATAGGAGATCATCCGGTACGGGTCGTTCTTTTCTATGGTTTCGACAAATTTCCACGAGACTAGTTCGGGGGTAATGGGGGCTTTGCGCTGAAGCGTGACGGATTCGACCGAATCGGATGAGTCGGTCTGAATATCCAGTATGAGAAGATCGTCTGGCAGACGCTGTCCGGCCATCGCTCTGGCCGTATCTTCGCTGAGTCCGCGCAGGTCGAATCGGAAGGCTTCCGCCAGCTCGCGCACATCAGGCGGAAAGGAAGGGTCCGCGGACGGATCGTCCATGTCTATAATGAACTTTCTGGGAGACAGTGTCTCGAGAATGGCGGGTTCGCTGACCCAGTGGAAGTCTCCGCCCGAAAGGAACTTCTCGGATGGGAAGTCAAGCTGCATCATCTGTGTCTCGGATTCGCGCATTAAGTTGTCGCGTCTGGCCGGAGGGAGCAGATCAGGGCCGACCTCGATAGGTTCGGAATCGGTGGCTATCCATCCGCGAGGGGTGTACTGATTGTAGGTCTGGGATAGCCAGTAGGAGGGGTAGCTGGTAGTCGCCCAGCCCACCGGTTCGCCGCCAAATGATATTTTCCCGATGAATGGGAGCCATTTTCCGAAGAAGCGGCCGGCTGTATCCTTCTTGGACGGCAGGGCTGCGAATAGTCTTGCGAAGAAGTCTTCGGTCGCGGTCACCGGAGCCCGTCCGACATTCCATATCTGGGCGGCAGTCGAGTTGGTGTATACATTCAGCGGCATAAGGGCGGCGGCCAATATAACTATCACGCTGAACCAGACTGTCACGTGTAGCGCGAGCCACCCGGTTTGTTGCGTGAACTCGATGTTGAGTTGTTCCCAGCGCGCCTGCAACTGAACGGTGCTTACTCTGACTATGAGGAGCATCGCGATGAACAGGAACAGGAAGAATCGGGCGGCGAACTTCTCCGGCAGAAAGCTGAGATTTGTGAGTATGGCGGTTCCAAGCAGTATGACGGCGATCCATACGTTGCTTCGTCTGAAGATGAACCATGAACTGAAGAAGCCGGCTATCCAGCCAAGCGATAGCAGCATTAGGGTAAAGGGCAACAGATCGGCGCTGATGCCGCCGCTGTACGCGGCGTCCCACCACACGTCGAGCCTGTGGAACATCTCCCTTATCCGCTCCATCGCATCTTCGCCTTGGACACTCCGGGCGGAGGTCTGCCAGAGAGCGGCGACCGCGCCGAGCAACGTTCCGCCGGGTATGAGTATGAACCAAGGGGCGGGTGTTTTGGCGAGCAGAAGGCCCGCGACGGCGGCCCATATCATGATTGTATTCAGGCCGGGCGACTCTACCCACTCGGCATCGGTCACGGACCAGGCGACCACGAGAATAGCCAGAATCAGCAGCGCAAAGGTAGTCCAGCCTTGACTCGGGCTGTACCGCTTGAGTTTATCAAGCCAGGCGCGGCGCGAGCCGACGGCTTCCGGGTCTAAACGATGATGGAGAAATACGCCTGCGTCCTGAGCGCTCATGAGACAGCCTCCTCCGAGTTGGGCGCGGACGTTGTGTAGGTGTGCGACAGCGCGAGCGGCACGTCATCTCCCATGCGAACCACATAGGGGTCAACAGCGGCGTCGTACAACGCGGGCGCCGCATCCATTGTCTCGAACAGCCCTCCGAATGACTTGCCATCTACCAGAATCGCGGCGACCCTGACGCGACGGCGGACAAGCTCTTTTACCGCGACAGTCCAGTCTTGGCGGTGGGAGGGCGTTATTATGATTAGGGCGCTCTGTGTTCCCCATAGTTGTTCCTCGCGGATCAGCACGTTTTCGAGAGGAAGACTGCCCTCCGCTTTGCTTCTAGCGAGGTATTCCATTATCCGTTCGTACTGGCCGGAGCCGGTATCGGCGGGAAGGACGTATCGCGCGTCGCCGTATGAGACGAGGCCGACGGGCATCTGGGCGCGCGCGTACTTGCGCGCGAGGGAGGCGGCTATTGAGACGGCGTACTCGTCGGTGCTTTCTTCCAGCTCTCCGGCTTGGACGTCTCTGTGAAGGTCAACGACTATCCAAACGTCGCTGGAGAGGCCGAGGTCGAACTCCTTGGACATGAGTCTTCCGACGCGCGCTGTGCTTGCCCAGTGGATTCTGCTTAGGCTGTCGCCTGAGGCGTACTCGCGGACGCTTGCGGCGTGGGGGGTCAGGTTGTGGGATCTGCGATGGGCAGAGCTGTCCCCGCTTATGTATGTGGAGGGTATTTCAAACGCGGGGAGGTCGTATATGCGGGGATAGACGATGAGGTCGTCCTGTCCGCCGAAGGAGCGTTCGCGTCTGAACAGTCCGAACACGTCGGTGTTGGATACCCGCACGGGACCGAGGGTGTACGCGCCGCGTTTGCGCGCGGGCGCGCGCGTGAGCCACGATCTGAAGCTATTGTTGGGTAGGCTGAGCGCCATGCCGTTGGAATAGCCCGGCATATCGGTTATGTCTTCGACTTCCAGGGTGGGTTTGGGCAGGCGGCTGTTATTGCGGACGACTATACGTTCCTCTATATCCTCCCCGACTCTTACCCGACGGGTGCGACGCTCGATTCCTATTTCCAGTCCGAGCATGGTTATCCAGTTCCAGATGAACGCCAGAATCGCGGTTAGGGCCATGACGTATATGAGCCTGTAAAACAGCGAGAATCCGGTAGCCATGCCGGTGAATATCGTGATGACTATCAGTCCGACTACCAAGTAGAAGCGTTTCTGTATGAATAGCTTTCCGTCGAAAATCGTTCTAGCTCCTGGCGGCTGTCCGCGCCTGTCCGCCGGGAACGGCGGTCTGTTCGAGTATGGTCTCAACTATTTCCTCGCTGGATATGCCTCTCATCCTGGCGGCGGCCGAGACTATCATCCGGTGGCTGAGCATGGGGTGAGCCAAGTCCTTCGCGTCGTCGGGAAGGACGAAGTCGCGCCCGCGTATCAGCGCGATGGCCTGGCCGCCTCTGTACAATGCCAGAGATGCGCGCGGGGACGCTCCGAGCGATATGTCGGGGTGTGAGCGGGTTGCGGCGGTCAGGCTGACGATGTATTCCTTGACAAGGTCGTCAACGTAGATAGCGCGGATAGCCCTTTGGAGGTTTATCACCTCTTGGGCGGAGGCGACGGGTTCAAGCGTCTCTATGGGGTGCTGCATGTGCTGACGCTCTATGATTTCCAGTTCCTCCTCGATGGTGGGGTATCCCAGATTGATTGTCAGCAGGAATCGGTCGAGTTGGGCTTCGGGAAGTGGGAATGTGCCTTCGTATTCGACGGGATTCTGGGTAGCCATGACCATGAAGGGAGTGGGGACGCTGTGGGTCACGCCTTCGACGGTCACCTGTCGTTCGTCCATGGCTTCGAGCATGGCGGATTGTGTTTTGGGGGTAGCGCGGTTGACCTCGTCGGCGAGGACCATCTGCGCTATGATGGGGCCTTCCCTGAATTCAAACCGTCCGGTTTGCTGGTTGTATATGGAGACGCCGGTGACGTCGGTGGGAAGCAAATCGGGTGTGAACTGGATTCGCTTGAAGCTGGCGCCGACGGAGCGCGCGATACTTCGGGCGAGCATGGTTTTGCCTACGCCGGGGACGTCTTCTATAAGCGCGTGGCCCTCACACATTAGGGCGATTACGCCAAGTTCGACGGCTCTGCTTTTGCCGACTATAACTCGCTCGATGTTCTTGATGATATTCTGCGCCAGTTCTCTGGCGGTGTCGCGCTGTTCCAAGATGGTCTCCTAGTCGAAAGGCGTAGCCGGACATTAGAAGTGATTATACAATATATGAGCGGACAGGATAGTCCAGTCAGCGGGGATGTGGCGGACTCTGAGGCGTCGCGCCGCTAACTTGCCGGTGACGCCGGTGGAGGTCTCGCGAGTCTCTCCGTCCTAAGGGCGCTTGAATCCACGTCTAATAGGCGCGCCTAGTCGCTGGGATAGAGTTAGGCTTTGCCGAGTCCACGCTAAATTCAATGACAATGACTTATAGGAGAATTGTCAATATGCGGATGCGCCCGCTTAGTCCACGAAGAAGGCGCGCAGTTCCCGCAGGAGGAAGCGGGGGTTGTCGCCGGTGATGCCGTGTCCGGAGTCGGGGACGTCAATCCATGTCATCGAGGGCTGGGATTTGATCATGCGTTCCTTGATCTGGTCTGAGAGGAAGTCGCTCTCGCCGCCTTTCATCTCCATGATGGGGCAGGATATCTTGTTCCACTGCTCCCAGAGGTAGGGGACTTCTCGCGCGCCGAAGCTGCCGTTTATCCAGAACATATCGGGGTCGGACTTGGCGACGTATTTGCCGGCGTAGTTTAGTCGAAGGCCGTGTTCGGCCTGGTTGCGGTAGTATTCGGCGCCGGGCCTTGGGTTGCCCTGAAGTTGGAGTTCGACGTATTCCTCGACGCTGCGCCATCCGAGTGGGCGCCTGTTCATGCCGGAAATCTGGTTGCGGGCGGATGTGACGCTCATCTCGGGGCCGTAGTCTAGGCACACGAAGTGTTTGAGGTGGTCGGAGTGGTCTCCGGCGTAGGCTATGCCGTTGCGCGCTCCGAGAGACGCGCCAACGTAGTCGCAAGGGGCTATGCCGACCTTTTCGACGAACGCGGCCAGATCTCGCGCGAAGTCTGCGACGCCGTAGCCTTCCCATGTATGGGATGAATCGCCGTGTCCGCGCTGGTCGATCGCGATAACGCGGAATTCATCGCGCAGTTCCCGCGCGATGTGGTCCCAGTTGCGCGCGTTTCCTCCCTGCCCGTGGACGAGCAGGAGGTTGCGGCTAGAGGGGCCTCCCCAGTCCAGATAGTGTATGTTCAGGCTGTTGATTTCTATGTTGTGGTCGGCGGGGGCGATGTCTGTCATGGTTTACTCTCCTCTGTATGGTTCGCTGATGTACGATAGCATGAAGACGCCAGAGCTTCTTCTTCGCCGCGCCTTCTCGGAGGGCAATCGCGTCTAGAATTTCAGCGCGGGGTTGTCTTATATATTTTTGTTTATATAGCTGCTGGTTATCCCGCAGGTGTCCGCAGATGCTCCGCAGGCGGGGTCTGGTACCTGCATTCGGCCTGTATCCACCAGAATTTGTAGCTAAATGGTCGAAAATATTTTTCTGTCAGATTTGTTATATACTGTGGTTTATCGTTATCAGTACGCGGTTGTTGGTTTGGGACTCCGTGTGTCCGGTGGAGCGTTTCGTGTACGCAGTTGTGAGGCGCGTGTCTGTCTATTGTAGCGGTATCAGCACGGATGTGCAAGGGTGAGGGTGTCCACGCAAGCTATTTTGGTTTTCCGCATTCGGTTGTTAGTAGTTTTCGGGGTGGATAGGCCGCTGTCGGGGTGGAAAGTCAGTCGGACAGGGGCGAACTTTAGCGCGGCGCTTAATACTTGCTAACATTAAGCGCCGAGTGAATCGGTTGACGAGGGGATGGGCATGGCTCTATATAAGATCGACTATCGGGCACTCTGATGTATTCCGCCGGTACAGGCAGCAACCGCGAGAGGCGTGACACGCCGATGGATAGCATTGCGCGACGCATAGGCATACTCGGCGGGACGTTCGACCCGATACATATGGGGCACCTGATGATAGCGGAGTCCGCGCGCGTTTGCTTGGAGCTGGACAAGGTGATTTTCATGCCGGCCGGCCGGCCCTGGCTGAAGTCGGATAGGCGGGTGACGGACGCGGCTCATAGGCTGGCCATGGTGGAGCTGGCCGTGCGGGGCAATCCTCATTTTGAGGTGTCGGCCATCGAGATAGAACGCGCAGGTCCTACCTATACAGTGGATACGCTCGCCGAGTTGCGGCGGCGCATGGGAGACAGCGTCGAATTATATTTGATTCTGGGGATGGATTCGGCGCTTGAGCTTGGCGGCTGGCGTCAGCCGGATCGGATTTTCGAGATGTGTGTCGTGGCGGCGGTATCGCGCCCCGGCTTGGCGAATGTTTCGATAGCCGACCTTGAAAGGGACTTTCCTTCGTCCTCGGGCAGGGTTAGGATAGTGAGCGGGCCGATGGTTGATGTAAGCGCGACAGATATTCGCGCCCGCGTCCGCAGGGGGGGACGCGTCTCTGCGCGGCGCGCCGACAGGGGTGCGCGACTATATCCGCGCGCATGAATTGTACGCCAGTCGCGAGTAGTGGGCCGACGCCCGGGGGCTCCGCATACGGCAATCGAAGAGTCGGTAGGACAGTCAGGCGACAGGGGGAGATTAGATGGATAGCCAGGTACTGGTACGAGAGGTTCCGAACGCATTTTGAGATGGCTGAGCGGACTATGTTGCCCGTGAGGTAAACGCTTTAGCCGGAATAGTGAATGTGAGATTCGATCTGGGAAAGAGGCTTGCGACCGTAACCTATGATCCGGTTAGAACAGATCCCGCCGCCATACGCGCGGCGATAGATCGCGCCAACGACTTGATGAGCCAGAGCGAGGATGAGTCGGACGCCGCGGGTCGGGCGCTGGAGTAAGGTCTGAGGCGCGGTTTTTCTACGGTAGGATGGCGATTGCGGCCAGCCCGGCCCCAGCTAGGCAAAGGAGCCTAGTAGGATTAACGGGATAGTCTTCTTGGTGAGCTCGGCCCGATCTTAGGGTCGCGCTCTAGCGTCCGAGGTATTGGCGCCATGCGTCAGCGACCGACAGGCCCTCGCCCTCCTCGCTCAGAGGCGTATCGTCGTAATCGCTCTCATACTCGTCCAGTCGGTGAACCACGGTCTGGAGAGGCTGCACATCGCCCACATCCCTCAGATATTGAAGAAACCTCAGCGCGGTGGAGAGTTCTTCTTCGGGCAGGTCTTCGACCAGTTGGTGTATAGATTCTTTGAGCGCCATTGTTCATCCTGAGTTCTGAGTTACGCCGCCGGGTATCATACATCGTATTATAGCGCTATTCGCAAGAGAGGTTCGCGCTTGGTTCGGGGGACTCTCATTCTGTATCGCGCGACAACGCTAAGCCGCGCGATATGGGGATACGCTTCCGATGTAGCGTCGCGGCGGGCGTATCCCTACTGCGCGAGCGTGTAGTTAACACTTTCTTAACATGAATGCAACAAAAACGTTATATCTTGGAAAAGATTCGGTAATATTTGTTCATTATCGTAGATTGTTAAAAGGTATAGCCCCCACACTCAGGAGGAATATGAATTGATAAATGCCAGAGTATTCAATATTACAACCTTTAAGCTCAGACTCGCCATGATAGCGCTGCTGGGCATTGGAGTCTTTTTAGGCGCGATAGGTGTCGCCTATGCCCAGGAAATCACAGCTGAAAGCGTGGACAGCAAGGTGGAAGATTTGGTTCTCACCGTGGCGGCCGCGCTGGTCTTCTTCATGCAGGCGGGGTTCGCGTTTCTTGGGGCGGGTCTGATTCGCTCTAAGAATACGGTCAACTACATGACCAAGTCGTTCTTGGACTTTTGCATAGCCTCGTTGGGCTTCTGGGCGTTCGGCTTCGCGCTGATGATGGGCGGGGGAGCCGCTTCGGGCATAATCGGTCTGGAGGGCTTCTTCCTCGCGGACTTTAGCGACACCGAGTTGGTGGGCTGGTTCTTCCAGATGGTGTTCGCCGGAACCGCCGCGACGATTATCGCGGGCGCGATGGCGGAGCGGACTAAGATCAATGCCTACTTCGCTTATAGCTTCATTGTGGGCGCGGTGGTCTATCCTATATACGGACACTGGGCGTGGAGCGAGGATGGGTGGCTTACGCAGATAGGCCCCGGCCTGGCCGACTACGCCGGTTCCGCGGTGGTCCACATGATAGGCGGTTTCCTTGCGCTGGCCGGAGCGATAGTTGTAGGTCCTCGTATGGGCTTCCGCGAAGGCGCGGAGCTCAAGGGGCATAACATACCATATGTGGTGATCGGCACGTTCATATTGTTTTTCGGATGGTTCGGATTCAATATAAACTCCGGCACCCTGGGATTGAATGCGGTGAACACGCTGCTGGCGGGGGCGGCGGGGGCGACCTCCGCCATATATGTCGTTCTGCTGCGGACCGGCAAGGCAGACATCGAGATGGCTTGCAATGGAGCGCTTGCCGGACTGGTTGGAATCACTGCGGGCTGCGCCTATGTTGACCCCTGGGGCGCGGTGGTAATTGGTCTGATAGCGGGCGTCATAATGATCTTCGGCGTTGAGTTCATCAAGAATGTTGTCAAGGCGGACGACCCTGTTGGCGCGGTAACGGTGCACGGCATCTGTGGCGCATGGGGCGTGTTGGCGGTCGGCTTGTTCGCGGCGGGCAACAACGATGTCAGCGGGCTGTTCTACGGCAACGCCGAGCAGTTGATTCCTCAGATAGTAGGGCTGCTTGTGGCGGCCGCGTGGGGACTGGGCGCCGGCTTCGTCCTTTTCAAGGCTATTGACCTGACAATGGGTCTGAGGGCCTCGGAGGAAGAGGAGCTGGAAGGTCTGGACGAGCCTGAGCATGGCGCGTCGGCTTATCCGGAGATGGCCGGCTAACCGCGACCTGAACTAGAAAACTTTTCCCACCCTTCATAAGGCCCTGTCCGCTCCAAGGGGGCTTGAGCGGTCAGGGTCTTCCTCTCTTTATATTTGAGGCGATTACGCTACGTTTGGCATATGTTACATAAATTTAACATTTGAGTAACACCCCTGAAACAATGATATTGGATAATGTTAGGCATAGAACAAACGCGATGCCGAACCGAAAGAACGGTCTTCGGCATCGGATCAATCAGATAGGAGTCAGGAAAAGATGGGTATAGAGGCGATTCTCGGCGGTGTAGCATTCGCGGGCCTGTTCGGACTCTGGGTGATTTTGCCGAGCAGGGTCCGGAAGAGCAGAGAGCGGTAGTCGAGTTGGAGTCCTCTCCGCTATAGTCGCCAATAGAGGCTAGGCGGAAGCGTCGAAGACGATAATCTCACATAAAATAAGCGCCTGGGACGAAAAACTCGACCAGGCGCTTTTGGTAAGAGGGTATAATAGCTTCGGCGCAGGCCCTGATTCAGCCCCCAACGGCCGGATGCCTTGCACAGAGCAAAAGCGAAAACAAATATAAAGGAGTGGGAAAGCATGAGCCCAGCAGATGTCATAAAACTTATTCAGGACGAGGGCGTCGAGATAATTGACCTCAAGTTCACGGACCTTCCCGGTACCCTTCAGCATGTGGGCATACCGCCTAATGAGGTTACGGAGGATTTGTTTGAGAGCGGGACCGGATTCGACGGTTCCAGCATTCGCGGTTTCCAGACGATTGACGAGAGCGATATGCTACTGGTTCCGGATCCCAATACCGCGGTCGTAGATCCTGTGTACAATATCAAGACTCTCAGCCTGATCTGCAATATACGCGACCCTCTGACCGGTTCCGATTACAGCCGCGATCCTAGGTACATCGCGCAGAAGGCGGAGTCGTATCTCAGGTCCAGCGGGATAGGCGATACCAGCTACTGGGGTCCGGAGGCTGAGTTTTTCATCTTCGATTCCGCGGTGTTCAACCAAGACGCGCACTCGGCGTATTACAATGTGGATTCGGATGAGGGAACGTGGAACTCGGGCAACAGGTATCAGCTGGACGGCAAGACGCTGAGCAAGGGATACAGGCCGCGCCATAAGGGCGGCTACTTTCCAGCGCCGCCGGTGGATACTCTGGGCGACATTCGCTCGGAGATGGTTATCGAGATGCAGAAGTTCGGCATGACTGTGGAGAAGCAGCATCACGAAGTGGCGACCGCCGGACAGGGTGAGATTGACATCGTTTATGACACTCTGACCAAGACAGCCGACAATATCATGATTTACAAGTACCTGGTCAAGAATGTCGCGGCGCGGCATGGCAAGACGGCGACGTTCATGCCGAAGCCGTTGTTCGGCGACAACGGTACGGGTATGCATACCCACCAGAGCATCTGGAAGGACGGGACAAATATTTTCTATGGCGACGGCTACGCGCACATGAGCGATACGATGAAATACTACATCGGCGGGCTGCTGAAGCACGCGCCCGCGCTGCTGGCGTTCGCGGCTCCGACGACGAATTCGTATCGGAGGCTGGTGCCGGGTTTTGAGGCTCCGGTGAACCTGGCGTACTCGGCGCGCAACCGCAGCGCCTGCTGCCGGATACCGGTGTATTTCGATACGCCGCCGGCGAAGCGTGTGGAGTTCCGCTGTCCGGACCCGACGGCGAATCCGTACTTCGCGTTCAGCGCGATGCTGATGGCCGGAATTGACGGCATACGCAACCAGATTGATCCGGGCGATCCGCTCGACGTTGATCTGTACGATCTCTCTCCTGAAGAGGCGGCGAACGTTCAGCAGGTGCCGGGCAGTTTGGAAGAGGTTCTGGACGCGCTGGAGAGCGACCACGACTTTATGCTGGCGGGGGATGTGTTCACGTCGGACCTGATTGAGACGTGGCTGGATTATAAGCGCACCAATGAGGTTGACGAGATGCGCCTGCGCCCGCATCCGTACGAATTCTTCCTGTACTACGACGCCTAGGCGTCGTGGCGGGGAAGGGCTGAAAGAAGAGGGGCGACCGCAACGGGTCGCCCCTCTTCTTTACTAAGGGCTGATTTCTAACTATCAACAGTCATAGCTGGCGGAGGCGGGGGTCGAATAATTGGAGGACTTCTCCTCTCACTTGTCTGGCGTATCCGCCCCAGGCGAAAAGGGACAGGATAATCAGGAGTGTGCGGAAACTCGCTCCGAATACGCTCACGACAACCAAGGCGGCCAACAGGAAGGGGAGCGCGTTGGTCAGGTATACGAGGCGCATGATTATCTCGTCAATGTGGCCTCCGAAATATCCTGACACGGCTCCGAGAAGCGCGCCGAGGGCCATCGTCCACGCTAGTCCTTTTTCTGAGGGAGATGGGGCTTGGTCTGACGGACCGGCTTGTTTATCAGGTAGTTGAAGACCCTGACGCGAGACGGTGAGTTTATTTTGGAAACGGCGTCTGCAGCGGATGGGAGGTTATGGCAAGCCGATTTTCGCTAATGGGGAAGTTTGGGCGGCCCGGGACGGCGCATGGGGAAGGGATGAAGAATGGCCGGCTCGTTGGAGCCGGCGCGTAGGTTCGTATATTCGAGTGAGGGAGAGTTCAGTCGTCTTCTTTCCAGAAGCGTTCTTCTCTGACGATGTATCCGCTAGGGATCATGCGGTCTTTGACGTCTTCTATCATTCCGGGGTGTCCGCAGGCGTAAACGATTGTGTCTTGGGGGGTCAGTCCCCACTTTTCGGCGTACCTTTCGACTATGTTGTTGACTCGACCTTTCTCGCCTGTCCATCGGACGTTCGGCTCTTCGTCCGGCCGGCTAATGGTGGGTACGAATGTGATCATGTCGGGATGGTCTGCGGCCAGTTTTTCCAGTTCGGCGTCGTATCCGAATTCGTCTTGGTAGCTGGCGCCCATCAGGATGTAGAAGTGGTGTCCGGTCCTGCCGTCGTTGAGGTATTGCCTTATGATGCTTATGTATGGCACCACACCGGTTACGGTGGCGACGAAGAGTTGGTTGGGGAGCGACGGGTCGAAGACGAAGATGCCCTTAGCCCTTGGGCGTATGGAGACGCTGTCGCCCTCTTTCAGAGTGTATAAGAGGGGTGTCAGGTTGCCGTCAGGGGGCGGGACGAGTTCGATGAAGAGTTCGAGGTCTTCTTCGCAGGGCGCGGATACTATGGAGTAGGCGCGCTCTATTCCGTCCACGCCTATTGTGCAATACTGACCTGGCTTGAAGGTGAAGCCGTCGGGCTTTTCCAGCCATATTGTCCATAGGTCGCGCGTAAGGTCGGTTCTTTTCAGTATGGTTGTGTCGGCCAGTTTTGGACGCCGGAATTTTCGTCTCCGTGTCAGGGAGGTCAAGTTCTGTTATCTCCTTTGTGTTCTGTTAGTGTGTAGTTCAGTCTGCGGCGACCTGGGCGGCGGGTTTGACAATCCGCACCGGGGTCAGCGGCAGAGTAGGTATGTTCAGCATGGGGTCGGGACGCCGGCTGTTGACGAGGGCGGTTATCAGGTCGCCGAACAGGGTGGTTATGGAAACCAGTCCTCGCTGGGGGCCGGTGAGGTCGGCAGTCCCGACTGCTCTGCCTCGGCTGGATATGGCTTCCACCCAGTCTCCCTGGGTTATGCCGAGTTCGGCGGCGTCTTCGGGATGCAGTTGGATGGTTTCGTCGCGCTGTATGGCGTTTTTGCCGTTTATCTGGACGATTTGCATATCCTGGTCGGGCTGATGCAGAACGCGGCCTCGCGCCAGCATGAAGGGGTAATCCTCATCTTCGTGGTCGTGGACGGGGTTGATGTACATTGGGGCGAGATTTAACCCGCCGGTGTCGGAGTCTTCGTGGTAAAGGATGGGAACGTCGGCCATATCGCTGGCCAGGCAGGGCCAGTGTATGCCCGCGACGCGGATTCTGTCGTAGGTAATGCCGCCGTATATCGAGACAAGGTTGTTGAGTTCGTCGAAGACCTCTGTTTCGTCATTGTAGGCAAAGCCCTTGGCGCCCATGCGGTTTGCAATACGGGAGATGATGCGCCAGTCGGCGTCCCCGTCGCCCTTGGGTCCGAGCGCAGGGCGCAGAAGCTGAACTCTGCGTTCCAGGTTGGTGTATGTTCCCGTACGTTCGGCGAATGTTTGGGAGGGCAGAACTACGTCGGCGAGTTGGGTCACGTCGTTTTCGAATGTGGCGTGAGCTATGACGAACTCGGCGCGGTTGAGCGCGTCCATGAAATCGCCTAGTTCGCCGTTGGTGAAGTTTGGACTATCTCCTATTATATGAACGGCCTTGACTGTTCCTGAGTCCACGGCTTCGACTAGTTCTCTTACGCCTATGCCCTGAGATGCGGGGATGTCCGCGTTCCATGCGTTTGAGACCTGTTGGCGTCGCCTTTCGTCGTCGGTCCGCCTGTAACCGGGGAGGAGGTCGGGAACGCATCCAACGTCCCTGGCTCCCTGTTCATTGGCTCCGGTGAAGAGGGGGTACAAGCCTGAGGACTTTCGTCCGATATTTCCGGTTACGAGGGCTAGGTTGACTAGCGCGCTCGAGCACTCGGCGCGCAGGTGAGCGGGAAGGGTTTCGAGCGCGTATAGTATCGCGCCGGGCTGTTGCTCGGCGAAGAGGCGGGCGGCGGCCTGAATGTCTTCTCGGGATACACTTGTGGCGCGTTCGACTTTCGCGAGATCGAATTCGCGCATTATGGAGTTCCTGAACTCCTGCAGGTTGTTTGCGCGTTGGTTCAGAAAATCGTTGTCTTCGAGCGATTCGTCCCATATGACCCGTATCATGCCTCCGATGAGTATGGCTTCGCTGCCGATTCTGGGTCTGATCCAGATTTCGGCGTGCCGGGCAAGCTCAGTCTCGCGCTGGTCAATGAGTACGAGCGAGGCGCTGCCCTGTCGGATTGCCTTTTTGATTGGGACGGCGAGGACGTTCTGCTCCTCGGTCATGTTGGAGGAGACGACGAGGAATCGCTTTGAGTCTTCCATGTCCCATATGGGATTTGTCGCCGCGGAGTATCCGAGTTGTTCGCGGACAGGGTCAAGCATCTCCGGTCGGGTGTTGGAGGCTATGTCTATGTTGTTGGTTGCCATGACCGCTCGGGCGAATTTCTGGGCGACGTAGGCGTCTTCGTTGGTGGCCCTTTGCGAGGCGACAAGGTAGTATGGGCCGTTCTTGTAGTCCGCGAGCTTTTGGGCGATGTGGTCAATGGCTTCGGGCCAGGAGGCTTGTCGCAGTTGGCCGTCGCGCCGTATCATAGGAGACTTTATGCGGTCGCGTCGGTTGACGAACTCCATTCCGAACTTGCCCTTGAAGCATCCCTGCCCTCGGTTCGTGGGGGCGAGTCGGTCCGGAATCGAGCGGATGAGTCGGTTACGCTTGTTTACTTCGAGTTTCATCTCGCAGCCGACCGGGCAGTGTGGGCATATGGAGTTGATTTCCTGGGCTGCCTTGTCCCACTTGTAGTCGTGTTCGACGAGGGCGCCGGTGGGGCAGACGTCAATGCAGGCGCCGCAGAATTCGCAGCCGGATTCCAGCAGGCTGGTTCCTTGCGATGTTCCTATGAGGCTGCGGCCGGAGCGCATCTGGAGGGTTAGGGCGGAGTCGCCGCGCACCTCGTCGCAGACGCGGACGCAGCGCGCGCATACGATGCATAGGTTCATGTCCATGTCCCAGTAGGGGTCCTGGGTCGCGAGCGGCAGGTGTCGGTTGTTGTAGGTGAGCGGAGTGTCCATCTCCATTTCTAAGAATCGAACTGTGTCCTTGAGTTCGCAGCGCTCGTTTTTGGGACAGGTCACGCATCGGTCGTTGACGGATACGTGGCGCAGGCATATGTCGGACGGGCCGCAGAGTTCGATGCGGTGGCAGGTGAGGCATCCGTGAGGGTGCTCAGACAGCAGCATATCCATTATGCCGCGCCTGAGTCCCTGGAGTTCGGGGCTTTGAGTGGTCACTCGCATTCCTGGGGACACGGGCGTCGTGCATGAGGCCGGCGAGCCCGGCAGGGGCCGATATGTCCCGTCGGGGGTAGGGGCTTCGGCGGTGACCACACACATTCGACAGGCGCCGAAGGGTTTCATGCCCGGATAGTAGCACAGGTATGGGATGTAGAGTCCGGCGTCCATGGCGGCCTGAATTATCATTTGGCCGGGTTGGGCCGGAATTTCCTGGCCGTCAATGGTGATTTTGATGTCGTCAGCCATTATAGCGCTCCGGGTATGAAGTCGTGGGCGTATGGTCTTGTGTTTTTGGGGACGATATGGGGACTGAGGCAGCTTCCGGTGGGACATCGGCGCTCTTCGATGTGCGCGATGAAGTCGGACTCGAAGTGGGTGAGCGCGGAGCGGATAGGGCCGAATCCAAGCTGGCCGTGTCCGCAGAGGGAACTGGCTTCCATGGTGGTTCCGACAGAGCGCATAAGGTCTAGGTCGCCGGGTTTGCTTTCGCATTTGGCGATGCGCTCGGTTATCTCGAGAAGGTGTTCCATGCCGAGCCTGCAGGGGAAGCATTTGCCGCAGGATTCGAATTGGCAGAAGGCGACCAGCACGCGGGTGAGGTCAACCGCACAGACGTCTTCGTCGCCGACAATGATTCCGCCGGAGCCGAGAATAGCGCCGGCTTCGCGCATTTCGTCGAAGTCTATGTGTATAGACAGGCTTTCCGCGCTGAGGACTCCACCGAGTGGGCCTCCGGTCTGGAGCAATTTGAGTTCTTTGCCGCCCGAAACGCCTCCGCCTATGTCGTTCACCACCTCGCCCAGGGTGAGGCCCATCGGGACTTCATATAGGCCGGGGTATTCGACGTTTCCGTTGAGGCATATTATGGCTGTTCCGGTACTGCGGTTGACGCCTATGGAGCTGAACCATTCCGCGCCGCGTGAGATTATTTCGGGCGCGTATGAGTATGTTTTGACGTTGTTTATAGTGGAGGGATAGCCCCAGACACCGTAGGCGGCGGGGAATGGTGGGCGGAATCTGGGCTGTGAGCGTTTGCCCTCGATGGCTTCCATCAGGGCGGTCTCCTCGCCGGCGACGTAGGATTCTCCTGTGAGGGCGACTTCTACGTCGAAGCTGAAGTCGGAGCCGAAGATGTTCTGTCCGAGGATGCCGGCTTCGTAAGCCTGTTTGATGGCTTCTTCGGCGCGTTCAATCGGTCCGTCGTGTCCGTGCCGTATGAAGACGATGCCGTTGGAGGCGCGGGTGGCGTATCCTCCTATCATTAGCCCTTCGATGAGGGTGTGAGGGTCGCTTTCGAGTATGCCTTTGTCGTTGTACGCGCCAGGGTCGCCTTCCTCGCAGTTGCAGAGCATATACTTTGTGGGGCCTGGGGAGCGCACCATGAAGCTCCACTTTATGCCTGTGGGAAAGGCCGCGCCGCCGCGTCCTCGAAGGCCGGAGTCTGTCATCTCTTTGATAACGTCGTCCGGCTCCATCCGGGCGATGGCTTTGTGTATGCCGGCGTAGCCGCCGTTGGCTATGTACTGGTATATGTCGTCCGGGGCGGTGTTTCCCGCGTTTCTGAGGGCTATGCGATGTTGCGCGGCTATGCCGGGAATTTCGGCTAAATTGGGAGCGCCGTCTATGGTGTCTTCCCCCAGGTAGCCGAAGACTTTGTCGGGGGGCAGTTGGCCGGACGCGAGGTATGAGGCTATTATGGCGAGCGCATCTTCCGGCTCGACGTTTCGGAAGAAGAGTCTCGACCGCGTTCCGGGCCGGAGTATGTCAACCAGCGGCTCGGCGTAGCAGACGCCGAGACAGCCCACCTCGTCTATTCTGGCCGCGATGTTCCGGGTGTGGAGCGCGTTTCTGAGCGCGTCTATGACGTCTCCGGCGCCCGCGGCGTGGCCGCACATGGCGGCGCCGACTCTGATCCAGGGTTCGGGGCCTTCTGTCAGGTTTTTCCAACGTTCGTTGGCGGTCTTTTTAAGTTCTTCGTATGAGGGCATGGTTCACGGATTGGGGATGATTGTCGGCGTGTTTCAGGGATTGTTCAGGAGGTTTCCAATGCGGTCGGACGCTGATTCCGGTGTCAGGCGTCCGATGAGGTGGTGATCTACGCTCATGACGGGAGCCGTGGAACAGGCGCCCAAGCAGGTGTTGAACTTGAAGGATATGTTGTTGTCTTCGGTCTCGCCTTCGTCTTCAAGTCCGAGCCGGTCCATAACTCGCTTCAAGATGTGGGACGCGCCTTTCAGGTGGCAGGTGGGTCCCCAGCATATTTCGACGTTGTGTTTGCCGGGCGGGGTGAATCGGAAGTTGGTGTAGAAGGACGCGACGCCCCAGACTTCGTTGATTGTGGCGTGGTTGAGCGAGGCTACTTCTTCGATGGCTTCATCCGGTATGTAGCCAAGTTCATCCTGAACGGCGAGCAGCGATGACAGGACGGTCACAGTGGGGCGACGCTGGTGGTTGATAGCGTTTATAATCCGTTCTTTATCCTGTGCGCTTATAGAAGACAAAGACAGGTCCTCGCAATTAGAAAAATCTTTCACAATGATAACATATCGGAAGGGCGGGTGTTAGTTTCAGCGTTTGATTTGACGGTCAGACTCGCTTCCGTCGAGATTTTCTCAGGCTAACCACGAGTCCGAGGGGAGCTACCAGAAGCATTATGTTGGCCGCCGCCGTCAGAGGGGACACGCCGTCGGCGGAGAAGCAGCCTCCCGTCTCTTGGGGTGGGGGAGTGGGCGCAGGCGGCGCAGGCGGTTGTATGGATGTGGGGGAGGGAACCGGGACGCTGGTGGGCGACGGGGCAGGGGTAGTGGTAGGCGTGGGCATAGGCGTCGGCGTCAGCGTTGGCATGGGCGTGTGGGTCGGCGGGGGAGTCGAGGTTGGCGGCTCCGGTGTGGGCGTTGGGGTCGGGTAGGGCGTATTGGTATGTGTCGGCGTCGGGGTGTGGGTTGGGCTCGGGATGGGAGACGGCAGGATAGGGGTAGGGTAGTCCGTAAACAGGATGTCGAATGTGCGTTCCAGCTTGCCGCTTGCATATACGGTAGTGGTGCGCGCTTGAATGCCGTTCAGGAAGAAGCGTATTTCGCCGCCCTCGAAACTCTTGTCGCCGGGGTCAACGACCAATCCGCCGTATATGCCGTCAGTGGCGATGACCGCGGCGGGGGCGGACTGGTAACTGTCGCCGATTCGGGCTACAAGGATGGAGTCGGGCGGAGTCATTGGAAGTCCCCGTATGAATATAAGGCCGGATACGAACACCATCGGCTCTGCGAATTCGGGCGTAGGAGCGGGGAGGGGTGTATTGGTGGGGATGGCGGTGGGTTCGGGCGTAGGTTCCGGAAGTCTAGGGAACGTCAGAGCGAAGCCCTGCTTTATGATCGGGACTGAGGTAAGTTGGTAAGTATCGGTCTGGTCCGCGGGCACCCCATCAAGCAGGAATACTATGGTTTGACCGGCCAAGGAGGGATCGGCCGGCGCGACGGACAGGGATTGATACTTTCCCTGCGACACGGCAACGGGCTTCGATTCATAGTCATTGCCTATCCTGGCTACTATGGAGTAGCCGTCCGGGACCGGTTCTCCGTTTATACTCGCTTTACCGTAGTAGATGAGCCCTCCGGGCGGGATAGTCTGCGCGAAGGTCTTGGCGGGGAAGAGGGCGGACGCGAGCGCGAAGGCCACGACTATGAATGTGAGTATGGAAGATAGCGTGAGGAGGCTGGCTGCGCTGTTGCTGGTTTTCGGGTAGGTTGTCTGATTGCCCATAAACTCCCAGAATATCCATTCGTTTTGAAGTTGTATTTCATTGTAGCAAAATAGCGCGGATATTGATTAGGGGCAAATGGGCCGACTGACTCTCTTCAATCAGAACGCGGGTTACGACCATTGGTATCATCTATGGTGGAGGGCGTGGGAGGTGGCTCATCGAAGGGTAGGCCCTCCGCTTCGGCCTTCATTCGGCGGTTGTTCCACTCCGTCCATTTGTGATGCGCCTCAGCGCGGCCCTCGGTACGACCCTCAGTACGGCCCTCAGTACGGCCCTCGGCCTTGATTCGCTCTCTCATAGGGGTTATGAACTTGTCGGTAAGATAACGCGCGGTGACCATTAGTATTCCTCCCACTATGTCCAGAGTGTATGTGATCGAGACGGCGTATAGCACAATCAGCGCGGCGGCCTTCCCAGTCTCGTTCACGACGGCGATTGTTATTTGTCGGAGGCCGTGATGTTCTCCAGTCTCGATTATGTGCGTGTATGTTATCCAAGTCCAGCCGAATGTCAATACGGCTATCAGGGCAGCGCAGAAGGGCAGCCACTTTCGACTGACCGCCAGCAATGTCTCTCTGGGCTCGGCAGGAGGAGGGAGCAACCAGAGGAGCAGGCGCATCCAGAAAGGTTCGGTCTTGGGCTGCTCGTCATTCGCCAATTGGTTTGCTTCCTTATTTTAACAGAACAGGATGAAGGCCCGAGACTGAGGAATAAAGAACATCCCTCCCCGGTTCGGGGAGGGATGTTCGCTAACTAGTTAATCCGATTGCGCGGCGGCGGGGTTACGGGGCGAGTACGTCGTCATCGTCCGCGTGGACCCAGTAGCCGGAGCCGACCTTAAGGTTTGGGTTTGCGTCGTCGTCATTCACATCCACGTCCTCCCACATGCCCATCAGGGTGTTGAAGGTGTACACGCGGTTGATGTCCACGCCGCTGAAGTAGGCTTTAGCAGGCACATTGTCGCCGTCGTGCTTCTCGCCTGTTACGTCAATCACTGATATGAAGTTCCAGCCCGCGGAGAGCGCGATAGTCGGCGGGACCGACGTGCCAGCGCTTATCCTCGGTATGTCAACTTCAAGGGCTTCGAATGAATCGGTCTGTATCCAGTAGGCGCGGGTGGCGTCAATTGTGGTCAGTGTGCCGAGCCACATGCCGTCCTCACTGCGGATAGCGGTCAGCCATCCGGCGCCGGCGTCATAGGTGAGTATGGTGCTGGCGGGGTGGTCGGCCGGTATCACAGCGTTGATGCTGGTGTTGGTCGGGGTGCCGGGTAGGGAGACCTGGTTCCAGCCCGGGGCGAGTTCCAACTTGAAGGGCTGGCGCTCTTCTACCTCAACCGTCAGCTCTTTATCTTCGAGTTCGTTTCCTGCGGCGTCCATAGCGGTGATTGTGACTACGTGGTCGCCCTTAACTAGGTCAGAGGCCTTGTAGAGGAACTTCACGTTGTCTGTGGTTACCAGGGAATCAGTTATATCCATGGCATCCGCATCCGGGGACTCCAAGCTAGCCGATGTGATTGTGACTGTGCCGTAGTCGTCAAGATCCACGCCTTCTTCGTCCATGTACTCAGCGCCCTCGGCCTCGAAGTCAATCGTGATGAACGGGGCGGAGTTGTCCGTTGGTTCTTCGGGCGATATAGTCGGGTCGCCAACTTCGTCGTCAAACTCGAACAGGATGGCGTCCGTGTCGTCGTCGAGATCTATCGGGCCTTTGTTGACGCCTGCGCTGCCAGTGTTGGCGCTGGTGGCGTCGTTGGCGGTCACGTATACGTTGTAGAGGCCGGGGCCGGGCGCTTCGTATGTTACTTCGTAGTTGCGCTCGGACTTGAGGACAGCGTTCTTAGAATCGCCTTGATCAAGCGCGTACTCGGCTTCGTCAACGTCTTCGGTTGCGTCGTCGTCATCCCTGTTGACATCTAGTACCTGCTGGAATACGACCTTTGGCGTTCCGACGTTTTCGTTGGAACTGATGGTTATCTTGATGTCGTCGTTGGTTACCGAGCGGTTTCCGCCTTCCACTGAAACAGTCAGAGTCGGGGCGATGCCGTCATCGGCGTCGAGAGAGCCGGACGTCTGGCGGTTACCGGCAACGTCTCGGACGGAGCCTACCAGTTCGACTTCAGGTTCTTCGTCCGGGTCCAGATCGGAGGAAACGGTAAGGAACACATTCTCGTCTTGGACTTCGACTGCGGTTACGGATTTGCCTTCGACTGTGAAGTCGTCGGCGTCAACGGTGTCGGCGTCTAGGTTTTCGCTGAAGACCACGAGCACGCTGGTGGGCTCGTCCGCGCCCTGATCAACTTCGTCATCGTCGGCGTCCCAGACGGGGCCTGTCTTCGCGCTGTTCATCTCCGGCTCGGTGTTGTCAATCTTTACCGCGTATGGCTGACAAGCTCCTATCTCAGAGGTCTCGTCGACATCTTTGCCTACGAGTCCGGAAGCGTCGCTTACTCCGGCAGGGAAGTTGGATGCGCTACAGGGGTCGTCCACATCTTCGTCGTCAATTTCGACTGTGGATTCGCGGTCGGAGATGGCAAGGTTGCCGGCTGAGTCCATCGCCAGCGCCCACCAGTAAACGGTGGCGTCATCGTCAACCAAAACGCTGCTCGGCAGACCCTGCTTGGCGCTGAAGACGCCGTCTTCTTCGTCAACGTCGCCCTTGGGGGCTTCATCAACTTGGAATGATTCGGCGCTCTCAATCACGCCGTCCGCGTCGCCGTCAACCGCGAAGATGACGTAAATATCGTCTTTGTTCGCGATACCGGAGTCGGCGTCGGACACATCGAACTCGATGTCGGGGTCGGCCCTGTCAGCAGAATTGTGCGCCGGGCTTGGGTTGGCAATAATCGGCGCTGTGGTTTCCACCTTGAGGGTCTTGGAGGTATTGCGGTCCGGGTCCGAGTCATCATATGTGACTGATATTACGTCGTTCTCGCCTACCTGCAGGCTGGGAGGGTTGGCGTCGGCGTCAGAGTCATCGGCGTTGGTGTTTATAACCAGCCGGAAAACTCCACTGGTCGCCCTGGTCTCTGTCAGCGTCACCTTGAAGCCGGAGGGGTCGGCCTGCGATCTCACGCTCACAGTCTGATCGCCGTCCTCGTCGGTGGTGTTTACATCTTCTCCCCAGTAGCTAACGCGGATAGCGCCGTCGTGGGGCGCAACGAGGTCCACGCGACCGTCGTTGGTCACTCTGTCAACACTGACGGTGTTGTCGTTCGCGTCCACCACTGTTATGTCCTGACGGTTGATGAATCCGTCATCGTTTCTGTCGGCGACCGGGACCTTTCTCAAGAAGAATGTCTGGACGTTATTCAGGGTGTGGGATTCTGCTAAGCCGCCCGTCAGCTCGACGACCACATCAAGGTCTGAGTCTTCGACCTCAAGGGCGACTTGTCCACCCTGCTTTGCCCATTCCTGGTCTTCATCGGTGTCGTCTATGTCGTAGAATCGCACCACGCCGGTGGCAGAGAACGCCGGCACGATGACAAGAAGGGACAGAATTATCGCCCCCAAGAATACTAATGGTATAAACCGCCTCTTGCTTTTCACTTACTACCCCCTTAGGTCTCAGCGATTACAAATTGAATATGACCGAACGGCTGTTAGACATAATAAATCCCCCTGAACGGGATGAACCGTCCAATGGGAGATCTCCGTTTGCTTCGGATGCGGGCTGTGCCGGCATCAGCGCCTCGCTTAATGAATTTCAAGCCGTTAGATTTGTACACCCAACGGCGATTGTCTGTCAAGGTCTGGAGAGGCTTTGTTCCAAGCGACGCACAGTATGAATTCCCTGAAGCCTACGCCGAATTTTGAAACTTGTATAAAACTGTCCCTGAACTATATAAGAGGATGTGAATGTCTGTCAATGAGTTACAGGTTGAGAATGTAGAATTCCGAGCGGGCCGTCGTCCACTTCGACAGGAAATCGTTCGGACAGTTCGTTGTATGGCCATGACAGGAGGAGGCCTTCTTCGCAGCATTCCGGGATAGTGTGTGTCGTGAATCCGGGGATGATGGGCGGGTCTCATGGCGAAGTCTGTCCGTCTAGAGTCGGCCTATGATGGCGGCACGCGAATCATTGGGCAAGTGGTCAAGGGCCTATAGGGGGAATGTCGTCGCTGCCGCGCCAGCCGAGTGCGCTAGTTTGTTCGCGCGCCCGGGATGCGCGATTTCTTGCTTGTGACGGGTTTGTGTGGCTATGATTCATATTGCAGAACGGCCGGCAGGGGGAAAGCGCGTATGCGGAGCGGATGGAAACCTCCTTTAGCGCAGTCAATCCCATGCGCCGGAATTTCTAAGCCAACCTGGTCCTCGAAAGCGGGATGGGGGAGTGAAGAGTCGCTGAATACTCTGGAATTATGTGGAAGGTTAGAGAGATAGTACATTGCTCAAGACCACAAGTTGCGGAAGTCTGAGAACGGGAGACGCAGGCAGGAGGGTCACCCTGGCGGGCTGGGTACACAGGCGGCGCGATCATGGCTCGCTTATATTTATTGATATAAGAGACCGCGAGGGGCTGACCCAGGTGGTGTTCAATCCGGAAGTGGCGCCTGAGGCGCACGCGGTCGCCGAGCGCTTCCGCGGCGAGTGGGTTGTCCAGGTTACGGGCGAGGTGACGATCAGGCCGGAGGGGACTGAGAATCCTACTATGGGAACGGGCCGGATCGAGGTGGTCGCTACGGATGCGGCCGCGCTGAATGAGTCGCTTACTCCTCCGTTCTACGTGAACGAGGAGACGGAAGTGGACGAGCTACTTCGGATGCGCTACAGGTATCTCGACCTCAGGCGCGCGAGTATGCGCGACATTATGATACTGCGCCACAGGGTTGTCAAGTTCATGCGTGACTTTCTGGATGAGCGCGGGTTCTTGGAGATAGAGACGCCCATACTTATAAAGAGCACCCCGGAGGGGGCGCGCGATTACCTTGTGCCGAGCCGATTGTATCCGGGCAGTTTCTATGCGCTTCCACAGTCGCCGCAGCAGTTGAAACAGCTTCTGATGGTGGCGGGGATAGAAAAGTATTTCCAGATAGCGCGCTGTTTCAGAGACGAGGACCCGCGCGCCGACCGCCAGCCGGAGTTCACCCAGCTGGACTTGGAGATGAGTTTTGTAGAGCAAGAGGATATTCTCAGTCTGACCGAGCGGTTGTACACCGAGTTGATAGAGACGCTGACCCCGGAGAAGCGTCTGACCAAGCCTTTCCCCCGGTTAACCTACCATGAGGCGATGGACAGATATGGCAGCGACAAACCTGACCTGCGCTACGGCATGGAGATGGCGAACCTGAACGACTTCGCGTCGGCGACCGAGTTCAGGGTGTTCACGTCGGCGGTTGAAAACGGGGGTGTCGTGAAGGGTTTCGCGGCCCCCGGGATAGCGTCTTATTCGCGGCGGCAGACGGACGCGCTGATAGATTTCGCGCGGGAGCGCGGAGCGGCGGGATTGGTGACTATCGCGCTGCAGGGCGAACCCGGCCCGCTGGATGAACTATCCGAAGACAAGATAAGGTCCGCGGCGTCCAGATTTCTCAGCCTCGATCAGGTCAGGGAAATCGGGGAGCGGATGAACGCCCGCGTCGGAGACATGATACTTATAGTCGCCGGGCCTGAAAAGACTGCGAACGCAGTTCTGGGCGCGCTAAGGCATGAACTCGGCGCGCGCTTGGGGTTGGCCGACCCTGACGAGATAAAGCTGGCCTTTATCTTGGACTTCCCTCTGTTCGAGTATGACGAGGAGCGGGGAGCGTGGGATGCGAGTCACCACGCATTCACGTCGCCGAAGCCCGGTTTCGAGCGGTATATCGAGTCAGACCCGGGCAGGGTGTTGGCGAACTGCTATGATCTAGTGGGCAACGGCGAAGAATTGGGCAGCGGAAGCATAAGGGTTCACGCCCGCGAGCTTCAGGAGCGCATCTTCAAGGTTTTGGGCTATGACGAGGAGCAGGTGGAGGAGCGATTCGGGCAGCTTGTGCAGGCTTTTGAGTATGGCGCGCCGCCACATGGCGGAATCGCGCCGGGCATAGACCGCCTGATTATGATACTCGCCAACCGCGACAACATCAGGGATGTGATAGCGTTCCCGAAGACCCAGAACGGAATAGACCCGCTGTTCGGAGCGCCGGGCGTCGTTGACCCCGCGCAGCTGGATGAACTGGGACTGAGTGTTGGCGACTAGGGTCGTCTTCCGGAGTGGAGGGAATCCTAGTCCTGTCCGTGCCAGCAGCCTGATTCAGACGCCCGGCCTGTCAATCGAAAACCCGGTCGCTGGCATGGGACAGAACTACGTGAGTTTCGGTGCGCTGGACACCGGGTATGGTCCCGATTGTCTTAGTTATTATTTGGCCTAACATTTCGACGGTATCCGCTTCCGCCCATACAACCAAGTCGTATCTGCCGGTTGTAACAGAGGCGAGCGTTACCCCGTCCAGACGTGATACATGGGCCAGAATATCGTCAATACTCTGAGGGTCCGCATGTATTCCGACTACTGTGCGCGCCTTTTTCCCAAGATTGAGAATGACTCGGACTTCGATGATATTTTCGTCCATCAGTCTTTTGAGACGGCGGCGGACGGTCCCCTCACTAACTCCGACGGTTCGGGCTATGCCGGCGTTGGATATCCGTCCGTCATGTCGAAGCGCTTCTATTATCCTCATATCGAGGTCGTCCATTGTGGATGCTCTCCTGTTTTCGAGACGCGACAAGATATGGTTTTCAGAATCGGTTGAGCGCGAGGTAGAACCCTACGGCCCCGGCTATTAGGTTAATGGGGTGGAGGGTTATTCCTGTGGCCCAAGTGATTAAGGTGAAGCTTATCAGCATACACACGCCGGATACTAACTTGAGCCGCGTTCCGCGCTTCCGGTTCGTCGCAAGACTGATTGACTCGCCAATTCCGTATCCCAGCGCGGCAATGAGTATAGCCGGAAGGTACGGGATCGGGAAGAACCAGATAACGCCCGAAATGGCCGATCCACCGAGAAGGGCGACTGCGACTCCGGCTCCGACGGCGCGCAGCATAAAGGGTGTGGAAACGTCGAACGTGGGCAACGGCCTTGTCCGGGCGCAATCCAGACAGCGTACGCCGACGGGCGCGTGCACCATGCAGCTCGGACATATCGGGTTTCCGCATCGCCCGCACGACACGCTGGTTTCGACATCCTTGTGACGTTGGCAATATGTGATCTGCGCCATTTTAGGTGGACCTCAGTTTGGTCGTCTCTCTGTCCATTCTACCTTGCGGGGAACGTCTCTGTCCCATAGAAGCCGGTATCCCATGACGCGCAGGAAGCCGTATTCGGTGGGCGGTCCTTCCCAGTTGGCGGTCAGTCGCTTTCCCAGCAGAACCAAGCTAACGCAGACTGCCGTCGTCACGATTTCGGGCGGCTTGCCAAACATAAACGCGAGCGCGGGGAACGCCAGTATCGAGACAAACGTCCAGAAGCCGGTATCGCGCGCCAGCGTTATACTCCCGACTGCCGACACCACCCCCATTATAAGCATCTCGAGCCAGAAGCTGAGGGCGAGTGTGGCAGCCATCGCAGTGGCCACGCCGCGCCCACCCGTAAACCTGAGGAAGGGCGACCAGTTATGCCCGGCTATGGCGGCGACGCCGGCCGCGCCCTGCGCCCACAACTCGACGTCCAGTATATATTTGCCCAACAGTATCGGCGCTCCACCCTTGAGCAACCCGTCGAACAACAGCCCCTGGGCTATGCCCGTCATCCTGCCGACGTGCGCGATAACGTTGGACGCGCCCACATTGCCGGAGCCATATTCTCTTATGTCTATGCCCGCGGCTATCCTGGCGATGATGTACCCGCTGGGGATAGAGCCTACCAAGTATGCGCCGAGAATAAGCAGGAAGGTTTCTGGCATATGATAGTCCGAGTTAGGATTGGCGGGATTATGGGGAGGGGTGGGTTTCGCGGATTTGGCGACAAGCGTCCCTGAGCCTCTCAACTGTCTGCATAGGCGGCCCCACGCTTCCGGGCTCGGGTTCTCCCGGATTGCCGGAGCGGTGGTAGTCGCTGCCCCCGCAGGGGATGAGTCCCAGGTTGTCTGCGATCTCCTTTAGATAGGCGACCTGTTTAGGCGTGTAGTCGCAGTAAAAGACCTCGATGCCGGCCAGCCCGCTCGCCTGAAGATGCGCCAGTGTCTCTTCAAGGCTCTGTACTGCGTCTCTGCCGGACTTGACAGCTGAGTATGTGGGATGAGCCATTACCGGCACGGCTCCGTTATCGCGCAGCATACGTATGGCGTCTTCCGGGGTTAGCTTGACGCGTTCCACATACGCGGGACCGCTTCTGCCAATCAGAGTATCGAACACTTCACTGGGATACTTGAAATATCCCGCCTCTACCATGGCGACCGCTATGTGCGGTCTGCCAATGGCCGCGTCGCCCGCTATCTCCTGAACACGTTTCCACGTTATGGAATAGCCCATCTCCACCAGTTTCTCGACCATCAGCCTTCCCCGTTTGTATCGGCCTTTCCTGAAGCGCGCTAGGGTTTCCTGAAACGAGGCGTCATCCGTGTTGATGAAGTATCCGAGCATATGGATCTCGGAGCTTGGAATGTCGGTACTCAGCTCGATTGCGGGGATTATCTCAAGGCCCGGCCACTTTTGAACGGCGGCGTAAGCCTCTGACAAGCCCTCTGTGGAATCGTGATCGCTGATAGCGATCGTCTTGAGGCCGCGTTCGGCGCACAGGTTTACAAGCTCGGTCGGAGACAGCGTCCCGTCCGACGCCTGCGTATGCAGGTGCAAATCTACTTCGACTTCGACCGCCATGGTTTGCCATTCCTTATATTAGAGATACGCAGCGGCCCGGTTTTCCCTTGCCGCTGCGTTCGATTGCGATTTGGGACAGTTCGACAACCATCCTCTACCTAGCGTACTCTATACTTCTGCTCTCTCGGATGACCATGACCTTTATCTGTCCCGGATAGGCCAGATTCTTCTCGATGTTCCCGACTATGTCGCGCGCCATCTTCGCGGCCATGACGTCATCAATGGAATCGGGCTTGACCATTACGCGAACTTCGCGCCCGGCCTGTATAGCGAAGCAGCGTTCAACTCCGTCGAAATTGCCCGCGACCTCCTCCAACTCCCGCAGACGCTTCATGTAGTTCTCCACCGTATCCCTGCGCGCGCCCGGCCGCGCTGCGCTGATAGCGTCCGCCGCCGCGACGATGAACGCCTCCGGCGAACTCATTACGTCGTCGTGGTGTTCGGCTATGCAGGCGCAAATCCGACGGGAGACATTGTACTTGTTGGCGATTTCAGCCCCAATTTCGGCGTGAGGACCTTCGACTTTATGGGACAGCGCTTTGCCTATGTCGTGCAACAGGCCTCCTATCTTGGCTACCTTCACGTTCGCGCCCACTTCGGAAGCTATCATGGCGGCTATGTGCGCCACCTCCAGAGAGTGCTGGAGCACATTTTCGCCGTAGCTATACCTGAACTTGAGCTGGCCCAACAACTTGATAATCTCAGGATTAAGTCCGCGGACGCCGGTATCGAAAACAGCCTCTTCGCCCGCTTTCCAGATAGTGGCCTGCACCTCTTTTTCAGCGCGTTTCACCATGTCTTCGATACGCGCCGGGTGTATCCGGCCGTCCGCTATCAGCTTCGATACGGCTATGCGGGCGACCTCGCGCCTTGTCGGGTCGAAACACGACAGCGTTACAGACTCCGGCGTATCGTCAATAATCAGGTCAACGCCTGTACTTTTTTCGATTGCTCGTATATTCCGTCCTTCACGGCCTATCAGACGACCTTTCATGTCGTCGCTGGGAAGTGGAACAGATGTGACGGTCATCTCCGAGACGACCTCAGCAGCCATTCTTTGGATTGATGTGGCCAGGATTCTTGAGGAGATCGCGTGCGCGTCCTCCTGCGCCTGGATTTCGATGTCTCTGTAACGTTTGGCTATTTCATGTTGTATCTCCTCCTCAGCCTGGCGCATGAGCGCCGCTTCAGCCTCAGGCTGGGTCAATCCGGAGATCTCTTCGATTTTAGCCAATGCCTGCTGTTTGAGGTCGTCGATCTCTGACTCTACTCGCTCTGCCTGCCGCTCCTTCTTGGATATCTTTCGTTCTCTACGATCCAGGTTGTTCGCCCGTTTTTCGAGACTCTCTTCCCTGTTTCCAAGTCTGCGCTCGAATCTCTTGGTTTCGGAGCGCTGCTCACGCAATTCCGATTCCCATTCCGAACGCAATTTAAGAGACTCTTCCTTAGCCTCTATAATAACGGTTCGGCTTTGTTCCTGAGCCGCTTCCAGTATGCGTTCAGCTTCCAGCTGAGCGCCGTCAACACGTTTTCCGTACACCAGCCTGCGACCGTAGTAGCCGGCGCCGGTTCCTACCGATAGGCCAATCAGGGCGGCGAGAAGCGCAATTATAAATTCCATGCGACCTCACCTCCTTGAGTTTTTTCAACCCAAGCGTGACAGACAGCTTGGGAATGGTATCATAGTATATAGAGCGCTAGAAACTGTCAAGCGGCGCAGGTAGCGTTTCCTTTTAGGTGGTTGAAGTCAGCAGTCCACGCGATTGAAGCAGAACAAGTAGGTTGTGAGGATTCCACCAGGTTCCCATCCGCTCCCTACGCCGAAGCTCACGATTCAGCCGTTCAAGCAGTGAGGTGGTCTTGTAACGCGACTGTCCACTCACAAGATGCGCCAACCCCTTGTCCAGAGCCTTCTCGCACCAGTATTCGGCTTCACCCCCACTCAGATACACCACGTGTTTAGCGTGTGTACGCGCCTCATCCACACTCTCAGACCGCAGCAGTTTCAGCGCTTCGGAAAAGCCCGTCTCGCCTATGTTTCTAAGGTACTCTCTAAGCAGGTGGAACTGGCACAACTGATGGTTGGCCGCGTCGCCATAGACCATATCTATCGCCGACGCTATCGCGCGGTCTCCATCGCTCACTATGTGTCGAGGCGACTGCGCGCCACGCATATACGCCTCGTTCACAGCCGCTTCCCAATCGCCGAACGTTGCCATCACATTGCCCAGATCGTCACGGATCACCTTCATCTCCACGGCGCCGTTCGCCGTTCGCGTCCACAGCCCGTCCATCTCCAGCGTCTGCCCACCCATGCTTGTCTCTGAGAGTTTCTCCCTTCTTATCCACTTGCTCAGCGTACTCTTTGCGAATCCGAACAGCTTTCCCACCTGAGCGTAGCTCAGACCCATCGCAGCCAACTCTATCGCTTTCTCTCTGGTTTTTTTGAGTACCGATTCCGCCTCTCGTCTCCCAAAAGTTCCATCCCGCTACTCATCCGTCCACACTCACAGCAGCGAAACTTCGGAACGCTAAGCCTTAGTTCTCCGTCCTTGGTGATTATCGAGCGCGGATAGCTCTGGTGTTTGCTCATCGCAAGGTCGCACTCTGAACACATGGGCCCGTATGCGTCCAGGGCGGACTGGAGTCTGTCCTGCATATACTGGACTATCGTCCGGTCTCTCTCTTCTTCCAACTGATACAGTAGCCCTGACATCTTGCTAACCTCCACAGTTCTGTCTCAGACCACATCTTATAACCCATCCACCCGAAAGGAAACGCTACCGCGGCGCAGGAACCGTTTCGCAAAGTGTGAGAACTGAGAAACCCAAGACTCACTAGGAAGCGAAGTTGTCTAAAACCTGTCTCTTTTGGAACCGGGCAGGTTCACGCGCTTTCCGAATGTCTATACAATGCTCACATCCTACACAAGGAGATAAGAAAATGCGTTTGGAAGGCAAGGTCGCCATTATTACGGGCGCGGCGAGCGGCATGGGGGCCGAGGAAGCGCGGCTATTCGGGCGGGAAGGAGGGAAGGTTGTTGTGGCGGATATCGCGGACGCCGACGGACAGGCCGTCGCGCGCCAGATCGAGGATTCCGGCGGCGAAGCCATGTATGTCAAGGCCGACGTCACTGACCCCCGGTCATGGGACGCTCTGGTGGAACGAACTCTGGAGCGCTTTGGCAACGTGGATATTCTAGTCAACAACGCGGGCATCAGCAGTACGGCCTATTCCGACCCAATGGACATGGACGGCTGGCAACGCATCATGGACATAAACTCCACCGGAGTCTATCTCGGAACCCGCGCGGTTGTTCCCGTCATGCGGAAAGCCGGCGGCGGCAGTATCGTCAACATATCTTCTATCAGGGGCTTTGTCGCCGGCGAAAACGGTCATCCCGCTTATGAAGCGTCCAAGGGCGCGGTGAGAATATTCACCAAGGCCGCGGCGGTGAGGTACGGACCCGACAACATCAGGGTGAACTCCGTACATCCCGGATTCATGCCGCCGATGAAGTCGTCCAACGCCGCGCTGGCTACAGAACGCGACCATTTCATAAGACAGACTCCGCTCAGAAGGCGCGGCGAGACAATCGAGGTAGCCTACGGAGTCCTCTTCCTGGCATCCGACGAGGCGTCTTACGTGACCGGCGCGGAGCTTGTGATAGACGGAGGCTTCATAGCGAAGTGATCGCTCTGGCTGTCTCCTTCTGACACCCGTCGCGTCTATGGCTGCTATGCGGACGGATAGTTCCATGTCCCGCATGGAAGTCCGCGCCGCGCGTCGTTGCGCGTCTCATTCGGAATCCTCAAGCAGCATGACTGATATCCCATGCGTCTCAGCCCGCTCTTCATCCTCAGGCCGGATTGCGTAGCCAACCACAACTCCCTTAGCCTCGACGCCAAAGGCCGCCCACAGCGCCTCCGCCGACATCCGCGCCCGATCTATGTCCCCTATCCGGATAGTCGCTGACGCCTCGATCGCTATATATACGGGATTTCGCGTCTGCTTTCGCTGCGCCATCACGATCATGTCGGTGTTTTCAATACGTACTCTCTGGCTTTCCGTTATGTCTGAGTCCTCAACCGCGTCGAAGAACTCGGTCATCGGCTGAACGTGGACAATGCCCTGACCGAGCATAATCCGCGGACGCCGCAGGCCAAATGCCGAGTTGAGTCTGGACGGTAGAATTTTGACTATCAACCTTTCCAGTTCCGCTCCTCTGAGACGGCCTAAATGCCGGTCCATTTCCTTCTGGGTCTCAATCACCTCCGCCAACTGCTCTTCCGTCCGATCCTGACGTTTAAGCATCCCTTTCTGGGTCTCAATCACCTCCGCCAACTGCTCTTCCGTCCGATCCTGACGTTTAAGCATCCCTTTCTGGGTCTCAATCACCTCCGCCAACTGCTTCTCCGTCCGATCCTGACGTTCAAGCATCCCTTTCTGGGTTTCAGCCACCTCCGTCAACTGCTTCTCCGTCCGATCCTGACGCCCCTCCGTCCGATCCTGACGCTCAATGATCTCCTTCTGAGTCTCAAGCATTCCTTTCTGGGTTTCAACCACCTCCGCCAACTGCTTCTCCGTCCGCTTCTGAACTTCAACGACCTCAGCCAGGCGCCCGGGCATTTCAAGAAGATCTTCCGTGAGAACTAGACGCCGTACCTCATTCAGAAGGTTTCTGTCCTCATGTAGAGCTTCGAAGAGAATCCGCGGGTTCTCCTTGATAACTTGTATAACGTCTGCGGCTGTGTTTATAGTCATATTGTGTGGGTCTCCTCTCCATATTATACTGGATTCATTCGCGTATGCGCGCTGGCTAAAATCGCCATCTCTGTCCTTGTGTCCATTGTCGGAAAGAAACATATTCTTGGCGCCGCGTCGAGCGCGGCGGCTCGAAAACTGGCGGCGGCGCTGGCGGCCCCGCTTTTTCTCTCACTGCTCGCCTGCGGCGGTGAAAGGGAGTTACTGGTATTTGCCGCTGTAAGCCTGCGCGATCCACTGACCGAGATTAGCGAGCGGTATGAGCGTCGCGCCGGCCTCACACTCAATCTCAGCTTCGGAGGTTCGCACTCCCTTGCGCGGCAGATAGCCGCCGGCGCCCCCGCGGATGTATTCATATCGGCGGGCGACCCGCCCCTGAAATTCCTCGTGGAAAACGAGCTGGTCGAAAATTCCGGAGCGCGTCCTCTGCTCGGCAATCAGCTGGTGATAGTTGTGCCTGGCGACAGCGGTCAGATTGATTCGCTCGAATCGCTGGCTTCGGACGCGATAGAGCGTGTCGCAATAGCCGACCCCGCGCTTGCGCCCGCCGGAGCGTATGCCGAAGAGGCGCTCAGAGCGACGGACGTCTGGAACCCGCTTCGAGATAGGCTTCTGATGGGAAAAGACGTGAGGGCCGCGATGTCCTACGTCGCCATAGGAAACGCCGACGCCGGCATCGTCTATCGAACCGACGCCCTGACCTCGGATTCTCTGAAGATAGCGCACTCCATAGAGCCGCTCCTGCACTCTCCCGTGATTTACCCCGCGGCTTTGGTCAAAGGAACGTCCAATCCGGGCGATGCCGCCGCGTACCTGGACTTTCTAACTTCCGAGGAGGCCATATCTGTCTTCCGTAGGTTCGGATTCACCGACCCGCCGCCGTAGTCAAGCCGCTTTGTTGTTCGAGACCATACTGCTCACCCTGCGCGTTGCCGCCGTGGCCACTATACTGAATCTGCCCCTTGCCTTGGGACTGAGTTGGCTGGTGGTCAAAAAACGGATTAGAGGAGCGTTCATTCTGGACGTTCTGGCTTCCCTTCCTCTCGCGGTCCCCCCCGTGGTCGTGGGCTATCTGCTGCTACTGCTGCTGGGACGTCGCGGCCCGCTCGGCTCTCTTCTCGACCGCTCCTTGAACCTCGAAATAGCTTTCACGTGGATAGCCGCCGTTCTGGCGGCGGCCATCGTCTCCTTCCCTCTGGTGGCGCGCGCCGTCATGACCGCGATGGGCGGAGTTGACGAGAGACTGGAGAGATCCGCTCGAACGCTCGGCGCCGGAACTCTCAGAGTGGCCTTTACCATCACCTTGCCGCTCGCTTACAGGGGAATCCTCGCCGGCGCGCTGCTCGGCTTCATCCGCGCTCTCAGCGAATTCGGAGCCACTATCATCGTCGCCGGCAATATACCCGGAAGGACCCAGACCATTCCGCTTGCTATTTACGACAGCATCCAGCTCGGACGCGGCCAGGAAACCATGACCCTTATTCTGGTTGCCCTCGCGCTGGCCCTAGCGACCCTTGCCGCTCATAATCGGCTCCTCCAACGCTCATCAAATCCCTCCTGACGTTCCAGAATGTATGCTCTGCCGTGTATCGCATAACACAAACATCCAAACACCAAATCCCAACAAGCAAGGACTAACCGCTAGAAGCCAAAGACCAATAGCAACCTACAAGGGGGCGAGTTCCAATGTGCGACACATCCATTACAGTACAACACCGACTCGCCCTGACAGTCCGTTTCCTCGAACACGTCGCAGGCGGACAACTCCGCTCCGATATGCCATGCGACGGCCGGCTCGTCGCGCTCATGTCAATGGATTCCGGCATGGTCGCTTGTTGTGAGTTACAAGCGCCCGCCTTTCATTGTCGCCCCGACCGGACCGAAGAATGACAGCTCTGGCTGCGACTCTGAAAGACCATGCGATGATTCGGCGAAGATGGGACGGAAGGCCGCGAAATGGTATATCCTGTCACCCGACATAAAATAGCTCACGGAGGAGATTACATGAAACCGAATGTACTCAGGCAAAAACTGGAGTCCGGAGAGCCGACAGTCAGCACCCACATCCATTCCACTTGGCCGTCCGTTGTGGAGGCCGTGGGACATACGGGCATTTACGATTATGTGGAATTCGTCGCAGAATACGGCCCCTCGGATCTGCACGATCTCGACAATCTCGCCCGCGCCGCCGAACTATTCGATATGGGCATGATGATAAAGGTGGACCAGAGCCACCAAGCTTATCTGGCTCAGCGCGCCGTCGGCTCCGGCTTCGGCAGTGTACTGTTCACCGACGCCCGCTCCGCCGCCGACGTTCGAGAGCAGATTCTCACCATCAAGCCCGACACTCCGGACGACAACGGCTGGTACGGCGTCGCCACCCGTCGCCATACCTATATGGGATACGGCGGCTCCGCAGAGTATGTGAAAGCGTTGCAGGACACTGTCGTCGCAGTCATGATCGAAAAGAAGGGCGCGGTGGACGAACTCGACGAAATACTCGAACTCCCCGCTCTCGATATGGTGCAGTGGGGAGGCTCCGACTTCTCCGTGAGCATCGGCAAGCCGGGACAGCGCAACCACGCCGACGTTGTCGCCGCGCACGACAAAGTGTTCAAGTCCGCAGTCGCGGCGGGCGTTGCGGCCCGCGCCGAAATACAGTCTGCCGACGAAGCCAGAAAATACCTCGATATGGGCGTGCGACACTTCTCCATCGGGACTGACATCACCATCCTGCACGGCTGGTGGAAATCCAACGGCGAAGACCTCTGGCGAGCCATCAACGGAGAGTGAAGCCTACAATCCTTAGAACCTATCTCAAAACACTGGATGAAGTTCAAGGCTTCGGCTAGGATGTATCCTGAACTTATGCGAAGGGGGGTTCATATCCAAGCACGACACTCTTGATACGATCTGGGAAGTCCCTGATGACCTCTGGGAGGAGATCGAGCCTGTGATCGCAGAATTCGATCCGCCCAAGTCCACCGGACGCAAAAGACAAGACCCGCGCAAGACGCTCAACGGGATCATCTTTCGTATGCGCTCCGGATGCCAGTGGAACAAGCCGCCAAGCTATCTGGGAGACGACAGCGCTATACATCGCACATTCCAAAGATGGGAGTCCTCCCTGCAGTGTGGACGGTGATCCAGTCCCGATGTGAGGAGTTGGACGAAGTCGACTAGGAATGGCAGTCTGCCGATGGGGCGATGGGCAAGGCGCGCTCGGGGGGATGCGGTTGGTAGGAACCCGACAGACCGAGGCAGGCCGGGAACCAAGCGCAGCATTCTCGTAGAGGGAGTGGTGGACCACTGAGCATTGTGGTGGCCGGGGCGAATGTCCGCGACACCAAACTGTTGGAAGCGACTCTGGAGTCCGTTGTGGTCGAGCGTCCGTCTCCAACCGAACAGGCTCCCCAGCATCTGTGCTTGGACAAGGGATATGACAACCCCACCGGTCATAAGGCGTCAGCGAAATATTACTACGAGCCTCACATCCGGCGGATCGGAGAGGAGAAGCTCGATTCGTCAGGACAGAAGCGCTATCCAGCACGTCGGTGGGTGGTCGAACGAACATTGGGTTGGCTCTCGAAGTGTCGCGGCATTCCGGTTAGATATGAGAAGAAGGCAAGGAACTATCTAGCCATGTTGCAGCTGGCGTGTGCTCTCATATGGTATCGTCGGTGGCGGCGGCTTAAGGTTTTGAGATAGTTTCTTAGCGAACTGAAAACTAATGACTTGCAGAGGAGGCCCCATGGCACAGCTAGACCTTGCGTACAGAGTGCGGAGTTACAGCGCGGGGACGCTCGGACGCGCGATATGCAACGCACGAAACCACCACTGGGTGGCCGACGATCCCGGAGGCGACGAAATTGGAGCGGGGGAGCTTTTCCTCTCCGGAATCTCAGCCTGCGCCGTCAACATGATTGAGCGCATCGCGAACGAAGATGGAGCGCCTTTGGACTGGATGGACGTCAGCGTCGAGGCCTACCGCGACCCCGACGCCGAGCCGGGCGACGTCACACTCTACGAGGACATACGGGTACACCTACAAATGTGGGGCGTGTCCGACGACGAAGGACAGCGGCTGGTGGATATCTGGAAACAGCGTTGACCTCTCTATGGCACGGTTGCGGTCGCAACCCCAACAACGAGCGTCACTGCCCACTTCAGCGCAGAACCGCATAGACGTTAAACAGCTATGCCCCAGCAAGAAATGCCCATGCGTCGCGGATTCAGGATTCTCGGCCTCCCACTTCAGTTCGTCATCGTCGCGGTCGCCAGTCTCGCGCTGACCATATACATGGCGGGGTGGGCCGCCAGCGCCAACTTGGAAGCGCGGGATTCTCAATCCATAAGCGCGCCCTATGAATCCGCCGCTTCGGAAGCCGAAACGTGGGAGCGGACCGCTTTGCTGATCTGTCCGCTTCACTAGACTGCCCACCGCTTCCACTCGATTCGCGTAAAACAGCCCCCAGCGTTTCTAGGAATAGAATTGGCCTCTACCAGAACTCCGGCTTCACAGAGAATCCCCAAACACGCGCGCGTCTTCTACTGGCACTATGCTTGGGTGATAGTCTCTATTATCGCGGTTATGCAGATGGTGGGGTCATCGGTGCGTATGGCCTTTGGCGTATTCATTGATCCGCTCAGCGCGGAATTCGGCTGGAGCCAGGGTTCGATAACGCTCGCCTACGCGCTATCCAGCGTTGTAACCGCGCTCGCCTCTCCGTTGGCGGGGTCCTTTGGAGACCGTGTCGGCGCGCGAAAAGCTATGATAGTCGGCTGCGCGCTATTCATCGTGGGAATAATGCTCACAGGCGTCGTGAACCAGGTGTGGCAACTGTACATCACGTTTGGAGCGCTTCTCGGAATAGCCCAGGCCGTGTTCCTAGTGCCGCTCATCCCGTCTGCCATGACTTGGTTCCGCAGGCATCTGGGGCTTGGAATGGGAATTCTCATGGCCGCGTGGGGGCTTGGCCCCGCCTTGGCCACCCCTGCGCTGGGCTTCATGATTGAACAGTTCGGCTGGAAAGACACATTCTGGATAACCGCCGTCGTCTCCGCCGTCATAATGGCGGCGCTGATTGTCATATATAAGAACAAGCCCTCCGACCATGGAGTCGAGCCTTACGGATTCATGCCCGGAGACCCCGAAATCGTCGCTAAGACTCCGCCTGCCGACAGGGTGAAACTGTTCACCAAGTTCATGCGCCACACCGCCGCGTACTGGAACTTAAGCTCCATTCACTTTCTCGGATGCGTCGGACACGCGATAATCCTCATATACATCATCCCGATAGCCGTCGCCGAGGGCGTCTCGCTGGTGGCGGCGGCCGGACTGGTTACCGCCATGTCCGCGGTCAGCATCGTTACGCGGCTTGCCACCCCTGTCTTATGCGATACGTACGGCCCGAAAACGGTTATGGCAATCGCCTACCTCATCCAGGGACTCACCGTCATAATGCTGTTCTGGACTCACGACGTCTGGCTTTTCTATCTGTTCGCCGCCGCCTTCGGAATCGGTTACGGCGGCGAGGCCGGAGGATTCCCGATTCTGAACCGCAGGTACTATGGATTCGCGCCTGTCGGCTCCGCTCACGGCATTCAGATGCTGGGCGCGGGATTGGGCATGGCGCTGGGCGGCTGGATAGGGGGAGTCATCTTCGACATGGTGGGCAGTTACGACCCCGCGCTGATAATATCAGTGGTCGCCAGCGTCGCGGGCGCGCTCAGCATCCTCCTCCTCGAACGAACCGACAAACTCCTAATCCCAGACTGGGAGACAGAGCATCTGCCCGAGGGCTCAGGCGCCCCCAGCGTCGGAGGCTAAGGCATGGACTTGAGCCGTCCGTGACGTCCGACGCCCGGATTGGGACGCAGGATAAGAGCGGGGCGGCGTTCCTCCGGAACGCCGCCCCAAATTCAGCTAGGCTGTTATGCAGTCCTACACTGTCGCCAACGTAGGCGCCCTGAGCGGCGCGGACATCTGGCTCTCGTCCAGCGGAATGGCCTCGTTGAGATAGACCTGAACGCGGTAGGAGCGGTAGTCGGGTATGTACATCCGGCCCTCGTCGTCAACACGGACGGACTTGGGCGCGCGCAGAAGCTTAGCTTCCTCCATGTTCGCCATGTCGCGCAGGCGGTTGGGATATGCGTTGGTAAGCATATAGTCGCGGGCTACCCTGGAGAGGGTGGCGTCGCCGAGGAACTTCTGCACGTAGCGCCCTTCCTCGTTGAATAGCTGCACCCGATCGTTGCCGGTGTCCGCGACGTAGATTTCGCCGAAGTGGTCAACGGCTATCCCGGTCGGGCGGTTGAGCCGGCCGTTCTCGCAACCGGAGGTTCCGAACTCGAATATGAAGTCGCCGTCCGGGCTGAACTTCTGCACCCGGTCGTTGCGCCAGTCCACCACATAGACATCGCCCCGCTCGTCAATCGTTATTCCGTAGGGCATATTGAACTGTCCCGGTCCGTCGCCGCGGCAGCCCCATTTCATGATGAAGTCGCCGTCCGGGCTGAACTTCTGCACCCGATGATTGAGCGAGTCCACGACGTACATATTGCCGTCCGCGTCGAAAGCGATACCCGCCGGCCCCTTGATCTGACCGTCCGCGTCTCCCTCTTCGCCCCAGCTTCCTATGAAGTCGCCGTCCATGCTGAAGGATGAGATGCGGTGCAGCGCCTCGTCCGAGACGTGGATGTTCTCGTCCTTGTCCAGGATGATATTGACCGGCCAGGTGTACTGGCCCTCGCCCTTTCCATAGCCCCCGATACCCACTAGGTCGTCGGTCAGTTTCTCCGCGTCGTCAAAGTTCCAAACCCTGATGACCGCCGCGCCGTCGTTGCGGCACAGGATGTATATGCGTCCCTCGTCGCCTATGGCGACATCGTTCGGGAAGTTGGTTATGCGGCGCATTCCGAGGGTTTTCAGAAATGGATAGCCCGCTCTAAGCAATCCGTATGGCCTGCCCATGTATCTCACCTCCGGTATAGGCTTCCGAGTATGAAACGTCGGGTTCAGACAACAAGCTGTCCAAACCCAACGCGCTTAGTTTCGCTGTCTAGTTGAACGGGTTTATCTGTTCGTACCGGCCGTCAACGATTGGGACGGGGTCGAGACCCATCCACTGGTCAAGCATAGTGGAATAGACGCCGCGGAAGTCAATCTTCCAGTCCAGGTCCTCGCCGTTCAGCCAGCGCGCGGGGTCAACCGACGGGTACTCGGCGTAGAGGCCGCCGTTCACTCGCTCTCCTATGATGAACGCTCCGCCGCCCGAGCCGTGGTCGGTGCCGCTGCCGTTGTCGCGCATACGGCGTCCGAACTCGGTGAATACCAGCATGGACACTTCGTCCGCCGCGTCGTGGTCGCGCAGATCCTGGAAGAAGTCCACTATCGCGCCCGAAAGCTCCTGCAGAAGTTGCGGGTGAGTCTTGAGTTCGTTGGCGTGGTGGTCGTAGCCGCCGTGCTGAGTATAGAAGATGCGCGTTCCAAGCCCGGCTAGGTGGATGCGCGCGACATCCTTCAGACTCTTGGCTATGGGGTTGTCCGCGTACTCAACCTCGGAAGAATACATCTGCGGCGCCTGCTTGAGTATGTCCGCTCCGGTGTGCACGTCCGAACCCGTCTGCGCGAGATACTCGGACACGGGCCCTGAGCCAATCGCGGGCGCGTACATTTTCTTGAACATTTCGAGCGCCTTGCCGCGCCTCTCTTGTTCCTCGATGCTGGTCATAAGACCCACATTGTCCAGGTCGCCGACCGAGGTCACCGGAACCCCGGATACCACAAGCGCGCGCGGCAGACCTCGTCCGATGTTCACCGCTGTCAGAACGTTTTCCTTGTCCGGGTCTATGTCGCGGATGGCGCGTCCGAGCCAGCCTTCGGAGCCGACCTTGTTCGGTTCGCAGGTGTGCCATATGTCCATGGCGCGGAAGTGGGAACGGCTGGAGTTGGCGTAGCCGATGCCCTGCACGACGGCCATGTTGCCTGCGTCGTAGAGGTCTTTGAGCGGCGCCATGTTGGGGTTGAAGCCCAGCCGGTCGTTTATTGGCAGAACCTGATCCTGCGGGATGACGACCGTAGGCCGCGCGTCGTAGTAGTTCGGGTCGTTGTACGGGATAAGAGTATTCAGAAAGTCGTTGCCTCCCGTAAGCTGCACGACCACCAGGACATGGGGCTTTCCGTTTGTCGCCATTTTCGCGTCTCCTTGCTAATTAAGCGAACTGATACTCTTTGCTGGACACTATCATCTGGAGCATATGTACGATTCTGGGTATGCTGCGCTCGCGCGCGCCATCGTCGCCAAGGTCGAGCGTACCGCCCGACTCGGCGTACTCCATTAGGGTGTCGCGCGTCCGGCTTCCAACATCCATAGGCCCAACGAGGTCGAGGCACGTGTCCGTGAATTCTTGCGGCGAGAGCTCGCCGCCGCCCAGCCTTTTGATTATATCCTGAACGCCGGGCTTCTCGTCTCCGATCTGTTCGACCGAGAAGTTGACGCGCTCGTTGAGCGTGCCGCCGTCAATCCACTCTTTGCCGGTATGCCAGCCTTCCACTGTGGGCGGATTGAGCAGCATCTGTCCCATCAGCGCTGTCGCGCGGTGATAGTCGGTCATTTCGGGTTGCGGCATATCCAGCGAGCCGCCCAGTTTCAGTATCCCGGCGACAAGTTCGGTCGGGCTCTTTACCTTCTTGAACATCGCCTGTTTGAAGAAGTCAGAGTTGAACAGCGTTCTCATTATGCGCCGCATATCGCCGTCGCTGTCGAAGTACGCTTTCACCAGTTGGTCTATCGCGTCGGGATCCTGTGGAGGCTCGACGGACCAAGCCGGAACTTGCGGCTCGTCCGCCACGAAGAAGTTATACAAATGCCTGGATATGAAGCGCGCGGCGGCGTCCTGCTTGACGATGATGTCAATGATGTCCTCGCCGTTGAGGTTGCCGGACTGTCCTAGAAAAGTCTTGGGGTCTTGGTCGTGTTCCTCAGACCTGAAGATGAACCTAGAAGGATAGTGTCCCTGCGGGTATATGGGGATGGGCTGTGTGAAAGTCCAGCCGGTGAAAGCGCGCGAGGCGTTTTTTATGTCGTCCTCAGTATAGTTTCCAACGCCCATGGAGAACAGTTCGAGCAGTTCGCGCCCGTAGTTTTCGTTCGGCTCGCCTTTGCGGTTCTCGTTGTTGTCGAGCCAGAAGATCATGGCGGGGTCTTTGGACAACTTCACCAGCAGGTTGCGGAAGTCTCCCAGCCCGTGCCGGCGGAACATCTGGATCTGACCCACCATCGAGGGTGGGTGTTCAACCTTGCTGTATCCGGTTGCGAAGACATGGTGCCAGAAGAGCGCCATCTTCTCCACGAGCGGACGCTTGCTGACTACCATCCTGTACATCCAGGTTCCGGCCCATATGATCTGGTTCTCGCCGTCAATATACCGAGAGATTATGTCTTCGTCGAGTTCGGGACAGCGATCCGGGTTCACCAGGTCCTCGACAGCCTCCTCGTAGCCTCCGGCGACATACCGCTCCAACTCGTCTCTTGTCGCTCCGAAACCAGCCCTCCTGAAAAGATGGGCTATCAGAGCAAGTTCACCGCTGGACATTGCACGCTCCTTCCCGCCGATTGGCTTCGGCGCAGACACAAGTCGAAAGATTCAGCATTTTACATTCCGCAACTATACTACCGCCTGGTTCGAGTTTCAATAACAGTAGCGAACTTCGACTGTTTCGCATAGGAAACCAGGGCGATGGGTTTCGGGGCGAAAATCGCAGTTCCCCTTTTCAACAGGTATAATAGGGTATGATACAGGCAAGAAGTTTCGTAAAGGAATGTTCCCCGTAATATGAAAATCACCGACCTTCAAGCTGTGTATCCCAGTTATAAGAACGTTCTCCCGTCTTGGAGGACCAATCTGTGGCAGATTGTCGTCAGGGTAGAGTCCGACGACGGCATTGTAGGGTACGGATACGGCGGTGGAGGCAGGGCTGCCGTGGAGATAGTCAACGGGCATATGCGCGACTTGCTTGTAGGGCGAAGCATAGAGAGCGTGGAAGACATCTTCGGCGCATGGGACGCGCTCTACTATGAGTCCATACCCTATGGGCGCAAGGGCGTCGGAATCATGGCGCTCAGCGGCATAGACCTCGCGTTATGGGATCTTCTGGCGAAGAGTCGGGACGTTCCGGTCTACGCGCTCGTCGGCCCGAGGAGCAAGGACAGCATCCGCTCATACGCCACGGGGACGGACGCGGAATGGTATGCCGAACTGGGATTCGGGGCGCATAAGTTTCCGCACCGATTCATGGGCAGTCCGCAAGACTATGATTCCGCCGAGCGCGCCGCAGAACGCGCTCGGCGGATAATGGGCGCGGAAGTCCTCATTATGATAGACACTTATATGACCTGGGACACCGGCGCCACCGTCGAGATGGCCCGCCGGCTCGCGCCATACGACATATACTGGTTCGAGGATGTTCTGACCCCCGACGATCTGCGCGGACAGGCTGAGCTTAGACCGCTGGTCAAGCCGACCCTGATAGCGGGCGGGGAGCATGAGTTCACCCATATCGGTTTCGGAGAGGCGGCAAGGGTCGGCGCGATGGATTTGTGGCAGCCCGACATCACATGGTGCGGAGGAATAACCGCCGGCATTAGAATTCTGGATATAGCCCGCGAGCATGGCATCCCCGTCGCTCCGCATCGCGGCGGAGAAGTCTGGGGGCTCCACCTGATGGTATCGTCCGACTGCATGGATCTCGCCGAGGTCTTGCCCGGTCAGAGAGGGGCGCCCAAAGATGAACTCTGGATAGGCGAGCCATCTCCCGAGGGTGGATTCATATCGCCGTCGGACGCGCCGGGGTTCGGGGTGAGACTGAACGAGGCGATGCTCTAGCCCGCGCGGGGCCGCCGCAGTGTGAAGGCGCCTGAGTGTGTGATAACCTGTCTGATAATAATCAAGGAGGTTTCAGTTATGCGCGCCGCCGTTTATCAAGGCAACCAACAGTTCGCGATAGAAGATATGCCTGAGCCGGTTCCCGGGTCCGGACAGGTCGTTGTTGATGTCAACTACTGCGCTATCTGCGGCACCGACGTTCATCACTTTCTCTATGATATAGCGCCTCCGGGCACGGTCATGGGACACGAGTACTCGGGCGTCGTAAGCGCGGTCGGGGACGGTGTGACGCGCTGGCGCGTCGGCGACCGCGTTGTGGGCGGCGGCGGCGAACCTCCTCCGGCGGTCAGCGCCGCGACGCCCGCCCGAGGAGAGCGCTACAACTACCGCCTCGACGGCTTTAGCGGTCCAAGCGGAAGGGTGCGCGCATATGCGGAGAAGGTGTTGCTTGAAGAGTGGGAGCCTGTCTCCATCCCCGAGGGCGTAACCGACGAGGAAGCGGCCATGTGCGAGCCATGCGCGGTAACCGTTCACGCTGTCAGGCTGTCCCAACTTAAGCTGGGCGACTCGGCGGTGGTTCTGGGCGCGGGGCCGATAGGCCTGTTGTGTATGCAGGTGGCGCGCGCCGCCGGAGCGAGCAAGGTAATCGTGTCCGAGCCGGCCCCGGCGAGGGCGGAGGCCGCGCGGCGGCTGGGAGCGGACGAGGTCATCAATCCCATTGAAGAGGATGCCTTGCAGCGAGTCGTTGAGCTTACAGACGGCAATGGTCCGGATGTGGTTTTCGAGTGCGCCGCCGCAAAAGGCACACTCGACCAGGCTTTCAACATGGCTCGTCGCAACGGCCAGGTGGTGCTGGTAGCGATAGTCTGGGAACAGACACCCGTCCTGCCCCCGGACTGGATGGCGCGAGAAATCAGCCTGAAGTCTTCCTTCGGGACGCAACCGGAGGACTGGCGCATCGCGCTTGACCTTATACGTTCCGGCAAGGTAACCATGGAGCCGCTAGTCTCGGAGGCGAGTTTCCTTCCGCTCGACGAGATACAGGGCGCGTTCGAGGCCCTGTGCAACCCGTCCAACCAGGTCCAGATGGTAGTGAGGCACGGCTAAACATGGATACATTAGAGTACAGTCCAAACCAGTTCGGCGGAGTCGTGACCGACCCACACAATCTTCCCCGCGCCCCGCACGATTTCAAGGGAGCGCTCCGCCGTTCGGTGGACGCTTGGATAGCGGACGGATATAGACTTGTCTGGCTCGAACTTCCGCTGTCCAGGGCGGCGTTCGTCCCAATCGCCGCCGATGCCGGGTTTGAGTATCATCACGCGAAGGAAGACTATGTGATGATGACCCTGCGCCTTGCCTTCGGCGCGTACATCCCGCCCTACGCCACACACTACATAGGCGCCGGCGCGGTGGTCATCAACGATCGGAACGAGATACTGGTCGTGTCCGAACGCTATCGCATGGGCACCAGCCGCGGACCGGGATACAAGCTGCCGGGCGGCGCGCTGCACCCGGGTGAACATATAGCGCACGCGGCGGTCAGAGAGGTTCTGGAGGAGACCGGAGTCCACGCGCGCTTCGAGCGTTTGGCCTGCTTCAGACACTGGCACGGCTACCGCTACGGCAAGTCGGATATATATTTCGTGTGCAAGCTGTCCGCGCTGTCAACCGAGATTACCATGCAGGAAGACGAGATAGCAGAGTGTCTCTGGATGCCGGTTGACCGCTTCCTGTCGGACGAAACCATACACGGATTCAACAAGTCAATAGTGCGCGCCGCGCTCGAAAGTCCGGGTGTGTCGCCCGCGAACATGATCGGCTACGATGACGCTGAACGCTTCGAGTTCTTCATGCCGCAGATAGAAAATGACGGCTGACGGCGACGGCGTATTCACTGAAGATAAGAAGGAAAATTAGTTACGCGAGCATTTAGACACTAGGAGAACCGAATGGCATCACTCAAAGAGCGTATCGTCCGGGGCGACATCATCGTCGGCGTATCCGTCCCTATCACCTCAACCAAGAGCCAGATGGAGGACATACTGGGCAAAGACGACTACGCCTTCATACACACCGACTCTCAGCACTCGCCATACAGCGAGGAGCGACTCGTCCAGTATTGCGAAACGGCAAAGGAGGTCGGCATCCCCGTCCAATTCAGGATAAAGCATCCGCGCCACGCCTATCTGGTTGGCAACGTGCTGGACCTAGGCCCCCTCGGAATCGAAGTGCCGCTGGTGGAAGATGAGGCGACTGTGGACGAAGCCATAAACTGGTTCTACTATCCGCAGGTGGCGAAGCGAAGCTGGGGCGGAGCGGCCCGGTACGGAATCGAGGGCAGGGAGGACCGGCTCGAATACGCCGAGTGGTGGAACGCCAACGGCATCCTCTGCATACAGATGGAGACGCTGCGAGCTGTCACCAACGCGCGTCAACTCGCCAAGCCCGGCATAACCTGCCTCACATGGGGGCCAGCCGACCTTAGCTACGACATAGAAGCGCATCCGCATCATCCTCTGCAGTCTGTGGATGATTGCCTACGCCATGTCATCAAGCAGATGGAAGGCACGAACGTCAGGATGAGCTTCCGGAACTACGACTATAAGCTCCGCGACTACTACAAGGACATGGGCGTCACCGTCTTCATGGAGAACCCGAAGCCGTAGCTGTACCCGGCGCGCTCACGGCCGCGGCCTGCCCCTGCGGCCCTGCCCCTTATCGTGGTAATTCGACCTTCGGATGCGCAGGTGGGAATAATCACCGCGATGGTTGGGGAGCCTTTCCTGATATTCCTGGCCCGTCAGCGCAGGATAGCCGATATGTCTGCGCGACCTTTGGATGTCCTATGTACTGAAAATTGAGAAATCTGGCGGACCGGAGCGATGGTGAGCTGAGGGTATGGCAGGCGACTCACTTCCAGTTTCACCGCTTTGCGCCGGTGATTCTAGGCAGGTTTCATGGACTGACAAAACAAAGAAGCGCGCGCGTCCGGATTGGTAGGCTGCCTATATCCGGGACAGGCTCTTGGGGCTCCGCAATATCGCGTATTGAGTCTCGATCCAATTTCCGCAACCCCTGGCCGTATGTGGTTTTCGCATGAATGAAAGCCCGTTATTCAGCTTTTCGACATGGTGTTAACAATACGTTAAATTTCTGTTAATGCTATCCGTGCAATTTTGAGGTACACTAAGAGGGTTCTATGGAAAATATTTTCAGTAATGAGGAGGACGTGACCAAATGAGAGAGATAGTTACCGCACAGAGTGCTTTTCGTGAGAACTCTGTGCTTTTCAAGTCCTGCATCCGCTGCAGCGGCGATCGCCAGATCCGCCGCGATTTTGAGGGCTTCTACATCAGTTGCCTCGCCTGTGGGCACATAAGCTATCCCGAAGTCCACACCGAGGAAGTCGCCCGGTTGCTAGAGTGGAAAACAGCCTCTTAGTCCCCACAACCTGCCGCGCATTGTCCCAGTAATCTTCCCAGTTCTAACAGGGTTCTGCTCAGTCCTATAGTGATGTGCCGCGCGGCCACTTAAATCACAGACTGGGCAGTCTATACCCACCCAACATCTCCCGCGATCACCGAGACGTATAGCGGGGCAGGTGTTTTTAGTTCTTCAGAAGCATACCGGGCTGGCAGCGTCGGCAGTAGCTGGTTATCCGCTGGTTCGCTCTCAGTTCGGTGATCCTGCTTCCGCAGCGTGGACATGATTCACCGCCCCGATTGTGCACTTTTAGGAAGTTTCGCGTCTTGTGGTCTATCCGCTCCCCCATCCGCTCGCGCACTTCTTGAACGGACTCCGCTATCACCTGCCTAGACGATTGGTAAATGCGCCTAAGTTCGTCCTCCGACAACGCCTTCCTGCGTTTGAATGGATACACCATCGCGTCGAATAGTATCTCGTCCGCGTATGCGTTGCCTATACCCGATATGACCTGTCCCCTGGTGAGTACACCTTTTATCTCGCCGTGAAACCTTTTGAGATTGCGCGCGAATTCTTCGAAACTGAACTCATCCAAAACGTCCGGCCCCTGCTCCGCGAGTCCCGGCACATCCTCCGTATGCCTACTTCCGACGTAGTAGAATTGGCCCATCTGCCGGTCGTCGGTGTAGCGCAAGTCAACTCCGCCGTCCAATTTCAGACGGACACAGGTACGCTTCTGCACCCTGGCCTTGGTTGGACAGAGTTGCAGACCGCCCGTCAACTTCGGATTGATGACGATATGTCGCTCGCCCGACAGCGATATAAGCAGGAATTTGCCCCTGCGACGCACAGACTCGAACGTTCGCCCCGCCAGATCTTCTTCCAAGCTGCCGCACAATGACCTTATCACGCTGGGCTTCAGCGCCCCAGCTTCCAGTATTACACTACCCGGCAGACTAGCTTCCAGTAATTCCGCCACCACCTGCATTTCCGGCGCCTCCGGCATATTCAAACCTCCGCCGTCACTGTGGCTCCATCCAGCCGTACTTTCGGAAACTCACGCGGCCTTGCGGGTCGAACTCTACGCCCTCCGCTTCCAGAAGTTCCCTCTGAACCTGGCTGCCGTGTCCGGAACTGCGTGGACTCACTCTGCCCTGATAGTTTATGATGCGCTGCCACGGTATGTCGCTGTCGAAATCCAGCGACGCTAGGCAGTATCCCACCATGCGCGGCGTGCAGTCGCCGACAATGAGCGCAATCTGCCCGTAAGTCGCAACTTGTCCATGCGGCACTTGCCGAATCACGTCCAGAATCCGACGATAGATCGGAGCTTTCTCATCCCGAACGGACATCATAACCTCTTACTCGATAATGCTAACATCTGCGGCACATGGATTCGACAGGTTAGGCGATGCTTTGGGGCCGACCTAACTGTAAACGCTGCGCCTATTCGGCAAGACAGGGATTAAAACGCTCAAAAAGGCGATACTCGGCTCTAAGCTTCTTATGGGGATGTCATTGTAGCGCTGAGCGTCGCGCAAGCTTCCCCGAACGCGCGCATGGAGACAGATGTGGATTCGTTCACATTTCTGGTCTCGGCGCTGTCGGACGCCGACAGCAGAGGTCTGATGACTGATGATCTCGATGTTCTTCTGTACGGCTACATAATAAAGAACCTGATTGTTCCACTAGGGACAGGCTTCTTTCCGGTTCCTTATAAACGCAGTGTCTGAGAGAGTGTTTGAGCCGCATTTCCTGACGAGGAGGAGAAGGCAGCCGGAGGCCAAGAGGCGTGCATAACCGCTTATACCGCTCGCAAGAGTTCGGAACATTGTCTCGCAGGCTACATGGACTTGGTTGCCCTGTCGTCATACTGTCATGGGAACTCGTATGGATTCATCGTATTCATGGGTGTATGCCTGTGGCTGATGATTTAACTCAATGAAGACAGGTTGGAGACGCTCGACAATTTCGATTACTGATGTCTATGCCGCGCACCCGATTCGGGGCGGCGTCAACGGAAGACTTGGCCGATACTCCGCTTGTAACCCTAATCCGAATAACGCTATCATAATCTGGCGCGCCGACTGTGACGGTGGATTTGCGGTCAACGTGTCTAAGCGCGGGCCGGTAGCTCAGCTCGGTCAGAGCACCTGACTTTTAATCAGGGTGTCCTGGGTTCGAATCCCAGCCGGCCCACCAGCATGCGCCGTTTCAACGACTAGGCTCCGTGGACAATCCGATATTCCAACTCGTCATTCCCGTGAAAGCAGGAATGACGGAATTGTCCACAGAACCTAATCCCTCAGAAAAGAGAACGGATATGTGCGGACGATTTGGACTCTTTGCGGAACTTGACGCGCTCGCCGAGCAGTTCAACTTCGATCCGTCTATTATCCGGGACATCTACCATCCGCGCTGGAACATCTCGCCTACGACACCGTAACTATCCTCAGCGCTTGCAGCAACAAGGCGTAGAGTGAGGAACCGGAGGAAGCCCCCGAGGAGTCCGTCATCCTGATAAAGGGCGCGACCACGGTGCGGCTGAACAAGCCCGGCGACACCTACATCGCCTACCTCATCCCCGAGTGCGGGGCAAGGCGAGAGGCAAGGCTGCCCGGCAGTGGCAGCGCTCCGCCGACGGGGAAGGCGACTGGCAGGATGTAGCCTCCAACCCCAAGAAGCCGGCCCGCTACCATCTGAGCGAGTCCGACGCGGGGCAGTACCTGCGCGCCTACCGCGAGTTCACCATGGGCGGCGACCGCTACCGTGCTGAAACGACGGTCATCGGCCCGGTGGAGGTGGATGGTTGAGCTGTGACAACGATAATCCGACGCTGGTAGAGGTTTCCCGCCGGCGCACTGCGGCGGTGGCAGGCTGCTGCGGCGAACATCGGTATCAGACAGGCTGCAGCAGAACAAGTTCCCGCTTCCCGCCCTTGAGCCGCAGCCTGTCGCCGATTGAGAAGCGCTTGCTTACTTCCGCCTCGAAGTTCTGCGGCGTGTAGTCCGCGTACCCTTCGCGCTTGTTCGCAATCAGCTGCAAGAACATTTCGTCGTCTCGTCCGACGAACTCTACGATGAGCGCGGCGTCCAGGCTTCGCAGCCACTCGACGAACAGCGGCAGCGGGATATTCGCCGAAACGCGCATGTGATGGACTAGCGCAAGGCAGAGCGCCATGTCGGGACTTCGCCGTTCGTCGAATGCCGCGCGCTCACGACCTGCCCAGCCCTGACCGGGCGACAGGTTCGACATATCCATGACGAGGGGGATGATGTTTTGCGGCCCTCGCGTTCGCAAGTCGCGGTAGAGTAGTTCGATAGCGTCTTGGTCGCTGTCCACGGCAACGACGGTTCGTGAGCGCTCGGCGGCGATACGCGAAAAGACGCCCGTGTTCGCGCCCAAGTCCCAAGTCAGGCTCGGACGGCGCGCCACGATATGCCGCATCACGAAATCCTTCTTACGCTCGAAGTCCGGCTCATCGTAAGAGTGGGTTTTCGTGTACTGCGCCCAATCCGAACTCGCGGGTCGGTATGATAATCTAGTTACAAGCCGCTTGAGGCTATCCAACAGGGCTAGGAGCATCGTCTTTGGCTGCCGTCGGCGGGGGGAGTGCGCGGGTTGCCGCGCGCTTCCACGCCGACGCATCCGCCTTTCCGCCCTCGCGGGAAACCATATATGCGACCATACTCCCCGCTTGAATCGTCGCAGCCCATAAAAGTACTTCACTGCTTCTTCCGGCGGTATGCCCTCCAGCCGTGACCGGAGCAGCGGCTGAAACGGGATGCCCAAGTGCGCGGTCAACATCAGCGGTGTCAGGAAGGTAGAACAGAACTGGCGGTAGCCCTGCCAGTATTCGCCGTCCTCCCACGGAACGAACGACGGCAGGTCTATAAAAACCGGCCGCGCGCCGTCCCATTGGATGTTGAACGGCGTGGCATCCTTGAGCATCCACCCGTTCCGCACGCTCGCATCCAGCAGGCGCAGCTGCAACAGAGCGGCGTCTTTAAGCATGGAGAATGTCCATTCGTAGGGCCAGGTGACGAAATCTATGGGCTTATGCTCCACAGCCACATCCCAGTCTTCTTCCATTATGCGCCGGGCGTCAAGGTCTTCGCAGTCGAGGAAGCCGGTTTCTACTATATGTCCGCCACCGGACAACTCACGGAAGAACGGCTCCGCGAGAAGATTCCGCAAGGTAGCGGCGGCGGTCGAGTTCAGCCCGCGGATTATGCGCGCATCGCCCGATTCACGGAAAGCCCGATATACTTGCCCCGACGGATCCTTGAACGAGCCGCCGTCAGCGCTGAAGTTCCGCATCATTGTCCAAGTCTTCCTCTACATCAAGGCTTTCGTCTGCCTCGTCATTTTGGCTACCGCGAAACGCCAGCGCCTTCAAGCGGCTGAAAGATGCGCGGACGGTGTAGCCGGCCGCCGCCAAGAAACCCAGCACCGAGACTATGATGAAGCCCGCCGCTCCCGGGTCTATGTAGGCAAGGACGACCTCGATCGTTCCTACTGGGACAGGCGCTGGCGCTCCACCCCCGTCGTAAGCCGTAACCAGTTTCGGCAAGGCGGCTCCGGCTACAATCACCGCCGCAAGCAGCATACTCAGCAATAATCTATTCATACAGAAAATCCTTGTAGTCGAGATTGGGTGGGATAGTCGAACCATACTCGGGTATCTTGAACTGCCGTGGCTCCACAAGCGCGCCTTCTCCACCCGACAGGCAGCGCAGCAGGGCATGAACGGCGTCGAGGGAAGTCATGTAGCCTTGGGCCTGGGCCTCGGCGAACCAGGCGGCGCACGCGTCGTGGGGGTAGACGCCGCCCAGGACGCCTAAATTGTCCTGAATGACAAACTCCGGGTTGTCCTCGAACCTCACCCCCCGGGACAGGAAGAGGCCGTGGTCGCCGTACACGAGCAGGATGGCGTTGGGGTCGTTTTCTTCCAGGTGCCGGATGATCAGCTCCAGGTAGCCGCCTGCCCTCTCGCTGGCATCGAGGTACAAGGCCCTGAATTTTTCAACGTGCGCCTCATCGTCATACTTGAACGTTTTTTCTGTATGTATCGGTACGCCTATGTGGGCAATCACAAACTGAGGACCGTCATTGACCCTTACTTTCGTTACCTGCTCGGCGCTAAGCGTCTCCCAGGTAAGCCGATCGAGTTTACTGCCGCTAAAGAACCGGCAGTATCCCCAGAAAGAAATGTCTCGTATGCCTGCGTCCAATAAATTGCAGACAGTGTTGTTATGGATCGTGAAGTAGTTGTCGATATAAGGGCCTTTGCGTCTTCCGAGATAGGCGTCCTTGTAGATCGAAGTGGTCTCGTAGCCGTTTCTACGCAGAATGTCGAGCAGTGGACTCGGATTCTGACCAGCGAAAAGATACGGGTTGACGTCGCCGCCTCGGTCTTTCAGCTCGTTTTGCTGCCGAAAGTATATGTCGCCATCCAGCGCCAGGAGTATGCTCAGCGATTGGGTGGTGTGGACGCCGTTGGAGAAGAAGTTTGGGAAGCGGCGGAAGTTCGCATCAAACACCTCGTGGAACTCTGTGGTTTCTATGTCGAGATATTTGTCTAGCAGCGAGCGCGGCGCCATTGACTCGAAGGAGACGAAGTACAGGTTCGGCGTCTCCCGGAAGGTGATGTGTCGAATGTTGGACACATCACCTTCCACGGCGTCGCTGCCGGGCGCCAAGCGCCCGCCGGCGACAATCGCCAGCGCCAGCAGCGTCGCCGCCGAGAGCGCAATGCCTACCCAGCGTATCTCATCTATGGCTCTGAAGGCGACGAACAGCCCCAATGCGAGACCCAAGCAGAACAGGACAAGGACAAGCCTGTTCCCCGTAAGGTAAAGGTCTGTGTGGATGATGTACGCCGTCGCTGCGCCGACCATCACGATAAGCGACAAGACTGCGTTCGCTATCAGGTTAGAGCGAATGAACAACAGCGTTCCTAGCAGAAGAACGGCGTTGACCGCCCCACCTAATGTGAGGATGTTCCTAAGGTCCGACTCGGAGAACGCATCCGAAGATGAGGTGTATGTAACGGCGAAGGCAAGCGCGATAAGCAGCGCGGGGAATATGAACTTGAATATATTTGCCTTGAGGGTCGAGCTAAATCGGGGGGGGGGGGGGGGGGTAAAATCAAAATCCGAACTACCTGTCGTTCACTTGTGTTTAATCCAGTGGCGGACTGAACCGCGGAAGATTCTTGATGTATGCGAGCGCATAGGCGCGCCGGGTCATAATTATAGTACAGGAGGGGGATAGTTCCTTCGCGCCGGGCCTGTGGAGCGACCAAGACAGGGAGTAGAAATCCCTGCACACCTCGGGCGCGCCGCAATAATCCCCCTTCGAATATATGAATATCTACGTTGTTAACTTAGTCCAGCGCCCCTTTTGGCCATGGCGGCTGTGGGGATTTGATCTCGCCCACGTATGTGCGCCCTCCGAATAGGGACACGAAGCTGTCGAACACTTCCACAGCCTCATCTTCCGGCGGGATGTAAGTTTTCATATAGGCAGAGTGCCCATTCTCGAACAGGAATGTCGGCGTGCCGAATATGCCACGCTCTCCAGCGGCCTCATGGTCGTCCGCGACAGCCTGAACGAGCGCGGGGTCGTTCAGGTCATTCTTGAACCGCTCAACGTCGAGTCCCGCTTCCTCGGCTATCTTGATAAGAGGCTCATCCTGGTTGAGCGGTGTCCTGTCGCCCGCGTGTCGCGCGGTCAGGAGGGCGAGGTGGAAGCGGTCGAACGCCTCCGAATCCTCCTGTCGCTTGGCGGCCTCGCCGGCTACCGAAGCGAGCAGGGCGACAGCTTCGCGCACATCCATCTCGTTCCAGACTTTCCACTCCGGTCCCTGTCTGCTGTTGATCTGCTGAAGGGAGAAGTGTCGCCAGTTTACCTGCAGGTTGTCACCGTATTCCTTCTTTACCTTATCCAGCCACACGGCTGCATTGTAAACCCACGGTCAGTTATAGTCGTACCAAACGTCTACATTTACTTGATCAGTCATTTGTAACCTCCAAAATGCCCCGCTTCTTGCGGTCATTGTCGTATGGACGTATTTTAAGCCTCCCACTGGTGTCTGTCAAAACAGAGGTGATTGCTCAGGGCATTCGCGTCTTATTGAGCGAGCGCATGAGCAGATGATCGGTGTCCTAGCCGGTTCGCGCCTCGTTTGGTTGGGGGTCCACACAGGACCAAAACGGGCGCCAACTGGCAATTAAGCCAAGACTTGACATTATCAGAGTGGCTATTCATCAGTATCCCAGAGTCCGCTTTACATACTCAACTGCGTAAGTTCTACTACTTTTAGACGCGATTGCCCTGGGACTGGACTTGCCCTGATGTCGTCCGTACAATCGCGCCATCAATCAATAACCGAGGGAGCGCGGTCTTTGGAGTCGGCAGCGGGGTCGCCTGAGCCAGTTCGCAACAGGCCCACTATTCTGGGAGTCATGTCGGCCGGGCATGGGGTTGCACACCTGTATGATCAGGGTTTCCCGGTGCTTATGCCGACTATCGCGTCGCACTTCGGGCTCAGTTCGTTGCAGGTGTCCGTCCTGCTCGCGCTTCGGTTCACCGGGTTCGGTGTGATCAACATCGGCGGCGGGCTGGCGGTTGATATGCTCAAGCGACACTGGGGCATGATGCTGACCGGCTGCATGGTATCGGCGAGCCTGTTATTCGCTCTTGTCGGGTCGGCCCCGAATTACCTCGTTCTAATACTCATCGTTCCGGTGGTGAATATACCCGGGGCGTTGTGGCACCTGCCATCCGCGGCGTCGTTGTCACAGATATTCCCGGAGAGGCGCGGGTTCGCGCTCGCCATACATGGGTTTGGCGCGAATCTCGGCAACCTTGTTGGGCCACTGACGGCAGCGTTTCTGCTGGAATGGCTGGGGTCGTGGCGAGGGGTCATGTTCATCTACGCCGCGCCTGCGCTGGTGATGGGCGTAGTGGTATGGATGTTCCTGAGGGACGTCGGCAAGATTGGGACGGTTGAGCGGCGGACACTACGGACACAGTTGCGAGAGTCTGCGAGGCTTGTGCGGAATCCGGTGGTTCTGTTCATGGTAAGCGCGGCTATGCTGCGAGGCGTGGGGCTGGACGCGCTGTTCGCATGGTCACCTTTTTACTTGGAGGAAACTCTGGACAAGGGACACTTGGATGCAGGGTTTCATTACGCGCTGCTGACTGGAATGGGAATAGCTTCTACTCCCGCTCTCGGATACCTGTCCGACAGGTTTGGGCGCAAGATAGTCCTTGTTCCCGGCTTCGCGCTCGCCGGGGCGCTCTCGCTGGTTACGGTGGCGATGGGCGGCGGAGTCTGGCTCACACTGGTCATGGCGGGGACCGGTTTGTTCAGTTTCGCTTTGCACCAGATAGTGCAGGCAGCGGTTTTGGACGAGGTTGGGTCCGGAACGGAGGCGACAGCGGTAGGGTTGATATTCGGTCTGAATGGGATACTGGGCGCTGTCTCGCCTTTCCTTGCGTATATAGTGATAGAGAACTTCGGCGGTTATGGCGCGGTGTACTATTACGCAGGGATACTGACGCTGGTGTCGGGTGTCCTGGTTTTGGCAGCGCCGACCGGGAGACGACGGCTGTAATATGGGCGTCTCTTAGCGCGCAAATCGAATATGGATAGATCAGGATCGAACTAGCTGTTCTTGGACTCGGATATCAGAAGCGTATGACAATTTCTTCGCATTTAGGCGATTTGTAGAAGGGAAACGAAGGTGATGATACATCCACACCAGCATCAGCCCCTATCCGGGAAAACTTATCCAACTGAGTTGAATGAACAACTCCGCGCTCTCGAATCGGACGGGTGGGTACGGCGGTTCGCCAATTCCAGAAGGCGGCTGGCTGCGTCCGACCCGCACAGGCCCCTGTATCATTTCTCGTCGCCGGAGAACTATATGAACGACCCGAATGGGCTGTGTCAGTGGCAGGGACGGTACCATATGTTCTACCAGTTCAGGCCGACGGGGGTTGACCGCGTTCACTGGGGTCACACGGTCAGCGACGATCTGATTAACTGGCGCGACCTGCCGCCCGCTATCTATCCTACTACCGAGCGTGATTGCTTCAGCGGCCAGACGCTGGTGGAGGAAGACCGCGTTATCGCCATATACCACGGAACGCAGTCGGGGAACGCGGTGGCCACGGCGTCGGATCCGCTTCTGCTCAACTGGAATAAGCATCCGAACAACCCGGTCATTCCTGGCGATAACCGCAGCCTGACGGGCGCTGACATCATCCCCGACCGGGAGGGTTACCGGGTCTTCGACCCCTGCATCTGGAAGGAGGACGACGGCTTCTACTACTCCGTCTCCGGCACGTTCCAAGGGGGTGAACGCGGCGTGGACGCGGTTGGGGTTGACCACCTATTTAGGTCCGCGGACCTCGCGGAATGGGAGTATCTGGGTCCGCTGATGGAGGATGCTTTCTTCGCGGAGCCGGGTGAGGACGCCGCGGTTCCGAACTTTTGGCCGATAGGCAACGGCAAGCATATGCTTCTGTTGTTCAGCCACAAGCGCGCCGGCCGCTACTACATCGGCCGCTACGACCCCGACATCCACCGCTTTATGCCCGAATCGCACGGGCGCATGAACTATGGCCCGTGGGTGGTCGGCAGCTTGCACGCGCCGTCCGCCACGATTGACGATTCGGGACGCTACCTCGGAATCTTCAATATGCACACAGGCAAGGATTCCGCCGATACCGACGAGATAATGACACTGCCGCGCCGCTACCGGCTCGATTCGGACAACTCGCTCCTTATGACGCCGGTGGAGGAGGTCAAGTCGCTCAGATTTGACCGCCGGAGTGCGGGGCCGTTATACATCGCGCCGAATCGTGAAATCCCGCTGGACGGCATCGGCGGACAGTCCATCGAGATAAGGGCGACCATCGCGCCCGAATCCGCCCGCGAGGTGGGGATGTATGTGCTAAGATCTCCAAACGGCGCGGAGCGAACCCGCGTATCGCTCTATCCCGACGACCACAGGCGATTCGATACAAGCTCACTCCAAATAGACGTTTCGGAGTCGTCGCAGAGCGGGTTGGTATGGGCGCGTTCGCCGGAGATAGGCCCTGTGAAGCTGTCGCGCGGAGAACCTCTGGAGTTGCGCGTCTTCATAGATCGCAGCGTCATTGAGGTGTTCGCCAATAATCGCCAGTGCCTCACGGTCAGGGTCTATCCCCACCAGTTGAGTCGGGGCGTCTCGCTGTTCACAAGGGGCGGCGGCGCGCGATTGCTGTCCTTAGACTGCTGGCAAATGCGCAGTATATGGCCTGAACTGAGATCTTATGAGGGCGGATAGCCGCCCCAATCGTCATTTACTCAAAGCCGTGTCGCGATACGGCTTTGTTGGCCGTGAATACGAGGACGGGAACGACGGAAGGCTTGCCTGAACAATCCATCTCGTACATCCCCGCATCTCACATATATACTGATTAAGACAGATGGGTCGGAACTCTACTCTACTCGGACGAACTTCTGCACCTTCGCGCCATCCAAGGTCTCGCCGACGTAGAGGCTGTCTTCGGAGTCAATGGCTATGGCGTGTCCGGCTATGATGTCGCCCGGGGTATTGGTGCTCATGCCCCATCCGCCAACCCACTGGCCGGTGGGCGTGAGAATCTTGACGCCCGCGGGATGCGATACCGCGTGGGGAGTTGGCGCGTCTGCGCCGAGTCCCTGCCGGTATCCGAGTTCGGTAATGTACATATTGCCGTCCGGTCCTTGCCATATGTGGTCGGGTCTGTGCACTCCGCCCCACTCGCTCATATACTGTCCGTCGGGAGTGAAAATCTGTATGCGGCTGTTCTCGCGGTCCGCGACGTAGATATTGCCGGTGTTGTCTTGGCATACGCTGTGCGGGATGCGGAACTGTCCCGGCCCGTCGCCCGGCTCGCCCCAGGAGTGAAGATGCTCGCCGGTCGCGGTGAAGTGGTGGATACGCGCGTTGCCATATCCGTCCGCTATGTAGAGGGAGCCATCGGAATATATTTCGACGTCCGTGGGGCGGTTGAACGGGTCGCCGCTCATCATTTCGGCGGGCTCGTTCGGCGTTCCAAGCGTCATGATTAAGTCGCCTTCCGCGCTCCATTTTCGGACGGTGTGATCGCCTATGTCGGTGGTGAAGAGGCTGCCGTCGGGCGCGACGGTGAGGTGATGCGCCGACCCGAACAGGCCTTCACCCCAACTGTCCAGCACATTGCCGTCCTTGTCCAGAATGATCATAGGGTGGTCGCTTCGGTTGAACACGAAAACGCGGTCCTGCGCGTCAACTCCGACACCCACCGCATGGTTCCATTCCCATCCATCCGGCAGGTTCCCCCAGCCTGGCTCATGTTCATAAATGTACTTTCCGTATCCCACTCTGAGGGGCTTGCTTTCCTTAGCCATACGCTGACGCTCCTTGATTGAACTGTCGGCATGATAACAGACCCCGAGACTTGATAGGTAATCTGACTCCCCTAAACGCCCATGGCGGTTAATCCATGCTCGGCAATCCTGATTCTGACCATGTTTTACGGACTGAAGAACCGCGCTAGTTCGTCCCGTCGGAATCTGGGAAATTCGGAGACGTCGGAGGAAGCGTGAAGCCTGACTTTTCCCGCTCTCCGGTTGGCGACACCTATAGCGGCGGCGGCTATGCCCTCGCTCGATAGCGCATTCAGAACGGTGTCTGCTGAACTTGGCGGCACGGCCGCCAGAAGCGAGCCGGACGCTATGAGACCGAGCGGGTCGAGTCCCAGCGCGCCGCAGATATTGCGGCACTCGGGCAGGACGGGGATTGCGGCCGCATCCACATCGAATCCGACGCCTGAGGCAGCCGCCATCTCATAAAGACCGCCCGAAAGACCGCCCTCGGTAGGGTCGTGCATGGCGTGGACTTCGCCTGCTTGGGAGGTTGTCCGCGCGTCTTTCAGCACGCTGATTCCTGGGTCGAACAGGAACCGGGCGGCTCTGCGCAACGTACCATCGTCAACGCCGCTCTCTGCGAGTTGATCCCGTGCCTCGCGCGCGAGGATGGAACTTCCCTCCACGGCCACCCCCTTGGTCAAAATCAACGAGTCGCCCGGCCTGACACCCGAACTGAGAATAGCTTTATCCTTTTCCACCTCGCCCAGCATCGCGCCGACCGCTATGGGTCGGTCGAGTCCGTATGTGATCTCAGTGTGTCCGCCTATCAGCGAGACGCGCAGCTCTGAGCAAGCGTCCCTGAGTTGCCGGAACATCTCCTCGACTTGCGACTTGGGCGTTCCGTCGGGTAGAAGCAGGGTGGCGAGAAGCCACCTCGGAGTCGCGCCTGTGACGGCTAGGTCATTGGCGTTTACGTTTACCATGTACCATCCAATCAGGTCGGTTGCGAACGTAATCGGGTCGGTTTTGGCTACGAGATAGCGGTCGCCGAAAGCGATGATCGCGGCGTCCTCGCCCGGCCTCGGTCCGAGAATCACGCGAGGGTCGGATATGTCAATCTCGCCCAGAAGATTCCCCAAGAGATCCAGAGGCAACTTGCCCACGTTCAGCTTTGGATTTCGAGCGCTCAGTTTTCCATTCTCGACTGTCTCATCCATTTGGAGAATAGGGAGTGTATTGTATCATAGACCGCCAGAATACCGATATCTGTTCGGACTGACAAGAACCGAATGGAGAGATGTTACAATGCGGCCAGTGTGAGATTAGCGAGAACAGGGGGACAATTGTGAGTGAGCAGTTTGTATCGTCTTTCGTGTGGCGGAATCCGACTAGGATAGTCTATGGAATTGACAAGCTGGAAACTCTGCCCGATGAGGTCAGGAACATAGTTGGCGCGGGCGCAAAAGTCTTCCTGGTTACCGGGCGCGATTTCTTGCGGAAGCGGGGCATTCTGCAACGAGCGCTGGACAGCCTCGCAGACTTCTCCGTGACGCTTCACGATAGGGCGAACCCGTTTCCGTCGCCGGATGACGCCGATATGGCCGCCGCTCATTGCCGCGATTCGGGAACGGACATAGTGGTGGCAATCGGCGGCGGCAGCGCGCTTGACCTGGCCAAGGCCGCCGCTATACTCGCCACCCAGCGCGGAGTTTCCAGAGACTATGTATCCGGCGGCGCGCGCTTCGAGAATCCGGGTCTCCCATTCATCGCGGTTCCCACCACGTCGGGCAGCAGCAGCGAGGTGACGTCCGGCTCCGCGCTGTGGGACTGGGACGCCAGAGACCACTTCGGGCTGTCATCCCCCATGATGTTCCCGGATGTGGCGATAGTGGATCCTCGGTTAGCCATGACTATGGACCAGAATCTGGCCGCGAATACCGGTATGGACGCCTTCACGAGCGCGTTTGAGAGCTACTGGAACGTGAACGCTGAGCCTATATCGGACGCGCTGGCGCTGGAGGTGATGCGGATATACTCCCAGAACCTAGCGCGCTCCGCTATCCAGGGCGATATGGAATCGCGCGCCGCCTGCGCCCTCGCCGCCACGATGTCCGGCGTCGGATACAGCAACAGCCCGCCGAACGCTTGTCATGGAATCGGAAGCCCGCTGACGCTGTTCTGGAACGTAGAGCATGGCCAGGCGGTCGGAATAACGCTCGCGCCGCTGCTGCGCTGGAACGCCCGCGCGATAGCGCACAAGGCGCCCGCGCTGCTTTCCGCCCTGGGCGTGGAAAGCGTGGATTCGGCCTGTCGCAAGATAACGGAGATTATGGAACGCTGCGGTCTGCATACGAGGCTGTCGGGTTTGGGTGTCGGCCAAGACGACATTGAGCGCATAGTCGCTCACTCGCGCTGGGATCGGCTAACACTCATGCCCAACCCCATGAGCAAGGACGATCTACGGGATATGCTTGTCAATATACTTTAATTTGACGCAGATACCCCAACCGGAGAAACTGGCATGAGGTATTGACTACCGACAACGAAGGGCTAATCATCGCGCGCCTGTCGAAGTTTCGCCCGTAGTTCCGCGATACTGGCTTCAGCCGCGTCGGCGCGCTGTTTCTCCCGGTCGGCGCGCTGTTGCTCCCGGTCGGCGCGCTGTTTCTCTCGGTCGGCGCGCTGTTTCTCTTCTTCATGGCTCAACAGCCATTGTCCTGACACAGAGTCCCTGAAACGAAGAACGCCATCGTCCCACCACAGGTCCAGGTTCAGGACGTCGCTGTGGGACCATACCCTTCCGTCTTCCTCGCGTTCGGTCTCGAAACGGCGGTATTCGCCTTCGACCAGCCGCTCGCCGATGAGCGCATCGCCGTAGAAGTCTCCTCCGGTCGCGTCGTAGCGCCAGTATTCGGAAACTCCTAACTCAGCGTACAGTTCCCGCTTCCTGCCACTGTCAGCCGATGCAGTGCTCTCTGAGCCTATTTCCAGTATGAAGTCCGGCGCTTTGCCGACCTCCCAAAGCAAATAGACGTTGTTGCGCTCGATGGATTCTATCGCTTCGTCGGACAGTCCCAGAACAACGTAGCAGTCCGGAGATACCGAGCGACGAGGGTTTCCTTCTATGTAGTAGATGAACGTGTCGCCGTTCAACCCTGGCTCCGGGAACATCCTCAAAGTGGGCTCTGAGCGCGCCGACGATTCTGATATATAGCGGCGCTTGGAACTCTCCGTCGGGCAATGGCATACCGTCCGTTTCGGGATAGACTATGGCAGTGGCGGTTCCGGTGGTCATGGATTTCTCCTTGCTGCCTCAAATTCTAACACAAGGGATCGGGTCCGAACACGCGGCGCGTGAACTACATCGGCGCTTCGTTACCCTCCGATTCGGAGAGCGAACCGGCGCGCGGACCTCAGTCACCCGATTCGGTTTCCTCTTCCAGCAGGCGTTTGATACGCTCTTTGGCCTTGCGGATCACTTCCGTCTCTTGCGCTATCTTATCGAACAGATCGCCTCTTGCCTTGATGCCCTCTTCCACCAAGAAGGGCCGCCGCCGAAGAACGGCTGTTGGTGACGGCCGGAGTCAACCAATTCGTCTATCTTCGCCAAGCTCTCCGAATCGATCCTGAGGCATCACTACGTTGTCCCGCGTGGCTTTGACCGACTTGATGGTGTCTCGAATGGACTCTCCGACATTCGAGGCGATTACTTTGCTCTTGCCCAAAGCGTCGCGCATCGCCTTGTCAACGTCATCCAGATCGTCCAGCGTCAGGGTTATGGTCCGCTTGTTCTCACTGCGTGGGTTATCGTCGTTCTTATCGGAAGTTTTAGTTCGCTCGGAATCCTGGGCCATTGCCATCCTCCTTACAGTATTCTGCATTACACGTAATTATATGTGTAAGTAATGTTGTAGTCAAGGAGAATCCGGAGCGACGCTACCGCGTCCTGCTTGTACGTTAAGCTATAGGCGCGGGCGTTCGTAGTATGGGGTGGCCAGGCCATATATTTTGGTTTATATGGGGTCAGGTGAGAACTGGCGCTTGCGTCAGGCGGCGTCAGGTGAAAAATTCGCCTGTAGTTCACCTGCAAAGGCCTGTAATGGCAGGGTAAATTTTTATGGGGTTTCTTGGTTTTCGTATGATAATCTCCGCTTTATGTTGATTGTTGGCAAATCCGTCGCCAGTCGCTAGATACGATGTTCTTATTGTAGCAGAGGATGGGGGTGGTGTGTAGTGGATTTTGGGAGGCGGTTCATAATACGGTTTGACGCGCCAACCTGTTCAGCCGGCCCCTCAATACAGAGCGCGGACCCTCATAAGATGCGATTGCCCTGACCGTAACCTCGCGATACACTACCCACTCGGCGTTAAGCGCTGTACACTCTGTGAACCGTACCGAATTCTGACAGCGCAAGTGGTGATGACCGATGACGACTTCTTCAACCTTGGAACGCTATCGCGGCGAACTGGCTATACCCAGCGAAAACGACCGCCATGGGGTTAATGTGGAACTGGACAGCGGAGAAGGAAGGGTGACTCTGAAGTTCGACGAGCCTGTCGCAGGTTCGTCCGAGTGGACGGGGCAGAACGTGGTCTTTATGGACCGTCCCAAGTACCAGGAGATACAGTTCGCCACGTTCGATATGCCCAAAGAGAGCGTGGAGCTGACTTGGAAGATGAACAAGTCTAAGCTCGACAATACGATAGCCGGAGTGGTTGTAGCTAGGCCGAACAGCCTTCGAGTAAGAGGCGAGAAGGGATACATTCTCACCCGCGCTTAGCCAAGCCGTTTTCTGCCCGTTCCGGCCATTGACACTTAGGGCCTGTGGTTAGAGAATAATGCTTGCCTCAACTGCGGCAAGGGAGTCTGACTGTGTCTCAAGCGGTCCTCAATGGTACTCGTGTTTTGGAAATGAGCGATGGGATCGCCGCGTCTTACTGCGCCAAGATGTTTAGCGACTACGGGGCTGAAGTGATAAGGGTGGACTCTCCCCTCCTGCCTTCCGCGCCAAAAAACGAACCGCGAGGATGTGGAGTCGCTCGCGCTCTATCTCCATCTGAACACCAACAAGAAGAGTGTCGCGATTGACCTTGAGTCGGAGCGTGGGCGCCGACTTCTGCGCGAACTCGCCCTGCAGTGCGACGCTGTGGTCGAGAGCATGAACCCCGGCGTGGCCGATGGTTTGGGGATCGGCTACGAGACGTTGTCCGCCGGCCGCGCTGATATTGTCATGACCTCTGTCACCCCCTTCGGACAGACCGGCCCGTACAGGGAATGGGAGTACACTGAACTTACAGTGTTCGCCATGACCGGCGCGATGAACCGCGAGGGTCTGCCAAACAGATACCCTCTCAAGTACGGGGGCGCGATAGCGCAATATTTCGCTGGGACAGCCGCCGCCGCCGCTACGATGGCGGCCTTGGCGGGCGCGGCCTTCAGCGGTGTCGGCGACTGGATAGACATAGCCATCCTGGAAGTTATGGCCGGACATCCGCACCAAGTGGGACGGCGAGCGCCCTTCGCCTATTCGGGCGAGGTGGACAGGCGAACCGAGCCTCGCACTTCGTCAGCGGGCGGTCGCGAACCATACGCGGTCGGCACGTTCCGATGCAGGGACGGTTATGTCAGCTTTCTGCCTTTGGGTCCTCGTATGTGGCCGAATATATCTGAGATGATAGGACGCCCGGAACTCCAGAGGGACCCCCGCTTTATAACTTCGGACGACAGAACCGCGAACCGACGCGAACTGGAGGCGATTTTCCAGTCGTGGCTGGACGCCCATACCAGGATGGAGGTGTTTGACGCCGCGCAGAGGGCCGGTCTGCCCGGCGGCCCGGTACTGCATTCGCATGAGACTGTAGAAAACGAACAGTTTAGGGCGCGGGGATATTTCCAGGATATAGTTCATCCGGCTCATGGGAATCTGTGGCATACGGGTCTGCCATTTCTACTCTCGGACGCGCCCAGAAGGCCATCTGCGCCCGCGCCCGATGCCGGAGCGGACACCAGGCAGGTTCTAATGGATTGCGTGGGGCTGTCCGAAACGGAGATTCGGGAGTTGGAAGTTAGCGGAGTCGTGCGGAATGGATAGTATTTTGGGGAATATGAAGAGAGCGCTGTCCGGGATTCGCGCTCTGGAACTGGCGGAGATATGGGCCGGACCGTTCTGCGGAGTACTGCTGGGGGATATGGGCGCGGAGGTCATAAAGGTGGAGGCGGTTCAGCGGATCGCCAGGGGAGCCATACGCCCGGCTCCGGTGGCTCACGGTTACCCCGACATGGAACCCGGAGAGCGTCCGTGGAACCGCAGCGCGAACTTCAACGCGGTCAACCGCAACAAGAAGGGCGTCACGCTTGACCTGACGCGTCCGGCGGGCGTCGAAATGTTCAAGGAACTGGTCAGCGTCAGCGACGTCGTGTTCACCAATTACGCCTTTGGCGTTATGGACAAGTTCGGCCTGGGGTATGAAGAGCTACGCAAGGTGAAGCCCGATATTATCGCTCTGTTCACGCCCGGTTATGGAAACACCGGGCCATACAGAACGTTTCGCAGTATGGGAATGGTGATAGACGCGATAACCGGACACACCGCGCTCAGGGGATATCCTGATATGGAACTGTCTCACAACTCGCTGGTTCACCATCCCGACGCCGTCGCCGCGGTCAGCGCGATGTTCGGAATATGTATGGCGATACGCAACCGCGCCCGCACAGGCGAGGGTCGGTTTATAGACCTGTCGCAAGCGGAGAGCTTCATGCCGCACTTGGGCGAGGTGTTTATGGAGTACGGTCTCACCGGTCAGGTTCGTCCCCGGAGAGGGAACGGCCATCCCCATATGGCGCCCCATAGCGTCTATCGCTGCGCCGGAGATGATCAGTGGGTAGCGATTTCAGTGAGAACCGACGAGGAGTGGGCGCAGATGTGCGGCGTGATGGGAATGCCGCAACTGGCGCGTAACCCGAGATTCAGGAGTCTAGAGGGGCGTCTGGGCAATCGGGAAGAACTCGACGACATCATCGGGCGGTGGACACGCGAATTGGGACGATACCAGATTGCGGAGTCGCTCCAAGCGCGGGGCATACCGGCCGGAACCTGTCTTGGATTGCGGCGGGGACACTTATGACGATCCGCATCTTCAGTCGAGAGGCTACTTCCAGGCAGTGGATCACCCGGAGGCCGGGCTGCATCTGTACAGCGGTCCTATATGGAAGATGGCGAACAGGCCCGAACCGCGCCATGAGCCTACGCCGTGTCTCGGCGAACATAACGGCTGGGCTCTGGGCGATTTGCTGGGCGTTGAGGATGGCGCGCTTGTTGAGTTAGAGTTGCAGAATATCATCGGGACTGTCCCGCTGGAGGGGGCGGATATGGGCGGCGTGCGCCGCGCCGCGGAGTTGAGGGGCCAAAACTCCGGCTAGTCCGGCCACACAGCGCGGCTGATCTTGACACATTTTTTATAGCGAATAAAAGATTGGGCAATCAATCCGACCAACCAGTGAAGGGATAGTGAGAGCATGGCAGAGATAACAGGCGCGGAATTAGTCGTTGACGCTCTGAGGCGAGAGGGCATTGATACCATATACACGCTACCGGGAGACCCCGTAGGCCCGATTGTGAACGGGTGCGCCGAGGCCGGTATGCGCGTCATATCGGTCAGGCACGAGCAGGCCGCGGCCATGGCGGCTCAGGCTCATTCATACTTCACTCGCGGCGTTGGCGTGTGTGTGGCGGCCTCCGGCGTCGGACAGACCAACACGCTTACCGCGATAGCCAACGCGCAAGTAAACTGTTGGCCTATGCTCGTAATCGGTGGTTCCGCCGAGCTCAGACGGCGCAACATGGGGGACTTCCAGGAACTCGCTCAGGTAGAGTCCACCGCGCCGCTATGCAAGTGGGCATACGCCGCCGAGTCCATACAGAGAATCCCTACCCTGATTAACATTGCCCTTAGGAGGGCGGTCGCCGGACGCCCGGGCCCGGTCTATCTCGATCTGCCAGCCGAGATGATCTCCGGCGCCGTGGACGAATCCGAGGTTGATATACCCGCGCCTGCGCCGGAACCTGCCAGACCGCTTGCCGAGCCTGACAAGATAGCGCGAGCGCTGGAGGTATTGAAGGAAGCCGAACGTCCGCTGCTGATAGTTGGGAAGGGCGCGTCCTGGTCATGGGCCGAGGATGAACTGCTCCAGTTCGTGGATAAGACACAGATGCCATTCCTGACTTCTCCGATGGGCGCCGGGACTCTTCCGCCCGACCACCCGATGAACGTCTCCGCCGCGCGTACCCAGGCGCTCCAGGGGGCGGACACGATTCTGATGGTCGGCGCGCGCCTCAACTGGATATTTCACTTCGGACAGTCGCCCAGATTCTCCGAGGACTATAAGCTGATACAGGTTGATATTGACGACGAGGAGATAGGGACCAACCATCCGGCGGAGGTTGGGCTGGTTGGCGACGCGAAGATGGTCGTGGGGACAGTTGGTAGAGGCGCTTGACGACAACCCCGTTGAGTTCGGCGAGACCCCGTGGCTGGGTGGACTTAAAGAGAAGGCCGCCCAGAACTCCGCTACAATCGAACCGATGCTCAACGCCGATATAATGCCGTTGGGCTATTACCGCATTCTCAAGGAGATACGCGACTACCTGCCCAAGGATTCCATCCTAGTCGCGGACGGCGCTTCCACAATGGATATATCGAGACAGGTCATTCCTGTTTGGAATCCTAGACAGCGTGTTGACGCCGGAGTCGCCGGTTGCGTCGGCGTGGGCGTGCCGTTCTCGATAGCGGCAAAGGTTGTCTATCCTGACAAGCCGGTGGTATGTCTGCAAGGCGACTGGGCCTTCGGGTTCAACGGCATGGACATCGAAACCGCCGTCCGCTTCAAGCTGCCCATAGTGTGGGTGGTGTTCCAGAATGCCAACATAGATAAGTGGGTGCGCCAGTATGTGGACGGAGAGGAGAACCCCAACGACTTCACCCCCGCCATGCGCTTCGACAAGATGATGGAGGCTTTCGGCGGACATGGCGAGTACGTCGAGAGGCCGGATGAGATACGCCCCGCCCTCGAGCGCGCTTTCAACTCGGGCAAGGCGGCGTTGGTTAACGTCATCATGGATCCGGGCGCAAGTCGCCGACCCCAGCAGTTCGCATGGCTTGCCCGCGAGGGACGCATGGGGTACTAGGCTTGACTTTGCGCGATTGGGTCGTATAGCGCAAGTCGGCCACCATTTCGTCGTACAGTAAGCGTAGGGCTTTTCGCGCATCGGGCTGCGGGCGCGATGTTGCGGAATCCCTTGACCCGGCCACGCACAAAGCTGAGTGTCAGCGACCGCGTCCGAAAATGCGCGCATGGGTTTGTTATGCAGTGAAGAAGTACGCGCAGACAGGTTGCGTTCTTCCCGAGGAACGCGCGCGGCTACTTTAATGGCGAAAGCCTGCGACCCTGTTATTGTTTCGCCAAACCGTCTATCATTTCGTTATAGGGAAAGCCAGCGGGAGTTGCGCGATGACAACAACTAAAGCCGCAGTCAGGCAGGCGCTGCCCGACATTTTCTATGAGGACCCTGAACCGGTAGAGGATGGTATGCGACAAGAACTCACCATAACCTTGTTGGCATTCATACTGCGATGGTGGTTCAGAGACCGCTCTGACGTGTTTGTCAGCGCCGGCGGATTCGTCTTCTACAATCCGGCCAATGGCAATGACAGGGTAGCGCCGGACTGCTATATAGCGCTGGGAACAGATCCTGCCTTTGTCTATCAGTTCCCCAACTATTTTGTCTGGGAAGTGGGCAAGCCGCCTGACTTCGTTCTGGAGGTGGCTTCTCCAAGCACCGCGTCGAACGATCTTGGACACAAGCGTGACTTGTATGCCAAATTGGGCATACTTGAATATTGGAGATTAGACCCGACTGGGGGAGAGCTGTACGGAGCTCCATTGATGGGTGAGCGTCTCGTAGATGGCGAATACGTTCCGTACGACCTGAATGATGAACCGGGTGGCTTAATCTGGTCGCGCAGCGAAGCTCTAAGCCTCGATTTCTGCTGGGACGGAGAGAGGTTCGATATACGCGACCCTCTGACGGGGAAGACGATAAACGCCGCCGAAGATGAGCGTCGGGCGCGGCTTGAGTCAGAGGCGCGGGCTGAAGATGAGCGTCGGGCGCGGCTTGAGTCAGAGGCGCGGGCTGAAGATGAGCGTCAGGCGCGGCTTGAGTCAGAGGCGCGGCTCCGCAGGCTTATTGAAGAGAACGAACGCCTGCGTCGAGAGCAATCAGAAAGATAGAATTAACAGAGGCGATTCCGGGATTATGCGTCTATCCCGCCGCGTACCCTAAAACAATTCAGGAGGACAATCGTGGGAAAACTTGATGGCAAGGTAGCCGTGATCACCGGAGCGAGCCGCGGCATTGGAAGGGATATGGCGGTCGTGTTCGCGCGCGAGGGGGCGAGGGTGGTGGTGTCCGCGCGAACCCAGAACGAGGGCGATTTCCGAATACCCGGAAGTATCCAGACCGCCGTGGACCGTATTGCCGACGAGGGCGGCGAGGCTATCGGAATTCGTTGCGACGTGACCCAAGAAGATGACTTCGCGGCCATGTATGAGCAGACTGTCGAGCGCTGGGGAGGCATAGATATTCTGGTCAACAACGCCGCCATCCTCATACCGGGCACGGTATCTGATCTGCAAGTCAGACACTGGGACCTGCTGTATCGAGTCAACATTCGCGGCCCGTTCGTAGGCTGCAAGTTCGTTATTCCGTACATGAAAGAGCGGGGCGGCGGACATATCATCAACATAAGCTCGGAGGGCGCGATTGGGCCGGGTGAAGGGCCCTATGAGACGTCGAGACCCGACGGCGTGGCGTATGGCTCCGGCAAGGCGCATCTAGAGCGCTTCACACAGGGGCTGGCGAGCGAATTGTTTCAGGACAATATCGCGGTCAACGCCCTATCGCCCAGGGGCGCTATCGCGTCCGAGGGTCAGCGTTGGTTCAGGGGCGACAGGCCGTACACGGGCGCGCGCGAGGATGGCATCATTATGGGCGACGCGGGCGTGATAATTTGTGAGAAAGAGCCGAAGTCGTACACAGGCAAGATACTCTATGACGAGGACGTGCTGGCGGAAGCGGGCATAACCGACCTCTCAGCCTATCCGCGCATCGGGTAGGGAACAGCGCGTTCCACAGTTCGTGGAAGACTCCGATAGTGGGCCGCCCCGTGTTTGTGGGGAAATTGCATACGCTGACGGATAGGGACTAATCCTCCGCCAACAGCTCAGGAGGTTGCGATGCTCGCTGATATTGTGGAAGTTACGACGGATGACGGTGTTCTTCTCGGCGGCGCTTATTTCGCGCCCGCCGTGGAACGCCGCTCTTCGACCGTGGATGCTGTGTGCTTCTTTCATGGGGACGGCGGACACTTCTACCGCAAGCTGTATCTGGAGTTGGGGGCGCGGCTGGCGGCGCACGGCATAGCCTTTCTGGCCGCTAACCGGCGCGGCCATGATATTGTGTCCGGCGGCGCGCCGGACGGACCTCTTGCCGGATATGCCCACGAGTCGGTGGACGATTCGCGTTCGGACTATGCCGCTTGGCTTGGTCTTCTGGAAAAGAGGGGCCGCTCGAGTGTCGTTATCGGGGGGCATAGCGGAGGCGCGGTCCGGGCCGTGTACGCTCAGTCCAAAGAGAGATACTTGAATGTGGCCGGAGTGATTGCGGTATCGCCGGGCGAGTACTATCACGAGGGTCTGTTCGGCCTGCATCCCGATGAGTTCGCGGCCGCCTACTCGTGGTGTGTGGAGCGTGTGGAGTCGGGCGATCCCGACGCTTACATAAGGCCGGGCATACCCTGGGGCTCGACATGGACGGCGCGCGCTTTTATTGACTGCTTCAACCCGGACAACCGTTACAGCGTAACCCGCCGCGCCGCCGAGCTGGACTGTCCAGCCCTGTTCGTATTCGGGGGCGAGGAGTGCGGGGACGGTCCGCGTAGGCTTCCTGTGTGCGGCGCGGCGATGCGGGGCGTGCGGGACGCGGCTTGCGAACACGTGAGCTTGCAGGTGATAGACGGCGCGGACCACGGCTATCGAGAGCGGGACACTCAGCTATTCGCCGCTATTCTGGGATGGCTGTCCGGTATCTAGCATGTCGCTCGTCGTTTTGTCATGGCGGAGCAATCCGTTCAGTTCCTCAGGCGCTGATACAAGCTTGCGGACAGGGTAGTTTATCTCGATCCCTTCTTGCTTGAACTTTGAGTGAAGCCGCTTTATCAGCTCATGCTTCACGAGGAAAGAGCCGATCCTGTCATTGGCCTGCATTATCACGTTGAAGTCTATATTGGATTCTCCAAAGGCGCTAAACTGCACCAGCGCCCCTGCGCCATTTACGTTGAGTTAATGCCGCCAAGTCGCTCCGCTCACTCGCACACCACGCCGTCGCCATCCGTATCGCGCATATAGGGATATGCCGGATGTCCTCGCCTAACCGGAGCTATTCCATGCCTTCTCGCCTCGGCGCAGGTGATGCGGCCATTCCCATTATCGTCCCACATGGCGAGAGCATCGATGTCAGGCGCAGGACCGGGTGTCGGTGAGGGAGACGGCGCGGGCACGATAACCATCTCCGTGGAAGAGCATCCCGACAATACAGACTCCAGCGTGTCCGCCTCCCGTCGGTCTATGGAGAGATGGTACTTCAGGCGCACTTGAACCACGCGGTCCGCGAACCAGCATTGGTTCAGGTCCGGAAGCCATTCAGCCGCGTCCTTTCCACTCTTCCGATCTCTGTTCACGCTCGGGGAGGCAAGTGTGAGATTCAGCAGGTCCGACGCAAAGCGTCTGCGTATCATATCGTCGTTGTCACAGAGTCCGCTGTCGTGAGCTTCGGAGCGGGCGACGATGTGCTCAATGTCGGTATCGCCTGTGGTTGCGAACCATGTGCCTGTGTACGGTCCGTAGATGAGGCCGCCCATATCTGCGACGATCTGTCGTTCCACCGACTGGGAATATGGGTAATCGTCGGCATCGTAGGATGAGCAACGAACCTCATCGGCGACCGTCAGACCTCGCCACATCCCGGTTGGGTCAGATGGCGTGGTCGTTGGCTGTGGAGTCGGGGTGTGCAATATGGACGTCATAGTTGGTTCGGATGTCGGAGTAGGAGCAGGTGTGGACGTAACAATTACCTCCACCTCTACAACTTCGGCCTCTGGCGCGCCTGCTAAATCCTCACAGGCTATTCCGTTCCCGTCCGTGTCCAATCGGTGCGAATCATTCTGGGTCGCTAGGAAGAAAGCCTGCGCTTCCTGCCAGGTGGAGAAATCATCGCAGTTACGGTCCTGTCCCGCTGGGTCGTATTTCAGCGCAAGACTGGGTTGATGCGTGGGTGTCGGCTGGGGCATACCTGTCATGGATGGCCTGGGGATACTCCAGTCCGCCCACTCAGGTTCGTAGTCATCCGCGGTTACATTGGCGTAATCAGCGGTGGAACCCAACAGGGGAAGAACCAGCGCGCTTATCGCCCAGAGCGTTATCTCCAATATATAGCATTGACCCTCTCGCCAACTTGGACAATCGCCCGCCGTGTATGATTCGATAAGGACAGCCGTATGAATTTCAAGAGGTGACGGATTGGAACTGAGCGATGAGATTATCCGCGCTTTGGCGGTCTCAAAATCCTCGCCCGTATTAGGAATCACGTAGTTGCTGATGTAAGTGTCCGAGAGTCCTAGCAGGATAGTCAGAATGGGGCTGTCGGGCGTCTGTTCATAAACCTGCCAAACACCCTGAAGATACCATTCGCGATAGTTATAGGTCTGGTAATGGGGGGGGGGGGGGGGGGGGGGCGGAATCTTGGGCTAGGATCGTGGATGCGAGCGCGATTAGCCCGAATCCAGCAATGATTACAAGTATTCCTGCAAGTAGTTTGACCTTCATACGGTTGCCTCCTTGTGGCAGGGAATCGGCTACTCACCACAGTCGCCCGGTCCGTGTGAGCGTCAAGGGTGACACGAATGCCGTCCTTGCCAAAAGCTCACACGCTGAACTGAAAGGCAAATGACTGAGACTGTGGTGTGTCCAAGTGGACTTTATGAGTGAATGCGTCAATCGGCATTCCGGCGCTGGCGCTGGTCTGGATTTGCGGTATTCAAGCCTTATAAGTCACCACGTGTTAACAATACCGGATTTGTGGATCGCTTTCAACCACCGCCCCGCGCATACATAGCGGCGGAAATATCTTCCACAGCCGACGAGCGGGACACTCAGCTATTCGCCGCTATTCTGGGATGGCTGTCCGGTATCTAGCATGTCGCTCGTCGTTTTGTCATGGCGGAGCAATCCGTTCAGTTCCTCAGGCGCTGATACAAGCTTGCGGACAGGGTAGTTTATCTCGATCCCTTCTTGCTTGAACTTTGAGTGAAGCCGCTTTATCAGCTCATGCTTCACGAGGAAAGAGCCGATCCTGTCATTGGCCTGCATTATCACGTTGAAGTCTATATTGGATTCTCCAAAGGCGCTAAACCGCACCACCGGGTCGAAGTCATCAACCGCTTGTTCGAGATCATCCCTGACTCCGTTGGCGATTTCCAGCGCCACTTTTTCCACCTGTTCGAGGTCGGATTCGTAACTGATACCGCATGGAACAATGATGGTGACCGCCATAGATTGGCTATAGTAATTGGTCATTATACTTTCCATTATCTTTGAATTAGGTATCATTATCAGATTGTTGAACCTATCCCTTATCTTGGTGCTGCGCCAACTCACGTCGGTCACAAACCCGGACGGTCCCCCATCCAATTCGATAAAATCTCCTTCGTTCAGTTCGCCTTCGGATACCATGAACATACCTGAAAACAGATTGCTCAAAGTCGGCTGCAGCGCAAGCGCGACCGCAATTCCGCCAATGCCCAGTCCCGCTATAAGCGGAGTGATGGCGAGCCCTATCACATCCAGCGCCATCAGCGCCGCCAGCCCATATAAGATTATAGGGGTTATCCGACTAAGGTGCGGAACAAGCCTATTGTCCAGATCGCTCTCCGTCCGCTGAGCTACGTTGTCCAAGTACCATTGCAGAAGCGTCCGTACGATGCGCGAGCCGAGGTAGCTTGCCTGAATGATGACGGTTATCAGCCAAACTCTGACCGTCCACCGGCTATGGCCATTCGCAAAATCGAATGCCGGGTCAGCGTGGTGAGCGACTAAGAGATATGCCAGGAAAATGCCCAGTATCGCCAAAAACAGCGCTGCCGGTCCCTGAGACGCGCTCAATATACGAGTGTAGTGAGTGTCCGGGGAGTTGCGCCGGCTGATTTTGATGAGATAGGAAAGGGCAAAGTAGGCTATGCCCGCCACAATGCACATAACGGCGAGCAAGCCGAACGCCGCTAGCAGACCGCTGAACGCGGAATCATTTACGAATTCAGGAATCACATCTACCTCCTTTCGCCGGGGGACTGCGACAGAGCCGCGCCCGGTTGTCAGCGGACCTCCACAAGGTCGCGGATCGAGTCGGTGATCTTCTCGCCTATCCCGGTGACGTTTTTCAGGTCGTCAACGCTGGTGAAGGGGCCCACGCGCTCCCTGTGGCCAACGATGGCGGCAGCCCTGCTCGGCCCGATGTTGGGCAGAGATATGAAGTCTTCCACCGTCGCGGTGTTGATGTTCAGTTTGCCGGATGTGGAGCGTGGGTGTTCGTCTTCGCCAAGCGCGGGGGCCGGCAGATTTTTCGGAGCCACCCCGTCGGAGTGTCCGGGTATGTGTATATGCTCCTCGTCGGATATTCTCTTCGCCAGGTTCACGAGTTCCAGGGCGGCGTCGGATGTTGGTCCGCCCGCGGCTTGCAACGCGTCATCAGCCCGCGAGTCGGAGGGCAGTTCGTAAACTCCGGGGCGTTTCGCCTCACCGCTGATGTAGATCTTTATGGTGGTTGGCGCGGTCGCCGCAAGGGGGACGGACGCAGGCGTCGGTTCCGGTTTGTCCAGCGTTACGGCGATGCCGCCCCGCGAACCGAAATCTCTGAATAGCAACGCCGCTCCGCCGGCCGCGGCGGACACGATGCCTACCGCCAGAAGAATGTTCAACGCCAGTCTCGCGCTCATGGCGCTAGAACCTGTACATGGGATCGTCGTCGGATGGTCTTGCCGGGCCGCCGCTGAAGCCGGCTGGGACTCCGTCGGCGCGGTAACAGGCCGCGCCCCGTATCAGGCTGTTCGCGTGGTCGAACATGACTCCGTTCATCCCGCCCGCGATTCTAGGAGCTACTTGCACGTCGTGTCCCATTGTCTTGAGACGCTCTCGGACGTCGCCGGCTATGCCGGGTTCGACCTCCAGCGCCTGGCCCTGTGTCCATACTCGCGGAGCTTCTACGGCCTCCTGGAGTGTCATGCCGTGATCTATCACGTTCACTATGGCTTGGAGTACCGAGGGGAATATGCGTGTGGCGCCGGGCGTTCCCAGCGCCATGAACGGCTTGCCGTCCTTCATGACGATGGTTGGGGACATACTGCTGACCATGCGCTTGCCGGGGGCGATTGAGTTGGCATTGCCCGGGTGCGGATCGAATATGTTCATGGTGTTGTTGAGCAGCATACCGGTTCCCGGAGTGGTCACTTTCGACCCGAACACGGCGTGGATGGTTTGTGTGGTGGATATGACGTTGCCGTCCGAGTCCGCCGCTGTCAGGTGTGTGGTGTCCGCGCCTTCGCTAACGCGCAGTGAGGGGTCGCCGAAGCTATGCTGTCTCGCGCGGGCGGGGTCAATCTGGCGCCGTCGTTGGTCGGCGTAGCGTTTGTCGGTGAGCGCGGCGACCGGGACCTCGACGAATGCGGGGTCGCCCATGTACTTGAAGCGGTCGGCGAAGGCTATTTTCATGGCTTCGGCGAGCAGGTGCGCGCCTTCGGCCGTGCCGAATCCCAGAGAGGCTATGTCGAACCCCTCTAGTATGTTGAGAATCTGGATTATCGCAGCGCCGCCGGAGCTGGTGGGGGCGACCGATACGATCTCGTATCCTCTGTAAGTTCCGCGCGTCGGCTGCCTTGTATGGATGCGGTAGTTTTCGAAGTCGTCCATGGTAATGATGCCGCCGTTGGCCTTCATGTCGTGGGCGACCATCTCTCCGAGCCGTCCTTTGTAGAGGGCGTCCGAGCCTTCGTGGGCGACCGTCTCGAGGGCGTGGGCGTAGTCGGGCCTCGCTATTGTCCGGCCGACTGCGGGCGGCGCGCCGCCGGGTAGGAAGACTTCGGCGCTGGCTGGGAACAGGGCGAGGTCGTCGCGGTTTAGCCGAATTATGTCAGCCAGGTAGCGACTAGCGGGGAAACCTCGCTTGGCGTAGCGTATGGCGGGCTGAATAACGGTATCCAACCCAAGCCTGCCGTACTTCTCCTCTGCATAGGTCCAGCCCAATAGCGCGCCCGGGACGCCGACGGACTTGTAGCCCACTAGGTTGGCGCGGTCAACGGTCTCCATGTAGTCGGGCCATGTGTCGGATACGGTTTGGTACATATCCGGGGCCGCCGCCGCGGGAGCGACAGAGTAGTTGTCTATGTTGACGAACTCTTTGGCGGAGGCGTCGTAGTAGTTGATGAAGCCGGCGCCGAATATGCCTACCATCATGGGCTCGACGACGCTGAGGGCGAAGGCGGAGGCTATCGCGGCGTCCATGGCGTTGCCGCCCATAGCGAGCATCTCAAGTCCGGCCACCGATCCCATCGGGTGGTTGGTGGCTACCATTCCTCTGGACGCTATCGCGTCCCGCTTGTACGTTTCAAATGAGCTGCCGGCGAACTTCTTCCAGGACATTCGAAGCCTCCACTGTATAGTTTCCATGTTTTTGGCGCGGGGTGTTCGGATACATATCCTAGCAGAGGAGGGTTCGGGCTTGAACCATATTGGTTTGGGTGCGGCAATGCCCGGTTCGGGTTCTCGCTTCGCCTTTTTGTTTCTTCGGAAGCTATGGGCGCGGGCGTTCGCAGTATGGGACGGCTAGGCCATATAGTTTGGTTTATACGGGGTCAGGTGAGAACTGGCGCTTGCGTCGGGCGGCGTCAGGTGAAAAGTTCGTTTGTAGTTCACCTGCAAATGCCTGTAGTGGCAGGGTAAATTTTTCTGGGGTTTCTTGGTTTTCGTAGGATAATCTCCGCTTTATGTTTATTGTTGGTAAATTCGTCGCCAGTCGCTAGATATGATGTTCTTATTGTAGCAGAGGATGGGAGTGGCGTGTAGTGGAATTTGGGAGGGGGGCAGGGTCTTTCGGTTGTTGCGATTCGCCGGGGCGGCGGCGCGCGGATTCCGGACAGCGGTGTGCTTGTTTGCTTCGGGCGCGTCCGGCCGGGGCCGCAGTGTGGGCGGCGTATGTCGTGGCTGCGGGCGCGTGGTCGAGCCGTCTTCGTGTCTTCCATGTGAGATTCCGGCCTCTATTTTACCCACGTGTGTCAGGGATGCCCTTAAGGCTGCGTCCTCAGCGTTTGTCGTCTATCCGAACAATCAGCGCCGCCAGTGACACGCGCCCACGATTTTGGACTCATTATGCACTTTCCGGGAATTGGATACCGCGCCAATTCTGTTATATCATATCGCTGTCGTCGCGTTAGGCAGACGGCGCTGAACCTGATGTAGTTCATCGAGGCTGAGACTGATGGACGGTGAAGGCGAGAACCGAACCGGCACAAGCACATCTGAATACGGCGAGCCGGACAGAGTTACCGCGTTCCGGAAGGTGGAGCGGCACTTTTGGCGGGGCATGACTCGCGGATTGCTGTTAATAATCCCCCTGCTCGTCACCTTCCTTATATTGCGCTACCTTGTCGCCTTGCTGGGGGGGCTGCTAAGGCCGATTTCGGCGCTGATTCTGAAAATCCCATATCTGAGCGAAGTCCCCGCCTCGGCGGCTCTCGCGTGGTTGCTGACTGTCTCCGGCACACTGGTATTTCTATATCTGCTTGGCTGGCTGGTGACCGGAGAGAAGGGCCAGAGAAGCGTGAAGGCGGCTCTGAACTCGGTTCTGGACAGAATACCGGTGGTCGGGAAGATCTATAGGGTGGCTAACCAAGCGACCGAGGCTATCGCCACGCCGATGAGTGGTGAATATAGCCGTGTCGTCTTTCTGGACTGGCCGCGCGAGGGGGTTCGCGCGATGGGCTTGGTGACCGGACAATACTATACGCCGGGTGAAGACCGCGTTATGCTGGCGATATATATAGCTACCGTGCCGAATCCCACGTCCGGAATGCTCGCCGTAGTGCCGGAGGAAGATGTGATAGAGACGGATATCAGCGTCGAGGACGCGATGAAGATAATCTTCTCAGGCGGAATCGTTTTGCCGGAGGCGATGCACATAGGCGGCGAGGCGGCCTTCGCCCACAGGAGCGGAGAGTCCGGACGCGTCGCTTCCAAAGAGGGTTCCGTCCGCTGAGACGGCGTTGGGGGAGAGTTCCGCCAAGGTCGCTGTCTAAATGGCCTCCCAGTCCCGCAGTACCGCGTGCGCCGCGTTGTGTCCGGGCGCTCCTGTCACCTCTCCGCCCGGATGCGTTCCGGCTCCGCACAGGTACAGGCCTTCCACCGGCGTTTTGTATCCGTTGAACAAGCCGCCGGGCCTGTTAGAGAGTATCTGCGCCGATGTAATATCCAGGTGGCGTATGTTGCCGTCCGTCAGTCCGACCCGCTCTTCCAATTCCGCCGGAGTGAATAGCTCCCAGTCTCTGACCGACTGTCGGAAATTAGGCGCGTACTCGCCGATGATGTCTATTAGTCGCTCTCCCGTCTGTTCGCGCAGGTCGTCCCAGGAGCCATCCCTCGGCCTTACGGGGGCGTACAGTACCCATATGGACATGACGTGCTTGCCTTCCGGGGTAAGCGACTTGTCCAGGACCGAGGGTATTTGTATGTGCATGACCGGCGCGGAGGAGGGCAAGCCGGCGCGCGCGTCGTCCGCGCTCTGCTGGAAGTAGGCGACCGATGGGCAGATGCGAACCTGCACCAGGAAGTTTTCGTCGTAGCGGTTTCCAAGCTGACGGGTGAAGTCCGGCAACTCATCGAGCGCGGCGTGGAACTTCAGGTAGGAGACGTCTGTCTTGAGCCTGCGTACCCGGCGCGTGACATTCGGGGCTATGTCCGCTTCGTCCAGCAGCGAGAGGAATGTGCGTTTCGGGTCGGCGTTCGACAGCACAACGTCGGCTTCTATCCGCTCGCCGTCTGAGAGTTTGACTCCGACGGCGCGGCCGTCGCGGATGAGTATCCGCTCCACGGGCGCGTTGGTTCGTATTTCGGCGCCGAGCGACTCCGCGGCGCGCGCCATGGCCTGGGTTATACTGCCCATTCCTCCGTGCGGGATGCCGAAATTGCGGTCCTCGGTGAAGATGTCGGTGTCGTTGTATGCGACGGACATTATGGAGCCCGGCGCGCGTGGGTCGCCCGCGTCTTCGGCGTCAATGAACACCGCCCTCACCTCGGGGGAGGTGAAATGCTCTTCTACCAGGTCGCGCATATTCCCGGTCAGCATCCGCTCCCATATCGCCTCGTCCGGAGCGCCGCGCACGTCCTCGAACACCTGCGCCAGCGTTGGCGGACTTTCGAGGAAATAGCGGTGCAGAATGCCGGCGGCCCTTCGCATGAAGTCCTGGTAGCGTCCGTATCCTTCCACATCGCGCGGGGACAGCCTCGCCAGTTCCTCTGCGTTCCTTCGCTCGTCGTGCCAGCGCAGCATATAGTTCCCGCTCGGAAACGGCTGAAAACGGTATGGGTCCACGGGGTGGATGTCGAGGCCGCGCTTTCGCAGTTCCAGGTCGTCTATCACCTTGCCTTGCAGCATATGGCAGATGTACGAACATGATGAGACACGGAAGTCCGGGAACAGTTCCTCGGTTATGCACGCGCCGCCCACGAAGTCGCGCCGTTCCAGGACCAGAACGCGCCCTCCGGCCTTGGCCAGGTAGTTGGCCGCCACAAGCCCGTTATGTCCCGCGCCTACGATAATCGCCGAGTATGACAAGATAAAGACTCCTCCGTAAACTTGGCCTTGATCTTTGGCGCGACCATATCATCCGTCATCATCATCCGTCCCGCCGTCGCGCTTCCATTATAGACCAATCTTCGCTCTGCCACTTAGCAGAGTCGCACGCCTGTGGTACAATTCGTCTCTACTTATTAGGCTTTCGGCATATCAAGCGCGGCAAGGAAACTACATGAACTCCCGAAACTACGATATAGCTGTTATCGGAGGCGGCATTATTGGGCTCGCCACTGCGATGACGCTCACGCAGGAGCATCCTGATCAGAGGATAGTGGTGATCGAGAAAGAGTCCGAGGTCGCCCGGCACCAGACGGGACACAACTCCGGGGTCATACACGCGGGTATCTACTACGCGCCCGGCTCTCAGAAGGCCAACTTCTGCTCTACGGGCGGCAGACTGCTCAGAGATTTCTGCGACGAGCATGGAGTCGAGTACGAGATGTGCGGCAAGCTCATCGTCGCTATCAACGAGTCGGAGGTTCCCGGTCTGGAGGAGCTGTACCGCCGCGGAACTGAGAACGGCGCGGAGGGGCTTGAGCTCATCGGTCCGGAAGAACTCAGGGAGCATGAGCCTCATGTCGCGGGGGTCAAGGCGATATGGTCGCCCAACACGGGCATCATAGATTTCACCAAGGTGTCGGAGGCGTATTCGATAGAGATGCGTGAGAACGGGGGCGATCTGGTTCTTGACGCCGAGGTTCATTCCATATCGAAAGGCAATGGCTCTCTGCATATACAGACCGGCGCGGGAGACTTCACGGCCGGCAAAATCATCAACTGCGCCGGATTGCACGCTGACAAGGTCGCCCGCATGATGGATGTGGAGATAGGTGTCCGCATCATCCCGTTTAGGGGCGAATACTTCTCTATCAGGCCGGAGAGCGCTCACCTGGTCAAGGGACTTATTTACCCTGTGCCGGACCCTTCGCTGCCGTTCTTGGGCGTCCACTTCACTAAGCGTATCAACGGGTCGGTCGAAGCGGGGCCGAACGCGGTGCTCGCCCTGAAGCGCGAGGGATACACAAAGGCCTCGTTCTCGTTCGGCGATGCATGGGATACGCTCAGTTATCCGGGCTTTTGGAAGATGTCCATGAAGTATTGGAGGACCGGAATTGACGAACAGTATCGTTCGTTTGTGAAGTCGGTGTTTGTGAAGTCGCTCCAGACCTTGGTGCCGGAGATTACGGACGCCGATTTGTACGCCCCCGGCGCCGGAGTCCGCGCTCAAGTGGTTGACGACAGCGGGGCGCTGCTCCAGGACTTCAGCATAGCTCAGACCGAGGGCGCGATACACGTATTGAGCGCGCCCTCGCCCGGCGCGACCTCGTCGCTTTCCATAAGCCGCTATATAGTGGATATGGCGAACGAGTCGTTTGGGCTGGCTTCATAGATGCCGGAGACAGGCGGTGTTGATAGGGCGGCGCATTCAGACGGCGCCAGATTTTTTGAAGCCGCGGATAATCCTGCGTCATTGGTTAGCGAACATTGAAACTCGGCATCCCAAGAGAGGTCTCTAATGGTCGGCGAAGCGACTAGAACTACAACTACACACACGGGACTCGAACGCTTTCCCGAGTTCCCGCCCCGGGACGATATGAACAATCCCCTCTATCTCTACCGCCCTTCATACATCTACGCGCTGGAACTCTACTTGGGCAACCCGGAGACCACGATAGTTCTCGGCGAGGTTCCGGTGGGCTGGACTCCGAGGCAAAGTCGGGGCGTTCGCATACCCGACCTTTTGGTAGCGGACAACATTGACCGCGCGGTCATCATCGAACAGTGGGGCTATGCGATAGAGCAACAGGGGAAGCCCCCGGACTTCGTGCTGGAGGTCGCGTCCGCGACGACCGGATGGACCGATTACACCGCCAAACGACGCGACTACGAAGCCTACGGAATCCCCGAGTACTGGCGCTTCGACCCGTCGGGGGGAGAGTATCACGACTCCGCGCTTGCCGGAGACAGGCTGGTGGACGGCGTGTACCGGCCCATCGAGATAGAGTGGCTGGATGAAGAGCGCTGTCGCGGTTACAGTGAGTTTCTGCGACTGTACGTATGCTGGGAACATGGTGAACTGCGCTGGTACGACCCCAGCGCCGAGAGTTACATCCGCACCCACGCCGACGATGTGGAACGCGCCGACCAAGCCGAAGCCGAGCGGGATCTGGCTCAGGCCGAGCGAGACCGCGCCCAGGCCGAGCGAGACCGCGCCCAGGCCGAGCGAGACCGCGCCCAAGCCGAGCGAGACAGGCTCAGGAAACGACTGGAAGCCATGGGCGAGGAGGAGTAATCGAGTGGACATGGCGGAAGACTCTTTCTCAAGAATGTACGGAATTCTCAGGGGACTATCATCCCTCTGAATTCGATAATTGACCCCTCAGGTTGGGCCATGAATTTACGACTGATAGTTGAAACTCCTCACTCTATTTCCGCAGCCAATGCGCTGAGCAAAATCCGATGTCTTATTGACATGGAAGCGCTGGTCTGGGCGGTTGGCCTTACCATAGTCGCCATAGGCAACCCCGAATCCGACACTCACCTCACCCTCTTCTGGCCCCAATGGTTCTTTGATATACTCAGCCCCGGGCATGGACTCGGACACTCCATTGGATACCTGTTCAGGGGAGATTTGCATAACTCGCTGGACTCCCATTGGCTGGGAATCCCTGCCGTTGTCATCCTTTCGCATCGCATAATCACTCTTCAAATTCGCAAACTGAGAACTCCAGAAAAGAACTCGGAGGTTAACTATGGCCGACATCGTACAAATAATGCCCGAACTCGAGGGCGAGGAGATGCTGTTCGTCGCGGGACTCATCAAGGGTATGTCCGACGACCAGGCCCGTAATTTCGCTATCTCGTACAGGGCCCAGCGCCGCGACCCCTCAACCGTGCTGCTGCTGTCGCTTCTGGGCTTCGTGGGGATAGCCGGAGTTCATCGCTTCTACCTCGGACAAATCGGTATGGGCCTACTCTACCTGCTCACCATCGGCTTCTGTTTAATTGGCACAATCATAGACCTGGTCAATCACAAGAGCCTCTCCTTCAAGTACAATCAGGAAAAAGCGCAGACAATAGCTATGACTATCAGAGGCAGTATGTAAAACGGGAGGCAATCCCACAATGAAGATCGCATACGCATTCAGACGAGGAACTTTCTACCCGTTCATGGCGGGCGCGGCTTGGAACATCCCAGATGACCCTAAGACCCGCACCGAGTATCTGGGCAGGGTCAACGATATTGGCTTCGATGGCATAGAGCTTGGCTTCGAGGCATTCGGAGGATTCGACGCGACTGAGAAGACGGCTACTGAATTTCAGTCTATTCTCCAGGATGCCGGGACTCCCTGCGTCGCTATACGCGCCGGGGGCGGACTCAGCCAGCCCAATGTCGCGGGTGAGAATCGCGCGAAGCTTGAGAAGGCGGTGGAAATAGCAGGCTGGACGGGTGTCGGGGTGGTGAATACCGCGCTCGGCACGCCGCCCCGCGCCGCCCCGCTGGATACCGGCCCGAGCGGGGAGCGTTCTTCGCATGGTTCCAGCGCGCTCGCCACGGAGGACGATTTCGTGCGCACCGCCAACGCGCTGAGAGAGGTCGGCGCGGCGGCCGGAGACCACGACATAAACTTAACTATCGAGGTTCACCAGCATTCTATAGCCGATAACTCTTGGTCAACGCTCCACCTTCTCGAACTCACCAACGCTCCGAACGTGTTAGCCAACCCGGATCTTGGCAATGTTCTCTGGACATACGAAGAGCCCGAGGAGACTACGGAAGAGTGTATCGTCGCTCTCGCGTCCCATTCCGGGTATTGGCACTGCAAGAGCCTGCAGCGGGTTCACATTCCCGAACTCAACCATTCCTATTTCATACGCACGCCGCTTCCTGATGGCGATATTGATTACCGCTTCGCCCTGTCCGCGATGCACGAGGCCGGATACGACGGCTACTTCGCTCTCGAAGGAACCAACACCGGCGACCAGATTCACAAGGACAGGCGCAGCGTTGACTATGTGAAGGGCATACTAGCCGAACTTGAAGACTAGCGACGGCTAATGGGGGTATCGGGTATGCGCAAGATAGCTCAGGGCGTACTCGGTACGTTTGCGGACATGAATGCCGTCAGTGCCGTTTTGTGCGGAGATGTCCGTATCGAGGCCGAGAATTGGAAACTAAGCGCTGAATATTTCAGTTGTGAAACTTGACACAATCTGCCGTTTTCACTAGAATTTCTTGAATTGGCGGTTGGAGTTTGCCTGCTTTCAGGGGTTTGGAATGGAATTGAACGTTTCACAACTGTTGATGCAGCCTAGCGGCTCTAGCCGTGAATACCGTCTTGATGAGGTAGTCAACCTTACAGAGGATATTCGTGGGGCTAGGATTCAGGGACTGGTGAACCTTCTCAGAACCAATAAGAGTGTCTGGGTAAGCGCGGCGTTGGACTTCGGCATAGACTCCGAATGCGGACGCTGCCTTGCGCCTTTCAGCCATGCCGTACATCTTGAGATAGAAGAGGAGTTCGTTCCGACGCTCAATCCTCTGACCGGTGTGAGACCGCCGTTGCCCGACGACAACGATAAGGACTATTACGTCATAGATGAGAGCCATATTCTGGACCTGACAGGGACCGTGATAGAGTACACTATAATGGCGCTGCCGATGAAGCCTCTGTGCGACCATCAGTGCGCCGGATTATGTTCCATTTGCGGCGCGGACCTGAATCGGAGCGAGTGTCCATGCGAGTCTCCCATAGACACTCGCTGGAGCCCGCTTCTTGAGCTTATGTCGGGAACTCCGCAGAGAAACTAAGACCGAAACGAGAAACGCCCAATGCCGCCACTTCCGAAGAAAAAGCACTCGAAAAAGCGACAAGGTGGACGCTCCGCGCATTTCGCCATCAAAGGCGTCTCGCTGTCCCGGTGTCCGCAATGCCAGAGCGCCCGGCTCCCTCACAGGGTTTGTGTGAGTTGCGGCTACTACAATGGGCGTGAAGTGATTCCCGCGACGGATTCGGATGTCTTCTAAATATAGGCGCATCCCGTATATAAAGTTCAGACTCTAAGCCCCCAATGGAGTTTTTGACATGACACTTACATTCAGCGATAAAGCGCGCGGCCCTAAAGTAGCTTATCTTTTCCCCGGACAAGGGGCGCAGGCAGTCGGTATGGGAAAAGATCTCTATGAGAATTCTGCTTCGGCTCGGGATGTGTTCGACCAGATTGATGACGCGCTCGGACGTTCCCTCACCAGCATAATGTTCGAGGGTCCTGAAGATGAGCTTCGTCAGACGATAAACGCCCAGCCGGGCATTATGGCTGTCAGCCTCGCCTGCATGGGCGCAATGGAACAGGAACTTGATTATGACGCGATGCCCCAGCCTGCATTCATGGCCGGGCACAGTCTGGGGGAATATACCGCTCTCGCCGTTTCCGGGGCGCTGGCGGTTGACCAGACCGCGCTGCTTGTTCAAGAGAGGGGCAGGCTTATGCAGGAAGCCTGTGACCAAAATCCCGGAACCATGGCCGCCGTGATTGGACTGGAGCAGATAGCTCTCCAGGAAGTTGCGCGCGAGACCGGCGTTTGGATATCCAACGTGAACACCGGTGACCAGATAGTGATTAGTGGAGAGCGTATGGCGATTGCCAGGGCGATGGACCTCTGCGAAGCGCGCGGCGCGAAGAAGGTTATCTCTCTCAAGGTGGGCGGAGCTTTCCATTCCGGCCTCATGGAGCCTGCTAGGGCGGGGCTTATGAACGCGATCGAAGGCATGGACATCCGGGACGCGCGCGTTCCCATAGTCGCCAACTGCACCGGGGTTCCGCTGACCGCCGCCGCTGATATTAAGCAAGAGCTTCTCTCCCAAGTGTGCGGCACCGTTCAGTGGAAAGATACTATAGATTACATGGTCGGCTCCGGCGTTGACAGCTTTGTTGAGATAGGTCCGGGCCGCGCTCTGAGCGGGATGGTAAAGCGAATCAACCGCAGGGCGAAGACATCCAGCGTCGCTGATCTCGACTCGATACTCAAGCTGCGCAGAAATTAGCGGTTCAGGCGGCGCGGTCAGTATGATTCGCTGGGGAGATCGCGCGAATGAAGTCTCTGAATGAGCCACCGGGATAGTCAGGCTGCGAGAGATGGTACAGACTCAGAACAGAGCGCCCAACTCTAGGCGTATGACACGCGGCGCTGCGCTGCAAGCGCTATCGGAGGTGGATTGCGTTGACCATGACCTTGATGATGTGCTTTCGTATATGCGTGAGTCCCAGAAATTTTCGCCCCGGGCTGATGAGTTTCTGACCTACATGACCGAGGGCGTCCTTGAAAACATCTATGAATTAGATAAGATAATCATGGAGTTCGCCCCTAGTTGGCCTATCTCGCATATGTCCGTCGTTGACCGCAACTTGCTCAGGATGGCCATATATGAGATGACAATGTGGGGAGGCACTCCGCCGAAGGTCGCGATAAACGAGGCAGTGGAGCTTGCCAAGGTGTTCAGTTCTGAAAGCTCTCCCAGGTTCGTCAACGGCGTACTCGGTTCGGTGATGGAAAATTCGCTCCCGAAAGCGTCGTCTCCAATCACAAATTCTGCCGACATGGAGGTTTAGCAGTGGCAACGATACTGGAGCGGGTACAAGAAGTTGTAGCCGAAAAACTGAGTGTAGATGAATCGGAAGTGGTTCCGGAAGCCTCTTTCACCGAAGACCTCAACGCCGACTCCCTTGACTTGGTCGAGCTTATAATGGCTTTCGAAGAAGAGTTTTCTACTGACGATGTTATGCTGGAAATATCCGATGAGGACGCGGAGAGTATACAGACTGTCCAGCAAGCGGTGGATTACCTTGCAGCCAATAATGTAACGGACGACTAGAATCGGGACGAATCCCGCTTCTGTACGGGCAGGCCGGCGATGTCCTGTCTGTTCCGGGTTGTCTTAAGAGGGACAGTCCGCTGACCAGAGCCAACGTCTTCATCACAGGATTCTCGGGCGCGGGTAAGACTACCATCGGCCGAGAGGTCGCGCGATTGCTCGGCTGGAGATTTGTTGATACCGATGACGAGATAGTCGCGTCTCAGGGGATGGCGATCGAGGACATCTTCAGCCGATACGGGGAAGATGAGTTTCGGCGTATTGAACGCCGCGCGCTTGAGAGGGTTGCCCAATCCGACCGACAGGTGGTATCCACGGGCGGCGGCGTTATCATGGATGAGCGCAATCGGGCCGTTATGGAAGCTAACGGCGTAGTGGCGCTGCTGGAAGCTCGTCCTGAAACGATACTTCGCCGTCTCTCCGACCAGCAGGCCCAAGACGAAGACGTCGCCGCTCGTCCCATGCTGGAATCCCGGGACCCTGAGGAGCGAGTCCGTTCCTTGAAGGCCCTCAGACAGTTCAACTATACTCTTGCCCACTGGACAGTTCACACCGACTTTCTGACTGTCAATGAGGCGGCGGCGGAGGTCGTTCGGGGGTTTGATATGGTCAACGCTCGCTTGCAAAGCCAATCCAAAACGCGAGAGTTCGCCGATGAGGCGGCGCGGGTCCGAACATCGTCGGGTGATTACCCTCTCTGGGTAGGCTGGGGCATTATAGAAGAGCTCGGCGAGCGCGTCCGCAGCATAGTGAGGCCTCCCGCCGCGTACATAATCTCCGACATTCATGTGCAGACCCAAGCGCGGCGCGCTCAGCGCGCAATGGAGAGCGCGGGGATACCGACTCACCTTTTCTTCATTCCTCCCGGGGAACAGAGCAAGACTCTGGAGACTGCCCAGCACGTTTACCACTGGCTCGCTTCTCTGAAGGCGGAGCGCGGGCATTTCATTCTCGCTGTCGGCGGCGGGGTCGTAGGCGACCTTGCGGGGTTCGTAGCCGCGACATTCCTGCGCGGGATGCCCTATGCTCAAGTTCCCACCAGTCTTCTGGCAATGATGGATGCGGCCATCGGCGGCAAGACGGCCGTTGATCTGCCCCAGGGCAAGAACCTTGTGGGCGCGTTCTATCAGCCCAAGTTCGTGCTGGCCGATGTCTCAACCCTCCAAACCCTGCCGGCGCGCGAACTCGCGTCCGGTTGGGCAGAGGCGATAAAGCACGGGCTCATCATGGATGACAATCTGCTCGCCACGTTTGAGACTCTGCCGGACGAGATACAGGCTCTACAACCGGAAATCGCCACCGATGTCATCAGTCGCAGTATGGGTATAAAGGCCAGAGTCGTTTCCCAGGATGAGAGGGAGACGCTCGGGATCAGGGTGCTTCTCAATTACGGCCACACTATTGGCCACGGCATCGAGGCCGCTACCGGATATGGACGCTACCTTCACGGAGAGGCTGTCAGCATAGGCATGATGGGGGCCGCAAGCATAGGTCGCCGCTTGGGGATGATGTCCGATTCCGAAATGGAGCGCCAGCGTTCCGTTCTTTCCGCATACAGCCTTCCCCTGGAAGCCAAGGGGGTTGACGCCGAAACCGTGTCCGAAGCGATGCTCTCCGATAAAAAGGTCGCCTCGGGCGCTATACGCTGGGTGCTTTTGGATGGGATAGGCAACGCCACTACCCGAAATGATGTACCCTCTGACATGGTGCGGGCGGTATTGGGTGATCTGCTGGAATAGCGTTCGGAGGGCTGTTGGAATACCTCGATTGGATACTGATGGCCCTTGTGGGGGTGGGTTCAGGCGCCTACGGAATTCTTGTAGGGGCGGGCGGCGGCTTCATCCTCAGTCCGATGCTTCTGCTGGCTTTCGATTCCGAAGACCCTGAGATAGTGGCGGGCACTGTGCTTGCCGCCATCGCTATCAACAGCATCCTGGTCGCTCTGATATATATCAGAATGAAGGTTGTGGACTACCGCAGCGCGCTACTGTTCGCGGGCGCGGCCGCTCCGGGCGCGGTCATCGGAGCGTTCAGCGTAAGCGCGGTCGCCCCTGAGGTGTTCAGAACCCTTTTCGGCGTA
>CBDCBF010000009.1:0-21490 GCA_965214185.1 Dehalococcoidia bacterium | reverse complement strand
TGGGCGGCGTTGAATACCTTAACACAGACGGCCTCCAAGACCCAGCAGACGGCACCTTTTACGAATTCGCCAGCGGCTTTAAAACAAACTCGGCGACTTACCTCAAGTTCGACACTCTCGGTGCCTACGTCTTTGACTTCACCCAGGTATCCAGAAACAACAACGGCACGACCGGCGACGCCACGGACGACGTGGATTACTCGGCTACCGGAAGGTACACCTTCCACGTGGGCCCCGTCGCGGAGCTGGCGGCGCGGGACGGAGCGCCCAACCTGGATCTGCCGGCCGGCCAGAGGGCCTTCACCATCCTCGCGGTCAACAACGGCCCGGATGCCGCCCCCGGAGCCCAGGTGACGGTGACCCTGCCCGCGGGAGCAACCTACCAGTCCCACACCGCCAGCGCGGGAACCTACGACTCCACCGGCGGGGTCTGGACCGTCGGCGAGTTGCGGCATACGGATTCTATCCGGAACCGCCAGGGTCGGGATGGGGAGGTACTGACCATCATCGTCGACTACGCCGGGAGCGGGACGGCCGCCGCCAGCATCGTCAACACCGTGAACTACTCCGTCTGCATCAATAGCGCGGGCGACGACCTGGACCACGACGACCAGGCCGCTTGCGAGGCCGTAACCGGCGCCAGCTGGCACACGACGCCCGTGCTGGACCACCGCAGCGACAACAACAATGCCGCAATCACCGCGGCAAACGGCACCGGAGCCCACCTGGTGGCATTGCCCAGCGACCAACCCGACACGGCCAGCCTGGTCCTCCACTGGGACGCGGTGGCTGAGGTGAACGGCTACCCCGTGCTCCACTACGAGGTATGGCGGACCGACAACTGCGCCGACTACGAAACGTGCGCCGGGGAAGCGGCCCAGGTGGGGGTGGCGGACGGGGTGGCCAACCCAATGTACGTAGATACGGACGTGGCAACCGGGAGCCTGTACGCCTACCAGGTGCGGGCGGTGGGCCTGTGGGGCGCCACCGGCTCGCTGCTCGATCCGGCGAGCCTGTGGGGCGCCAAAGGCCGCCTGTCCGAGCCGGTGATCCGGAAGGCCGGGGTGCCCCACCCCCGCCCCCCGACCCCAGCTCTGCGCCCATGGGCCTCATCCGGAGCCCCGACCCGCTCGTGGTGGGGGATCCGGTCAACGTCCGGCTGGACGACCGGGAGAGCGACTACCTGGCCCGCATCGAGGCCAATCCGAACCAGCAGGCCACCGACCCCTGCGTCGGCTATGACGAGCGTCCCGGCGTCTCCATCCCGGGCTGGCAGTGGCAGCGGGCCGACGCCCAGTCCGGCGACTCCAATACGCCCGACGGCGCCACCTGGACCGACATTGACCGCACCGGGTACACCGGCCCCAGCTACGTCTACGTCCCGGCGGCCGGCGACCAGGGCAAGTTCCTGCGGGCCACCCTGACCTACGGCAACCCCCCGGCCACGGTGACCACCGGCGTCGTCGGCCCGGTGGGGGCGTCCGCGTCCGCGTCCGAAACCGCCGCCGGCCTCGGCGGCACGGCGGAGGTGGGCCAGACGCTAACCGCCAGCCTGACGGCCGCCGGGGCCACCGACCTGGGGCGACTGGCAGTGGGAGGTCAGCAGCGACTACACCGATGACAACGACGACAGCAACGACACCTGGGGCTACCCCACAATCACCTACGAGGACTGCGTTGCGTCTCAGAACCTGGGGGGACCACGAGTACCCGCTGACCGGCAACGACGAGGGCAAGTTCTTCCGCGCCCACGTCCACTACACCGACGGCGAGGGCAACCGCAGGCGGGCGCAGACCGGCGTATCGGGGCCGGTGGCGGCGGCCCAGGGCCTCCAGCAGAGGAATCTGCCGGAGGAGATTGCCCCGCCAGCGCTGGCCATAACCGCCGTCAACGGGGACGTTGCCGAGGGGAGGGACGGCGCGGCAACCGCCACCGTCAGCCTCAGCGGCCGCCAGCGCCGGGACCGTCACCGTGGACTGGCAGACCGCCGACGGAACCGCCGCCGCCGGCGAGGACTACACCGCCGCCGCCGCCACCCTAAACCTTCGCGCCGGGCGGGCCGCTTGCCCAGAAGATCAGCGTCGCCATCCTTGACGATACCGAGCACGAGCCAAACCCAGAAACCTTCTACATCAACCTGTCCAACGCGTCCAACGCCACCATAGACCCCAACAATGACTGGGTTGCGGTGACCATAACCAGCGACGATGCGGCGACCAACAACCCGCCGGTCTTCGACGCCGGAACCGACGCCTTCAGCGTGGCGGAGAACACGACGGCGGTGGGCGCGGTGACCGCCACCGACCCGGACGTCGGAGACAGCGTGACCTTCACCCTGGTCGGCGGCGCCGACGAGGCAAAGTTCGCCATTACCCCGGAGGGAGCGCTGACTTTCCTGACCGCGCCGGACCACGAGCGGCCCGCCGACTCCGGCGGTGACAACCGCTACGAGGTGGTGGCGCGGGCCTCGGACGGCTCCCTGACCGCCGACCAGACGATCACCGTCACGGTGACCGACGCGGCCGAGACCGACGCCACCCTGAAGGCGCTGTCCCTGGCCGACCAGGACGGCAACCCGGTGGACATCGGAGCCTTCGACCCGGCCACCACGGACTACGCCGCCGGCGTGGGCAACCGGGTGACCGGCGTAACGGCCACGGCCACGCCCAACCACCCGGACGCCCACTGTTGCCGTAACCGGCGGCGCGGCCCTGGCGGAGGGGGAGAACACGATCACCGTCACCGTAACGGCGGAGGATGGGAACGCCACCCAGGATTACGTCATCACGGTGAGCAGAGCGGCGGCAGAGCTGTCCAACAGCCCGCCGGTCTTCGACGCCGGAACCGACGCCTTCAGCGTGGCGGAGAACACGACGGCGGTGGGCGCGGTGACCGCCACCGACCCGGACGTCGGAGACAGCGTGACCTTCACCCTGGTCGGCGGCGCCGACGAGGCAAAGTTCGCCATCACCCCGGCGGGAGCGCTGAGCTTCCTGACCGCGCCGGACCACGAGCGGCCCGCCGACTCCGGCGGTGACAACGGCTACGAGGTGGTGGCGCGGGGCCTCGGACGGCTCCCTGACCGCCGACCAGACGATCACCGTCACTGTGACAGACGCGGCCGAGACCGACGCCACCCTGAAGGCGCTGTCCCTGGCCGACCAGGACGGCAACCCGGTGGACATCGGAGCCTTCGACCCGGCCACCACGGCCTACGCCGCCAGCGTGGGCAGCCAGGTGACCGGCGTAACGGCCACGGCCACGCCCAACCACCCGGACGCCACTGTCGCCGTAACCGGCGGCGCGGGCCTGGCGGAGGGGGAGAACACGGTCACCATCACCGTTACGGCGGAGGATGGGAACGCCACCCAGGATTACGTCATCACGGTGAGCAGAGCGGCGGCAGAGCTGTCCAACAGCCCGCCGGTCTTCGACGCCGGAACCGACGCCTTCAGCGTGGCGGAGAACACGACGGCTGTGGGCGCGGTGACCGCCACCGACCCGGACGTCGGAGACAGCGTGACCTTCACCCTGGTCGGCGGCGCCGACCAGGCGAAGTTCGCCATCACCCCGGCGGGGGCGCTGAGCTTCCAGACCGCGCCGGACCACGAGCGGCCCGCCGACTCCGGCGGTGACAACCGCTACGAGGTGGTGGCGCGGGCCTCGGACGGCTCCCTGACCACCGACCAGACGATCACCGTCACTGTGACAGACGCGGCCGAGACCGACGCCACCCTGAAGGCGCTGTCCCTGGCCGACCAAGACGGCAACCCGGTGGACATCGGAGCCTTCGACCCGGCGACCACGGCCTACACCGCCGGTGTGGGCAACCGGGTGACCGGCGTAACGGCCACGGCCACGCCCAACCACCCGGACGCCACCGTCGCCGTAACCGGCGGCGCGGGCCTGGCGGAGGGGGAGAACACGGTCACCGTCACCGTTACGGCGGAGGACGGGAACGCCACCCAGGATTACGTCATCACGGTGAGTAGAGCGGCGGCGGGGGCCGGCCGAGAAACCCGGCACAGTTCGGAATCTGTCCGTCTCCGTCGGGGCCGGCAGTCTGACGATTTCCTGGGAATCCCCCGACGAGGGCGGCGCGGCCTCCGGTTACGACGTCGACTACAACCTTGCGGGCGCGGCCGGCGGGTGGGTAACGGCCCTGGATAACGGCGGGGCCACCAGCGTCACCGTCACGGGCCTGTCCCCCGGCGAGTACCGTATCCGGGTGCGGGCCACCAACCAGTATGGCAGCAGCAAGTGGGCTCGCGACCGGGTCACCGTCGGCGGCTGATGCCTCCCGGGCCGCTGCGCGACCTTGGCGGCCCGTATTCGAGGGGGGAGTGGTCGAACGCGGCGTCCGGGGGTCGGTGACCGCCACCGACCCGGACGCCGGGGACAGCGTGGCCTTCGCGCTGAACGTCGGGGCCGACGAGGCGAAGTTCGCCATCACCCCGGAGGGGGCGCTGAGCTTCCGGGTAGCCGTCTCGGACGGCCGGGGCGACAGCGACGAGGTGACCATCACGGTGGAGGCTTCAACGCTTCCGGCAGCGCAGGGTAATCTGACGGCGACGGCCAGATTACCCTGAACTGGGACGACCCGCAGGATGAGAGCGTCACGGGCTATCAGATTCGCCTGCGCCAGGCTGGCAGTTCCTGGGGTCCCTGGGTGGAGGGGTGGAACATCCCCCAGGACGACCGGTGCGTTTGCGGGTCGGGTCAACGGAGCGGGCTACACCGCGCAGGTCCGGGCGGTGAACGCGAACGGCGGCGGAAGTCGGGCCGGTCACTCCGTCCAAGTAGCGGGAGCAAGGAACAACCGCGGGGGCCAGTGGGAGTGTCCCCGGCGGCAAACCGCAAGCGAGCTTTTACAGAAAGACCTCCCAGCGAAAGGTTCGCATTGGCGCTGTAATCGGCCTCCGGCTTGGTCCGGCAGTCGAGTCGCTTATCCCGAAGGATATGGTATCTTTGCCCTAAAGCGAGTAGGTTAGCATATCGCTGTCCGGGTAGGCGTCAGAACCTCAGTGTTCTATTTTGTGAACGCGCAACACAGTCGCTAAAGTGATGTAGGTTCGATAGGAGATTGGCGATTCTAAATTTGGGATTCCTTTGATATACTTCTTGTCGAAACCTGATCGAGCCAAGGAGATTGCGAATGATGACCGTTCAACAGAAGCAAGACGTGGCGCTTATGGCGCATCTGCTCAGGCGAGCAGGGTTCGGGGCTACCGCCAAAGAGCTGGACTACTATATGAGCATGAGCTATGAGGATGCCGTCGAAGAGCTTTTGAGCGCGCGCCCGGAGCCGGACGAACTGCCGACTGACCTGATCCGCCGCTATCACGTGGATCAGTCTGACCTTCGCAACGGACAGGCGGCGGCGGCTCACTGGGTTTACAGGATGGTGAACACGGAGGCTGTTCTGCGGGAGAAGATGTGCCTGTTCTGGCATCGAGTTTTCGCTACGGCGGCGACTAAGCTGATACAGGCGCGGATGGTCACGAACCAGGTTGATATGTTCCGCGAATATGGGATGGGCAGTTTCAGGGACCTGTTGGTTCAGCTGTCCAGAGATCCGGCGATGCTGATGTGGCTGGACAACCAAGATAATCACAAGGAGTCTATCAACGAGAACTATGGCCGCGAGATACTTGAACTGTTCTCGATGGGTGTGGGCAACTACACTGAGGAGGATATAAAGGAGTGCTCGCGCGCCTTCACGGGCTGGCGCGTGGTCAACCCCGACTATATGTCCATCAAGATGCGGAATAATACAGCTCGGCCTTACGGCTACATCGCTTGGCAGTTTGAGTATGATGACGATGATCACGATCACGATGAGAAGCGATTCCTGGGAGAGACCGGTGACTTCAACGGCGAGGATGTCGTTGAGATCATTTGCCGGCAGCCGGCGACGGCGCGGTTTATCGCGCGCCACCTGTACCACTTCTTCGTGGCGGACGAACTGCCGGTGCCCCAGTGGCCGCACTTTGAGCCTAAAGACCCGGATGCCATAGAGGTGATGGCTCAGGCTTACTTCGAGTCCGGCTACGACGTATCCGCTATGTTGCGCGCTATGTTCAACTCTGATTTCTTCAAGGACGAGTCCTCTCGGTTCGCTCGTATCAAGAGCCCGGCCGAGATGGTTGTCGGCACAATGAGAATCGCGGGCCCCGTCTCCCTGCCCTCAACCGACACCTACGCCGCCGCGGGAGCCTGCGCAGCCATGGGGCAGGGGCTACTCAACCCTCCCAGCGTTGAAGGCTGGCAGGGGGGCAGCGAGTGGATAAATACCGGCGCCTACGTGCAGCGAGTCAACTTCGCCAGCCGAGTTCTGAATGATCCCGAAAAGAGCGGCATTCGGGCCATAATCGAGCGCGTCGAGGGCGTGGCCGGGGGGCAGCCGATGCCGGCTGAGCGTGTGGTGGACGCGGTACTGGACATACTTGGACCGCTACCCGTTCTGGACAGCGTCCGACAGGGCCTCGTTGACTACGCCGCCAAGTGGGGGGACTTCGACTTCGGAGATGAAGAGTCGGCCTCCGAGGCGGGGAAGAATATAGTGACCTTGATTCAGTTGGTGGTGACGACGCAGGAGTACCAGTTGGCTTAGGGGGAACATAGTATATATATCGCGATGTGGGGCGCGAGGTCTATCCTCGAAATAGAGTAATAGTTCATAGATTGTGGAGCTTGCGCCATAGACGTGAGCAATTTAATTGGGGCTGAAACATGGTTACAAAGACAAGGACAAAGAGTTTCACGCTGAAGCCCGTGACCACAGTCGGTTTTGTGGCAGACCAGGGAGGGCGCGGTTTTCACCTGCCTACGGATTTCGCGATCCGCTCGGATGGACGGATTTTCGTCGCAAGCCGCAGCAATACGACCGCTCTGGACATCGTGGGGATTCAGATGGCGACGATAGACCATGAATTCTTTGGTCAGATTGGCGCGTATGGGAATCAGGCGGGCAACATGATCTGGCCGTCGGCGCTCGCGCTGGACAGCGAGGACAATCTCTATCTGGCTGATGACTTCCTGCAGCGGATCACCATATACGACGCCGAGGGCAATGTGACCGGGATGTGGGGGACGCAGGGAACCGGGGATGGCGAGTTCGACGGAGTGTCGGGCCTGCTGTTCGACGCGGATGACAATCTGTTGCTGGTTGACCACCGCAACAACAGGATACAGAAGTTCGCCAAGGACGGACGCTTTCTGGACAAGTGGGGAAGCGCGGGTGACGGCGACGGCGAGTTCGATCTTCCCTGGGGCATTACGCAAGACAGCGCGGGCTTTTTGTATGTCGCGGACTGGCGTAATGACCGTATCCAGAAGTTCACGGCGGACGGTGAGTTTGTAGCCAAGTTCGGCGAGTCGGGGGACGGCGAGGGTCAGTTCAATCGTCCGTCCGGGCTGGCGGTTGACTCGGACGGCAATATGTACGTCGCGGACTGGGGCAATCAGCGTGTGCAGGCTCTGGACGCGGAGGGCAATTTTATCCAGTCGCTACGCGGGGACGCGATACTCGGTCCCTGGGCGGTGGAGTACCTGAACGCGAACGCGGACGAGCTGGCGGCGCGCTCGAAGTTCGTTCCCGTGTTCGAGGTGGACACTGATGACCAGAACGAGGTTTCGGCTAGAATAGAGCCTTACTTCTGGGATCCTGTGAGGGTCGCGCTGGACGACCGGGAACGGGTATATGTGCTGGAAACGAGCCGGCACCGCTTCCAAGTGTATGAAAAAGTGAGCGAATGACCTTAAGCGACGGAACGCATCTAAATTAGCGGCCGTCTTCTTCAGAACGGCGAAGAAGAGTTTCAAGCTGAAGAACGAACTCGGCGTGTAGCGGCGCAGTAAACTACTATCAAGTGATAATGGTGACCAAGGAGGCAATGTCGGTATGGGTGAAGCGAAGAATAGAAAACTGGTTGTGGTGCAGCTGTCCGGGGGCAATGACTACCTGAACTGCGTCGTGCCCTACACCAATCCGGAGTATATAGACAACCGGCCCAATGTACGCATTGATCAGGGAGACGTGATACCGCTGGACGACAGGTACGGGTTCAATCCCGCTATGGGGCCCATCAAGGAGCTGTATGACCGGGGCAAGGTGGCGATTATACACGGGGTCGGCTACCCTGTGCCGAACAGGTCGCACTTCCGATCGATGGATATATGGCACACTGCCGAGCCCACGAAGGTTGGAGATGAGGGCTGGCTCGGCCAGGCGGTGCGCGAGATGCACCCGGATGGCGATAACGTTGTGGCGGCGGTTAACTTTGGGGCCGCGCTTCCTAGGGCGCTGGTGGCTAAGAACGCGCCGGTCGCCTCGGTTTCCGACCTCAGTTCCTATGGTCTGCTTAGCCACATGGATGGGGGAGGGCAGCGGACAGAGGCGCTAGAAGCCTTCCGCAATATGTACACTCATGCCATCGGCAGCGGCCCGGTTATGGACTTCTTGAGCCAGACGGGTCTGGACGCGCTGAAAGGGTCGGACATTCTGGGCGGTGTACCGGATATGTACTCGTCGAACGTTGAATACGCGTCCAATTCGTTCGCGCAACGAGCGAGAGACACGGCGCAGGTTCTGACGGCGGACATCGGGACCCGCATCTGCTACACCCAGCACGGCAGTTTCGACACCCACACCAACGAGGTCGCGCTGCACAAGACGCTCTGGAACCATGTGGCGGGCGGCATATACGACCTCTACACAGACCTCAAGGAGCATGACGCCAGCGAGGATGTGCTGATATTCGTGTTCTCCGAGTTCGGCAGGCGAGTCAAGGACAATGGCAACGGCACCGACCACGGTTCGGGAGGCGTGGCGTTCATGATCGGCGATGGCGTGAAGGGCGGTAATTACAGCGAATACCCGTCGCTGGCTCCAGACACGTTAGTCGAGGGCGATCTTGCGTTCAATCTGGACTTCCGCAGTGTCTATACCGAGATACTTGAGGACTGGCTTGAAATCGAGGCGAGGCCGATTGTTAAGGGCGAGTACGAGAAGGTGGGGGCGCTGGCCGTATAACCTTAGCCTGTTTCCGAGACAGTGTCCGGCGCGACCATGCTGAATAGCTTTTTGCCCTCCTCTCTTGCGCGCTTACAGAACATAGGTACGGGGGGGGGGCATTTTCTTCCTCTCGACTGCGCAATGCCCTCTTCGCGCTGTTCATCGTCGGCGTCCTAGCCTACGGCGCGGCCCTCGCTTGGTATATGCTTGACCGCTTCGACTTCATCAACATCATCCGAGACGTAAATTATGATGACGCCTTCTACTACTTCCAGATAGCCTACCACCTCTCCGAAGGCAAGTTCTCCACCTTCGACGGCGGCATTACACAGACCAACGGCTACCATCCCCTCTGGATGCTGATGATCACGCCCTTCTACTGGGTGTTCGACAAGGAAACGGCGCTGTTTGGCATCAAGGCGTTCGAGATAATCCTCGTCGCCGGCGGCGTGGCGTTGGTTGCCGTAGCCGCGTGGCTGGCGCGACTGCCCTGGATTCTGCTGTTCGCCACGCTGCCGCTGCTCTGCCAACACAGTGGCTTGTTCCGGGGGATGGAAGCGGCGGCCGCCCTGTTCATGTTGGGACTGTTCTTCCTGGCTATCCTTCTCTACGCGCGTGAGCCGGCGCGTAGAAAGTGGTTGCTAACCGCCATCGCTTTTGCTCTGCCCTGGGTACGGCTGGAGTACGTCGCCATTTCGCTGTCCTCTACCGCCGCGCTGTATCTCATTGAGTGGTCATGGCGGGACAAACCATTCGGCGCGTCGTTGAAAGAGTTCGCCCGTTCCATATACGAGATCAAAGCTGTTGCGCCTCTGCTGGGCGCGGTCGCCGGAATACTGGTCTATTTCGCCTACAACTGGCTGACGTTTGGCGGCGTCGCGCCGGTGAGCGGCGCGACCAAGCAGGCATGGTCGCGGTTGAAGTTTGAGAATGAAGGTGGATATAACCTCGTTCAGAACTTCCGGGACATAATTCAGATTCACGTTTTCGACTTGGAACTGTTGGTTGCGTTGGCGACCTGCGGCTATCTATTGGTCGTATGGTGGTTCACCCACCGTTCCAAGAGCAAAGAGGACTGGCTGCTTCTGGCCTTTCTGGTGGGGATGTTCGGCTTGGCGGTGGGGCATCTCGCCAAGTTCGCGCAGACTGTCCTCACTATGTATCCTCGCTGGGCAGGTCATTCTTGGCATTTCGTCCCGGCGTACCTGATGATGGCGCTGATCGTTCCCGTTAGCTGCTATGTGGCTATTCACTTCATTCGCCGCTTCATGGGGCCTAGGTCGCAGTACGCGGCCAACATCCTGAGCGTGAGTGTCGTGGTTGTGGGCGCGGCTTTCTTGATTACACAGACGGATTTCACATCTCGGTTCAGGCACATTGACCGATCCTCGACGAGTGAGTCAACCGACTCTTGGGGTCTCTCAAGCTATGCGGGGATGCTGGTCATGAACCGAGCGCTTCCCAATGGAAGCATAATCGGGTCATGGGACTCGGGCTTCACCGGATATTTCTCAGACTTTCCAGTGGTGAATCTGGACGGTCTCGTGAATGATTACGATTATTTCCACGAATACGGCGGGCTATACGGGGGTGGAGTTTATAGACTGAAAGATTACGCCCAAACCTTACATAGCAAGTTTGGCATAACCTACTACACTAATATTTGGGATATCCCAGTCAAGAACAGCGCCGGCGCTACGCTGTACGAGGGTCCAATCCGGAACCGGTATGATGGAGACCGATATCGGGCGTTCCAACTCTGGCCCGCCGAACCGACGGAAGCCGCTGCCGACCCTAATGCCTGGTTCTGGGAGCGAATTGAGCCGCACTTCGACTACCATTCGGACGGTGTCGGGATGATTGTGGATGGCAGAATCGCGCAGGCGCTCAAACTGGATTGCGCGCCCGATGAGTTGATTGTGTGGTCCTATATGCCGGAAGATGCAACGGTAATCAGACATTGGACGCAAACCCAAACGGGGTTGTGCGTTGCCGCCCTCATGCTGCCCCGAGACGCGCTTCCCCCGGTGCGGGTCGAGACGATAGCGGTCGGCGAATACTTGGCGGCAGTGGTCGGCGACCGCCAGCCCTCAATCCGCTCCGACTTCGACGTGCATCTCATAGAAAATCGCCTTATCTACGTCAGAGACGGGTGCGAACTGGAGGATGTCGAACCAGCGGTTTTCCTGCACCTGGATCCGGTGGACGCGGATGACCTGCCCGAAGCTCGCAAGCAACACGGCTACGACAATCTCGACTTCCACTTCGAGAAGCGTGGCATCGTCTCAGGCGGGATATGCCTGGTGGAAGTCGCTCTCCCAGAATATGACATTGTCGCAATCAGAACGGGCCAGTATGTGCCTGTGGGCGGCGGGTTCGAGCGTCTTTGGGAAGGAGAGATACACCTTGAGGAGTAGACCGTTCACATAGCCTGACCAGTCCTGTCAATTGACGCTATACTATCATGAATTCATGATCGGGGAGTTACCGGGACAGGGATACTCGGGCGGTCGCTGAACGACGCCGTGTCCGCAAATTTTCCCGGTACATTCAGCGACGAGCGCAGGGTAAACTGATGATCCTCAACAACGCTCGGAAATTCCGCCGAGTTCTGGTTGGGGTTGCAAAGCCAGTATGACTTGGAGGTCGCCGAGGGCCGCCTTTCCCAAAGACTAGACACGGTGGCTGTCCACTCGACGGAGTAACCCATCCGTGAAGCGTTTCGACGCGCCCGCTTCGGGTCATTCCGTCGGATACTTCTCCCTATCCGGTCGCCATTGGCCGGACTAATCGCCCGAAAAGCGAAAAGCATTTGGATTCGCTCTCAGTCCGCTTGCAATCTACTGAAAAAGGGTTCATCATATCCTGCGGACTACTTTAGGAGGTTATATCTGAGATGAATCCGGTATCGCTATTCGACCTTGAAGTTATGGCTGAGCAAGTCATGCCCCACCACAAATGGACTTTCGTGGATGCGGGAGCCGCAGATGAGATAACGGTCCGCAGAAACCGGGACGCCTTCGATGAGATTACAGTGAATCCTCGTTTTCTGGTGGACGTGGGAAACAGGGACTCCTCCATCGAGATCTTGGGAGAGAAGATAGACTTTCCGGTGATGATAGCGCCGGCCGGCAGTCAGCGTGATGTGCATCCTGACGGCGAGCGCGCGACAGCGGCCGCGGCGGGAGCTATGGGCACTCTGTACGCTCTCCCGACCGGATCGGGGTACAGCATAGAGGAGGTGGCGGAAGTCGCGACCGGGCCGCTCTGGTTCCAGCTTTACCACTTTGATGATGATGTGACGGAACTGCTGGTTACCCGGGCGAAAGCGGCCGGATATAAGGCGATCTGCCTCACGATAGACACCCCCGCCCCCAGTCCGAAAGAGCGAGACGTAAGAAACGCCCATGTACCCACGCCCGGCCTTTTCTGGGGCAGTCTTCTCAGGCCGGTGGACCGCAGCGATCTGATACAGCGTCGGAACGTGGGCATCCCTGATATGATGGACTGGGAGCCTCCTGAGTACAGCGGCCTTACCTGGGAGCGTCTGGATTGGTTGAGGAATCTGACCGGGCTGCCGCTTGTGATTAAGGGTGTAAGAACTCTGGAGGACGCTGTTATGTGCGCCGAATACGGCGCAGACGCAATCGTGGTATCGAATCACGGAGGGCGGCAGCTTGACTGCACCCGCGCAAGCATAGAGACGCTGCCTGAGATAGCGGACGCGGTTGGCGACAATCTGGAGGTCTATCTAGATTCGGGGGTGCGGCGCGGAATGGACGCGCTCAAGGCGATTGCGCTAGGCGCCAGGGGGGTGTTTGTGGGACGGCCGCTATTCTGGGGTTTGGCGAACGGCGGAGAGGCGGGCGTTCGCAAGATGCTGGATATTATGCGCGCTGAGTTCGACCGCGCGATGGCCTACTGCGGATGCCGTACGGTTGATGATATACACCGCGGCTTGGTGTCGCTGAATTCCGACTTCCGAACCAGGGTGTAATTATCGAAAGGCTCGAATTGGCGGGGCGGAGTTTATCTGCTACTGGCTTGAGGTCTGAACGGAAAGACCCAGCTCGCCAGTGAGCGCGGGTTTCGTGACTGTACCCACAGCTTGCCATACCCGTTGAATCGCAGAATCAGCTGGTCCGAGAACAGGAATGAACGGATAGTGCGTCCGCTACGGATTATCTCGTATTTCAGGGTTGTTTCCCATGCAACGGCGTGACCGTTGTCCACGCGATAGGAACCATTCACATCAACCTCTTCGACGTCGCCATATGAGTTAAAGAAGAGCATCCCGTCGCCGGACACGCGAAGGATGAACAGCCCTTCGTTGAATAGCCCACTGATCCCTTGGAAGTCGGAATTTATCCTCACGCCGTCTTCTGAAGCGAGGTATGCGCCCTTTTCTAGGAGTAACTCCCTCCCCCGTGTCATCTGACGGGCGACTATATCCCCGGGCTGTCCCGGCGCGAGGCCAACCGTCCCGCCGGGGCCCTCGCCTTGGAATGTGTTCTGGAAGAAACTCTCGCCGCCGAGGACGGCTCTGCCAAGCCCGCTGAGAGCTCCGCCCCGCGTGGAGGTTGTCATGCGAATGTCGCCGTTCATCCAAGTCATCGCCCCGGACTCGGCGACGATAGACTCTCCGTTGCCGAGCGTGGCTTCCAGCAGGCTATAGCTCGGCCGAGATTGAATTGTATAGTCCATCATCTAACTCCTAGGAGGCATCAGTCCGCCCAGCGTACGGCCGAACTGGTCGGGATTGTGGCTCTGGAGATATACTTTCCCCTGCCCTGAAAAGCGCATGACAATACCTTCGCTAGACAGAAAGGATTGCAGCCAGCTTCCGCCAGCTTTGTCAACAGTGTATTCCAGAGAGTCTTCAAATGCGACTATGTGGCCGGTGTCCACTATCAGCGCGCCGTCCACGTCAACCTCTTTCACGCTTCCGAATGCGCTTACTATCAGTTGTCCTCGACCTTCGACGTCGAGGAAAAAGAGCGACTCGCCCGACAGCATCCCCCTGAATCCCTGGAACTGGGTGTCTATGCTCAGACCATCGGACGAACCGAGATAGCTTCCTCCGGCGCAGAGCCAGCCGCCAGTCCCTGAACATTCGATGACGACCACATCGCCGGCCAGAGTGGGAGCAAGTCCGACCTCGCCGGGGGCTCCGTCGCGCGTCTTGTAAGTTGACAGGAAGAAACTTTCGCCTGACATCATCCGTCTGACACCGCCGAGAAAGCCGCCTGAACCGCGGCTTCTGGTGGTGACATCTATCTCGATGTTGTCAGACGCGCGAAACATGGCGCCGGCTTCGGAGATGAACCGCTCCCGCCGGCTGAGTTCGACTATCACAGACTTGTATGAGCCTTGTTTAGATACTGTATATGAGGGCATGGTCTCCGCTCTCAGAAGGGCAAACCTTCACTTATAGCAAGAGGCTGTCGGATTCTTGCAGTTCACCGCGTACGCCGGCTTATTTTCTTCTAGCATTAGGTCTATCATCCGAATGGGATAAGCCAACTAGCCGTTGAAGGCATCGTTCTGGGCTGAAGATATATCTTTCCTACCCCGGTGAATCTCATCGCGAGACCCTCGCCCGAAAGCAGAGTGCTTTTGAGTCCGCCCATTCCGCGGATGGTGTATGTGAGGGTGGGTTCCCAGGCCACCAAGTGTCCGGTATCCACGGTGAGTTCGTCGTAAACTTCTCTTTCTATCATGGCGCCGTATGAGTTGAAGAAGAGGTCTCCGTGACCGCTGCACTCGATGAAGAACAGACCCTCGCCCGAAAACATGGAGCGGAGACCGCCGAACTGGGCGCTGAGTTTTACTCCCGGAGTACAGGCCATGAATGAGCCGGCCGTCAGAATAATGGTGTCGTTGTTTACCCCTCGGTGATGCACGGTCCCGGGGACGGAGGGTGAAAGGGATACCTCGCCGCCGTTCGGGTGACTGTATTCACCGACGAAGAGCGACTCCCCGCCTACCATCTTTCTGACCAGGGCGCGAGTGAATCCGCCGAGCAGCTTGGCGTTGATGCGCGTGCCGTCCGACATCCATGCCATAGAGCCGCCCTCGGCTATGAAAGTCTCGTCCGGTTCCAGGCTGACTAGCAGGGCGCCATAGTCGGGGTTGCCGTCTATGGTATAGTCCATTGTGGCAGCTCCTCGTATCAATGTTTTATGTCTGTGTTGGTCGCGTGTCGTCATTATAGAACACTTTGACTTTAGGCGTATATGTAAAAAAGAGTTCGTTATATCGTTATATATGGTAGTATCCACGATGGGATTTGCGAATTCATAGAAAGCATGGAGGAATATGATGGTGCATCAGCAAGCCGCGATTCTAAGACCGGAGACGATGGTTGAGGAGTTCAGGAAGAATAGCGTAACTCATGTGGTGACGATACCGGACAGCGAGACGAACTACCTTTACGAACTGATGGAGAGGCAGGATTGGCTGGACGTCGTTCCTGTATCGCGCGAGGGAGAGGCGTGGGGAACCGCGCTGGGACTGAACATAGCCGGAAAGGTGCCGGTGGTGCTGGTTCAGAACACCGGAATGCTGGAAGCCGGGGACTCGATTCGCGGAATGGCGATTGACGCAGGCTTCCCACTTGTAATGGTGATTGGATATAGAGGATGGACGCGACGCGGCGTAATCACGGACTCGGTGGCGAAGTACACTGAGCCATTCTTGACCGCGTTCGGCATCAATTATTACTTGGTGGAACAGAATGAGGACGGCGACCGCATATCCGTCGCCTTTGAGGAGGCCAGATCAACAAATAAGCCTGTGGCCATATTAGTGGGTGATGAGTATCACGGTTTCAATAGGTAGAGCAGCCGAAGAGAGGCTGTATGGCGGTCCCACTTTGAGAATGATGCTGTTAGATAGATAAACCGGAGGTTAATTCGATTGATAGAGCCACTAGATGTATTCAAAGCATTTCAGGAGCATCGCGGCGACGCGATAGTAAGCGCGACCGGCACTGCCGGACGATATTGGGCGGATGTCAGCACGAATGAGAAGCGCGACATTTCCCTGGGCGGCGCGATGGGACAGACGACGTCCGCCGCGTTCGGACTTGCGCTCGGATTGCCGGACGAGAAAGTGGTGTTGTTCGACGCCGAAGGTTCGTTGCTTATGAATCTCGGCGCCATAGCCTCGATAGCCGGAAAGAAACCCGCCAATTTCTACCACTTCCTGCTTGACAATGAGTGCTACGCCACGACCGGCGGGCAACCGGTGCCGAACTCTCAGGAGATAGATTACGCGCTTATGGCGAAGGGGGCCGGCTACGCGGCCACATACAACTTCGATGATCTGGAAGAGTTCAGCACCAGTGTCGGGGAGATCATGCAGCAGGAAGGTCCTGTGTTCGTTGCGATAAAGATAGAGCCTGATGTTCAGAACCTTCCGATAGGTTTGCGTGAACGACGGCCCACGCGCAGCCGAGGGGAGACTATCAACGCTCTACGAGAGGAACTCGGCATAAGCTAGACGCGTATGTTCGGGCGGTGGGAGGAGAATAAGCAATGACCGCGAAAGTACCGCAAAGCCCCGAGTTCGGAGGCAGACCGTTCTACGGCTACGATTCGGAACAGGTGCAGTTGGGTTACGCAGTCCGCACCGTCAATTCCGAAGCGGCCTTCCTCCTTCCGCGCTTGGATTCCGGAATGAGTGTGTTGGACTGCGGCTGCGGGCCTGGAAGCATCACTTTGGGATTGGCTGAGCTGGTATCGCCGGGGCGAGTGGTGGGGATTGATCTAGAGCCGACGATGATCGAACGCGCTAAAGGCTTGGCGTCCGAAGCCGATATCGGCAATGTTGAATTCAGGGTTGCTGATATCTACGATCTGCCGTTCGGCGAGGGGGAGTTCGACGCAGTGTTCTCGAGCTCGGTTACTGAGCATCTTTCGGATCCGGTGAGCGCGCTCAGAGAGGTCCGCCGCGTCATAAAGCGCGGCGGAATAGCGGGCATAGTGCGAACCGAGTGGTCTTTCCCGCTGATAGTCCCGGAGAGCGAATCGGTCAGCCGGTTCTTTGAACTGTTCGAGGATGGATTCAACCGCTATGGCGGTTCGCTGAACCGCGGGCGGTTTCTGAGGTCGGACATGAGAGAGGCCGGGTTTGAGGTCGTCGAGTTCGAGGCGCGCGCATCCAACAATACCGACACTGAGTCGGTCAGCAGGGGGATGGAAGGCTTTATCTCTTGGATTGACAATCTGCCGCTTTTCCAAGAATCAATCTCGCTTGGGGGCGCTTCGGGGGAGGAACTTGACTCCATCCGGGAGGGTATGCGGGAGTGGGCGAAACATCCTGACGCCTATTATTCAACCACGGCCGTAAGAGCGGTCGGGGTTAAGAACAGTGGATAGTGAGTTCAGACGAGCCCTTCGGCGACGGCGGCGTCTTCGATTATTTCCCAGCCATGTTCGACGCCGGGGACGAAGCTGTCGCAGGCCTCGCCTATGAGCACGGCGCGTTCGACTTCGTCGGACCCTGATATGGAGAGGAAGGCGGCTTGTATCCGTCTTGCCAACTCGGGTTGCATATCTCGCTGGGCGGTGAAGCAGCAGTGGCTATATGCCGGGCTGGTCCAGAACACTCGCACCGGATATATGGACAGGCTGCCGTCCTCGTCCATCAGATTCATGGTTCTGCGGCTGACCGCTCCGGCGTCGAACTCGCCGGAGCCGACGCGCTTGACCACATCGCGTTCGTCGGATGCGTTTCGCGCCTGACGTTCTTCGTAGAAGCTGGCGGTCGCCAAGTCTTCGTTTGGGTTCAGGCCGGCTTGTTTGAGGATGTGGTAAGGGACGAGACCCGACTGTTCGGAGCCGCGGCTGCCAAAAGCGAATCGTTTGCCCGGCAGGTCCTCGACCGTCATGATGTCGGAGTCGGAGTTGGCGATAAACAGGGTGACGAAGTCAATGTCAACGTCACGCATAGCGATGACCTGACATGGGTTGTCCAACAGGCGCTTGATCTTGACGTAGCCGAGCGGTCCGTTCCATGCGATGTCAATATCGCCCTTTACGAAGGCGTCCACCATCGCGTCGTAGTCTGAATAGAGAACCCAGTCCAGGTCAATTCCGCGCCGACGAAATATCTTCTCCAGCCCCTGAAACACCTCGAAATGAGACTCAGTGGCTGACCCGCCTAACCTGACCATGCTATCCTCCCATGATTCTGGATCCCGGCCTGTTCGCTCGCGTTTCAGGGCAAGTTTCACTCTCTATATTAGGATTGGGCGAGCTTAAAGTTTGCCGGGCATTCCGCCGTCCACGTTGATTATCTCTCCGGTTATGAATCTGGATTCGTCGGATACTAGGAACTGAACGAGGTTCGCTACGTCTGTGGGGTAGCCCACGCCGTCCAGTATCTGTATGGCGTCGAACATGGCTTCGAGGCTGTGATGTCCGCCGCCGACATCGGTCAAGGGCGTGATTATCTGTCCGGGGCGCACGCAGTTCACGCGGATGTTGTGCTGTCCGCCCATGCTGGCGGCGTAGCGGGTGAAGGCGTCCACGCCTGCCTTCGCCGCGTAGTATGAGGCGGACGGATATCTGCCAACAAGGTCGTACATCTTCTTGCTGAATCCCCTGACCGCGGCGACCGAGGACATATTGACGATTCTGCCTCCGCCGGCGTTTATCATGTGAGGCCATACCGCCCGGCACATATAGAAAGTTCCGGTCAGGTTGACAGATAGTACCCTGTCCCATGCGTCGTCGTTCTCGTTTGGGAAGTTGCCTCGGTCGCCGCCGCCAGCGTTGTTGAACAGCGCGTCTATCCTGCCGTATTTGTCCAGTACGGTCCGGACCGCAGAGTTCACTTGTTCGCTGTCCGACACGTCGCATCTGACGAACAATGCCTCGCCGCCGTCGTCCCGTATGGAGCTCTCGACTGCGTGTCCTTCCTTCTCGCGGCGGGCCAGGATGGCTACGCTCGCTCCTTCGCGGGCGAATAGGCGAGCGGCGCCCTCGCCTATTCCGCTGTTCCCTCCGGTTACTATCGCCACTTGGCCGGCAAGTTTGTCAGTCATGTCGTTCTCCGCATAGTTATTAGGATTTTGGTTTTCGAGTGGCGGCTTCAGGGGTGTTTTATATGCCGAGCAGCGATTCGAGATTCTTCCAGAGGATCATCTCTTTTTCTTGCCGCGTGAGGCTCTCGAGGCCGAGTATCCATGCCACCGGCCAGTCTTCGCACATATCATAGGGCCAGTCTGTGCCGAATAGGACGCGCTCTATTCCCACGGCGTCAATTATGTATCGGAGCGCTTGTTCGTTGTGGGTTATCGTGTCGTAGTAGAAGCGGTTCAGGTACGCGCTGGGCGGGCGGCTGATAAACTCTCTGGCCTCCGGGCGGACACGCCATCCTCTGTCCATTCTGCCAATGCCGAAACAGGTGTATCCTCCGCCATGCGATAGGCAGATTCTCAGGTTGGGGCAGGTGTCCATGACGCCGCCGTACACGAATGAGGCGAAGGTGACGGCTCTATCCGCCAGGTTGCCTATGGTGTTGGGAAGGTGATAGCGGGCGGAGCGCGGGCTTACGATTGTGGGGCCGCCCTGGTGAATCAGGATGAGAGCTCCAAGCTGTTCGGCGGCCTTCCAGAATGGGATGAACTCGGGCTCGTCAAATGTGCGTCCGTTGATGTGGTCGCCTATCATCGCGCCTTTCAGACCGAGCCGGGTTACGCTCCGGTCGAGCTCCTGTATCGCCGCCGGAATGTCCTGCATCGGCAGCGTGGCGAGGCCGGCGAAGCGGTCGGGGTGGTCTTTTGTAAGCTGTGAAACGTAGTCGTTGCAGTCGCGCGCCATAGCCGCAGCGGCGTCGGCGTCCTTGTCGTAGTTGTATAGGACGGCGTTGGTCGAAAGCACCTGGACGTCAATGCCTAGCGAGTTCATGTCGGCGAGTCGTTCGGAGGGCGTCCAGGTCGTGCGGGGATTGTGGCGGTGGGCGGGTATCGCCTCAGCGGTGATGCCATGCCAGTCCTGGCCGGAGTCCATAGCAGACACGAAGGCTTCGGGCGAGATGTGAGCGTGTATGTCTATCGCGCGCATTGAAAGTGCTGTCCTTGTCGGGGGACTTGCCGACCATGTTGAGCTGGGACTCTCGTTCCGCTCGTTCTGTGTCTTAGCGAGACGTGAGCGCGGGCGTTCACAAGGTCGGTTCGCTTATTCATATAGTTTGATTTATAGAGTAGCTGGCGAGGACCGGCGGTCGGGCTGATGAACGACAGGTGAAGAAGTCGCCTGTACTTCACCTGCATCGGCGTGCAATGGCAGGGTTAAATTTTTATCGGGCTTCTGGGCTTCCATATTATAATCTACGTTTATGTTTGTTGCCATTCGATTCTGAGCCGCTTCAAAGATACTATGTTCGCATTATAGCATAGAGAGGGCGTGGGGCGTAGTGTAGTTTGGGGCGCGGTTTCACCTGGGCGGACTGACGAGGGTAACGCCGCCGTCAACCGGGAACGCTACGCCGGTTACCCATTTGGATTCGTCGCTTGCAAGGTAAACGGCGGCCCAGCCGATGTCCCAAGGGGAGCCTTCGACTGCGAGTGGGGAAGAGGCGCGTCGAGCTATCCTGCGCTCTTCGGACATTCCTCCGGCAACCATGGAGGAGTAGACCGGTCCGGGCAGAATGCAGTTGACGCGTATTCCCTGGGCGGCGTGGTCTATCGCCATGCCCTGGGTGAGAGCTATGACCCCGCCCTTGGAGACGGTGTAGGCGGTCAATCCTCGGGGGCGGATGGCTGATATGGAGGATATGTTGATGATGGAGCCTCCGCCTGTGTCCGCCATTGCGGGAACCGCGTACTTTCCGGTGAGCATCATGGATTTGACGTTGACTTCCATGACGGTGTCCCAGAGTTCTTCGGAGACCTCGACGACGGTTCCCGCGCCGCCTATGCCGACGTTGTTGTGTAGTATGTCGAGCTTTCCGTAGCGGTGTAGGGCTGTCTGAACCATGTTTCGGCAGTCGTCGGCGGAGGTTACGTCGCCGATGAACGCGGAGGCTGTTCCGCCATGGGAGCGGATGCGGTCCAGGGTGCCTTTGACGCGCCGTTCGTCGGAGTCCACGAGCAGCGTTTTCGCGCCCTCAAGGGCGAAGAGAATGGCGGTCGCCTGTCCGTTGCCGAGGATGTCGTCGCGCGCGCCGGCGCCTGTGACGATGGCGACTTTGCCTTCGAGTCGGGCCTTGCGCTGATGTGTGGGAGTGGTCATGCGGGTTGGGCTTTCGGTTGGATTTGGGGGTCATGCTATCGGCGGGTGAGGTCGGTGTCAACTTGTCGGGGCAGGTCGCTGACACATTCGCGTATGTGTGGTATATTTGCGGTGAATTGAGAGTTCCGTCCGGCGGTCGGATTCAGCCGGGAAATTCCGTGAGACCGGGGCGGCGCATCAGGGAGAATAGTCGCCAACAGAATAGAGGGAGGCGCAGATGACAACGGCTAC
>CBDCBF010000008.1:0-670798 GCA_965214185.1 Dehalococcoidia bacterium | reverse complement strand
CCATCGAGAAGAAGCCGACCGAATCCATCTTTTCCGCAAGCGGAGTCATATCCTCGGTACGCATCCGCGTCGCCATCAGGCTCTGGTGAGCGTCTCTGAAGGTGGTGTCGCTAAGTTTGAGAGGTGTGGTCATAGCATGGTGTCCGAGGCCCGTTAACGCGGCCAAATCTTCAACGCTCGTTCAGCGAGTTCTCTTCCTCTGCGCTCTATCGTCTCTTCGTTCCATTCATCGCATTCGACTATTGACGAGCTCAGAGAGAAATTGGATTTTTTCAGCTCAGCTTTCTTCTTAGAAAATGGCGAATTGCTGAGTTCGGAATTGTATCCGGTCAGAGTGAGATTCCCGACCGTGTGAAGCCATCGCTCATGAATCTCGGTAGCGCCCGAGCCTAGAGACTCCTTCCATTCATCGGACAGAGTTTGGGGCATGATGTGTTCTATTGTAATTGGATCCGCTTTTAGATCTAGACGCTCTTTGTTTCCGAATGATAGCTCAAGTCTTTCAAGAATTAATCTAGCGCGGCCGCTGCGCGACACGTTGCTCGTAGAGTATACATTGTACCGGATGAATCCATCTAAGAAGTCTTCATCCGATGGCCATCTCCAAGTCGGATTCTCCAAGAATCCTTTGGTGGAGTTGACGGTATCTCCGAAATTCACTCCTACTGACATTCGGGAGAAATATATGCCGAGACTGTGTGTTGGTATCCCGCATACTGCTCTACGGATCGCGAATGACTCAATGATACTCATCACTTCAAGTAGTTCTTCTTTCTCAATTTTGCCTAGATGGAAGTCATCTAGAATTTTCATTAGGAAGGGGCGAGTTGGCTCATATCTCAACTGGTTCAAACATCTTATGGACTCCGATATAGAGTCATCCAGCCTTGAAGTGTCTTTTTCAGTAATTTCGGCGTAGCGTGAAGCGAGTCTGTGGAGTTCACGCAATTCTTTCCTAACGTTGTCATCCGCTATTAACTTCTTTATGACATCGAAAGTGTCTCCTTTACGTTGCTGGATACCGTTCCTAGTTGGCAAGTAACGATAGAAAAAATCATCTATGTCATCACCAAGCATTTCTTGCATAGGAAACCATAATTTATCGTAGGCATCTTCTTGCTGAGATCCGCCTTGTATATTCATGAAGATATAATTGCGGATTAGGTCGGATTCGCTTAGAGGCTGACCTGTGTTGTTTAGACTCTCGAAGATTCGATTCGGATTATCATCATTTTCAAGAGTAACGCTAATTGTAATAAGACAATCAGTAACTATATTGGTGATTCTGTCTAGGTTAATAACACTTTCACCTAAGTCTCCTACATCCAATTTCTCACTCAATTTTTTATCAAAATAATGCCAGGCCTCCCCAATCAGCGTATCCTTACCTGGGATTGTATATTTATCTGTAAGGTCACCATCAGCCACAACCATACAATGGAAAACCTCTAAATCCGCTCGAGTGGGTCTCAGTTTGACCAGTCCTTCGTCAGTTTTTGGAAACTGATTGATCAGCCATGTGTTCTGGATTTTTTCCGCTAATCTGCCCCATCTATCTGGTTCTAGATTTGCCTTGTATCTAATAACGCTAAGCAATGTCATTAGAGTAGTCATCCTTTGTTGGCCATCAATTAATAAATACTTACTTCCCTCTCCAGGCAAGCTGGGTATCTGCTGAGTGACCACAGCGCCTATATAATGCTCGGGGATCTGTTCCTGTACATCATATAGCTCCAGCAAGTCTTCCCAGAGCTGCTCCCAGTGCTCTTCACGCCAGCTGTATGGACGCTGAAATAGAGGTACGATGAATTGAGTGTTGGCGTTATCTATGAGCTTGCCGAATATTTCTTTAACAACTTCCATGTCCTCCCCTTCCTGGTATATTTACTACGTTCGACTCAGTCCCGTCCGCGCCAACCAAGCTTTGCTTCCCTGCCCGCTCTCTCCACCATTCGCCACGCCGATATCCCCCCGCGCGGTTTCGTCTGCAGCGCCGTTTCCTGGTCGAGGAACGCCAAGACCGCCGCCGTCATGGCCGCCGAGAGTTCTGGACTCAAGCTGCCGGGGTCTCCGGTCGTTCGGATGTTCACAGGGGAATGCTGCCGTGCTTTTTGTGCGGGAGCTTCTCCCGCTTGTTGGCGAGCATTTCGAGCGCGCTGACGATCTTGGGTCGCGTCTCTAGCGGGTCAATGACGTCGTCTATCAGCCCGCGCCCGGCGGCGATGTACGGGTTCATCAGCCGCTCTTCGTAATCGGCGGTGAGTTGGGCGCGGGTGGCTTCCGGATCTTCCGAGTTTCGTATATCGCTGCGGTGGATGATGTTGACCGCTCCCCCGGCGCCCATCACCGCGACCTCGCCGGTCGGCCACGCCAGGTTCACGTCGCTGTGCAAATTCTTGCTGCTCATCACTATGTACGCCCCGCCATACGCTTTTCTGGTCAGGACGCTGATCTTGGGGACGGTGGCCTCGGCGTATGCGAATATCAGCTTCGCGCCATGCCTTATTATGCCGCCGTACTCCTGGTTGGTTCCGGGCATGAAGCCCGGCACGTCAACGAAGGTCACCAGAGGGATGTTGAAAGCATCGCAGAATCTGACAAATCTGGCGGCCTTGACCGAGGCGTCAATATCGAGAACCCCGGCTATGTAGTCTGGCTGATTGCCGACTATCCCCCACGCTGCGGCCGTCGAATCTGGCGAATCCCACGATGACGTTAGGCGCGAATCGCTCATGAACCTGCATGAAGTCGCCCCCGTCAACCACCCTACGCACAACGTCCAGCATACTGTACGGCTGATTGGGATTGTCCGGCACAACGTGGGCGAGTTCATAGTCGCGCCGCGCCGGGTCATCGCCCATATCCACTGCTGGAGGGTCTTCCATGTTGTTCTGGGGGAGGAATCCAAGAAGCCTTCTCACTTCGGACAGGCAGGCTTCTTCACCCTCTACCGCGAAGTGCGCCACACCGCTCCGGCTAGAGTGCGCCGCCGCTCCGCCCAAGTCTTCATGAGACACATCTTCGCCGGTGACCGAGCGTATGACGTCTGGGCCGGTTATGTACATCTGGCCAATGCCGGACGCCATGAAGATGAAGTCGGTAAGGGCGGGAGAATAGGTGGCTCCGCCCGCGGCCGGACCGAGAATAACGGATATCTGCGGTATTACGCCGGAAGCCCAAACGTTTCTATGGAAGATGTCGCTGTATCCCGCCAGACTGTCCACACCCTCCTGTATCCGCGCGCCGCCCGAGTCTATCAGACCCACGACGGGCGCGCCGTTATTCATGGCCAGGTCCATAACCTTGCATATCTTGCGCGCCACCACTTCGGATAGCGAACCGCCCAGCACCGTGAAGTCCTGCGCGTACACGTACACGAAACGCCCCTCGACCTTGCCGTATCCGGTCACCACCGCGTCGCCGAGGTAGCGCTGGTCGGCGAGTCCGAAATCGCTTACTCGGTGGGTGACGAAAACGTCGAGTTCCTGAAAAGAGCCGTCGTCGAGCAGAAGGGCGACGCGCTCTCTCGCGGTCAGCTTGCCGCGCCCATGCTGCGCCTCGATGCGCCGCTGTCCGCCGCCGAGAACAGCCTCTTCGCGCATCCTGCGAAGCTGAGCGCGTTTGTCAACTTTGCGTCGTATCACCATTTGCCGATTTCCGTCAGTTTCCGCCTACGCCGCACATCGTGAACAAGTTTACAGAGATTCGCAGGCGTGGGCAACAATGAGGGTCGGAAAACTGCCGCCGGATTGATACACAACCGATATTCTTGTACATTTGTGCTTATTTGGGTACAATAGACACATGAATCGTCAATGTGAACATGAAGCCTTCTACCGTACGCGCGGCGTCCCAAACCGACAACCGCGCGCTGAGAACGATAAACCACAGTATATTACAAATCTGACGGAAAAATATTTTCGGCCATTTAGCTACAAATTCTGGTGGATACAGGTCGGATGCAGATACCAGACCCCCTCTGCGGAGCATCTGCAGCCGCCTGCGGGATAACCAGCAGCTACATAAACGGAGGCATATAAAACAGTCCTGCTTGAAGTATCAGAAGCGATCGCAGTGATAGAATAACTGTGAGCGGTTCGATCAGGTCGGGTTGACCAACTACTATAGGACAGGTTGAATAGCGTCGTCGAAACTTTCATGTCGGCGGCGGTGAGGAGACAGGCGCGGACGCATCAATGTATTTAGTCAGGTTCATATTTCTTTGCGCCGATATGGTGAACGACTTTCTGAGCAAGAATTGTCCCTACATCGCGGGGGCAATCGCTTTCTATACGCTCTTTTCGCTCTTTCCTATCATCCTGGCGATAATATCGGTCTGGGGGTTTTTCCTCGGTCCGGACACAGACCAGGTGGAACTTGCCGAGCAAGTGGCGGAAGTCATTCCCATATCTTCGGACTTCATAGCCCAGACCGTGCGCGGGGTGGTGTCTGCCAAGATAGTAACGGGGGTAGTGGCGGCGCTGGGAATGATGTGGGCTTCCTCGGCGGCGTTTGGAGCGATTCGGAAGGGGATCAATACGGCTTGGGGCATTAAGAAGCCGCGCCCTTTTATCAAAGAGCGGCTGATTGATATGACCCTGGTCACCGGCGCCGGGATACTGATGGTCGCGTTGCTCTTTGTCGCGCCGACCGCCTCTTCAATCCACAGGGGGCTGTCGCTCGTATTCCCGGATATAAGCTTCGAGTTTCTCTCTAGGGTCATATCGCAAGCGGTATCGCCCATTCTGTCATTCTCGACGTTTATGGTTCTGTACAGGTATATGCCGAACACAGAAGTCAGATTCAGGGATGTGTGGCCGGGAGCGTTGTTCGCCTGTCTGGGATTTGAAGGAGCCAAGTGGGTATTTCTCGAATATGTGAACACGTATTCTATGCACAACCTTCTATACGGGTCGGTCGGGGCTGTAATGGCTTTGCTGAGCTGGGTATATATCTCGGCTATGATCCTACTCTTCGGCGCGCTCCTGACCTCGCGGTACGCAAACATCACGGGGGACGCAAACGATGGCGTGGGGGGATACAAACCGATGTGGACGGGGCTTTCGCGTGTCAGACTCAAGGTTGTAGAGACAGGTGAACCGGAAAAATAGACTTCTAACATTGCATCCACGCCTTATCCTACTAAGCGTCTTGGCTCTTCTGGCGATTGCATGCGGGTCTCCCGCGCCGGCGCGCACCCCCACCCCTACGCCGGAGGTTGTCCCAACGGCCACTCCCGCCCCGCCCGCGCCGACGGCTACTCCACCGGCCACGTTCCGAAATACGGCGGGAGGGGACCAATCCGCCGAGTTGCCTTCCATAGCCGACCTGGTGGACAGCGTGGAACAGGTAGTCGCCTCCATCTCAGTAGAGTCCGTAAACAGGGGAATGTTCTTCGACTTCACCAACGAGGGAGCCGGAACGGGCATAATAATAAGCTCGGACGGGTACATAGTCACCAACTATCACGTCATCCACGACGTGATAGCGGTGAAGGCGAACCTTCCCAACGGAGACAGCTACGACGCGGAGATAGTGGGCTGGGATGTCGTCACCGACCTGGCGGTACTCAAGATAGAGCCGGAAGACGAATTGCCCTTTGTGGAATGGGGCAACTCTGATGAGATGAGAGTGGGAGATTGGGTCGTCGCGCTGGGCAACGCGCTATCCCTAAAGGGCGGCCCGACTGTCACCTTGGGAATTATCAGCGCGCTCGGACGCACAGTGCCGACCGAAAGGGGGCCGCTGTACCACATGATCCAGACCGACGCGGCTATTAACGACGGCAACAGCGGGGGGCCGCTGGTGAGCCTGGACGGAAAGGTGATAGGCATAAGCACCGCCATTCTGCGACAGGCGCAGGGCATCGGCTTCGCCGTCAGTTCAGAGACCGCGCTGCCCATTATCGCGAGCCTTATAGAACATGGGAAAGTCACCCGTCCGTCCATGGACATCAATGTCGAGGATGTCACGCCCGCCATCTCCAACAGGATGGGACTCAACGTGACAGAGGGAGTGATAGTTACCCGCATATCGCAGAGAGGAGCGGCGTTCAACGCCGGGATCCAGGTGGGAGATGTTGTCACAAGCCTAGACGGCATACCCACCAAAGGCGTGAGCGGGTTCCTCGCCCTGCTGTGGAGCTACAAAGTCGGCGATTCGGTGGAGATAAGCTACATCAGGTCGAACAAACTGTTCGAGACGACGGTCGAGCTGGCGGAGCGTTAGCCTGCGTCCCGCGATCAGTTTAGTATGACCGGAACAGCTTGCCCCAGTCCGTTTCCAGCGCTTCCCGCACGCGCTTTCTGCCTATGAAACGCAGCCAGTAGTCGTTGTGGTAGATGTTGGACGCCGTGTACGCCCACGGCGTTATGGGAGATCTGAGAAGCATATTCTCCAGCGGCTTAAGCGGTCCCCAGTAGATCATCTTCTGGCCCTTGCTGGCGAAGGTGTTTTGTGCCGACTTGAAGTTCCAGTTCACCTCTTCTATGTCTTCGCCAACTACTTCTATTTCGTCAATTCTGCCCGAGCCGAGCCCGTTCTCGTGGGCAAGCCTTATGAACCCTATATTCATAGGGTCGAAGCCCATCATATTAGCGGCCACGGCGTCAATAGCGACCTGATCCGACCCGGCCAGGATGACATTCTTGACGTGCCAGCGCATGGCGCGAGGACCGGGGCCGTCTCCGGCGAACGTCCCGTCGGTGACGGCGAATATGCCCGGGTGTATATCCTGCTGAATTCGCAAAAGGTCAACAAGAGTTTCGTGAATGACCGAGTGTGTCCAGTGGCGCTGGTAGTTGAGCAGTCCGCCGAATGCGTTCTTCATCGCGCCGGTCATAGTCGTGAATACGTGAGTCTTGACCGTCGGAAGATGCACGACATTCTTTCCGAACATCAACTCGGGAATCTGAAAGCCGTCGGGGTAAACCTTGTCCAGTACGAGCAAAGGCGACTTAGGCTCGTAATCCACCCAGCGCGCGTCTTCCAGAAAGACGGACTCCAGCGCGTGCGTTTCGGTTACCGACTCGTGCTTGTTGTTTAGCGCGCCTTCCCTGGGGTCCACGACCACGGTGCCGTTGTGAATGGGTGTGAGGTCATTGTATCCGGCGGACTTGAGCGCGCGAATAACGCCGTCCAACTGCCAGGGACTTGTGGAGCAGGCGGGATAATAATGCTGCCAGGATATGTTTATCTTGAGTAGGGTTTCTACGTCGCCGGGCAACGCGGATCTGAATCCGGCCAGTTCCATCGCGCGCGCTATATCGTCCAGAACGGTGTCCGGGCGCGTGTAAACCAAGGCGACCGTTGGCCTAGTCAGGGAGAGCTTGCGCGAATCTGTCTGAATTTGAGTGGCTAGTGTCATACGTCTCGCTTTTTACGCTTATATAGTGTCAATATGGAAGATACCCCTATTCGAGGAAGTCCTTGAGCTTGGTGGAACGCTTGGGGTGTCGGAGTTTGCGGAGCGCCTTGGCCTCTATCTGCCGGATTCGCTCTCTCGTTACTCCGAAGCAACGTCCGACTTCCTCCAGGGTGCGCGCGCGTCCGTCCTCTAGTCCGAACCGTTTTCGGAGCACCTCGGCTTCGCGGTCATTGAGGCTAATAAGAACGTCTTCCACGTGCTCCTTCAGAAGCTGATGCGATGCCTCTTCGGAAGGAGCGGGCGCGGTGGTGTCCTCCAGGAAGTCGCCCAGGTGACTATCTTCCTCTTCGCCTATCGGCGTGTTCAATGAGACCGGCTCTTGGGAAATCTTCAGAATTTCGCGCACCTTCTCGGTGGGAATCTCCATATTTCGGGCTATCTCTTCGCTGGTGGGCTCGCGGCCGTACTCCTGAATAAGGCGGCGGGTTACCCTGAGAAGTTTGTGTATAGTCTCGACCATATGCACAGGGATGCGGATTGTGCGGGCTTGGTCGGCTATCGCGCGCGTTATCGCCTGGCGTATCCACCATGTGGCGTAAGTGGAGAACTTGTACCCTTTACGGTAGTCGAACTTCTCGACGGCGCGTATCAGTCCGATGTTCCCTTCCTGAATCAGGTCAAGCAGGGACATTCCGCGTCCTATGTACTTCTTGGCTACGCTTACGACCAGTCGGAGGTTGGCTTTGGCCAAATGCTGCTGAGCGTCGTCGCCAAGATACTTTATCCCGTTTATGTGCCTGCGGAAGAGCAGTTCACGCTCTCTGAAGCTGTCGGAAACGTCTTGCCTCTCCAGCAATTCGCGTATCTGCGATACATCGGGATTCGGAGAAGGGAGAGGGTCCGGTTGGTTGAGGCGATTCCTGACCTCGTCCGGCTCGATGTTTAGAATTTCGGCAATGAAATTGACGAGCTTTTCATCGCCCGGATCGTCTTCAGTAGATCTGGGATACCTAGCTGCGGCGTCCTTGATGTCTTGGTTGAGTTGAGGGTCGCGCTGTTCGGCGGAGTAGTACACGTGCGATATGACATCCAGGGTCTGCGCGGGCAGAAGCCGGCTGCTCAGGGAAAATCGCTGGACCCTAGCCTTTGCGTCCTCCGCCTCCATGTTAAGAGTCTTGGAAAGGTACTCCACCACTTCTTCGGTCAATTCGCCGTCGAGCCGGTTGCGAAGTTTGAGAGCGTCTCGGGATTCGTAAATCTGTTGGATCCTGGGATGGTCCTTCGGCAATTCCAGCGCTTTGGACAGATAGACGTAGGCCTCTTCCTCTGACAGCCGATTGTTGAGAAATTTGTGGAATTTGGAATCCTGGCTGTTGCGCGAGTTGCGAGCGTCGTGAAGTTCAAGCTGGTCGTGAAGTTCAGGGTTCGACATTACTTCGGACAGTGTCCCCGAATAGGCGATGCCGTGGTATCTGGCGACAGCGCTTACCACGTGGTGGTTGTCCGATATGTCGGTCAGAAAGTCGGTCACTATCCGCGCGGCTCTGATTGGTCGTCCGTCAGTGGATGACCAATCCCGCTCAAGGGCCTTTATGAATCTCCCCGCCTCAAAGCGGCGCGCCAGAATACGTTCCTCAGCGGCTTTGAGAAGGTCCACTCTTCCGATTTCCCGCAGGTACATCCGAACGGGATCGTCTATTATCTCGGAGACGCCGGCGTCTTTTTCCAGCACACCTTCCGAATTCATCCCGTTGAAGCCTATTTTCGGCGCCTCGGAGTCACCGGAAGCGTCCATCTCGGCGAAAACTTCTTCCGAACGGTTAGAATTGTCGTGCTCGCTCTTTTGGAAGCCGTCTTCGGTGGTGCGCGTGGTGCTGATGAGGTCGGCAGTGGTTGACGCTTCGGGCATAATTCTGCCGTAAAGACCGTCACCGCTATCTGATGTGATACTTCTATTCATTGATATATCCTTGTGACGCTACTGATTTATATCCGAATAACAACGCGCGGACACACTGTCTCCACATGAACGACTCCGGCTATCTTCTGCTCATAGTCTCCAACTCCTTAATTCGCAGACTCACTCGCTTCACCTGGTCTTCGACATCTCTGGAAGGAGGAAGAGCGACATCTCCAGTGTCGAGGATTACCTCCTGTCTATCGCGCATATGGCGCAGTTCCAGCCTCTTGAGACACTGCTTTAGCGCGCGCGCGAGTTCAACCCCGGGCGACTCCAGCGTTTCCAGTCGGCTTAGATGCATGGACAGCGCATCGTCCACGTTGTCGCGGAGTTCGTCTATTTTAGGATAAGAAAGAAGTGCGGTAAATATCTCTCTGTTCTCCGTTCGGTAGAAGCAGTCGGGGTCAACGCCGCTAATGTCTTCGAGCAATTCGGGGTTCTGAATCATCAGACTCAGCGCGTACTCTTCAATTGGGTCGGCGTCACGCCGACTCAAGGCATTGGGGCTGACTTCCAAGCCGGACTCTTGATTTCCCCACTGGGGGGAGGCGCGGCGTTCCCGGGCGCGCCTGTTTCCGACGCCTGATATGGATGCCCTGAGGGCGTCCAGCGGAACGCCGAGTTCGTCGGCGAGTTTTCGCCAGTAGTCGTGCTGGTCCATGTCGTCCAGCCGGTTTATGAGTCGGGCAAGTCCGGAGACTATGCGGGCGCGGCTGTCCGGCACGCTCAGGTCGGAGCGACGCGCGAGGGCGGGTATCACGAAGTCCAGCAGCGGCTGGGCCTCAGAGATGATGGACTCCCATCTGGCGGCGTCCGCTCGTATAAGCGAGTCAGGGTCAAGACCCGAGGGCAGCGCGGCTATCTTCAAGCTGGGGGGCGTCCACTGGTTGAGAACACTCCGGTTCGCGGCGCTTCTTCTGGAGATTACGTCGCGGAACACGTGCCAGGACGATTCCAGGCTTCGGAGCGTAGCTTCCTGCCCCGCGTCGTCCGGGTCCAGGGCAAGAACGAACTCGCGGGCGAGCGGGCGAAGCTGCGATACTTGGTTCTCGGTCAGAGCGGTTCCCATTGAGGCGACGACGTTCTTATAGCCGCTCTCGTGCGCCGCTATGGCGTCCATGTATCCTTCGACTATGACAGCGGTTCCGGTCTGGCGGATTTCGGCGTTGGCGAAATGGAGCGCGTATAACGTGTTGCGCTTGTTGAATGTGTCCGTCTGGGCGGTGTTTATGTACTTGGGGGTGGAATCGTCCAGCGCACGCGCTCCGAATCCAATTATGTTCCCCCGGCGGTCAAATATGGGAAACATCAGTCTGCTTCTGAAGAAGTCCCATACGTTGCCGTTCTCGCCCTCGCGTATGAGGCCTGCGGCTATCGCGTCTTCCTTCTTGTAGCCGTGAGTTCTCAGGTACCGGATGAGGCCATCCCATCTGTCGGGGCTCAGCCCGAGCTTGAATTGCTCCCTAGCCTGCGGACCGACTTTCCTGCTGTCCAGATACTCGCGCGCGACCTTGCCCGTATCCGATTTCAGAACATCCTGAAAGTATGAAGCCGCCGCGCCGTTGACGCTGTGGATGGCGTTGGACTGTTCGCGGTTGGGCGCGCCGGAAAGCTCGACGCCCGCGCGTTGCGCCAGCATTTTGAGCGCGTCTCCGAACTGGAGGTTCTCTGCGCGCATGACGAAATTGAAGATGTCGCCGCCCGTCGCGCACGCGCCGAAGCAATGCCAGCTCTGCCGTTCGGGGTTCACGATGAACGAGGGCGTCTTTTCCGTATGAAACGGGCAGTTGGCCTTGAATGTTCGCCCGGATTTCTGAAGCGTCACGTGGGAAGATACGACATCGAGAATGTCGAGCTTCGCCTTTATGTCGTCGGTTACGCTCATACTGTCTTCTACGCTTCGGCCTGGTTGTATGCCCAGTTGGTTATGTTGTCCATCGGTTGGCCGATGACCTTTAGGTGCCAGGCCATATGGTCAATTGTGGCTCTGAGGTCAACCAATTGGTCGCCGGCGGCGGCGAAATCGTGGGGCGACTTCAGGAAGCGCTCGACCTGAGACGCGAGCGTAATCTGCGCGCTCCATAGGTCGCCCAAGTCGGTGCAGAACTTCGATAGGTCTTCATCCATCTCGTCAGGCAATCCCATCTCCTTGAGCTTGACGACGATGCTGTGCGCCACTACGGACGCTCGCCTAGCCTGCTCGAGCGCCGGGGGTTGTTCCAGATGTTGGTCGAGGGATTCTTCTAAGTCCAATATACTTCCCTTCGCCCGCGCCTCAGCCCTCCGTCGTTAGGGACGCGAGGCATTCGGGTCGCTCTTCAGTTCAGCCCGACGTTGTAGTGGGTTATATAGGTCATCCAGAGGTCTTTGACCGATTCCAACGCGGCGGGTTGGGCGTCGGCGTTCAGATTGTTGATATTTATGAACACATCTTTCCAGAGTTCGTCCACTTCCACTCTCCACGGCGCGTACTCCAGCCCGTGCGCGTCGCGCTGCATGGCTTCCAGGTGTTCGCGTATCATGCGCACCTTGTTTCCGATAGTGCGGACCCGTATTCGGTCCTGGGGTGTCATATGACTCTACTCTCCATAAGGGGAGCGGCGACACCGGGCCTCAGACGCTCAGCGAGCCTTATAGCGTAATGGTCGGTCATTCCCGATATATAGTCCACTACCGCCATGTCCTCGGATTTGCTTCTTTGGGCGTATTCGGGCGGTATGTCCCGCCGGTTCACGCTGAGGTGAGAGTATAGCAGGCTCATTATGTCTTCGGCGGTCTTGCCAAGAACGCCGTCGGATTCTGGCAGATATACGTTGTCGAACATGAACTCGCGCAGTGTGTAGAACGCTTCCCTCACATCTCCACTCATGCCGATGACCGGAGTTTCCGACGAATGAGTTTCGCCGCAAGCGTCCCATGATGTTTCTACGATGTTCGACACCATTGTATTGATGCGTTGCGCGTGGGATTCGCCAAGTATGTCCCGCGCTTCAGTGGGCAGAGCGTTCGGGGTCAGGATGCCCGCCCTGAATGCGTCGGCCAAGTCGTGGTTGAGGTAGGCGACGGCGTCGGCTATCCGGCATATCTGTCCCTCAAGCGAGAGATCTTCAACAGGCCGTTCTCCGAGAAAGTCCCCGCGCGGCTTGGAGTGCATCAGTATCCCCCGGCGAACCTCCCACATCAGGTTCAGCCCGTTGCCGTCTTTCTCAATCTGTTCTACGATTCTGAGACTCTGCCGGTTGTGTCTGAAGCCAGACGGGTGCAGGGCGTCCATGGCGTACTCGCCTACATGGCCGAATGGGGTGTGGCCTAGATCGTGTCCCAAGGCGATGGCTTCGGTCAGGTCTTCGTTCAGATTGAGCGCGCGGGCTATTGTCCTCGCTATCTGGGACACTTCAAGGGTGTGTGTGAGTCGGGTGGCGTAGTGATCGTCCAAGGGCGCAATGAAGACTTGGGTCTTGCGCTTCAGTCGGCGGAAGGACTTTGTGTGTAGGATGCGGTCTCGGTCGCGCTGGAACTCTGAGCGGGTGGGAGAGGGCGAATCGGGCTTATCCCTGCCCCGGCTGGTCGTCGAGCGAGCGGCGTATGGCGACAGCGAACTCTCACGCGCCGCCATGCGCGAGGAGATGGCGTCCGAAATATGAGCGGAGAGTGTGAGTCTGCCGGTGGCTCGGATTGTAATAGGACTTTGCCTCCCTAGTTGGATGTGGGTTACCAGTTTACATACACTCTCATTCGCTGAGTAGGGTATCTCTTAGCCTTTCTATGACGATTTCCAGTTCTTGTTCGTCCAGGTTGAAGGGGTCAACGCCCAATTCGTCGGGGTTGTGTATGTCGTGGAGATATATGGGAGGGTCCCCTGCGGCGAGCGCATTCCGCACGTTGTCGCGGGAGGGGCCGCGCCATTCGCGGGTGAAGCGCAGAATGGCGATGGGGGTCAGGTAGTCCCATTCGTCGTGTTCGACCGAAACCTTGAGGCCGGGTATCTCGATGAGAGCGTCCACGACCTGCCCGCACATTTCGGAGAGCGCTCGGGTTTCCGCGTCTTCGTCCTCGTTCACGAAGAGGCGCAACGCTCCTACCAGCCCGACGATCTCCTCTTTGGCGACCTTCATGCCGCGACCTATGAACTGGTGCGGGCTGGCGTTGGCGTAGGCCGCCTCGATGAGGTCGGCGCGTCCGGCGAGTATGCCTGTGCCTTGCGGGCCTCGCACTGCCTTTCCGCCGGAGAACTGCACCATGTCCGCGCCCTCTTCTATGAAGCGCTTGAGATTCGCCCTGGGGGGGAGGTATGACGCGGCGTCCACTATGACGGGCAAGTCGTGAGAGTGCGCTATTTCTACCACTTGTTTCAGGGGTATCGCGCGCCGCGATATGAAGCCGGAGAAGAGGTAGGCGACCGCCGCGGTGTTCTCGTTGATGGCGGCCTCCAGTTCCCACGGGTGACAGCGGCGGCCGTCGCCTATGTCAACTATGGTGGCTCCGGTGGCGGTGTAGCACTGGTCGTAGGGGAAGCGATGGCTGCGGTGCATTATGATTTCGTTCTTCAAGCCGTCCGCGTTGGGAAGGCGGACCATCTTGGCGGGGTCGCTGCCGGCCATGACCGCCGCCGCCTGGAGTACCAGCCCGCCGGCCGACCCGGACGTGACGAGCCCGGCTTCGGCTCCAGTCGCTTCGGCGATCACCTTGCCCGCGGCGACGTTCAGGTCGTCCAGGTTCACCATAGCGCCGGAGGTCTTTTCCATAGCGTCCAGGACTTCCGGCCTGAGCTTGCTGCCTCCGTAGAGTGTGGTTGAGCCCGACGCGACGATAGCGGGTTTCACGCCCAGGCTACGGTAGATGTTCGCTCCCTCTCCGAATACCATAATTCAACTCCCTCAAGAATGCGAGCTCTCGACTCGCGCCGGCCGCTCATAGTGTCCGCAGTGTATCAGAATGGCCGGATGTGTGCAGACTAACGCCGCTTGCCGTCTATGTTCGGTTTGGTCTCTTGTTTCTCTACAAGCTCTGAGTGTGAGTTGTGGCTTATTAGCTTGGTTTATACGGACGGTGGTCGGAGCTGGCGCTAGCGCCAAGTGGCGGCTGGTGGAGAAATATCCTGTACTTCACCTGCAACGGGCTGTAATGTCAGGGTAAAATTTTCTGGGGCTTCTGAGTTTTAATGTCATAACCTCCGATTTATGTTAGTTGTCGTCGAGTCCGTGTCCAGTTACAAGATGATATGTTCTTATTGTAGCACAGTGGCAAGGGACTGGGAATAGCGAATCGAGAATGGGCGCAGGCGGGCTTGGGATTGGCCACGTCGAGCCGGTGGTGGAGGAGCCGCGCGCGCCGCGGGATTGCGCGGGCGGCAGAGTGGAGTCCGTCTAGACCTGTCGGAGCCTTGGGTCGAAGGTGTCGCGCATCCAGTCGCCGAGGAAGTTCAGGGCAAGGACCGTTAGGCCAATGGCTATGCCCGCGAATACCGAGACCCACCAAGCGTCTCGGAGGTATTCTCTGCCGTCGGCTATTATGCCGCCCCATGTGGGTGTGGGAGGCGGGATTCCGGCTCCGAGGAAGCTGAGGAAAGACTCTGTGAGTATCAGCTGGCCTATGCGCAGGGTGGCTATGACAAGCACTGTGTTCAGGACGCCGGGCAGGATGTGTCGGATGAGTATTCTGATAGAGGAGGCGCCGGAGATTTTGGCGAGGGCCACGTAGTCGCGCTCTCTGAGGGTGAGCACCTCGGCGCGCACGTTTCGCACGAAGGGGCTCCAGGCGGTGGCCGCGAGAAGTCCCATCATGATAAGAAGTCCCGATCCAATAGTGACGGCTACTATGAGCGCGAGCAGGATGAAGGGAAGGCCGAGCCATATATCAACGATGCGAGTTATCACTTCGTCAACTATTCCGCCCGCGTATCCGGCAATCATTCCGAGCGCTGTTCCGACGACGGTGCCGCTGATTGTGGCCACGAGTACGACCATCATCGAGATGCGCGCGCCGTGTATGAGGCGGCTCAGAACGCCGCGTCCTATCGGGTCGGCGCCGAGTATGTAGGTTCGGGTGACTTTATCGTTCTCTTGGTACCATTCGGTGTACCAGAAGGGGGGCGCGTTCCGGTCGCGCAGGTTGCTTTCTATGGGGCTTTGGGGCGAGAGTAGGGGAGCGAAAATCGCGACGAACGCGAGTATGGAAATGATCGCGATGGATACGACGGGCCATCTGCGAAACAGGTTGCCCGTTCTGTGGAAGAAACTGTCCCTTTGCGCGAGCGTTATTTGAGCTTGTTCCATGTGATTTTATTCCAGCGGATGCGGATTATGAGTAACGGATTCTGGGGTCTATCATGCCGTAGATGATGTCCACGGCGAAATTCGCTACGACGTATATCAGGGTGAATATGAGGGTAATTACGGAGAGTGTGGTTAGGTTGTTGGTATAGACGGCTTCAACGGCGAGTCTGGCTATGCCGGGCCATCCGAAGACGACCTCGACGGATACCGAGCCTGTTATGAACCCGGCCAGCAACAGGCCGGAGAAAGTGAGGGGCGCGATTGCGGCGTTCTTGAATGCGTGTTTCCAGATGATTGTATTTACTCCGACGCCTTTTGCGCGAGCGAGTTTGACGTACTCGGAGTCCAACACATCCAACATGGCAGAGCGCATCAGCCTGAGATAGCCCGCCGCAGGGAGCCAGGCGAGGGTGAGCGTCGGCAGTACGTAGTGCTTGATGGAGAAGCCTTCTCCCTGGGTTCCGGCGGGCAGCCATTCGAGCCAGACCGCGAATATCAGGATGGCTAGGATGGCTATCCAGAATGCCGGCAACGACTGCCCCAGCAGCGCGAACGTTCGCCCCGCCAGGTCCCAGACGGACCCGCGCTTGACCGCTGACAGCATCCCTAGGGGAATCCCTATCAGCGTAGCCAGGATGTATCCGGCGAAGCCCAGTCGAAGTGTGGGCGGCAGTTTGTCTCGGAGTTTGGTCGAAATGGGGTGTCTGTCGCCGAGGTCTTGTCCGAGATTTCCTTGGAGCAGGTCGCCGACCCAGAAGGCGTATTGAAAGGGGACGGGTTTGTCCAGATGAAGCCTCTTTCTGGCCTTTTCCAGTTCCTCGGCGTCGAGGCCGTAGCCTTCTTCGGGCAGAAACAGGACGGTGGGGTCTCCTAGCACTCTGGAGGCGGCGAATATGACGATGGTGGCGCCCATGATGGCGAGAATGGAGGTGAAGAATCGTCTGATTACGAATGTAGCTATGACGACACCTCCGGCGCGATAAGGGTTTCAAGGAGTTTGAATCAGGGTACGGCGAGGAGTCTCCGGCCGGGCCGGGGACTCCTCGCCGCGTCAGGTTATTTGGCGAGTTGGATGTTTTCTAGGGACTTCATGCCGCCGACTCTGAAGTTGGTCATTGGCCTCATCTCCCAGGAGACGATCTCCTGCGGGTTATAGATGGTGTTGTTGGGCATGGTGCCGACGGTGAAGCCGATTCTTTCGTTGAAGATGAAATCCACCCAGTCGAGAGTAAGCTGTTCGAGTTCCTCTTGGTTGGTTGTCTTTTCCTTGGCGAGAACGATCTCGCTGGCCTGTGGAAGCTCGTTGCCGGAGTTGTATCCGGCGGGCGAGGCTACCGCGCTCCATGTCCATTCGTTTGGCCATGTGGGGGGCGCGGTGCCGGGGTTGAAGCTGCCGTGCATTCCGTTGACTGTGCGTGAAATGAGACCTGGACGCCAGGTAGAGTATATTTGTCTGTCAAGCTCGACCCTGATGTTGAGCTCGGACAGCCAGGTGGCGGCCATTGCCTCTGCCATTTCAACGACGACGCCGCTGGGGCCGGCCCAGTAGTCGTTGATGGTGAAGCCGTCGCTAAGGCCGTGCTTGGCGAGCAGGGCCTTGGAACCTTCGCAGTCGAAGGGGATGTTCCAGCGGGTGTCGCCGTCCACTTTGTTGTAGAGGGCGGTGTCGGGGTGTATGTACTGGGCGTAGGCGACTCGTCCCTGTCCGCCTAGGATGGTGTCTAGTATGGCTTCGCGGTCAACGCACTGGGAAATGGCGGCGCGGACGTCTATGGCGCGCTGCCTTCCTTCGGGGTCGTCCATTCTGGAAATCCAGGGCTTGGCTTCGTCAATCACGCGTTCAAGCGCGTCTCCGGTTCGGGGATGCTGGGTCTCCCAGTAGTTGCCCTGGAACAGGACTCCGCGCGCGTTGCTCGCGCCTTCCTGCGACCTGGACATACCTTGCTCTATCAGCGATTTCCAGTCCTTGATAGGGATGTCGGCCATCTGGGCCTGGTTGGATTCGAGCATGGCCCTGCGCGTGGCCGCCTCAGGCACCTCTATCATGTCGAAGCGCTCGATATACGGCATCTGCTTCCAGTGTTCGCCGTCGGAGCGCGCTTCGAGATAGATGCCCTTCTGCTGGGTCCATTCGGGGACCTCGAACGGTCCGGAGAGGATGATGTTCTGACGCATCCATTCGACGCCCTGGTCTGCCTGAACCCTGCTTGGCATGATGGGCACGCCCTCGCCTAGGTCGGAGATGCCGGCCAGCATGGTGCTTACCGAGAATGAGTTGAGGTGCATTCTGGCTTCGTATTTGCTGATGAGTTCGAGCCTTCCGATGTCGGGGCGGGGGAGGGTGTCATGAACGGCTTCGGGGGTTATGCCGGGGTTGCCGGCGTTGTAGGTGTAAACTACGTCTTCGGCGGTCAGCTCTCCCCAGCCGTCGTGGAATTGGATGCCTTCTCGGATCTTCCAGTCAATGTACATATTCTCCGGGTCGTTAAGGTTGATTGTCCAAGATTCGGCCACCCAGGGTTCGACGATGAAGTCGCCGGCGGTTGACCTTGTGGCGGTGATGAGGACCTCTCCGGCGCCGATGTTCGGGAAGGTGGCGCACCACACGCAGTCGGTCGGCCAGCCGCTAGGGGTGCCGACGCTAGTAACGGCTCCGGTGACTTTGCCGCTGGGCCCCATCATCGAGTCGTCCATCATGGTTTCGGCGGGTGTAGGCACGGCCTTGGCGACCGCGTCCGTGATGGCTTTCTCGATATCGGCCTGTGTTACTCCGGGTCTCTCGGCCAAGGCTCTCCCTATGGCCTGGGACACCTCGGCTTCGGTGAGTCCCGGCGTCTGCTGACGCAATGCCTGGGCGATGGCGTCGGCTACCTGGGATTCGGTTACCCCGCTTTGTTGTTCGGATAGGGCGCTTGCGATGGCGTCAGCAACCTGTGCCTGAGTTACCCCTGGTGTTTGCTGTCGCATAGCCTGGGCGATGGCGTCGGCTACGTCGGCTTGTGTAACGCCGGGCTGGGCGGCCATCGCGTCCTGCACCGCTTTGGCGACGTCTTCGGGCGTCATGCTCTGCTGTTGAGGCTGAGCTTGCATGGCCTGTTGGATTATGGCCGATACGTTTATGGGCGTAGGGGTTGGCGGAGTCTCCTCGCTACTAGAGCAGGCCGCGGCCAAAGCGGCTATCATGGCAAGCGAGACCATTAGTGTAATCAATCGCATTTTCTTCATTTTTTTGCGCTCCCGTATTTTCCCAGATTTGCGGCGTCGCCGTGATTTTCCAAAAGCTAACGCCTCTTGCCTTGATTCTATGACATTACGTCAATGTTCAGATCTTTGCAAGAACCTGTGCTCAGGAATTTACAAGCGCGAATAGGACATGGGAACGAAAATCAACAAAGCGAAGGAAGGCTTGAAGGCGCTTTCAGCTTTCGATAGGGAAAGGGCGGGCGGGCTATCTGAACCCGCCCTAGGGCAGCGCGCCGGGAGGCAAGGCTTGGGCCGGAGGGCTAAGCGTTCGTCAGCTCAGCTGTCGGAGACGCGGGTCAAGGCGGTCGCGCAACCAGTCGCCGGTGAAGTTGAGAGACATGACCACGAGGAAGATGGCTATCCCAGGCAAGACTGTGGGCCAAGGGGCGACTTCGAGGTAGCCTCTGCCCTCAGAGACCATGCTGCCCCATGTGGGTGTGGGCGATGGTACGCCGGCGCCTAGGAAGCTGAGCGCGGCCTCGGCGAGTATGAGCGATCCGACGCTCAGGGTGGCTATAACGACAGCGGTGTTTATGACGCCGGGCAGTATGTGGCGTATGAGAATTCTTATCTGCGAGCATCCGGCGACGCGCGCCAAGTCAACATATGGCTCGTTTTTGATTACGAGCGTCTGGCTTCTTATGACGCGGACGAACGGGTTCCACGCCAACGCTACCATTAGACACAGAAGCAGAACAGTGCTTTGTCCGAACAGGAGCACACATACCAGCGCTACCATCAGGAAGGGCAGCGCCTGCCATATGTCCACGATTCTGGTGATGACCTCATCCACCCAGCCGCCGGAATAGCCGCTGAGAATTCCGAGAGTGGTGCCTGTGATGAAGCCGCTGAAGAGCGCTATGGCGGCGACGATCAGAGATAGGCGCGCGCCATACAGCATCCGGGAATAGACGTCGCGTCCGGTATGGTCTGTGCCTAGTATGTGTTCAGCCCGAACTTCTTCGTTGACTATCAGCACATCGGAGACGAACCTGTCCGGTAGCCAGGGGGGCGGCTGCTGACGGCTTCTTATCGTACCTGAGTAGGGGTCATGGGTGGCAAGCGCGGGGGCGAAGACGCCGCAGAATACGAGCAAAGCGAGCACGGCCATGGGCAGCACCGGCCAGCGTCTCATGAACATCCAAACGACTCGCAACTCTCGGATTACCGGAGGGCGGTCGCGTATTCCGCGCAGGTCACGTTCTATCTGGCTCATTTCTACGTTGGACTGCATTTTACTGGTACCGAATTCTGGGGTCTATGATCGCGTACGCGATGTCTGCGAGGAAGGCGAAAAATACGTAGATTCCGATGAAACAGAACACTGTGCCGGCGAGAAGAGGCCAGTCGTTGTCGTACACAGCCCTGTTGAGCGCGACTATGCCGATGCCGGGCATGGAGAAAATAATTTCCACCACGAGCGCGCCGTTGAGGTAGTCGGCGAGCAATACGAAGGCTGAGGTAAGGGGCGGTATCACGGCGTTTCGGAGTCCGTGTTTGAATATGATGGTAAGCGGCCCGACGCCTTTGGCGCGGGCGAGCTTGATGTATTCTGAATCGAGTATTTCGAGCATGGCGGAGCGTGTGAGGCGCATTATGCCGGCGGACGCGGGCCAGCCGAGAACTATGCACGGCAGAACGTAGTATTTGATGTTGGTCCAGGAGAGGGCGAATGTGTCTTCGGGGGGTCCGCCAGACCATCCGGGAGGGAACCATCTTAGCCATACGGCGAACACGAGTATGGCCATTACGCCTGTCCAGAACTGTGGCGTCGCCTGTCCGAAGAGCGCGAATATACGACCGGCGTAGTCCCAGATAGTGGCGCGTCTGACGGCGGCGAGAACGCCCATGCCCACGCCGACAAAGACCGCGAATATCCAAGCGCCTGCCGCAAGTCGCAATGTCATGGCTAGGTGTTCTCGGATTATTTCGCTGACCGGTCTTAGCGAGCCGAGAGATTCTCCCATGTCGAAGCGCGCGAGGTTCCAGACCCAAGTGAGATAGCGCAACGGTAGGGGTTTGTCCAATCCGAGTTGTCGCTCTATCTCCGCGATCTGTTCGCTGGTGAGTTCCACCTGGGCATCGCCAATGTATAGAATTCTAGGGTCCGGACCCAGTGTTGTCAGGATGAATATGACTATCGTAGCCCCGATGATGGAGATCAGGATAGATAGCGCTCTTCTAGCTAGAAATCGAGCCATCTTGGGCTTCAACCTCTCTGTGTCCGCTCCGCAAGGAGGTGGTCATAGAAAATCTGTGAAAAGGATATTTGGAAATCGGGCGGACGGGCGTCGAGTTGTGGATTAAGAGACCCGTCCGGCAATTCTGAAACCAGCTGTGGGGGAGGAGTCGGGAGGCGTTTCGGCGACCCGCTCTCCCCCGTCTGTTTTGTATCTACTGAACCGGGACGATGTGCTGCGGCCTGCCCCAGAAGCCGGCGGCTGTGGAACGTGAATTCCATGAAACCACAGTGTCGGGGTTGGCGGCTACGCCGCGAGGCGGCTGCACTAGGCCGCTGTAAAGCTGCCAGTAGTAGTAGTAGTCAACCATGTCCAGGTGGAGGTCTTCGCGCGCCTGCTTGTCCCTCTCGCCATTGATGTTGATGTACATATAGTCGAGGAACTTACTCTCGAACGAGCAGCCCCATGCCGGGCGGCTGAATGTGCTGTCCGAAGGAGGCGGAGGCCAGTCGAACGGGTAGTTGGCAGTCTCGACCGAGCAGTTTTTGACTACCGGGTAGGCTTGGGTGCGGTCTCTCATACGAGGCACCACAACTCCGCCGTACTCTTCTGTCAGCAGTTCGACTCTGACGCCTACGGATTCCCAGTCCGCCGCCACCGCGTCGGCTTGCTCCAGGCATACGTCGCCGGTCTCACAGCGATACTTGTTCATCTTGATCTCGAAGCGGACGTCATCGCTGCCGCGCGGGAAGCCCGCCAAGTCTAGCAGACGCTCAGCTTCGGCCTTGTCGGTGGGTATCTCCCAGGGCCATTCGTGGTTGGGCTCGGCAGCGTTATCGTACTCGCCGTACTCTATCCAGCTTGTACCGGGGCCGAGTATCTCGCTGTCACCGTACTTTTCGTGGGCGGCCTTGACCATCGCGGCTGTGACCGTGCGCTCAGGACGCCAGCCGGGGAACTTCGGGCCCATCAGCTCGAGGTAGATGGGGGTGCCGAGACCGGCTTGCAGGACGTCCACGATTCCCTGTCTGTCAATGGCGTGGGACAGGCCCCAGCGTACTAGGCGCGCCTGCTCCATATCGCTCATGCCGGGCGGGTTGTTGGTGTCGGTGTATGGGCAGAGGTCTTCCCAAGGGCAACCGAGCCAGGCGAGGTCTTCTTCGTAAACGGAGGATGTCCATGGTTCGATTCCGGGCGCGAGCGGGTTTCCGTCCTCGTCCGTGGGGGTCTCGCCCTTGGCGATGTTGGAGGCTACCTTGGCGTTGGTGTCTGTCCACAGGTTGCCGGGCCATATGGCGCTCAACGTCATCGTGTCCTTGTCAGACATGGTGGTGATAAACTTCAGCCCCTTGCCTTCCAGCTCGCGCAGTCTGGCGAAGTCGATCGAGGCGATGTCGGCCTCTCCGGTGGACATCATAGCCATGCGGGTGGTGATTTCCGGGGCCTGCACAACTCGGAACGTGCCGATGTGGGGAGGCTCTATCCAGTGGTCAGGAACGGCATGAACTAAGCCATGGCTATTGGGAACCCAGTCGCCCATGGTGAAGGGGCCGGAGCCGACCGGCACTAGCTTGATGGCTTCCTTGCCCACTGCGTCGTAGGCTTTCATGCTGTCCAGGCGAACAGTAGTGTCGTTGATGTCGAACTCGCTGATTGGGATTCCCCAGAAGATGTCGGTCACTAGGGGCGCGACCACAGTATATTCGTCAACGGCTTCGGCAGGGCCGAACGTGCCGCCAAGCTGCGCGCCGATGGCGGCGCCGAGGCTGGGGTTGACGACGGCGTTTTGCCTGTTCATGTTCCAAGCTACGTCTTCAGCCTTGATGTAGCCGAAATCCTGTCCCGCGAACGCTTCGGGGGTGTTGACCTTGAGGTCGTCCCGAATGACCAGCGTCAGCTGGTCGCCGGCGTCGTTGATTTCCCAAGATTCCGCCGCGAACGGCGCAAGCGGGTCGGTGCCGTCATGGACGAGAAGCTGATCGAAGAAACCCATCTGGATCTCGCCGGGGCTTCCGCCGTATGTCTGCACCTCAAAGTCGCCGAACTGTTCGGCGACTTCGGGGATCGCCATGGTGATAGTTATATCACTGGCCATCTCGCCCTGCATCGGCGCGGGGGCCATGGTCGGCTGCGCTATGGCGGCGGGCGCTTGCGTGGCGGCGGGCGCGGGGGCCGGCGCTTGCGTGGCGGCGGGCGCGGGGGCCGCCGGGGCTTGCGTAGCGGACGGGGCCGGCTCGTCTTCTTCGGAACTGCACGCCGCCAGCAAAGCCACCGCCAGCAGGGCTGTTACAGTAAATAATGATATTTGTTTAACGCGATCTAAAGAACGCATTCACTCTCTCCTTAACTCGTTTTACCTCTCACACTTCTTCCAGAATTGCCAATAAAAGTGGAAACATGATATATATTTTTTTCAGATTGTCAAGTCTAAGCCAGAAAAATGTCGGATGCAGATAATTATTCGACGCGTTATTAAAAAGGGTGATAGTTAAATTCGACACATCATCAGGGACGCCGATACTGTCGCGATAGCCTTGCTGGGGCGATTCACCCTGGGCGGGCCGCTCTCGCTTGTGGCTGGGTTTGTGGGGTGGGTGTTCGGCTTTTGGTTTCAAGGAGCGCGGGCGGGGACGGACAGCTTTTTCATATGGCAGGGGGTCGTCACCGGACTGGCCGCCGGAGCCGTGGCGGCCTTCTTCTGGTGGAACATGGAGACCCCAGTGAAGACCCAATGGCTATACGCTTTAGCGGCGGTCGCGGTCGCTATCTGCTCTCCTATCATAGTCCTGCAGTTCGCGGAGATAGATTCCTATAATACTCTGATAGGTCCAACTAAGAGGGTGTCGGTAATCGTCAAGGGCGATCTCATATTCACGATGATATTGTCATCGGCTGTCGGGGCCAATGCGGTGGCCGCCTCGCTCGGGATATATCGGATGTTCAGGTACAGGGAGATATGAAGCTCTCGCCGCAGTCCCGCGCGCGAGCGGGGTTATACGCTCAGTACGTGACCAGCGCCTCTATCCGGTGAGAGGCGAGAACATCCCGCCCGCGCAGTTCAGACAGTTCTATAACGACTCCTATGCCCGCGACTACCCCGCCGGCGCGTTCCACGAGAGCGGCGGCGGCGGCGAGAGAGCCGCCGGTGGCGAGCAGGTCGTCAACAATGAGAACCCGACATCCCGCGCAGATCGCGTCCACGTGAATTTCCATCGAGTCGTTTCCGTATTCCAGATCGTATGACTGAGAGTAGGTGTCGAAGGGTAATTTGCCCTTCTTCCTGATGGCGACGAGCGGAAGGGCGAGACGGAGCGCCAAGGGCGCGGCGAACATGAATCCGCGCGCGTCAATTCCGGCTATCGCGTCCACTTCGACGGACTCGAAGCGTTTGGCGATGCTCTCGATGGTGTGGCGGAACGCGCTCGGATTCTGAAGCAGGGTGGTTATATCTCTGAACATAATGCTGGGGTTAGGGAAATCGGGGACGTTTCTGATGTGCTGTTTCAGGTCCAAAGCGGGGCACTCCTGTCCAGAGTATGCGATGATGATATGGGCATAGGGGCAACGGGTCAAGCGCGGCAGTCTCTCAGGCGGGGTCTTTTCGGAATCAACTCATGCCCGCAATGCGCTACAATAGCGCCCAGAGCCAGCTTGGAGGGGTGCACTTTGACCAACCCGGAACTTTCTTTTCAACAATTTGAGACGGACTATGAGAACGCGCTGGCCATGCTGGCGGAACGCCACGCGGATGACGAGGCTCTGAACGCTCTTTTGTTTGCCGAGGAGGCTAGGCCGAACGCGGGCGCCGACCAGTACAGCCCCGATTGGATTCAGCCTTTCGTGACAGTAGCGGCGAACCTGGCTCGGGATAACCTGATAAGGCTGGCCGCGAGTTCAGGGGGTTTGGGGTCCGTTATTCCGCAGGCTATCGCCCTCGCCATAGTTAGGGCTGTGCAGCTCGGATACGTTGAAGGATACTTCGCGGCGAAAGACGACTAGAGAAGGACTATGGGCATAGCGGACTTGCTGCTGCCGGGACGCCGCAAGAGACGACATAATCTGGAGCTTTCGATAAACGGAGTGGCGGACGTGGCGCGCGCCAGAGCAGACGAACTGGATAGCCGCGCCGCGCCGCTATGGAATATGCTGTGCGACGCTTCTCGCCATACCCTCCATCAATTGCTTATCAGGAATGATGACGACCTGTTGGATTGGGGTCTGAAGCCGCATATAAAGCGCGTTGACGACACGAGTCTGGTGATATTCTTCTGGTGGATGCTCCTGTACCAACTCACGCTGTTCAGGACTCGCGGCCTCCGGGGATATAATCCCGATGAGGAGATCGGACGGATGTATGACACGTCTCTCAAGTTCGTTTCAGCGGAGTTGCAGAGGCTCGGCGCGGGGTCGGGTCCGCCCCGCTCGTGGGCGGACGACTGGGAGCGTCTGTTCCCACTAGAATCCGCGATGGCTATGTATAACAGCGTCTATAACATGCTTGGACTCAGAGGCGACCTCACCGCCCGCATACAGCACGTATCTCACTTCGCCACAATTACCGAAAGGGCCTACGAGCGGCTTACTTTGGAATGAAGCCCTGACGCCTCCCGAAGCGCGTGGCGACGGCGAAAAGGCCGCGCCCGGTCGTGTCAAGGTGAATTCGGGCCCGGATTTCGCTAAAATACTCGCTCCATATAATTGCGCGATCTTTATAAAAGGGATAGTCTTTGTTTGGAATTTGAGTTCTGGAACGAGGTCTTTTCCCCATGCGCCAAGTCAGTCGTCCGTTGCCGCAGCAGTTGGACAAACCGCTGCAAGAGTCTCTCAGCGTCCATATGCCGCCCTCTTCCAGCGGCGTTCCTCCGATCTACCGCGAGACAACCAAGTGCATCGCCTATATGTGCGTGTACGCGTATGGTTGCGGCGAGCGCACCCGGCGTCCGGCGCAGGTTATGATGCGGCGCTGTATGCGTTATATGCCGGAGCGTCTCAGGATAAGGCCGAAGCTCTCGGACTACGCCCTTGACCTGCTCGCCAAACAGCGCCAAGCGGGTGTCGAACTGGCGAGGGAGACGTTCGCCATCTTGGACGAGCGCCGACCCGACGGCCCCATTCGCAAAGTAGCATAGAGGTTCTGGTATGTCAGGTCTGTTTGATATTAGCGGGAAGACGGCCATAGTCACCGGAGGCAACGGCGGCATAGGACTCGGAATAGCGCGAGGGCTTGCGGGCGCGGGCGCGAACATAGTCGTCGCGGCCCGCAACCCGTCCAAGACCGAGGAGGCCGTCCGCGAAATAGCGTCTCTCGGCGTCCGCGCGATTGGCGTGGCGATGGACGTGAATGATGAAGACTCGGTGGCCAAGGGCGTCTCTGCGGCGGTTTCGGAGTTCGGGGGCGCGGACATACTGGTGAATAACGCCGGAATCGGGATTCGCAAGCCTCCGCAGGACTACACGCTCGACGAATGGCGGCAGGTGGTCGGCATAAACCTGGACGGGACGTTCCTCTGTTCTCGGGAGGTCTATCCACACATGAAAAGCGCGGGCGGCGGCAAGATAGTCAACATTGGCTCCATGACCTCAGTGTTCGGGTCAGACTGGGTGGCGGCCTACTCCGCGAGCAAGGGCGGCGTAGTTCAGTTGACGAAGAGTCTGGCCGTGGCCTGGGCGGCCGACAATATACAGGTCAACGCAATTCTGCCGGGCTGGATACACACCAACCTGACCGCGCCGATTCGCGATCAATTCACCGACCGTTACGAATACATAAGGTCACGCATCCCGCATGGTCGCTGGGGCGAACCTGATGAGATGGGCGGCGCGGCGGTATTCCTAGCGAGCGCCGCCTCGGACTATGTGACGGGCGTATCTCTGCCGGTGGACGGGGGATACACCTCTTTCTGAGGGGTACGACGGAGCGGTTATCGTCCGCCGGCCACCGCGGGAACTATGCTGACTTCGTCGCCCTCGCCCGTGGAGGAATTGATTCCGTCCAAGAATCGGACGTCCTCGCCGTTCACATATACGTTGACGAAATTGCGAAGGTTGCCGTCCGGGTCGCAGATGCGTTCCTTTATACCCGGGAACTGGCCCTCCATGGAGTCAATTATCTCTTTGAGCGTCGCGCCTTCGGCGTTCACTCTGTCCTGGCCGTCGGTTACCCGCCGGAGAGGGGTTGGTATTCTGACCGTAATGGCCATGTCGTATCAGACCTCCAAAAATCTGTTGGGCGATTGTGTTGCGAAACGCTCTAACCTTGGATCACGTCGCCGCTCACCGGATCCACGCGGACACCTGCGCTTGCGACCCATTCGAGACCGTTGGCCACCTCTTCCTCCGCGCCCTCCAATTCCAGCACCACCCATCCCATATCCTCGCGAACGTCGGCGCGCCGGATGTTGGTAACCAGTTTGAATCGGTGTCCAAGTTCATAGATGATCGGCTCTGTAACCAAGTCTGTGGGAAATGTGAATTTGACGCGCCTTCTGGCCATTCTCCCTTCTCCTTGTCCCGATTGAGCTACCTAGCGGCGAGCGCCTCTTCAAACGATCTGTATGTAGGGGCTATCCTCACCGTTTCCACCACAGGCTCCACCACCTCAACGGTCTTCAGTCCGTTGCCGGTCACGTAAGCCACGGTAACTTCGGCGGACTTGATAAGTCCCTTCTCTACAAGGCGTTTCAGGCCCGCTATCACCACGCCGCCCGCCGTTTCCGTGAATATGCCTTCGGTCTCGGCCAGCAGCTTGATTCCCTCCACCACTTCGCTCTCCATGGCTATAACGCCTGAGCCGTCCGATTCCCTGATGGTCTTCAGCGCGAACGGGCCTGAAGCGGGGTTGCCGATAGCGAGCGACTTGGCGATGGTATCGGGACGGACGGGCAATACTTGGTCGTCGCCCCTTTGGTAGGCCTGCACTATTGGAGAACAACCCTCCGCCTGCGCTATGTGCATATGCGTTTCCACTTCCCCAATCAGGCCGACGTCGGCCATCTCGGTCAGTCCCTTGTGTATTTTGGTGAACAGTTCTCCCGACGCGCCGGGCACGACGCAGTGGTCCGGGGACTTCCATCCCAGCTGTTCGGCCACCTCGTACCCCAGGGTCTTACTGCCCTCGGCGTAATATGGGCGCATATTCACGTTTACGAACGCCCAGCGATGGTTGTCGGCCAGTTCGCTGCACAGCCGGTTCACCTGGTCGTATGTGCCGTCCACCGCAATCAGCGTAGCGCCGTATATCCCCGCTCCCAGAACCTTCCCCTTCTCCAAGTTGGCTGGAAAGAAGACCATCGTCGGAACGCCCGCCTTGGCCCCGTGCGCCGCGACCGAACCCATCAGATTCCCGGTGGACGCGCAGGCAAGAGTATCGAACTCGAATTCCAGGGCTTTGCCCGCGGCGACGGACACCACCCTGTCCTTGAACGAATAGGTAGGATTCACGCTGTCGTTCTTGATGTAGAGATTTTCCAATCCCAAACGCCCGCCTAGGTTCTTGGCGTGCAGGAGGGGCGTGAATCCGGCGCCCATATCCAGAGCGCGGTCGGCGTCCACGGGCAAAAAGTCGTGGTAGCGCCACATAGTGAGGGGACCTTCAGCGATACTCTCGCGGCTTACAGCTCTGGCAACGCTGTTGTAGTCGTACTCTACTTCCAGCGGTCCAAAGCAGAAGTCGCACGCATTCAGTGGCTCGACAGGATATTCTCTGTCGCACCCGCGGCAGCGCAGACAGCTTACGTGGGACAACTCCTCACTCCTACATCACCCGCCGAGAGCGCCTTGTTTCGCTGTCCCGCAACTGTTGTCCGCTGTTCAAGCAAGCGCTCGCGGGCCGGTGGACATAGGGGAACTTCGGAAGGCGCGTCTCTGTCGGGAAGGGTTATTGAACAGAGGAATCGTAGCAACGGGCAAATTGGATTGTCAAGAAATGAGCGAATTTGATTGACCTCCAAATTCTGAATGATATAATATGTGAAAGTATTCACTAACAAGATCGATCAATAAGTGAACTACACCCGTTGTTCGGCGCAACCTGAGGCGGTATCAGCTGCGGATGCCGCATTCTCCGAACAGAATCGGTTTACATCCGTCGCAAGGGGGAAATGTTGAAGAGACTCGCAACCCTGACATTCATGGTATGTGCGCTTTTTTCCGTAATGCTGGCCTGCGGCCAACCCGCGCCAACCGAGCCGTCCAAGGTAACTATTCAGCGCGCGTCGCCGCCAATTCCGCCCCCGGCCCCTACCGTCGCGCCCGACGACGCCAACGGCGACGATGCCCCGGCCCTCGTGGGCGCCCCCTTCACCGTCAGACTCAACGACAACGGAGGGGCGGGACCCTTCGCCTTCGACCCGCTCGACCTCACCTTCAGTGTCGGAGAGATAGTGAACTTCACTCTGATAGGCGAGGACGCCTTCCACACGTTCACCGTGCCGGACCTGGACATAGATGTCGAGGTAGAGGCGGGCGAAACCGTCGGGCTGGATTTCGTATTTGAGGTCGCGGGAACCTACGAGCTCACCTGCATTCCGCACGAAGCTCTCGGGATGGTGGGCACGATTACGGTCCAGTGACAGCTTTCCGGATCAGCGGCTATCATATGTAGGATGTGGGGTTTGGAACATGAGAAATTGCGAGGTTCCTCGCAAGAACAGATCTACATGGGTTTGCATCGCTTTCGCAGTCCTCGCCGTCATGCTGTCGGCTTGCTCAGGCGGAGACGAACCGTCCCCGCCCCCCGAGCCCGCGCCAACCGCCGTCCCCACAGTCGCGGCCGCGCCAACCGTTGTCCGCACAACTCCGCCCGCGCCGATGCCATCAGGGCCGGTCAAAGTATCCGTGCGGGACGGTTCCCTCGCTCGATACAGCGTTACAGAGCAGCTTGCTCGCCTTAGTTCCCCGATTGACGCCGTAGGGGAGACCGGAGAGGTCGAGGGCGCGATAGTGTTCAACGCCGACGGCAATGTTGACCCATCTCAATCAATCATAAAGGTCGCTCTGGCCGGTCTGACAAGCGATGAATCGCGACGCGACAGATACATCCGAGACAACACCTTCGACACATCCCAATATCCGAATGCCGAACTTGTCATAACCGAGATTCAAGGGTTGGACTGGCCCTTCCCCGAATCCGGCGAAACCTCCTTCCAACTCACCGGCGATATGACCATAAAGGAAGTCACCAGCCCTGTGACCTGGGAAGTGGAGGCGCAGTCCTCCGGAGGAATGGTAACCGGACAGGCCAAGGCTGTTGTCACATTCGACCAGTTCGGCTTGGACAAGCCCAGTCTCGCCTTCATCGTGAGCGTCGAAGATGAAATTCGGCTGGAACTGGACATCAGCGCCGCAATAGAGCCTCTCGCCTCCCAATAAGCCCGTCCGCGCCCGGTGAATCTCGAACTCGGCCCGGCGTGAATGGATCGCCCCCGGCGCGAATCCGTTCACTCTACGAAAAAGCCATCCGTCCCCCCGGAAGAGACTCCGACCTTGAACAGCCCGCAGATGAAAACTAAAAACATAGTGTCCCCAATCTGCGTTGACGCTCGGAAATCTGCGATTTTATACTATCTGAATTCACATCTATTCGGATATAATTCTCGCTAGGCTTAGACTCGCCGTTTTGTCAAAGCGCAGCGGCCCGGCCGAGAATACAGAACTTAGAGGGTACACACCATGCAGCTATCATGTCTGCAAGAGAACTTGAACCGTGGTCTGTCTGTGGTTCAGCGCGCCGTCGCGACCAGAACCACGCTTCCTATAACCCAGAACGTTCTTATAGCGACCGACAACTCGCGTCTCAAGCTGGCCGCGACCAACCTCGATATAGCTATAAGCGCTTGGATAGGCGCTCAGATAGAGGAAGAGGGCTCGATTACCATTCCGGCTAGGATGCTGACCGAGTTCGTAAACTCTCTGCCTCCGGAACGCATAGATATCACCTCTGCGGAACAGTCTCCCGGACTAGACCTGAAATGCGCTCGCTTCCAGGCCCACATCAACGGACAGGACGCCGAAGACTTTCCCGCCATCCCCAGTGTCACCGAGGGCGTGATAGGGCGTGTGACCCCGGATGTGCTTCGCGACGCCATCAACCGCGTCGCCTTCGCCGCCGCCACCGAAGACTCGCGCCCTGTGCTGACAGGCATAAAAGTCGAGATTTCCGGCGACACCTTTACCTTCGCGGCCGCCGACGGTTTCAGGCTCGCCATCTACCAAGGAAAGCTGGCCGAATCTATCGCCGACGCCGAAAGTCTCGAATTTATCATACCCGCGCGCGCGCTGCAGGAGGTCAATCGTCTCATAGGCGGACAATCCGACCCCATAGAATTCACAGTAACCCAGCAAAAGAGCCAGGCGATGTTCAGAATGGACAACGTGGAACTCGTGTCCCAGCTCATACAGGGAACTTTTCCCAACTACAAGCAGCTTGTCCCCGAGAACTATGAGACTAGGGTAATCGTGAACCAGGGAGCGTTCTTACAAGCCACCAAAACAGCCTCTATCTTCGCAAGGGACGGCTCCGGCATAGTGCGTCTCAACGTCACTCCCGACCAAGAAGAAGGGGCAGTCAGCAAGATGGCGGTATCCTCCCGCGCCGAAGAACTCGGCGACAACGTAGGTGAGATAGACGCCCGCGTCGAGGGCGACGAAGCGAAGATCGCCTTCAACAGCAAATACCTCACCGACGTCCTTGATGTCCTCGGCGACGGCGACGAAGTGGTTATGGAAACCACCACACCTTCCAGCCCGGGAGTGATAAAGCCCGCCGCCGAATCCGAGTCTTACAAGTACACCCATGTCGTAATGCCCATGTTCGTGCAGTGGTAATCCGGCCGGAGTCGGATAATACGCAGACACCGACCAAGACCGGCGCAACGCTCCTTTGCGGCTGTCTAAGTTGGCAAGCTGAACACAAAGCCGCGCGTCGGGTTGAGTATGCGACATCTTCCCCAGCGCCATAGACTCTCAGTTCCGCATGGCGCGCAAGCGCGTCAAAGTCGGAGTCGTTGCGCAAGACGGACGCCCCGGCCGCGTATGGCGGCGGCAGTGAGACAGTCTATCAGGTTCGCTATGAACGGACGGAGCGCGTCAGATCAAGGTTGCCTTCCCAATCAATCCCTTGAAACGCGCGAGTTCTGTCAACGGATAGTCGTTCGGCGGCCGGCGGCCTGAGCGCAAAGTCAATCGCCTCACGCTTAGTCGCGAACCGGCAACGGCGCGTCACCTCGGCGCGCGCCTGATAGTCAATGTTTACATTCTATACGCCGTAAGGCTAAGTCAGACAAAAAGGGGCGCCGGTTCGGTCAGGGCAGCCGACTGCCGAACCGCCATTCCAGCCAAGCGTATTCTCGTGGAAACAGGGGCGGCAATCCTAGATACGCTGTTGACGAAACTGCAATGCGCGGACCTCGCGCAGACCACGGTCTCCGTCTATTTTCACATTGGGTTGAGCCGCCCGGATTAGCTATAATGGATGGCCATCGCGCCGGCCGACGCTCTGAATACTCTATGACTAACGACAAGGAAGAAGATGCCAGGCGACAGAGACAACAAGATGATAATGGGCGCCTTTCTTCAGGCCGCCAATTGCTCCAACTACGCCGCGTCCTGGCGGCATCCGGCTTCAGACCCCGGCTTTCTGACGGCCGAATATTACCAGGAAATCGCAAGGACCCTCGAACGCGGCAAGTTCCACTTCGGGTTCATAGATGACAGGCTCGCCATGCCCGGCCGATACAACGACTCGGTGGAAGACACCATTCGGCACGGCATTCGAGCCGTCAAACTCGACCTCATCCCGGTCGTCATGGCTATGACGCTCGCCACTAGGCGTCTGGGCGTCAGCGCCACCTACTCTACCACTTACCACGCCCCGTTCCACATCGCCAGACTCTTTTCGACACTAGACCATTTCGCGGGCGGGCGCGCCGCGTGGAACGTGGTCACTTCGCTGAACGACTCGGAGGCGCAGAACTTCGGTCTGGACGCGCACGAGGGCCACGACACTCGCTACGACCGCGCCGATGAGGTGATGGAGGTCATAACCGGCCTGTGGGACAGCTGGGATGATGACGCGCTCGTGCTGGACAAGAAGAGCGGCACATTCGCCGACCCAGACAAAGTGCGACGACTCAACTACGAAGGAAACTGGCTTCGTTCCAGGGGTCCGCTCACCGTGCCGCGCGCGCCGCAGGGCTATCCGGTCATCATGCAGGCGGGCCAGAGCGACAGGGGGCGCGAGTTCGCCGCGCGCTGGGCGGAGGTTGTGTTCGCCATATTCCGAAGCGCTGACGCGGGCAGGGAAGTTCGCTCGGATATCAAGAGCCGCGCCGAACGCTACGCCAGAAACGCGGACGACATCAAAGTGGTCACCGCCGCATACGCCATAGTTGGCGAGACCGATTCAATGGCGAAGGACAAGCTGGCCTACATCGAGAGCATCGCCCACCCGAGCGACACTCCCGTCCTCCTGTCCGAACTTCTCAATTACGACTTCGGCCAACACGCGCCGGACGAGCGTCTGGAAGACAAGCATCTCGACTCCATATCCGGCTCGCGCGGACTCGCGGAGCGCATGGTATCTTCGGGCGTGGAGTATCCCACGTTCGGCGACCTCCTGGACCAGAGCAGGCGCGGCACCATATGGGAACTTCCGGTGTTCGTCGGCAGCCCCACCCAGATCGCGGACGAGATGGAAGAGTGGTTCACAAGCGGCGCTTGCGACGGCTTCATGGTCGCCGCCCCCTACCTGCCGGGCGCGTACCAAGACTTCACCCACATGATAGTCCCTGAACTCCAGCGCAGAGGCGTGTTCCACGAGGACTACGGAGCCGACACCCTGCGCGGGAATCTCGGCCTGCGCCGCCCCTGACCTTCTGCGAAACTCGCTTTCCGCACCACAGCCCATTTCCATTATCACCCTGAAAAGCTTCCGGATACCACAGCTCGCCCGTCCACACCCGGCCGCCGAGCCGAACAATCCGAAGCCCGCTTGACGCGTCACACATACATCAACTTATGCTGTTCGCCCAACCCTACAAGGAGGCGAGTTCCAATGTGCGGCACATCCAATACGCCACAACGCCAACTCGCCCTAATCGCGCGCGAAGAAGCCGACGGCGGTCGAGACATCATCGCAAGGGTCGAGAGACGGATACGAGCGCGGGCGTACGTGGAGGCCGAGTCCAAGCGAGAGGCCAACGCCAAAACGGATAACGACTACGCCTATTCTCCCGGATGCTTTGACCTATCCGAGTCGAGGCGCTATCTTCCTGTGTGACCGCTCGCCAAAATTAAAATCGAGCGGGTTATTCAGCTTGAATTGGGAGAAATAGTATGCTGCCCAAGCCTGTGAAGGACGAATATCGCCGCTCCACTTCTGTCTCGTCACAAACCAACGTCGCCATCCCGATGCGCGACGGAGTCATCTTGCGCGCCGACGTGTACCGTCCCGCCGGAGAGCGAAGATGCCCCGTGCTTCTCCAGCGCATCCCTTACGGCAAACACTCGCCGCGCTACCGCAGTATGTATCTCGACCCCATGCGCGCGCTCGACAGAGGCTACGCCGTCGTAATCCAGGACGTCCGTGGGCGGCACGTTTCCGATGGCGACTGGTATCCATACATCCACGAAGCCGAGGACGGATACGACACCATAGATTGGATTGCGTCCCAGCCTTGGTGCGACGGCAGCGTCGGAACGTTCGGCATCTCTTATCACGGCGCGACCCAGTGGCTTGCCGCTGCCACAGCCCACCCCGCGCTCAAGGCCATCATCCCCGGCGTCACCTCCGATTCCTACTACGACAGTTGGACATACCTCGGAGGCGTGTTCCAGCTTTTCTGGATAAGCGGATGGGCCGCCGCCTTCGCCCTCGACGATCTGGGCGGAAGGGCAGGCCGACACTCCGACGCCATGGCTCTCCTCCGCCAATGGCGGCAGGACACGCACGCAATAGCCCGACATCTTCCCCTCGACGATATGCCGGCTCTCAGACAGGTCGCCGACTACTACTACGACTGGCTGGATCACCCCACCTATGACCAATACTGGAAATCCTTCTCCCCACGCGAGAGCTTCCACAAGATAACAGCGCCCGCGCTCAACCAGGGCGGATGGTTCGACGGCTTCATACGCGGCACGATCCGCTGCTACCAAGGTATGCGTGAGCGCGGAGCGAGCCAACTAGCCAGAACACAGCAGCATCTCATCATCGGCCCCTGGCTCCACCAGCCGCTGCCCGACCCATACGCCGGACGCGAATACTTCGGAGCGGCGGCGGCGGGCGCCGCCATTGACTGGCACGGAATGCAGCTCGCGTGGTTCGACCGCTGGCTCAGGAACGAAGACAACGGCGTTGACACCGACCCCAACACATACATCTTCATAATGGGCGCCAATGAGTGGCGCGCCGAAGAATCCTGGCCGCCGCCCGACGCCCAACCCATGACGCTGTTCCTGCGCGGCGACGGAAAGGCCAACACCCTTAACGGCGACGGCCAACTTTCCCCCGAGCCGCCCGGCGAATCCGAATCGCCCGACACGTTCATTTATGACCCGGCCAATCCCGCGCCTACTCACGGCGGAGCGCACCTCGCCGGAATTCCCGGCGTATTCGAGTCCGGCATACAGGACCAGCGCATAATCGAGACGCGCGAAGACGTGCTTGTTTACACCTCGCAACCGCTCGAACGCGACACAGAAGTCACCGGACACGTACAGCTTGAGCTATGGGCCGTCACCACAGCCTCCGACGCCGACTGGACCGCCAAACTGGTTGACGTTCACCAGGATGGACAGGCGCGCAACATATGCGATGGAATTGTCCGCGCCGCTTTCCGCGACTCCCTCGAATCCCCATCCCCCATTCAGCCCGGCGAGGCGTACAAGTACACTGTGGATGTCGGACCCACAGCCATGCTGTTCCGCAAAGGCCATCGGATACGGCTGGAAGTTTCATCCAGCAACTTCCCCGCCTACGCCAGAAACGTAGGCCTCCCCAACCACGCCTCAGCGGACATGACCCCGGCCACCCAGACCGTCCTGCACGACGCCGCCAGTCCCTCGCGCCTGACCCTGCCGGTTATGCGAAGGTAATCCCCTTGCCGCCGAACCGCCGCGCGCTGACAACCGGACACTACTCCGCGTACCCGGTCAGTTCGACATATCCGCTGCCGCCGACGGGTTGCCCATTCGATTCGCCTTCGAGCCGAACCGCGCCTTCCCAATATCGAACCAGAGTATCCAACTCCTGGTCCTCGATATACGGCGTTATCTCAATGTCCAGCCTTTCTTCGGGAATCTTGAAACGCCAGCGCGAAGGGTAAGCGCCGCCCAACTCGCTCCGCCACTCATCCAGAACCTCTATACTCACATCTCCCGGGCCCAGCCGAGAGTAGGTCCCGTCCTCCGAGACCAGCGTCCCAAGGTCGAACTCACTCCCCGTCCCGTCCAGAGACCGCAGCCGGTAATACATGACGTCCCGCCCGTCCGAAAGCTGGAGCGCGAACCAGTCCCAGCCGGTATGCTCGTCCGAAAGCTGGGCTGAACTCCACTCCCTATCCAGCCAGCTCCATCCGCTGACCGGGTGCGACCGGCCATCCAATATAACCGCGCCTTCGGTCGCCATGCGAGTCATTGAGTAGTAATAGGACGCCTCGCCCGGTCCGCTGCCCTTCCGCGCGAACCCGTCTTCCCCATTCAGAATTATGCCCTTCCGGCTGTCCAGAACGAGGTTGACCTCGATGCCGTCGCCGCCGGCTCGCAATCGCATGGGCAGAACGCCGCCCGCGCCGCCGCTCGCCGACCAATCCTCTACCCAGACTCGGAACGGATAGCCAACCGCTCCCGCCAATCCAAGCGCGTCTCGGCTGTAACGCTCGAAGAAGCGGAATTCCTCATTCGCCACATCGGTGAGAGCGAAATGGGCAAGATATATATGCTCCGCCGCCCATCCGGAACTACGCTCAACTTCACCGGTCGCTAAGGCTCTTCTGAAGAAAGTAAGCTCATAACCAAAGCGACGTCCTTCCATAGTCTCCAGATTGCCCGTGTAATACCACCATTCCAGCGCGTACTCCGGGTGAGGTCCATGATCCTCAGGAAAAACCAACCGGCGCGGCCCGGTGACGAACTCGAAATCCGCGCCCTCCAGCCTTAGCGCGTCCGAAACGGACAGACCCGCTCCCACTTCGAGAGACGCGCCCTGACGCGAGAGAAGATAGGCGCCTGCGCCCAGCGCCGCGACCACAAACGCCAGACTCGCCGCCATTATCAGAAAACGCCCTTCCATTCCGCGTCTCCCTCCGCTATAAAATAAATCAAAGGTTTGAGGTCATTCGCCTTGCAACGCGCGTGCAGGCGACGAGCGAGACATCCGAAAGGCGGGATAGACCCCGGCCAGCAACCCGGCGACTACCGCTATCAGACCCGCCTCCGCTAGGGCCGTCGGATAGATTTGCATATCCATAGTCCAGCCGAACGCCTTACGATTCACCACGAATATCAGCACAGCAGCTTCCATCAAACCCAACGGCAAAGACAGCAGTCCCGCCGCCATACCCATAAGGCCGCTCTGGGACGTGAACATCGCCCACACTTGTCCCGGGGTAAATCCGATTACCCGAAGCGTCCCGAACTCTACCGAGCGTTCCAATTGAATCGCCATCAGCGCGCCCAGCGTCCCGACGAACGCGACCGCGACCGCCATCGCGCGCACGACCGACGTTATGGCGAAACTCCTCTCGAACACCTCCAGCGCCGCCCCTTTCAACTCCGCGTTGGAGCGAACCAGAACCCCTTGCTGAAACCCAATAGCGTCCTCCAGCGAGTTCATCAGTTCATCCACCCGCACACCTTCCGCCGCATCTACGCCAACGCCGGAATACCTGTCATCCCCCCACAGGCGGACATAGACATCTCGACTGATCATCACCCTGCCTACGCCGGTACTGCCGTAGTCGTAATATATTCCGACAATGCGGAAGTCTCTATCGCCTTCCAAAGTAGAAAGGCGAACCGTCGAGCCCACCCCCTTGCCGTTCTTGTAGGCGTAAGGCTCGGATACGGCCACCGCTTCGCCGGTTTGCAGTTCGCCCCACACAAAGGCCGCGTCGCCCTCTTTGAAGTAGCCGCGCTCTACGAACTCGTCAAGAGGCGCGTCCGTGGCTATCAGACGAGTCTCGCCGTCCGGCGAGTTGACGCGCGCGTTGCGAACGGTTCTTACCCTCCCCACTCCATCCACGCTTCGGATACGCTCCAATACGCCGGGCTCAAGTTCAAACTCCTCCTGATAGGCTCCCAGCGACGCCGGAGAGATGTATATATCCGACCCCAGCGAATTGTCCAGCCACCGCTCCACTGCGTATCGGAAACTATGGATCATCGTATCCATTGAGATCGTGACCGAAATAGCGACGGACAGCGCCGCTATCGCCACGGCCGTGCGGCTGATGGAAGCGGAAAGTCCGCGCGCCGTCAGCGTCCCCAACGCGCCGAACATCCCGCCCATAATGTGAGCGAGAACCCTGCTGAACAGAATGACGCTCGCGGGCGTCAGCATCGCGCCGCCCAGAACAATCGCGGCCAGACCCAGAAAGGGCATGATAAGTCCGCCAAAGGGCAGAAACGCCAGCGCGCAACCAAGAGCAAGAATCCCGACGCCGAGCAAGGAGACGACCGGCGTGGTTGCCCTGAATCGCGTCTCGAGGCGCGAGCGGGACAGCGCCTCCCTTGCAGAAACGCCGGTCGCTTCAAGCGCCGGAACGAACGCCGCGCCCAATGTGGCGACTATGCCGAGCAGCGCGCCTTTGACCAGCGACCACGTCGGAATGGATATATCCTGAACCGATACCACAAAGAAAAGGTCGCTGATAGTCTGAGCTATCAGATGCACTATACCCCGCCCGATAATTATGCCGAGCAGCGTTCCCATCACGGAACTCACCAGTCCAATAACGACAGCCTCGCCCAGTGTCAACGCGAATATCTGTCGCCTCGTAACTCCAATAGCCCGCAGCGCGCCTATGACCGGACGACGCTGCACTACCGAGAAAGCAATCGCGTTGTAAATGAGAAACGCCCCTACGATGAGTCCGAGCAGGCTTATCATGAACAGATTCTGGTCAAAGGACGCCGTCAGCTGCTCTATGGCGTCGGAGCGTGTCGAGAGACTGACCAAGGACATCTCGGGCGGCAGCGCGGAGCGTATGCGTTCCAGCAGCGTCCGGCCCTCCTCGCCCGGGGATATGATGAGATCAATGTGGCTGAGACGCCCCTCGAAGCCCATCAGCTCCTGCGCTGTGGAAATGTCGGTTATCAGTAGGTTTTCCAGCATCTCGCCGCTCAGACTGTTCTGAGGAACGAGCAGCCCTACTATGCCGATTTCACGCTCTATGCCCAAAATATCCAGCGTTATAGTGTCGCCCGCCCGCAGACCCAGCGTTCCGGCCGTGTCCACCGACATCAGCGCGGTCGCCGGAGTGGTTAGCAAATCAACAGTGTAGGCTGTGGATTCGTCGGGCGCGCCGGAGTACGAGCTTCCCCCAATGTATGGTCTGAACTGAGAGTCGGCAAACGGGGCTACGCCGATAAAGCGCAGCGCCCTCCCATCTTCCAGATACCCATAGCCTGCGACTAGCGGGGCGGAGTTTCGGACACCCAACTCCATGCGCAGCATCGCATAGACATCTTCTGCCAGACCGCCGGGGCCGCCAACAATCTGATGAGTAGCCTTGCCCACAACAGCGTCTCTGGACAGGCTGAACGCGCGCTTTGCGCTCTGATTTCCCAGATCTATGGCGACTACGATGGCAACGCCGAGGGTTATTCCCAACACAGAAAGCGCCATTTGCCAAGGGTGTTTCAGGAAGTGGCGCAACCCCGATAGCCAGAGCGGCATATTCACTACGCGCCGCGCTCCGCCGCCCTACTCGGTTCCTGTCCGAGGGATAAAGCGTGAGCGCGCTCAACCATACCGGCGGGCCTGTTCCACCAGTTGACCATCCTCAATCGCCAGTACGCGGTCCGCCATCTCGATTACCATCTCACTGTGAGATACTACTATCATGGTCTTGCCGCCGCTCCGAACCAGCCTCTCCAGAAGCGACATCACCGTCATTCCCGCTCTGACATCGAGATTGCCGGTCGGCTCATCGGCAAGAACCAGCATTGGATCGTGTACCAGCGCGCGGGCAATTGACACCCGCTGCTTCTCTCCGCCGGATAGCCTGTCGGGGTAGCTGTCTAGGCGGTCCAGCAAGCCCACTTGATCAAGCAGTTCCGCGACCCTCTCGCCGGACCATTTTTTGTCGAAGTGATTGAGGTGGAGCGGCAGAAGCAGATTTTCTCGTATGTTCAAAGTCGGAATCAGGTTGAAGAACTGGAACACAAAGCCTATGTTCTTGCGCCGGAACAGAGTGCGCTCTTTCTCTGACAGCTTGGAGGTCTGCACGGTGTCAATCACTACCTCGCCGCCGGTCGGGGTGTCAATGCCGCTAATGAGGTTGAGAAGGGTGGTCTTGCCTGATCCGCTTGGGCCCGCGAGCGCGACGAATTCACCCCTGTGGACATCGGCGTTTACGCGGCGCAGAACAGAGCGTGTCTCAGTTCCTTCCTCATAGGTCTTGGTCAGGTCGCGCATCTTGACCATACGCGCGCCGTCGCAGTCCGCTCGCATTGTGTCGAGACTCGGCGATTGAATGGTGGAACTTGCCTTTCCGATTCCCAATCCTACCCTGATCTTGATAAGGGACTCCGCTATTTCTCGCCGGTGTAATCGGCGACGCGGGACGGTATCAGGCGGAATATGACCGTGTCCTCAGACTGTTCGCGATAGCCTTCAGCGAAAGCCCGGCCCTCCTCCTCGCCGTAGTACCTGACCGCCATCGAAAGAACAAGGTCGTATAGCGGGCGTTTAACCTCCTCTGCCGAGCCGTCCAGAATGACCGATCTGTAAGGCGGCTCGCGCCAGTCAACGCAGAGTGAAGCGGCCGCGTTGGACTGAATGTTGCGCCATTTCAGGGTACGGCGTCCGGTGAACATATACGCGGCTCCATCCTCCCAATGGTACCAGATAGGCGCGGAGCGCGGGCGTCCGGAGGTATCAACCGTGCTGATAACCGCGACCAGGGTTTGGGAAAGGAATTCGTCAACGTGAGCGGGGATGGTCTGCATTGTATTGATACGCCTCTCCTGATTGCCAAGTCTAGGTTGTCGGACGTGTGTGGTTAATATGGCGGATGGCGTTTTTCACGCGCCCGCATTCGCAGCGCGCTTGACATGGCCAGCCTGTATTCCATTTCAAGGGCGCGGGACAAGCTCATGTCCGAACCGTCCGCGACCGCTCGCTTTACTCCGGCAGACAGCGCGGGCGGAATCCTAGAAAGCCGCGTCGCGAGGTCTAAAGACGCTTCTTGGAGTCTATCTCGGTCCACTACCCGGTGGACAAGGCCAAGTTTCAGCGCGGTCCGGGCGTTCAGGGCGTCGTTCGCCAAGAGGGTTTTCATCGCGGGCCCCGGGCCGATTGTTCTAGGAAGCGTCTGACTGCCGCCCGCGGCGGGCGCCATGCCAAGCGCCGTCTCGGGCATTCTGAAAACAGCGTCCTCGGATGCCACACGCAGGTCGCACAGACAAGCTATTTCCACGCCTGATCCTATTACGTACCCGTGCAGCGCGGCTACCAGCGGCTTCCGGATCGAGCCGAGTAGCCCCCATAGGTCGCGCTCCCAGCGCACCTGCCTCGCAATCGCCTGGGATGGGGCCGTTCCGAATTCGGTAAGGTCGGCTCCCGCGCAGAAACCCCTGTCGCCCGCGCCCGAAATAATTGCAGAGCGTACATCCGGGTCGTCCCTAACGGCCTCAAGCGCGATGTACAGATCGTCACGCATCTGTACATTGAAGGCGTTGATCACGCTAGGCCTGCTCAGGACGATACGTCCCACCGCGCCATCTTTGTAAAATATGACGGTCTGTTCGTCGGACAACTATCGCCCCTGGTATCTTGGGCTGCGCCTCTCGAGAAAAGACGAGATGCCCTCGCCTCTGTCATGCGTGGACTGGAGTAGGAAGCCCAAGTCGGCTTCAAGCCGAAGGCCTTGTTCCAACGTGCCGTCCATACCGCTAAGCGCAGCCTCTTTAAGGTATCGCAACGCGATGGGCCCATGCCCGGCTATGAGTGAAGCGAGTTCCACAGCGCGCGCGGAAGCTTTCCCCTGTTCGACCACCTCATTCACCAGGCCGTATTCCAGCGCTTCAGGCGTTGTGATGCGTCTGCCAGTCAGAAGCATATCCATGGCTCTCGAACGACCTATGAGCCTCGGCAAGCGTTGAGTGCCGCCGTCCCAGGGCATCGTACCTCTCAGGACCTGTGTCATTGCGAAAGTGGCGCCGCTCTCCGCTACGCGCAGGTCGCAGCCGAGCGCGAGTTCCAATCCTTGATCCTGTACCGCGCCCTGGATAGCGCAGACAACCGGCTTCTCTATATTCGCAAGCGCATTGCCAACTCTGAGCGCGTCCGGCGCAGAGTCGCCGTCCATGACTGCCTCAACGACTTCCGGCGACGCGCCGAGGCAGAAATCAGTTCCGTCCGACTTTACAAGCACCACCCAGACATCGTCGCGCCGTCGCGTCTCGCTCGCGACGTCGCACAGCGAATAGGCCGCTTCTAGCCCTATCATGTCGCCAAATTCTGACGACTCGATTGTTATAGTGGCGACGCGCTCGGATATTTTCAGGTGGACGCTCATTCCCTAACTTCGTCTGTCATCTCGGATTGTATGACAACCTGCCTGGAGCCGCCGACTCCGACGCTTTCGGTCGTGACGTGGGGGTGGTCGGACAGCGCGAGGTGTACAATTCTACGTTCGTTGGGCGGCATCGGTTCAAGCGTTATGGAGCGGCCCGTATCCGATACTCGCCCCGCCACACGACGCGCCATATTGGCCAAGGCTTGGTGGCGCCGCTCCTGATAGCCTTCCACGTCAATCATCACATTGACGCGATCGCCTATCTCACGACTCACAATGTACCTGACCATGAACTGAATCGCATTCAGAGTTTCTCCCTTTCGTCCTATGAGAAGTCCGGCGTCGTCCCCTTCTATCTCGAAAACCGGACCGTCTAGGGATTCGTTGTACATCTGTTTGAGCGTGAGGGTCGCATCTACGCCCATCATCGAAATGAGGGTTTGAAGGACTTCGGAAGTGAGGGTTACGCTGTCAGGGGCATCATCACTGAGAAGTGTGACGCGGACGATCGCGGGTTCGGCGCCGATGCCCAGTATGCCCGATTTCCCAGGGCTAACGACGGCGATTTCTACGTCGCTGCGTTCGGCGTCTAGCTCCTTTAGAGCGAGTTCTATTGCTTCTTCTACCGTCTTCGCCGACATTTCTATCTCTTGCATCGTTCGTCTCCTCGACGGAAGGAACAGGCGCGGGCGCTAGAGAAGCGGCCTGAACGGCTTCTTCTGAATCATTGCCGCGCCTGAATTTGAAAAGATTCAACATAGGGTCCCATCCGGTGACGAATCCCTGTATCACCACCCCAACCACATTGGACACAACCCAGTAGACGGCTAGGCCGCTTGGGAAGTTCAGGGTGAAAAAGCCGAACATGACCGGCATCATCCACAGCATCATCCTGTTGGTGGAGGCTTGGCGTTCGTCAGCCGTCGGCATCGCGGTCATCTTCTGCATGACCCACATGGAAATCCCGACCAGAACCGGCATTACGAACGGAGTGGGGTCCGGAAGCGCGAGGTCCATCCAGAGAAAATTGCTGTTGATCGGTATTACGCCATGGACACTCGGCAGCCAGACATACAAGTGCCTGGAAAGTCCGACCAGGCTTTCGGGATTGGAAGGCACTGTCTGGATAATTGCCTGATATAGGCCAATCCATATTGGGAACTGTATGAACATCGGCCCAAGGCAGCCGAGCGGGTTAACCCCGTGCTCGCGATAGAGGCGCATGGTCTCCTGCGAGGCCTTCCGTCTATCGTTCTTGTTTCGCTCCTGAATCTCTTTCATAAGAGGCTGGAGTTGGCTCATCGCCTTTATCTGACGACTCTGTTTGACTGTCAGCGGAACAAGGGCCAGCCGCACCAACAGAGTGAAGGCGATTATAGCTATCCCGAAGTTCAGGAACGACCAGGAATACAGAAGCACCAGCCCGTTAATCATGGGCTGGATGATTATCAGGTTCCAAGCGTCAATTATAACGTCTAAAAATTCCAAGCCGCGTCTCTACCTCAACATGCCTTTACCCTGTCGCGCGGATAGGGGTCGTCCGCGTCGGTCTTAATTACCCACTCTTCGTCTGGGTTTCCGTTGGGCTTTATTCTCAGAGCCATTATAGTGTGGTCGGTCGCGGCGAAGTATATCAGGTCGCCGGACACTTTGAGCGAAGTGCGGATGTCCGCGCCTATCCTACAAGCCGCTTGTTCGGTTCCATTCTTTTCCACGAGCGCGATTCGCGAATTGTCGCCGTCGGCGACCGGTATTGCGACAAGGTCGTTGATTACGGCAGGCGTACCCACCAGTTGGCCTTCGGTGGCATATGTCCACATAAGTCGTCCGGTGTTCGCGTCGAGTGTGTAAAGGACGCCATCGAGAGACGGCGCGTAAACAACGCCGTCTTGCGCCAAAGGCGCCGCCCAGTACCATCGCATTGCGTCGGGGAACTCCCATCTCAGGTTTCCCGTATCGGCATCCAAAGCATAGAGGGTACTATCGAATCCTCCGAATATCACAAGATTGTCGTAAACAGTCACGCCGGAGGCAACCGCGCCCCCCAACCGATACTTCCACTTTTCGCTGCCGTCGTCCATGTTTACGGCATAGACATGGTGGTCGAGTGAGCCGAAGTAAACTACGCCGTCCCTGACCACAGGGGAAGACCATATGGGACCTGAGGCTCTGTATTCCCAAATGGGGTCGCCCTCTGCGAGGTCCACGGCGTACAGCGCGTTTTCCGACCTGTCCGATGAACCCACCGAACCGGTTCCTACGAGCGCGAGGTTGCCCGTTACCATCGGCCCGCCTACTATTCGACCGGCCAGACGTTCCTGCCACATTAGGTCTCCGGACAGCGGGCTATATGCGTAGAGCACTCCGTCGTAGCCGCCGACAAGAACGGCGGCGGCGGTTCCAGTATCGCCATATACGGCAGGAGCGCCGTATATTCCCTTATCGGCGTCTTCCTGTGTGGGCAGTTCTCTCCGCCATGAGATAGAACCGTCGTCTTTGCCGATTGCCATAACTTCGCCCTGCATTGTGCCGATGAAAAGGGTGTCGCCGTCAACAATGCCCGCAGACCAGCCCTGTGGGCGTCTCACGGCTGAACAGCCTACCAGAACCGACAGGGCGAGCAGAATCAGAATGAACAAGACCGCTTTCGAGCGTCGTCCGGTCATTATATTTGCCATTAGAGAATATCCATCAATGTGATGCCGTCTTTAGAGCGTCGCGCGAATTGGTATATAGAGTATGGACTATGGAACGGGGTCATATCCACTGCTGCCAAGCGGGTTGCAGCGTCCAAGCCGTTTTATCGTCAGCCATAATCCTCTGACAAATCCGTATTTTGCTATGGCCTCATACGAATAGCCGGAGCAAGTGGGCGCGTGCCTACACAATCCGGGCAAATACGGGGAAATAGCTGCCTGATAGAATTTTATGACTGCCAGAGCGGGATTCCGCATCGGCGCGCATCCTCCACGTGAAGTTACCCATCATTCGGTTCCAAGACTCCCGAGCGAGCGAGCAGCCTGTCCAGAGAACGCTTCAGCGTCCAGTAGTCGGCAGTCTGAGCGCCCCGGCGGGCTATGACCACCACGTCCCAGCCCTCCTGAACGGAAGCCTTGCCGGCGGCCGACTTCAGCCTTCTCTTAATCTTGTTACGAGTGACGGCATTGCCTAGACGCCTGCTTACGGAAAACCCGAATCGGGTGGTGTCGGATCCGTTGGCGCGCACGATTAGCACAAGCCTTCTGTCCGCCCGGCTTCTACCGCGCCGCCAGGCCAGTGCGAAGTCATCGGATTTTCTGAGACGACGCGCCCGTTGCATAATATTCGGAATCGTCCGCTGTCAGTAGTCGCCGGAGCAATACGCCGGAGCTTACGCGGACGTGGCATCCGATATTCAAACGGTAAGCCTGTGCCTGCCTTTGAACATCCGGCGTTTAAGAATGTTCCGGCCCGACTTGGTACGCATTCTCGCTCTGAAACCATGCACTCTGGCGCGTCGCCTCTTCTTTGGCTGATAAGTTCTTTTGGGCATCTAAACACAACCTCTCAAGCGCATGAATTATAGTCATTGCCTGAAATCAGTGTCAATTTAGACACGCGCATACCCGCGTCCTTTTAGTTTTTGGGTCTCAGCTGGCCTCTGAGAAACACTTTCAGCACGCCCTCGTTGGCTGCGCTCACGAGTTTGCGTTCGACGGTCCCGTCCCTGCCAATGAAGAAAGTCGTGGGCAGAGAGACTACCTCGTAGTTTCTGGATATCTCACCCGTCGCATCTAGCCCGATGGGATAGGTTACCCCCGCGCTCTCAGCGAATTCCCTCGCGTTCTCCAGAGTGTCTGATATGGCCACTCCCAGAAACACTACGCCTTCATCTTCGTACTCCTGGCGCATCTCCTCGAAGAACGGCATCTCCCAGCGACATGGCGGACACCAGGACGCCCAGAAGTTCAGGACTACGACGTTTCCCTCCAAGTCCGAGAGTCGCAGCGCTTCTCCGTCGAAAGTCTCAATCTCAAAATCGTGAGCCTTCCCCGACTCCTTGCTAGCGCGGGGCTGAATCTTCACCGGAGTGGGAGCCGGGGGCGCGGTACTCGTCGGAATCAGTTCAGGGGTGGCAGTTGGAACAGGCGTGGGGGTTGCAGACACAGGCGTCGGGACATTCTCCGGCGGAGCGGTGGCAGCAGGAGCAGGGGAAGCCGTTTGTCCGCATCCGATAATGGCCAGCGACGCCATGGCGATTATGAAAATAGTAAAAATGGCTTTCATATTCAAATTGTAACCTATTACACGCTATAGCGTGAAAACACTCCCTTTTAAGGTCGCGCTTCAATTGCTAGAATAACAAGTGGAGAGGAGAAACACAGAATGGTTGCCGTCATAGACACTACCGAAGACTTGATTAGGGTTCTGCGCAAGGACCCGGAGATACGGGATCAAGTTCGCCGGGCCATTTTGACTGACGAATTGCTTGAACTTCCCCAGAAATTCGCTGAAATGGCAGAGACACAAGCGCGGATGCTCAAAACGCAGGCGCAGATGCTTGAGAGGCAGGCGCAGATGCTTGAGACACAGGCGCAGATGCTTGAGACGCAGGCGCAGATGCTTGAGAGGCAGCAGCGATTGGAAGACCGCGTCGGCTATCTGGTAGGCGCCGAACTTGAGCGAAGGGCTTTCCGAATACTTCCTGCCCGTCTCAACAGGATATATGGACTTAGACGGCCCCGGATTGTTCTTCGCCAAGGAGACTATACACCGGATACACAGAGTTTCCTTGACGATGTTGAGAACGCCCTAGACACATCTCTCATCACCGAACAACAGTACGAGAGAATTGTTGCGACCGACCTGATTGTACGAGCGTCTCGAAAAGAGGATCGGAGCCCCATGTATTTCGCGGTCGAAGCCTCAGGCGCGGTCGCTCGACGCGACATTGACAGGGCAATCGCCACTTCTGAAGCGCTTCGCGCGGTCTATGAAGTTGAGGCCATGCCTGTCGCCGTAGGGTACCGTATCCATCCGGCTGACCAATCATACGCCAAGAGTGTATCTGCGCTAACCATAATATTGGAAGAAGAGGGTATCTAGGCAGACGGATATTGTCCAGGAACCACCGAACTTGACTCCCGGCCACGACGACAATCTTCCCGCCTTTCTGAGATGGTCGGACTATCTGACAGGCAAGTCCAGTACGCTCAGAATAGAGTCCGAAGACGTCACAATGCCCCTGAAGTGGCTGGCTTCCAAGTACCTGGCAGTCCGCGATGCCCGCGAACTGGTATCTACCCGCCGTCTTCTGCCAGACTCATTGACCCAGTTTCAGACGTTCCAAGACATCACCCTTACCCTTTCCGATAGCGGAGTTCCGATATCCCTCGTTCCCGGAACCGTTCTCCGGTCCGGCCCGCGCGAACTGCGCGCGGATCAGCCCGCGCCCCGCGATACCGTTCTGCTGAACGGATCATTCGTCCACCTGTTGGAGGTTTCCATAGACCGAAGCGAGACCGGATATGTCAGAAACTGGCGTGGCTTCAATCGAAGGCGCTGGGAGAGAAACCGGTCGCGCTTTCAACAGTTCGTTGATCGCGCGATCAGCGAACTGCATGAGCCAGGGCGACAGTCCTCCCCCGGCGCCTGCGGCGGTAAAGTGGGTTTCCTCCACCGCGTCGCCAAGGCTATCTGGGACAGCCCGTTCGAGAACTACTCCCGCTTCACCGGCGTAAGATTGCCATACAAGACTGCGGACGAAACGTTGCTGAACATAATTGGAGGGCGTGGCGCTATCTGCTCCGAAAAGGTGCAGGCCCTCAAATTCCTCACCGATATGTACGGCTTCGAGTCACACTACGTTTTCGCCGGCCCCGACGCGGCGGGCCGACTGCCGAGCGCCGAACTCCGCCACATCCTTGAAACCTTCGACTTCAGCGGAGCGCGCCATACCATGAGATACTGGCAGCATCTCGCGCTGGAATTCGTGATAGGCAGCCAGCGAATACTCGTTGACGCGACTAATGGGAATATACCATTCCTGTTCCTAAGCGGTCCCGAATGTGAATCAATTCTCGACCCGCGCCTTCCAACTCCAGTGCCTGTCAGGATGGGAACGTACTCCGAGAATTTCTACTACCACCGCGCCCCCGAAGACCTGGCGCTCGACGTATGCTACGCTATGGAGAATTACATTCCTGAAATTGATCTCATACAGGTCTTCGACAACGAACTCGGTCTTGCCATAACGCCCGAATTCTTGGTTGCGCCCGTCCCGTTCAAATCGGACGAGGAGTTCGCGGAACTCCACACCCTTTACGAACGACTAGCCGCCCCTGATAGCCTGGAAATGGATGTCCGTACAGACTGGAATATGGACGGCCCCCTAGGTGAAGCGCTCCACGACAACTATCCTGAGACTGCCGACGCCATTCTCGATTCCCATGACCATCTGCTGGAACGCTACGACCTCTTTGAGGGCTTTGGTCACCAGATGGGGTTGGCGGTAGTGAAACTGAACGGCCATGTATGAACGCTCCGCTGAAAGTCTGCGAACAGATCGAACTTCTGTCGTCAGCGGTGGAGGCGGCGCGGCGCGCCCGATTCTGGCGTCTTAGGCTTCCGGACACGCCCATCGCCTCGCTGGGCGATTTCGCTCGTCTTCCGATAGTGGACGCTCGTGAGTACCGTTGCCAGAGGTTTGCGGATATTATATCCGCGCCCTCTGAAATTGACTGGATACCCGGCCCCTGGCTCGGCCAGTCGCCCGAACGCTCGCCCGTCGCAGAGGGCGCGACTGAAGCCCGTCTTAGAGTCAGGATAATGAGGGAAGTCCTATCCCGAGCTGTCCCGGACGTAACCCATGACCCGGTCGCGGTCGTCGCATCCACGTTCGACAACCGCTATTTCGGGGCCGAAATGTGCGCCGTGTTCATCCGAATGGGAATATCCGCTCATCTGGCAACGGACAGCGGGGTGGACAGTCTCGCCGATCTGCTGAGCGTATTCGAGCCGGATATCGTCGCGCCGTTAACTAACCGCGTGGACATTGGCGACCTGCCCCGCTCTGTCCGATGCGTCATAACAGTGGGGGCGGATTCGCCTCCGGAACACATCCCGCACATAGACCTGTACGTCTGCAATGAATTCGGCGTTCTCGGCATGAGAGAAGACAGCGGCGGATACCATCTCGCCCACAGCGCCTTCCACTTCGAGACTTCCCCAAACGACACTCTCATAGTAACCCCTTACTTCTCGCGGGTCCAGCCCATAATCAGGCTAGACACCGGCGACAGGACTCCAGCCACCGCGCCGCCCAATCTGTGTTAAGTTTATCCTGATGGATGCCACAGAGTTCGACCTTCTGATAGAAACTCAGGCCAAACGGGCGCTGAACGTCCCAAGCACGCCCGCTTACGTCTATTCCGAGTCGGTATTGCAAACCGCCGCTCGGCAAGCGGCGACTATTGCGATACAGGCGAACTGCGAACTCCTGTACACTCTCAAAGCGTGCGCTATCGCTCCTGTACTTGAGTCCCTTGCCCCGTTTATTCGAGGATTTGCCGCCAGTTCCGTGTTCGAGGCGCGCGTTGCCAAGAGCGTCAAACTTCACAACCACTCGCTGCACTGCTACTCTCCGGCCTATCCCAGGTCCGATATGGAAGCCACGCTGACCATTGCAGACTACGTTTCGCTCAACTCGTTCACCCAGCTGGAGACTGCCCTGTCTCTGAATGCAGAGGCGACTTCGCTGGGTCTCAGGGTAAACCCCGAGTTGTCGTTCGCGCTCGATTATAGGTACGATCCTTCACGGCCTCGCTCCAAGCTGGGAGCGCCGTTGTCAAGTTTGGAGAAGATACCTCGAATGCCGGAGTCCATGCAGGGCATACACATTCACAACAACTGCGAGTCGGACGACCTCCGTCAACTGGCTCTCAGCGCGGACGCCATTACAGGCGTGATCAGCGGTATGGACAATCCGCGCTGGGTGAACCTGGGCGGCGGATATTATCTCGGTCCCGAGACGGATCCTGCGCCGCTAATACAGGCGGCGGACCGCCTACGCTCCGAGTTCGGCGTTAGGGTCTTCATCGAGCCGGGAACCGCGCTTACGCAACAGGCCGGATTCTTAGTAAGTGAAACGCTTGACGCGTTCCCGAACGACGGCGCTGACATCGTTGTTCTGGACACGTCCACGAGTCACATGCCCGAGGTTTTTGAGTACCAGTACGCCCCCCCGGTGACCGCGGAGACCGAAGAAGGGCGCCACCCTGTCCATCTGGTAGGGCGCTCATGTCTCGCGGGCGATACGTTCGGCGAATACGGATTCTCGGCCACGCCGCGTATCGGGGAGCGTGTGGCGATTATGAACGCCGGTTCATACTCCCACTCGCGCGCCGTTCCTTTTAATGGCATACCCGTGCCAAGCGTCTATATGCTTAGAGAAGACGGATCTTTTGACCTGGCGGCAGGCTATGATTACGATCAATTCTCGGCTAGGAACGGAGTGACGCCAATTGCGGCTTGTTGAACGACAGGTATCCATCAGTCCGGGCCCGGACATTTTCGCGTCCATCCAAAACACAGTCGCCAATTCTCTGGACGAAGGCGAATATCCGGTGCGTTTTGCCGTTACAAGCTCCAACAGCAACCTATACGAATGTGAGATAGGGGTCGTCGGCGGCGACAATCCCCACCCCGTATCTCCCCTGTTCGACTTTAGGCGTCGCTCCCACGAATCACAAGAGGCGTTCAACGTAGCGCTCGTGGTTCCGACGGGCATCGGCGCAGAGATAGGGGGACACGCGGGAGACGCCACCCCCGCGGCCATTCTTTTCGCGCTGCTGGCAGATACGCTTATAACCCATCCCAACGTTGTCAACGCTTCTGACATCAATGAGCTGCCCCCGAATGGTCTGTACGTCGAGGGCAGCGTCCTGACCCGCCTTATGATGGGAACCGTCGGTATTCGACCGGTGAGAGCCAACAGGGTTCTGGTGGCGCTGGACGCAAGTTACAACGAACGATACTCTAAGTACAGTGTGAACGCTGTCAACGCCGCCCGCGCCGCATATGGCCTGAACTGCGCCGGAATAGTGAATATAGAGCCGCCGATGAAGGTTGTCGGCGGTTACACGGATACCGGCCGCGCCTCAGGCCATGTGGAAGGGCTGTCCGGTCTGCTCAAGTCGCTCATAGACAGGCGGGGAATCTACGACGCGGTGGCCTTGGCGTCGGTTGTCGAGGTTCCACCTCACTATCACTACGACTACTTCACAAGCGGCGGCGAGATGATAAATCCATGGGGAGGCGTCGAGGCTCTTCTTACCCACGCAGTCTCCGCGATTCTGAATATCCCGGTCGCCCACGCCCCCATGATGGAGTCCGATGATATAGCAGCTGTGGACCCCGGCATAGTGGACTCCCGCATGGCCGCCGAAATAATCTCGTTAACCTTTCTCCAGTCCGTGCTGAAGGGGTTGGGACGCTCGCCCGCAATCGTCACCGACCCGTCCGAATTGGCAAGACTGAACGTGCTTTCCGCTGAGGATATATCCTGCCTGGTAATTCCCGACGGCTGTCTCGGACTGCCCACTCTGGCCGCGCTACGCCAGGATATAACTGTCATAGCGGTTAGGGAGAACCGCAGTCTGATGAGAAACGACCTCACTCGCTTGCCGTGGAGCCCCGGTCGCTTCTATATGGCCGAAAATTACTGGGAGGCCGCCGGAATTGCGGCCGCGCTCAAGGCCGGATTGGACCCCTATTCGGTCCGTCGCCCGCTCAATACCTTGCGCGACTACCTATCGCCATAGACGCGCGACGCCTGCCTATCTTCCGGCAGCGGTTCTATTCGGGTGGTTCAGAAGGGTCGGTGTCGGGAGGGCGAAGCTAAAAGCGTGATACGGAGACAGAACCATCTAAAAGGAAGCGCTGTGCCATCTTCCCGCATTGACCTCATAGGGTGTGCCTCCAAGGCCGAGTTGTCCGCGCTGCGCCGAATGACGCTGCGCTGCCTCCGCGACTTTCCCACATATCGCGAGATATTCCGGGACGCGGGCGTAAGCGAGGGCGATATCGAGTCCGCCGACCCGCTAGAGCTTCTCAGGAGTTTCCCCGTTATCTCCGCCACCGAGTTGGGAAAGATAAGCTTGGAAGCTATATCCGCGATTGACACAATCGTTGACACAGAAACGTCATCGGGGTCCACCGGCGGCGGCAAAATCCGCTTTATATCTTACGAAGACGACGCAGCGGAGCATATCTTTCTCGCCCAACTGCTCCAGACCTGCGGCATCGGACGGTCGGACAGGGTAGCTTGCATGGATACCGACCCCGCCGCCGTCATGATCTCGTTCCCCCGCGCCTGCGAAATCATTCCGACCGCCGAGTCGTACTGTCTCAGCGTCGGGGCGGGCTTTGGCGGGTCGCTTAGCCTTCTCGCAAAACTGCGGCCCACCGCGTTGGTAAGCGTACCCTCCATCATCGAGAGGGCGCTGGACTCCGCGCGGGAGTCGCGTTCTCCTATGCCCGACTCAATCCGCAAGGTCGTCTATATTGGCGAGGGCATGGACTCTGCGCTCAGAGATCGCGTCCGGAGCGCGCTTCATGCGGAGGCGTTCTCATATTACGGTTCCAGCGAGACCTCCGCGCTGGGCATCGAGTGTCGCGCCCATTCCGGTATCCACCTGTTCGGCTCCCGAACTCTCTTTGAGATCGAAAGAGACGCCGAGACGCCGGATACCGGGGAACTAATAGTTACGACTCTTGTCCAGAGGGCGCTGCCCCTGCTCAGGTACAGGCTGGGCGACATGGTTAAGCTGAGACACGGCGCCTGCGCCTGCGGACTGGACCAGTCCCGCATAGATGTGCTTGGCCGTTCGGAGATGTTCGCGTCTGTTCTCGGATCGAAAATTCACCACCACGCCATATATGCAAGCCTGTCCCGCGCCGGACTGAGTGGCCCGCTCCAGATAGTTCTCAGAGCCGATGGCGGCTTGGAAACCATGAGTCTTCGGGTCGGCGACCACAATTCCCACATCGAAGACCGTCTGCTCGCCGCCGTCCTCTCCGACCACCAAGACGTCGAGTTTCTCTACGACAGCCGCCTCCTCGACGTACGTATCGAATTCCGCCCATCCTCTGACTTGCTCCGGGACAGGAAGCCCAATAAGCTTACCGACCTCCGCTCATAACGCGCCTCTCTACCACTCCTAGCCAACTATGCGGTTCGATATATTTCCGTTTATATAGTTAGTGTTATTCTGGTGACGAGAGCAGGTGGCCAACAGGTTCTAGCAGGTAGGGTCTGGTACCTGCATATGACCTGTATTCACCAGAATTTGTAGCTAATTCGTCGAAGTTTTTTCTTTACCGGATTTATCATATACTACGATTTATTATTTAGAGTTCGGACGCTAGTTCAGGAAGGTGGATATCCGGTCAAGAGCTACGAAGCCGATGATTCTATTATAGCCTGAGAAGCACAAATGTACAACATCGGAGGCTTTAGATGAGATTGCCGGTTATCCTCCGCCGGAGCGGGCGCGTCCGTCTGTTATAGTGAAAAGCGCAATATGGTGAAATATAAGATAGAACATAGACAAAGAGACGCGGATTGGGCGCTCCGACTGACGGAGAGAGTCTCCAAACACCCGTCTAGTTCAGTATCCGACGCCGCTCTGATATGGCGTCTGCGCGAATCGGCGCGCGCGCTATCGGTGTCTGATTCGACGCGCCCGCCGGAACAACCGCTGGTGGACGCGCTCGCCGTTGTTGACACCGCGGTCAGACGTCGTATGGGCGCATGGCGCGCAGCGCTGGAGGCTCCGGAGAGGCTCTGCGGCCCAGTCCGCCAGGTTCGCCGTCTGGCAGATGAACTGCTCGACTTGACCGATCCCGGCGCGCCGATTTACGCCGCCAGTCGCCACAGGACGATGAGAGAGTGGGCCGCCGCGACATCGGCGAAGACCTGCCCGGACTCCGACGCGAGAATCGCGCTCCGCTGGCTGTTGGAAGCCCGGGTCAGGATTCACGCCGAACATCCGCCCAACATACACTTCCCATCGGCTTTCTATCGCTCTCTAAACGCCTTGGATGATGAGAACTGCCTGCTGTTCGCCTCCACAAGGCAGCAACTGGCGGCCGCAGCCCTTCTGTTGAGCGGCGCGATTGTCGAGATGGACGCAGGGGATGGCAAAACGCTGGCGTCCGCCATGGCCGCCCTTGTATTCGCCGCCTCCGGCCGCAGTGTACATATCCTCACCGCCAACGATTACCTCGCCGCCCGCGACTGCGACGACCTCGCGTTCACCATGGAGTCGCTCGGAATCGCTCCGGGCCTGGTCACCGCGGGCATGGACTCCGACGAGCGCAGGCTCCAGTACCCGCGCTCCATTGTATTCGCCACCGCCAGAGAGGTCGGATTCGACTATCTCAGAGATAATATAGCTCGCAGGCCACAGACTCGCGTCTGCCCTGAGTTCGATGTGGCAATCGTGGATGAGGCAGACCATCTTCTGATAGACCAAGCCAGAACGCCGCTCATAATAGCCGAAGAGGCTATGTCCGAATATGAGGAGAACGACGCGCCGCAGAGTCTCGCCATTCGCATGATCGAAGAGCAGACTAGCTATGTTGACGCGCTCTATTCCGGACTTGAAGCTCCCGGACAGGTGAGAGAGTCTGACGAGGCTGCCCTCGCGACCATCCTGTTGGCAGAGGGCTTGACACCCAGATTGACATCCACTCTGGAGCGGATAGGGAAATCGGCCCGCGATATACGCCATACCCTGTTGATCTTGAACGACGACGATTACGGCCGCCCGCTTGAGTCCGACCTGCTGTTTGCCATAGACGCGGCGAACTCCACGCTCAGAATTACCGAGCGCGGCTGGGAATTCATAGCCGACGGGCCGGGTAGTCCAACCGCCGCGTTCGAGGCTGCCCAGACGCTCAGCGCCCATGTCGTACACAACTCAGACGAAGACTATGTGATTGCCCCGGACGGCCTAACGCTCGTGGACAGGCTGGACGGTCGCCCAATGCCCGACCACCGTTACATGAACGGCCTGCACGAAGCGCTTGAGGCCAAGGAGGGGATAGAGGGTCGCGCCCACGCTGCCCCTGTCGCCCGCACGACCATTCATGCGCTGATGTCCAACTACGCCGCCGTCGCCGGACTCACCGGAACCGCGGTGGAGGCCGCGGACATTTTCGCCAACGACTACGGCGCGACAACCGTGAGAATTCCACCGACATTCGCGGCGCGCCGACTTGATTCGGATACGCGCGTATTCTTCGACAAAGGGGAATATATCCTCGCGCTCTTGGGCCAAGTTGCCGATTGGCATCGAATAGGCAGACCCGTTCTGTTGACTTTTGGAAGCGTCAGAGAGTCGTCTGAGTTCAGCGACGTCCTGGAAAGACGGGGTATCCGACATCACCTACTCAATGCCTCGACCCCTTTTCGGGAGTCAGAGGTAGTAGCGCGCGCCGGGGACTATGGCGCGGTGACCGTATCAACGGGCATGGCGGGGCGCGGAACCGACATCATCGTCGCGGGCGACGTTGACCGCAGGGTCGCCGCGAAGCTTGGGTTGCCCGTCTCGCAAGTCGAAGACGCGCTGGGTCTGATGGTCATAGTGGCTTCGCTCCCCGCGTCTCCGAGGGCGGAGCGCCAGATAAGAGGCCGCGCCGCGCGACAGGGCAGCCCAGGGGCGTCAACAATGACATTATGGATAAACGATCCGATTCTCGCTTTCACCAGACAGCAGACGGCTCTGTTCCGGATGCGAGAATCGGGCCGAGCTTGGGTGGAGGGGCCTGAAGTCGAAGAACTTCTGCGTCGGGTTCAGAGTGAAGCCGAGTCCCAAAGCCGCGCCATCGTGGAGGCGACAGCCGACTTCGCGGCGATAATCGAAACCGAGTCCCGCGCTCACTACTCTTACCGTGAAGCTTTTATGGGTTCTGAGGCGTGTCGCCAAAATTTGGACGACGATGTGGCCGGATGGATCGAGCGTGAGACCGCGCCGCTCTATGACATCCGAGCGGACTATCACGACGCGTTCGATTCGGTCGCCGAATCGCTATGGGACGAGTACAGGATAGATATCGGTTCCGCTGAGACTACCTCCCCCGCCCAGGCGAAAGATACGCTAACTCTCCTAGTCGAAGACCGGCTGTTTCAACATAGAACGAGGCTGGGAGAAAGGCGGTTCATACTTGCGACAGCGGATATGTATCTGGATGCTCTGGACGGCCTTTGGCCGGGTCATCTAGCCGCGCTCCAGGACATCGCGCTCTCGATAGCTATCAGCGCCCAATCCCACGCCGCCGCGCTTACCCAGTTCGCGGCGCAAGCGCAGTCCGCCCGCTCCGAACTCCGCCACAACGCCGCTGGTATGGCACTCTCTTTCCTGTTGAACTCTGAGAGCGTTGAACCTTCGCTTGATTTCGATGAAAATCAGGCCGAACCGCTCCCGAGTGAACTATCCCAACTAATAGTCTGATAGAATTCAATTAGAGGGAGTATTGGAATATAGTCGAGGAGCGATAGCCGATGTACCCGCCCATAGTGATACTGCCAGCGGATTTGGCGATAGGCGCAATGCCGCCGTTAGTCAGGCGGTCGCTCAGGCGTCTAAGCGTGGCGAGCGACTCCGCCGATACAGCGACTTGGGTGGGAGCGGGGTTTATCGCGGGCGGTTTGTTCGATGTCGGCTGAAGACGGCGGAGGTTCAGATACGGGCGGAGACTTCTGAGGCGCCGTCCGATTCCCGAGGCGACAGTAGTTAGGAATAGAGAGACCCTATGCTTCGAAAACAGCGAACAAGAAAGACGAGCTTGGCGATGCTCGCCGGCGCTTCACTGATCGCCGGGCCGGCCATCGCGGCCTGCGGCGACTCAGAACCCACGTATGAGGAGTGGGCCGCCACGGACGGCGCGGCGGGCAGAATAAACCTAGACGAAGTACAGCAAGCCTTCAAAGACGCCGACAGCCCGACCGAATTTGAAGAGCGCGTCAACGAGATATACGAAGGCGACGGCATTATCCTCATTCGGGTCGAACAGGACGGCGACCGCATGAACTTGGAAGGGTGGGAAGACCTCGACGGGTCCAAAGAGATAGAAGACGACTCAGACGACCGCCTGTTTTCCATAGTCCGCGACCACGACAGTGAACACGAGGTGCGCGGTTACGGCGCGAACAGCTACTATCATAGTTCGTTCGGCGTCGGCGACTTCCTGTTCACTTATATGCTTCTCAGCGCGTTCACGCCGAGGTTCGGCGGTTACTATTACTCGACGCCGCCAAACAGGTACGACACGATAAACAGGAACCGCGCGACCTACCGCAGTTCCGACAGCTATCGCAACCAGACCGCGCGCAACTCCAGTTACTTCAACAAGCAGAAGTCTTTTTCCGGCTCATCCTACGATCAGGCTAATCGCAATATAAGCTCGTCGCGGCAAAAATATATGAACTCCCAGAAATCAACCGGAGCGTTTAAGTCCAGCTCCACCGCAACTCGCGGAAGTTCTTCCATCGGACGCTCGTCCACCAGCCAGACCAGCCGCAGCGTAAGCTCGTCTCGCCAGACATATACGGCCCCCCAGAAATCAACCGGAGCGTCTAGGTCCAGTTCCCTCGGACGCTCGTCCGGCGGCTTTACAGGGGGCGGCGGCTTGATGCGGGCGACAGGGTTCAGGAGACCGAGCCTGCGGCAAGCGCTGTAATGAACTTCCCGGCGCGCTAGACTGCGAAGAACAGAATGAGGCTTACGCTGATAAGCGCCGCGCCTTCTATGAAGGCCGCGCCCAAGTTGCGATCAACCGCCAATTCGTCCGCCAATTTCACGCGCGGAAACAGTACTAGGTCAACAACGAACCTAACAGCGTAGAGCAGAACGAACCCAACCACCGCGTACACAAGGAAAGCGATGATGCTCTCGCTCCACCCGATGAAATCTCCGAAGACCGCCTTGAAGACGACAATTCCTATGGCTACCAGGTTTCCGGCCAGCGCGACGCCCACCGCTACGTTATCCCGTTCTATCTCCTCGTGGATGTTGAAAGAGGTCGTCCACTCGTAGAACAGCGTGTAGATTATCAGCGCGGCCAGACCCATCAGAAGAAACGCGACGGCAGTCTCCGGGCCGCCGCCCTCTCCTGATATGGAGCCGGCTATCACCAGCCCGACCGCGACGTACACGGCGAACTCCACCGCCCCCGTCCCGGCGTTTTGGTCGGTGACTATCTCGTCCACCGTGCTGAAGTCGTACAGCACAAGACGGTCAACCACTATCCTCGATATGTTCAGAACCACTATCCCGGCAACCGAGTACACGAACACGATACCCGCGTCTTGCCAATATTCGGTTGTGAAGCCCAGGCTGCCATAAACCATAACGGCGAACGGCTGGTACAAAGCTCCGAGAAAGACTATGACCACTCCCAGGTAGTAGCCGGATATGCTCAGGGCCAGCGCGACGTTGTCTTTGTGGTTAAGCTGGTCGTGTATCTTGTAGGGCGTTGTGAGGTCTTGCGCCACTCGCGCTATTACCAACACTATCACGCCCATAGCGACATAGACGAGCCCTCGCGGGATTTGTTGCAAAATGTCCACTAAAATATCAGCCATAGCGCCCTTTCCTTACGTGTTCGCTACTTATGATAGACCGTAACAAGGTGGTGAGGCACGTTGACATAGGCATAGACCTCGAACGGCAACCCTTCCCGCTTGACCACTGTTACCGCCCCTTCTTCGTCGTCTCTGATGAACTCCCAAATCCAGAAGCCGTCTTCTTGGCGGGAGCCCTCCTTGAAATAGAGAGTCTCATAGCTATTTCGATAGAAGTATAGATGCCCCTCGAATTCGATGCTGTTTTCGATAGATTTGAACTCATCCCACTCCACAAGCGTGTCATAGTCCAGACCCACCGAGGATAGACCGAGTGGGCGTTCCTGCGTAGTAACGGATACGCTCAGGCCGCCGCCGGCGTCTGTCCACTCCAGACTGGCGTCGCGTTCGCCGTCCACGCCGACCACTTCGCGCGATTCGCCATACGCCGACTCCAGTCGGTTTACCTCCTGGACGATGATGTAGGCGTCTTCTCCCGTATCCCAGAAGCCCTGGATGAAAATGATGTCTCCAACCTTCGCCGAGCGGATCGAATCGTCGGCGGGTTCTTTGCCCGAAGCCTTCTTCTTTTTTCCGAAAAGCGATTTGAACATTTGGATACTCGAAAGTCTTACATTGGAAGAGGCGTATGCCCCATCCATCGGTTGATAGCCGCCTGCGCGCATGGGCTAATCGCGTTTTGAATCCGCGCATTCAGCAGCGTGGGTCTGCTTCGATAGCCCGTTCCAACGCTGGGGAAGTTCGTCAGGGCGCTCGACTAACTCGCCATATACGCCCAGACTCTCTACCGCTTGCTCGTACCTAGACGGCAGAATATCGGTCGCGACAGCTTTGCCATAGCCCAACCTGTATCTGCCTATCTATCCCCCAAGCCGAGTCTTCCCCATTATACCTACAATCGGAAGATTGTGCCTGACACCTAGCAGAGGATATTTTATGACACCCGCCCATGTTTGCCAACGCGGGATGGGATTGTTTATAATTGCGGCAGGCGGAGATGTCCTATCTTTGGGGATTCGTCTAGTGGTAGGACGACAGACTCTGGATCTGTAAGCAGAGGTTCGAATCCTCTATCCCCAGCCATGGTTACCGTTAAAATTAAATCCCCAAGCCGCTGTTTCAATATGTGGCGCGTTCGTCTAGCGGCCTAGGACACCACCCTCTCAAGGTGGAGATCACGGGTTCGAATCCCGTACGCGCTACCAAACAATACCATACCGCTTCCCTCAGCGGCGGCCCGAAGCCGCTTACAATGGCGCATTCGTCTAGGGGTCTAGGATACCACCCTTTCAAGGTGGAGACACGGGTTCGAGTCCCGTATGCGCTACCAACTCCGCCCCACTGGTCGGAATTGCGGACACGGGACGGAAAAACCCGCCCGTCTCTCTCGCTATATTTTTCCCAAATTGAAAACCTGCGCCGGGGGCAATTATGTCCAACGATACGGGAATCCGAGAAACCGCCGCGCCGGAAGAAGCGACCCGAATAGTATCCTCCCTGCTGGAAATGGAACAGAGCCTCGAGGCCTTCGTAAGGTTCCAGAGACTCCTTCCGCCTGACCAGGCCGAAGTGTTTTCACAGCTTGAGGACAAGTATAGAGAACGCCTCATCAGCAACCTGTCCACGGAGGGTATGGCCCGCATAATCGAGTGTATGGACACGGACGGGGCCATTGGCGTTACGGGAATAATCGGACGGGAGAGGCTTCCCTCGGTTCTTGACAGCGCCAGCCCGGACGTGTCGGCGGACATACTGAAGGGCATGGACGCGGATGCCGCGGCCGCCGCGATTGGGCAAATGGAAACCGGCGCAGAGGTCGTTCCACTGCTCGAATACGAAGACGATGAGGCGGGTGGTCTTATGACTCCCGAATTCGTCGCGCTTTCGGAGAACATGACGGTATCGCAGGCGATGACGTTCGTTCGGCAGTGGGCGGCGGAGTATTCGTCCAAGGACATCACTCAGGCGTTCGTTGTTGACAGGGATGGGAATCTGCGCGGCGGAATCGGGCTGGCTAACCTGGTTCTCGCGCGTCCCCACCAACTCGTGTCGCTGATAATGGATTCGCAGGTGGTCTCGGTAACGACGGAGACTGACCAAGAAGAGGTCGCGCGGCTGGTCGAACGATACGACCTTCGGCAGATTCCGGTGACGGACGATTCGGGAAAGCTGCTGGGCATTATCCAGGACGAAGACATATTTGACGTGGTGGAAGATGAGGCCACCGAGGATATGTACAGGATGATAGGCGTATCGGGGATGGAGAAAGCGGCAGGCCCATTCTGGCGCTCCGTCCGCAGCAGACTCCCCTGGCTCTGCGTGAATCTCGCTACCGCTATACTGGCGGGGTTGGTCATCACGCTGTTTGAGTCCACCCTAGCGAAGGCAATCGCGCTGGCGGCGTTTCTGCCCGTGGTGGCGGGACAGGGCGGGATTTCAGGCGCCCAGACGCTCACCCTCATAGTCCGCTCCATAGCTTTGGACGAACTGAACTCTGTCTCCACTTGGCGGCTGCTCTGGAAGGAGTTGAGACTGGGGCTGATTCACGGTCTGGTGGTCGGTCTGCTGGTCGCGGCGATAGCATTCGGCTGGCAGCGAAACGAGTATATCGCCATAGTCGTCGGGGTGGCGATGCTGGCCAACATGGTTGTGGCCGGAGTCGGCGGGATATTGGTTCCTATCGGACTACGGGCTCTGAAAGTTGACCCCGCTCTGGCGTCCGCCGTTGCGGTTACAACGGTGACGGACGTGGCCGGATTCCTCATATACTTGGGGTTGGCTACGGCGATGATCCGGTTGATAGTCGGGTAACGGACTACTTCTTGATCTTTTCCAGCCGCGCCATGCTGAGCAAGAGCCTCTTGACTCCGCCGCCGTCGGTGAAGGCCACGGCGACCTCAAAATCCGCGCCCGACGGCTCGCAACTCATTACGATACCCTCGCCGAATGTGGAATGTCGCACCTTGTCGCCCGTTGAAACTGAGGCTGAGGCGGCCGCGCCAGAACCTCGTTCGCGCGCGCCTCTTCGAGGTGTGGGTGGCAACGCTCGCCTGCCGCTTCTCCTTATCGGCGCGGACTCAGAGGCAGACGGCCTCGAGCGGCGCGAAAACTGAAAGCTGGACGGCCGGCTGACCGCGCGACCATCGTCCGGCCGGACGGATGGGCGCCTCGCGCGCGAAGGGCCTCGCCTGTCCACCGACTCCGGCCGGGGCTGGGGAGTGGGAGCGGGGTCGCCAGCATCCGGCCTAGAAACCAGATCTTGCGGAATGTCCAGCAGGAAGCGCGAGGGCATATTTGGGCCTGCGCCGCCCCTGAATCCCCTTCTGAAGGCGCGCGCCATGTAGAGCTTTTCCTTGGCCCTAGTCATGCCTACATAACACAGACGGCGTTCTTCTTCGAGCGAGGCGGGGTCGTCCAACGAGCGGGAGTGAGGCAACAGGCCGTCTTCCATACCTACCATGAATACGACAGGATACTCCAGTCCCTTGGCCTGGTGAAGCGTAATAAGCGTGAGCGAGTCGGGCTTGTCCTCCATGCCGTCAACGTCGCTGACAAGCGCGACGCTCTCCATGAATTCGTTCAGACCCTCCGGGGTCGGCATATCGAGATAGTCGCGGGCCGCGTTCCTGAACTCGTTGATGTTGTCCAAGCGTTCGTCGGCGCGCTCGCCCGAGTCCGCCAGATACTTCCTGTATCCGGACCGGTCAAGAACCTTGTCTATCAATTCTACAAGGTTGGCGGACTTGATCTCGGCTTGGAGGTTGACGATGATCTCTCTGAAATTGCCCAGCGCGCGCGCCGAGCGGGGCGCGAACGGGCCGGACACCAGAGGCCCGCCCAGAGAGACGTCCGGCGATGCGCTCAGTATCGCATCGAACATGGATATTTCGCTGTCCCGCGCAAGCCGTCGCAATTCGTCCAGAGTCCGGCGGCCTATTCCCCTTGTCGGGGTGTTTATCACACGCAGCAGGCTCACGTCATCGTGCGGATTGACTATGAGTTTGAGGTAGGCGGCAACGTCTTTCACCTCCTGCCGCTGGTAGAATTTCGTGCCGCCGACCACCTGGTAGGGAACTCCGTATCGCAGGCAGGATTCTTCCAGCGCGCGAGACTGGGCGTTCACCCTGTACATGACCGCAATGTCGCCGAGGCTGTACCGCGCCGGCGCGCCTCGGCGCGCGCGGGTCAGGGAGCCTACTTCACGCAGCACGAACTGCGCCTCTTCCTCCTCGTCATAGGCTTCGGCTATCTCTATCGGGACGCCCTTGCCGTTATCGGTGAACAGCTCTTTCTCGACCCTCTGCGAGTTGGCCGAAATGAGCTTGGAAGCGGCGTCGAGTATTGTCTGGGTGGACCTGTAGTTCTGCTCCAGCGCGATTATTCTTGCGTTTGGGAAGTCGTCCTGGAAGCTGAGTATGTTTCTGATGTCTGCGTTTCGCCATGAATATATGGACTGGTCAGGGTCGCCGACCGCACACAAGTTGCGATGCTTCTGGGCGATAATGCGGGCTATGGCGTACTGCGCGACATTGGTGTCCTGGAACTCGTCAATCATGAAGTGGACGAAGCGGTCCTGGTACTTCTCCGCTATGTCCTCGCGTTGGTTCAGCAGAAAGTAGGTCTTCAGAAGAAGGTCGTCGAAGTCCACGGCGTCTGAGCGGGCCATCAGCGTCTCATATCTCTCGTAAACACGCGCCACAACCTCGTCAAAGTAGCTTGCCGAGCGCATCCTGAATCCCTCCGCGCTCAGAAGTTGGCTCTTCGCTCCCGAGATAGCGGACAGGATGGCCCTGGGAGAGAACTGCTTGGTGTCAATCTCCAACTCGCCCATGCCGCGCTTGATCATGTCCAACTGGTCCGAGTCGTCGTAGATGCCGAAGTTGCGGTCCAGACCCACTGCCTCGCCATCCCGCCTCAGCGTCCGCGCGCAGAATGCGTGGAACGTCCCCATGCTGAGCCGCGAAGCTTCATGGGAGGCGACGGACTCCACCCTGGCCCTCATCTCTCGCGCGGCCTTGTTCGTGAAGGTAACGGCGGCTATCCTGCCGGGAGACACGCCGACAACACGCAGAAGGTATGCTATCCGCGCGGTAATCAGGCGTGTTTTGCCGCTGCCCGGACCGGCTACTATCAGAAGCGGACCGTCAATCGCCTCGACCGCTTCGCGCTGTCTTTCGTTAAGGCCGGATAGAATGTCTGGAGTCATAGAGGAACTTCAACCAGTTGGAGTATAGCGTCTCATACTACGAATAGGGGGTTATCGCGGGTGATTATACGATGCTCCGCGGCGACCGAAGCTCGCAGATACTTCGGGAGCGACACCATGCCCTTGAGCGTCTCGCCGTCGAAGTAGCGAAGCTCTCCGCGCACCCTGTCCGCGATTCTTTCATCCGCGTCTTCAATTGAGATGGTCGCCGGGTCGGGACCGAGCGACCCTATGACGAAGCCCCAGGTCGAACCGAAACTCGGCACGAAGGTCTCGGATAGGGCGACTACCGGGAATACGCCGGACACGGTGTTCGCCACCGCCGAGAAGCATTGTTCGTAGAACGACGGTCCTGTTGGGCCGGACTGCGCGACCATCAGGCCGCCCGGACGCATCCGCTCTCTCAGCAGGGTGTAGAACTCCCGCGTGAACAACAGGTAAGCGGGGCCCGCTTCCAGCGGGTCCGGGACATCTATGATGAACACGTCGAAACGCTCGTCGTTTTTTTCGAGGTAGGCTAGGCAGTCGTCGTGAACAAGCTCGACTCTGGGGTCGTCGAACGAATTCCTGTGGTGGTTGAGAAGATGCTCTCTGCACAGCTCGACGACCTGTCGGTCTATGTCCACCATTACAACGCGCTCGACTGTCTTGTGCCTGAGGGCTTCCCTTATGGTGGCTCCCTCGCCGCCTCCGGCCACGAAGACAGACTTGGGGGCCGGATGAGCGATCATAGCGGGATGCGCCAGCCCTTCGTGGTAGGCGAATTCATCCACCTCTGTTGACTGCGTCTTGCCGTCCAGAACAAGGCTTCGACCAAACGCCGCACCGTCCATAATGACCACATCCTGAAACGGGGTGCGTCCTGAGTAATGAACGTGCCGAACGCGCTCCGCTTGGTATAGGTCGGGGGTTATCAACTCATAATGCCAGTCGCCGAGTGGTGGGCCTTGCATAGCTTGAAATCCTCGGTCTCTAAACCGCAGCCGCGGTCTGAGGCGCCGCGATACCGCGCTTGATCTCGGTGATGGAAGATTCACCGCATCTCAGACCTGCGATAATCGTCTCGGCGGCGCGGCGCGGATGAAGCGACTCGCCACAGGTGAATATGTCGGCGGCGGCGTAAGAATATTCGGGCCAAGTGTGTATTCCGATATGGGATTCGGCAATCGCCACTATGCCGGTGACGCCGATGGGATCGAACTTGTGGAACACGTCGCCGACTACGGTCGCCCCAGATTCGGAGGCGGCTCGCATTATCACTTCCCGCACACAGTCTAGATCGTCCAACAAATCCGAGTCGCATTTTTTAAGTTCAAGAAGCAAGTGAGCGCCTAGCGCATCCAATCGCCATTCTCCAAAGCAAGGCTGGACCACAGAGGTTAGTAGGTACGAATTATACAACAACGAGGGTTCCAGTAGTAGCGCCGAAGATTCTGGCATTCTCGACCTTGGGTGTTCTTCCCGCTCGACTATGCCCCTAAGCCGTTCCTTCGAGCCTGTGGACATCGGCGCGAGCGGGAAAGAGAGGCGCGCGGCCTTCCTCGTTATGATAAGCTGGAGGGCAACCGATAACCAGAAGATAGGAGCGAGCTATGGCCGAGTACATACCGTCACCGACCGATTGGGTGCGCGAGCAGGTTGAACTTTACGAAGGAAGCGGCGGCGCGGAGGGAACGACGCTGCGCGATACCGGGTTGCCCGTCATCATCGTGACGAACCGAGGGAACCGGACCGGCGCTATCCGCAAGACGCCGCTAATGCGTGTAAAGGACGGCTCCAACTACGTCCTGGTCGGGTCCCGGGGCGGCGCGCCGACCAACCCGGTGTGGGTGTACAACCTTCGCGCCGACGGCAACGTGGAGATACGGGACGGAACCGAGGTGTACACGATGCGAACGCACGAAGTCGAAGATGACGACGAACGGGCGAGACTGTGGGAGATGGCTGTGGCCGCGTTCCCGCCGTATGAGGATTATCGCAATCGCACATCGCGCAAGATACCCGTGTTCGTCGCTGAGCCGGCGTAGAGGGAACGGCCTTTAACACGGCGGCGCTTTTGGCGTATTATGCGCCGACTTTGACCCGACCACGAGGTCGGACGGTTCGGTAACCGCCTTGACCCAATTGCCCGAGGCATCCGGATAGTATGTGTACGCTCGCAATCTGCGCCCTATGTCAGCGTCGGTGGGGGATCCTTACATCGGGAGGCATTTCCCGGACGCGCCGCAAGACCTCGAAGTTAACCCAAGCCCTGTTGGAAAAGAATCCCGCGCCGACCTCATTCCCCGATTAGATATCCCTCGCGTTCCGCGCTACGCCACTAGCGGTCCGGAGGAATCGCGCTGTCCGCGCATTGCGCCGCGCATCCGCTTTATTGACGGCTCCTTTTGCGATACAGTGAGGCGCAGCGATGTATTCCGAGGAGATTGGCGCCCAATGGCTCATCAGCATCATCACATCCCGCCTCCGGTCGTCGAGGGGCGCGCCGGATTCAGAAGAAGGGCCGCCTTCATCATCGGCGGGCTTACAGGCGGACACGGCGTGTTCCACTGGATAGCGCAGAGTTTCATCGTCGTTCTTCCCGAAGTGCGCGATCTGCTGCTTGGGGGAAGCGTAGTCGCGACAACCAGTATCCAGACTGTCAGGGAGATAGTTTCAGGCGTGGTTTCGCTGCCTGGGGGAGTGATCACGGACGCGCTGAGACGATACTGGGGCTGGGTGATGGCGGTGTGCATGGCGCTGTTCGGTGTCGGATGGCTGCTGATGGCGGCGGCGGGCTGGCAGGTTCCGGGGAGCGCGTGGCTGGCCTCCCAAGAGGCCGTCGCGTCCGGCGAGTCCTCCTCGCTGAATCCGGTCGGTTACGCTCTGCTGCTGGTCGGCATGGCGATTGTGGCTCTGGCGGCCTCGGTGTGGCATTTGCCGGCCATGGCCGCGCTTTCCGCGCACTTCAGCCACCGGCGCGGCTCCGTTCTGTCTTTTCATGGCGTGGGGGGAAACGTAGGCGACGTGCTGGGGCCTGTGCTGACCGGCGTTCTTCTGGTCAGCCTGACATGGCAGGCGATTATCTCCATCTACGCGGCTGTTCCGCTATTCCTGGCCTTTCTGGTGTTCTGGGCCTTCCGCGATATAGGCGAACGAGCGCAGGCCGCCGCCGATGAGCGGGCTGAAAACACTATGAGAGACCAGTTCGCCGAAACGAAGATACTGGTCCGCAACGGACGGGTATGGGGAATCACCCTGGTCGCCGGCCTCAGGGGCATGGCCTACATCGGGTTCATTACAGTGTTGCCCCTGTACCTGGCGGACGTGCTGGGACTCACGGCCGACAGCGAGCATGGCGACTTCGAGAGTTTGGCGATCCGGGGCGGGCTGATAGGTCTGCTGGTCCTGGTTGGGATATTCGCTAGTCCGCTGGCCGGCTATCTTTCTGACCGCCTGGGACGCAAGCTGATACTGATGCCCGGGATGATCGCGCTGGCCGTGATTACCCTGCTAATGGCTCCATACGGGGATAGCCTGGCGGTGATGTCGGCGCTGCTGGCCGCGCTTGGGCTGTTCCTGTACAGCGACCAGCCAATCCTTACAGCGGCGGCGATGGATATAGCGCGCGAAGGGACGGCGGCGACTACGCTGGGGCTGATGTCCACGTCCAGGTTCATACTCAGCGCGGCGTCCCCTCTGATAGCGGGCTGGCTGTACGACATTGACCCGGACAATCTGTTCTACTACACCGCCGCGCTCTACGCGGTCGCAGTGGTCATTCTTATGTTCATACCGATGACCAGGGCGGAACATTCGGATGAGAACCGTCACGGCCACAGCTAGGTTAATCCATCGGCGTCGGTTCGGCGAACGCGTCCCCGCGCGCCTCCGCCTCAGACCTGCGTTCGCTCCGGCCATACGGGGTCGTGGTAGCCGAGGGGGACGGAAGGTCGCGCCCAATAGGGCGGTGTCTCAGAGAGTTCGAGCGCGGGCGCTAGGTGTCCCAAGCGGCCTCCGGGGACTTGGCTGACGGTTGACCAGCGCTCTATCTCTTCGGCGGTGAATTCTTCCGGCACATCTCCAAGTTCCGATTCGGGCAGCTGGCCGCGTCCCACTAGCCAGCGTCCGGTCTGAGCCAGCGAGATTCTGACGAGCCAGCTGCCGCCTTCTCGCGCCCGCCGGGCTAAGGCGACTAGAGCGCCGAAGGCCATGAGATAGCCGGTGAGGTAGTCTATGGCTGAGACCGGATAGAATTGGGGACCCGGCTCCGGGCCGGGAAATAGTTCCCCCTGCCGGGCGGTTATGCCGCTCACCGTTTGGACGACCGTGTCGAATCCGCGGCGCGACGCCCACGGACCCAGTCGCCCAAATGCGGACAGCGAGACGTAGATGACGCCGGGCCTGAGCGCGGCCAAGCCCTCAGGCGATAGGCCGCGCCCGGCAAGAGTCCCAGGCCTGTATCCTTGTGAGAAGATGTCGGCTTCGCGCGCAAGCCCTTTCAGCGTCTCCAGGTCATTCCGTTCCCTCAGGTCGAGATGGGCGGAGAGTTTGCCGTGTCCTGTGTCATACTCCTGAGCCCCTATACTGGGCAGGTGCGGCGCGGTGATTTTCATTACGTCTGCGCCGTGTTCGGCCAGCGTGCGGGCGCAGGTCGGCCCTGCGAGCACCCGCGTGAGATCAAGAACGCGTATCCCGGAAAGCGGTCTGACGCCTTCGGGCAGCGGTTCGGGCGGGCTGTGGCCAATCTTCTCTATTTCGAGAAGGGGAAGAGAGGCGACGGCGGCGGACTGGGGATGGCGCGCCCATTCCTGCATGGAACGCGCCATTCCGCCCGCGCCGTTCGCCGCGATAATCGCCTCCTCCAACTCCAGGGCGTCCCAGAGCGCCGCCGCCCGACGGACGGCGTTGGTGTCCTCCTCCACCCCCAGCACGCTAAGAGCCGCGTCGCGGTGGTTAGGGAAGTTGCAATGGAGATAGATCCAGCGTCCGTTTCTGGCCGGATACACGCCCATGACCGGGTGACGTTCCGCTCCCGCCGGACATCCGTCCATCGTCATGTATTTGGAACTGCGGAGCGACGCGGTGGCGCGACGGACATTGACGGCTACCTCCTGGCGGTGTCCGGTTCTCAGTTCCCACAGGTCTGAAACGGCCAGCCCGACCGCGGCCAGGCTGGCCGCGGCGCAATCGCCGATTCGGAAGGGCGTCGGCAGAATCGGGTCGCCCCCGCCGCAGAACTCGATCTGAGAGGCGCGTCGGGCATCCCAGCCCGCGATTGGAAACAGCGTCGCTATAGCGCTTGCGCTCAATGTTCTCGTCGCTCCTTGCTATTCGCTATCGGGTTTCGGCGGATGTGGTTTTGCGGTCGGACGGCGTGGTCTTCCCTATAAGGCTGGCCGCATACGGGTCTTCATCATATACTACATAACTACCCTAATCCATATTGCAGCGAGGTTGCGCCAGAGATGAAGATAGCCGGAATCGAGACGTTTCAACTTAGTTCGCCGCTGGAGCGGCCTTTCGGATGGTCTCAGGGATGGATAGATAGCCGCAGCGTCGGCCTCGTTAAGGTGACGACCGACGACGGGCTGGTCGGATGGGGCGAGGGCTGCGAAGGCGCGGCCGCCGCGCTCGTCGAGAACGACTTCGCCCCCATGCTCATAGGCCAGGACCCCACCAATCGCGTCGGGCTGTGGCAGAAGATGCACTCGGCGCTGTACAACGCCAACATCGCGGTCGGACTGGGAGGGTCCGCTATCAGCGCGGTTGACATCGCGCTGTGGGACATAACCGGCAAAGCGCTGAACCAGCCTGTGTTTCAGTTGCTGGGCGGCAGGGCGCGGGACAGGGTGGCGGTCTATGCGACCGGACTCTACTACACTGAGGGCGAGTTCCCGAACCGCCTGCCGGACGAGGCGCGCGGATACGTCGAGGCCGGATTCAAAGGCATGAAGACGAAGGTGGGAGGGCTTCCGATGGATGACGACGTGAGGCGGGTAACCGCTCTGCGAGAGGCCGTAGGCCCGGACATCAGGCTGATGGTGGACGCCAACCAAGCATACAACGCCGCCGCCGCGATTCGGATAGGCAGACGCCTCGCGGACCTGGATATACTGTGGTTTGAGGAGCCGGTGAACGCTCAGGATGTGGAAGGCTATCTGCAAGTCAAGTCCGCGCTGCCGATGGCTATCGCGGGAGGCGAGAATCTTCGCGCCAGATACGAATTTTCGCAATTCCTTTCCCGCCGCGCATACGATATAGCCCAGCCCGACGTGATAAACGTAGGCGGCATAACCGAGATGCGAAACGTGGCCATGACAGCGAACACGCACGGAATCCAAGTCAACCCTCACGTATGGGGATCGCCGGTGATGATAGCCGCCAGCCTGCACGTGATTTCTACTATACCGCCCTGTCCGCCGTCCGCGAACCCCGAGCCCTATGTTCAGGAGCCGGTTATGGAGTTCGACAGAACGCCGTCGCTTATACGAGAGGGGATTATGGACGCGCCGTTTGAGCAGGCGGACGGCTTTCTGACGCCCCCGGAAGGTCCGGGATTAGGGATAGATATAGACGAGAAGGCGGTTCGGAGACTGTCTGTGTAGTTTGGAATGGAGGACTATGGCAGATGCGAACCGTGTCAGGCTTGTTTGCCCCCGGATTAACTCCGATTTGAGGCTATCGTCGCGTGTATAACAAATGCGGCCCGCGCCGAACTTGTTTACTCCGACGCTCAATGCTATACTTTGCGCGCTCTGAAAACAGGGGAGAGGAGGATTTCGTGGAAGGTAGAGATTTCCCAAGCTGTATGAGTTGTTCGATGGGCAATCTGTTGCCCCTATCCGATTTCGGAAGCCAGGGCGCGCCCATACACTATAAGGCGTGGGTATGCAGCAACCCCGATTGTGGATTCAACATCAAGATTCGCAACGGAGATGTGTACCTGAATGAGCCTATCGCGAACGGAGCCACCTACTCGCCGCGTTTCCGATAGATCGGCCCGAAGGGCTGTTTTTGCGTATGGAGCGACAAGACAGCCTTTCTTCGGCGCGCTTTCCGCTCGCCCTGTCCAATCTCGGACGGGCTGTCTTCTGGGTTGCGCCAAAAGCGTTATGAACCTCTGGCGCGCCGAGCCGCGTCAGATGGTATAATCATTCACAACGAACTCAGAAGCCCAAGACCCCGGAATACACCGACGGATGTACCATCACTCCCAAACAAAATACTCCGACCCAATGCCCAGACGGCCTCGCAAGATGCTCTTTGCGAGCGTATTCCTAACCCTCATAGGCATAATGATTCTGGTCGGGGTCTGCGCTTACACTCTATTCGGCATATACAACAAGTCGAATCTGGCGGAGTTGAGCGCCTCCATAGAGGGGCCGGTCTCACTGCCGGCATTTCCCGTGCCGCCAATCCAGGCGCTCGGCGCCCCGACGCCCGACAGCGAGTTCAAGTCCGTAGAGACCGTAAGAAAAGAGGTTCCCGCCGTTGTCAGGACCAAGCCGCCCGTGGTGTACTACGCCACGCCTGAGCGGACAGCGCCGGAAGCGGTCGCCGCATCGCCTACGCTCGAAGCCGATACACCCTCGCAACCTGTGGAAACCGACATCGCGACAGAGACGTCTTCCGAGCCGGAGACCGAGGAAGCCCCCGCTCCGGAACAGGTCCCAACCGCCATCGAAGTGGACCCCGGCGAGCTGGTCGCGGCTTATGACTCCATCTATCCGGGATACAATATTCATCCCAAATACTGGGACCGTCCCCTGTCGGCGGGCGCCGACGAGTACATATACGGCGTCATCCGACGCGAAGATGGTTTTCTTGAGGCGCTCGCCTCCGACGGACTGCCGAAGGGAACGCTGTCCGACGCCACACATATCCGCATTCCGAGCATAGGCGTTGACTCGGAGATAACCAACCTGGCTATTCGCGACTTCGGCGACAGCAGGCGATATGAGACGCCCGTCCACATTGTCGGCAGAATACCGGAGACATCCAATCCGGGCGAGTTGGGCAATACATGGCTGTTCGGCCATCTCGAAAGCCCTATTCAGGGTGAGGGCAACGTATTCAGAAAACTGCCCGACATTCCTGCGATTCTGAAGAACGGCGATCCGGTATACGTCACCCTTCTGAACGAGGACGGCGAAGAGTTCCTGTACCAGATAACCGAGACAGAAGTAATGCACAGGGATGACTTGGCTCTGTACGACACGGACGACTCGACAATCACGCTCGTGACTTGTGTGCCAAGACTCGTTTACGACCACCGAATTGTGGTGACAGGCAAGCTGGTTGGCGTCAGAAAGCCCGCCTAGACCACTTCAGACACCGACAGCACGTCTCGCATCACGGATATGAAGCGCCGGGTCGGCGTCGAGAGTCTTTTGCCCTTCAGGGTTAAGACGCCGCCCTGCTCGACCGGCAGTATGTGCGCCAGGCTGACGACCCCGAGCGCCTCATTGTCCTCCGGGTCAATCGCGAGCTTCGGCCCGACGGAGATCCCCATCCCAAGCGCCACGTATCGTTTGATCATGTCCATGCTGTCCAGATCAACGACTATCTCATAGCTCACGCCCCGCCGCTTGAGTTCAGACTCCAGAAGGTCGCGCGTGTGTGTGCCCTCGCTCATCATTATCAGGGGGTATTGCGCTATCTGTTCTAGGAACTCGACGGGCCGGCTTGCGAGAGGGTGGTCCGGAGGGGTGATTAGCACCCTTTCATAGACAAACAAACCCTCGAACGAGAATGCGTCGTCGCGGTCGTAGTGCTGGATGATACCGATGTCTGCGTCACCCTCGGAGATCATCTGGCTTACCTGCGCTCTGGTCGCCGACTTGATGGTCAGGTGAATGTGGGGATGGCGCGCCAAGAATACCCGCACAACCCTGAGGAGAGTGTGGGGTATTATGTCGGGGGTTGCGGCCAGAACCACCGGACCGCGCTCCTCAGCCTCGGCCGCGGTGTCCGCCAGTCCGTCTATGCCCTCGACAAGGGGGGACGCTAGTTCGGACAGGCGTTTGCCCGCCAGCGTGAGCTGTATCGGACGCTTCACACGATCGAACAGAACCGTGTTCAATTCGTTCTCCAGCTTCTTGATGTGTGTGGTGACCGTCGGCTGGCCTATCCCTAACTGCTCAGCCGCGCGAGATATGCTTCTGAGGCGGGCCGCCATACAGAAACTTCTGAGTTCTCTTATCTCCAATTCACGTCCCTATATCAATAAAATTGATGATATGTATCATTAAATATCTCTTTTCAAGATTCTATCTTCTTGAGATAATTGTATATACAGAACACAGTATAGTCCATTCCGCCCCTGATGGGACGGCACAGCCAAAGGAGAAGCGCCATGATTAACAGAGTCAAGAAGATACTTGGCAGGCCGCGTCTTTCGACGGCCACCAGCCTGGAGACCTACTTCGGGTCTGTCAACAAGCCGGGAGACTACTCCGGCCCCACCTTCGAGGAGGCCCAGAAGGACTTTCGCGATATTCACCGCAGGTTCTCCAAGCTTCCCAACTAATTGAAACGACCTTCTCGGTCATCCCAACCCACTGAAGGGGACGCGGCCTCTTCCCTCTCCCTCAGCCGCGTCCCTCCCCCCTTAACGAAGCGCCGGGTTTCCGGCGCTTTTCCATTTGCGATGCGCTATAATCCTCTTATGAAAACTCTGCTCTTGGGTCTCATGGCCGCCATATTCTCGGTTGGGTGCATAGACGCCGAAATCGTGCTGGAAGCGGTCCCGACTCCCGACGGGAACGGCGCTCCCGTCGAGCCCGGAATCCTGCCCACCACAACGCCCATGTCCACTTTCCAACTCGCGCCGACCATCACCCCCATGTCCACATTCGGGTTCGCGCCGACCATTACCCCCATGCCCACTTTCCAACTCGCGCCCACTATTACGCCTGTCCCAAAGCGGCAAGGCTTCGGACAGGGCGAGCCGCTCAGGGAACTGGGCGTAACGCGCGAGTTCCCGGGGCTGTCCTTCCACAGACCCGTCGCCCTGATCTTCCCCGAAGACGACTCGGAGCGCGGGTTTGTAGTGGAGCAGGCCGGACGGATTATCGCGCTGAACGGCGACGCAGGCGCAGACCTGTTCCTGGACATTCGCGACAGGGTGAACGACCGAGGCGAGGAGGAAGGACTGCTCGGACTCGCGTTCGACCCCGATTTCTACTCCAATGGCTACTTCTACGTTTACTATACTGCGAGCGGCCCCCGACGCTCGACGCTGTCTCGGTTCGTCGCCGACGGCGAGACCGCAGACCCCAACAGCGAGACGCTTATCCTGGAGGTGGAGCAACCATACGCCAACCATAATGGCGGCCAGATAGTCTTCGGCCCGGACGGATACCTGTACGTCGGTCTGGGCGACGGCGGCAGCGCGGGCGACCCAAGGGGCAACGGGCAGAATAAAGGGACTCTGCTGGGCGCTATCCTGCGCCTGGATGTCTCTAGCTCGGACTCGACGGAGAGCCACGCGATACCTGCTGATAACCCTTTCGTGGGGGTAGAGGGGAGCGCGGGCGGAGATATGGGCATACGGCCTCCGCAATCCGTGGAGGTTCACTTTCGACCTCGAAACGGGCGATCTGTGGGCGGGCGACGTCGGTCAGAACGCGCTGGAAGAGGTTGATCTCATAGAGCCGGGCTTGAACTATGGATGGGACATAATGGAGGGGGACGAATGCTTCTCCCGCTCGTGCGACACGCGCGGCCTCGAACCTCCAGTCGCCGTTTACGGACGCGATGACGGCTGCTCGATAACCGGCGGGTATGTGTATCGCGGCTCGCGACTGCCCAGTCTGTACGGCGCTTACGTCTATGGCGACTTTTGCAGCGGCAAAATCTGGGCGCTCAGATACGACGGGTCGAGGGTGACCGAGTCTATTCAGCTGGCCGACACTGACATCAGGATATCGTCCTTCGCCGAGTCCCCAGACGGCGAACTCTACATCCTTGACCTTGACGGCGAGATATACGGGTTCACCGAATAGGGGAGGGCGTCAGCGCATCGCGCCTATTCACAGGCGCTGCCGTCCTTGTCTCGGTCCCGACTCTCGTTGGCGGCATACACTTCAGGATATTCAGTCTTAGTAATACCGTCCGGGTAATCTTCACGAAGTTCGGCGCAGTTCTTGTACACCTTCACTTCCCCGGTAGTATCAGTTGCTGCTGGAGTCGGAGTCGTCAGAGAAATAGCAGTCGGGATCGCCGTCGGACCAATTGACGCCGCTCTTTCACAAGCGCTGCCGTCCTTGTCTCGGTCCCGACTCTCGTTGGCGGCATACACTTCAGGATGTTCAGTCTTAGTAATACCGTCCGGGTAATCTTCACGAAGTTCGGCGCAGTTCTTGTACACCTTCACTTCCCCCAAGGCAGGGCGTTGCGTATCGGCCGGTTCCGGACTCGGCGTACGGGCGCGGGGAGCGGCGGAGGACGGTAAGGAGGGCGTCTCCCCGCAGCCGCTCAACATTCTCTTGAGTTCGGAGACCTCCTGCGCGGTGATGAAGTGGAGTTCGTACTTGCGTTTGACACTGACCCATTGCGTAGCGTACTCACAGCGTTCGGAGGGCGTGTCTATGAATTCGTCTTGCCGGGCCCAGTGACCGGGCGCTTTGTCGGACTTGGATCGGTTCATGCTCGGAGTTGTGACGTTAAGATTATCCAAGTCTGTATAAAAGGCGCCGCGTCGGGATTTGTCCCAGTGGCAGCCGCCCGCCATGTGAGCGTGCTTCACTGGGACGTGGTGGTCTATATCCGCTTGGCTGAGGCTGGCTATGGGCAGGTCTGTCCAGTATCCGAACAATCCCGGCCCCTCCTCGCGGGCTGTAGCCTGGCGCGCCGCCGACCATCTGGAGCTTGACGGCGCCCAGTCGTCGCGATTGTAGCCACCGGCGCACCCGCTATTTGATACGCCGATCGTGGGCATGAACTCCCCCGACGGTTGTACCGCGGACGACGGCGAGGCGTCTGTCGTCGGAGTCGCGGTCGGGACTGGTTTCGACGCCGGAGTTGCGGTCGGGACTGGCTTCGACTCCGGAGTCGCGGCGACGACGCTGTCGAGGTTAGTTTCCTCCGGCGTGTCAGGCGCCTGCCCCGCGCAACTCAGAACGAGCAGCGCGCCAATCGCCAATACGACCACCAGCCATTTAGAGCCCAAACCATTGAACCGTCTCAGCATGAATTTTTGTCTCCTTCGTTCACCTTATGCCTGTCTATTCCCTCCGGCCGGGCGCAACGCGACACGGGAAGAGAATGAAGAAGGCCCGGTCTCAGAGCGACTGACGCGCCTTCAGAGGGTGGGGTAGAGTGCGGGCGGCAAAAGAACATCCGCCCGGAAGCGAGGAGTCTCACTTCCGGCGGACGCTGCACTTTATAGGTTGGCGAGAGAGGGTGGTCGAGGCCGTCTATCCGGCGACTGCTGCCTCCAACGCCCTGACTTCGTCGCCAACGCTGACGGTTCCGCCGCTGATGACGGACGCCAACATTCCGCGCTGCCCTTCGAGCGCGACCCTGAGGCCGTCCCGTATCTCGTCCATGCGGGCGCAGGGGGCGCAATGGCCGGTTATCTCGACCACCGCGTCGTCGCCCAGAGAGATCCTGTCTCCCTCTCTGAGCGAGTGAAGCTCTATGCCCGAGGTGGTTATGTTCTCCCGAATGTCGGCGCGAGACAGGCCGAACTTCGCCAGCGTCTCCTCGTCGGTCAGAAGAACCTGACGCTTGGTTCTTACGCCTTCGGAAACGGCGTGCCTGTCTCCCTCGATGCCGTACCCCGCTCTCATCCGCGCCGATTCCACCGATTTCATAGGGTCTCTATGCCCAACGCAGAGCTGAATTGAAACTACTGAGCCGCTCATTATGTCCCCCTAGGATGCTTTGGTTGCTATTGACCCTTAATGTAGTTCAACGGGACTGCAGGGTCAATCGGCGGTGAGTAGAATTTCCAAATCCATGAAAAAGTAATTATAATGCGCGTGGGACGAGGTTTCGATTCTGCGGACGGAAGACGGCTCAGCGTTAGAACGGTCAACCGAGAGCCGTGTGATAAATCAATTGTTTTGTATCTAAAGGCGTTAGCGAGCGTGGCAGTTAGGAGGAAGACATTGACGAACAGCGTGATATTGGGTAGCGGACAGTTCGCCTATGAGGTCGTGGTCAACTGGGAGAATCTCCCCAACGGCATCGGCTGGCGCGAAACGGCTGGAGTCATAACCGACGCCGACGACAACGTTTACGTATTCAGCCGAGGCGACCATCCGATGGTTGTCTTCGACAAGGAGGGCAACTTCATCAAGACGTGGGGCGAGGGAGTGTTCACCCGCGCGCACGGTGTGAGCGTCGGTCCGGACAACACCCTGTACTGCACTGACGACGGAGACCACACCGTTCGCCAATGCACGCTGGACGGCGAAGTTCTTATGACCATCGGGATACCCAACCGGCCGGCCGAGGCGCACAGCGGAAAGCCGTTCAACCGATGCACCCACGTGGCCGCCGACCCGGCCAACGGCGACCTGTTCATCTCGGACGGATACGGCAACGGAAACGTCCACAAGTTCACGGCGGACGGGGAGCATATCAAGACCTGGGGCGCTCCGGGAACCGACCCGGGCCAGTTCAACATCGTCCACAACATAGCTACCGACCGGGACGGGTACGTGTATGTCTGCGACCGCGAGAATCACCGCGTCCAGGTTTTCGACCGCGATGGCAAGCTGGAAGATGTGTGGCACAACCTTCACCGCCCATGCGCGATATATATCAGCGACAACCAGCGCGTTTACGTCGGCGAACTCGGCTGGGGTATGTCGGTGAACCGCAATACGCCCAACATAGGCCCGCGTGTCGCCATTATGACCACCGCAGGCAAGGTGCTGGAGCGGCTCGGAAACGGGTTCGGTCTGGAACCCGGACAGTTCATCGCCCCGCATGGCATATGCCTCGACTCCGAAGACAGCATCTACGTCGCCGAGGTGGCCCACACGAACATAAGCCACACGGAGACGCCGCCGCCGAACGTTCGCGCATTCCAGAAACTGGCCAAGAGCGGATAGATAATGGATAGGGAGCAACCTGATAAGCAAGCAAGTCCGAACTTTTGACGACATTGCTAAAGAGCAGCAGGCGCGCTTCCGCGACACATCCCTAACCATTAGCCTGAAGGGACGCTCTCCCTCGGACAACAGCGGACGACGCAACGGCCACTTGTTGGCCTATAGCTATGAGGAAGAGAACCTATATAAGACGATACGGGGTGAGGATGGCGCAATCAGGTTCTTCAGGGAGCGTGCGATCAAGTGGTGGAGAGGCCGGGGCGATACTCCCAGGTTGAACTTCCCAACGCGCAATATGAAGTGTTCGCAAATCATGTGCGTCAACTTCCTGCTGCCCTTAGCCGAGATAGACGGCGCGCTCGCGGCGGTCGTTCGCGCAATAGACCCCGATGTGAAAGACATTATTGACATCAATCATAAGGGCAATGCGTCACCTGTCGAATTTGAGTGGGTTGGCCTCCCTCGTTCGCTGGAAGGCAAGACGATGCGCGGCGCGGGAGCTACGAGCGTTGACGCTTTTATGGTGTCGGACATAGGCTCGAGACGAAGGGCCTATCTGGTCGAATGGAAATATGCCGAACAATACTTGGCTACCAGGCCAAAGTGTCTAGATGAATCTTCCCATAGAACTAAAAAGCAACTGGATGGATACCGCGATCTATACTATGCCGTATCCTCCTCGTTCAGCGGAAGCGTCCCAATGGATGAGTTGCTATATGAACCTTTCGATCAGATTATGCGTCTGCGTTTGCTGGCGGACCGAATGGTTGCAGACAGGGAACTTGGTGTCAGCGACGCGAAAGTGGTCGTGGTCGCGCCCAACGATAATACAGACTACCAGGTGGTCTCACAGGGCAAGAAATGCACTTCGCCGCCCCTAATCAAACGGTTTCCTGATAAGGAATATGTCGGCGACATGTTTCGCGCCGCGCTGAAACGCCCGGACGATTCGTTCGCGATGGTATGCCCCTATATTCTGCTCGCCGCCGTTGAGGGCGAATGTCCAGACACCGCCTCGGCTTGGGTAGCGTACATGAAAGAGCGCTACGGATTGTGAAGCGCACGTTGCCCAATTCCCAATTTGCCCAATTCATGCTATCCTCAGACCATGAATACTAAGGAGGCTATTCAATGACCACTGCACACAAGCATGCATCAGCCGCCGGCATGACCAAAGCCGCCAAAAGGTTCGTGGAGAGCCTCAGCGGCGACCAGCGCGACAAGACAATCTACGAATACATGGACGGCGAGCGCATCTTCTGGTACTACCCGCCCGTCAACAGACACGGGATCCCGCTCCGCGACATGGACGACGACCAGCGCCAACTCGCCTACTCCCTCATGGAAACCGGACTGACCGACAGGTCGTTCGAGCAGGCCAAGCTGATTATCGAACACGAATCCGTCCTCGGCCCATTGGAGAAGGAGGCCGGCGTGACCAGTTTCGTCCGCGACCCGGACCTGTACTACTGGACTGTGTTCGGCGAACCCGGGAACGACAGCGAACCCTGGGGCTGGCGAGTCGAGGGACATCACATCTCCCTGAACTTCAGCCTGTGGGGCGACAAGTTCATCTCCATGACGCCATTCTTCTTCGGCGCCAATCCGGCCGAGGTTCGCAAGGGTCCGAAAAAGGGTCTCCGCATTCTGGACCAGCGCGAAGACCTCGCCTTCAAGCTCATGGGCAGCCTCGATCAGGGCCAGACCGGCAAGGCCACCATCTACGGAGAGGCCCCCTACGACATCCTCACCTACAACGCCTCTCGCGTGTCCCTGCCGCCGGAGGAAGGTCTGCCCGCGTCCAAGATGAACGACACCCAGAAGGAAATCCTCCGCAACCTGGTCAACGTCTATGTCAATCAGGTGCGAACCGACATGGCGCAAGAGAAGCTCCTGCGGCTCGAGGAAGAGGGCTTCGACGGCCTGCACTGGGCCTGGGGCGGCCCTGTCGAGGAGGGCAAGGAACACTACTACCGGATCCACGGAGGCAACTTCGTCGTCGAGTTCGACAACCGGCAGAACGGCGCCAATCACATCCACTCCGTCTGGCGCGACGTCGAGAACGACTTCGCCAACGATGTACTGCGCGAACACCTGCTGCTCTACCACGTCCTATAAGGACAACCGAGCCATCAGGCAGCGGTCATGAATCAAGGGGCCGCCGGGATCCCGGCGGCCCTTATATTGCGGTGTTGTCTGTTTGCAGTAAATGTACTTTAGCCGACTGCTGTCCGAGGCATCTCATCCCATGTACGGTTGTCCAAGATGCGCCCTGTGCGTTTCTTGAATACGCCACCCCATTGCTTGAAGAAGAAAGGGACTCCGTTTTGCACGCAGTTGTCGCGGATTTCTCTAACCCAGTCGGGGTTCATTGGCCTGGCGCCCGGCCCTGACTCGCCACCCGTGATCACCCAGTCAACGCCTCTTAATTCCAGACTGGGCAGCGGTCCCAGCAAGGGTTCGAGGGATAGGAATTTCGTCTGAGCATCTGCGCTCTTTAGAATGTCCAAGCGATTCATCCACCTCTCCGACTCAATACTCACGCCCATCCAGATGTTGGGTGTCCAGTTGAGCTTATTGTTAAGTTGACTCACGCGACTTGGACGCTTGGTCAGCACCTGGAACGTGTGCTGGGGCGCTTGGTTCATAACCTCGAAGACGGACTGAATAAACTCCGTAGGCACCGATTCGTGGAACAGGTCGCTCATGGAGTTGACGAACACCAGGCGTGGCTTCTTCCACTTCAGCGGCTCCTCGAGCGCAGACTCATGGAGTGTCACGCTGAATCCGTTGCGGTACTTTGTCATACCCATCGCCTTGAGTCTCTTAGACATACGCTCTGCGTAGCAGAACTTGCACCCGTAGCTGATCTTGGTGCAGCCGGTTACGGGGTTCCAGGTGACCTCAGTCCACTCGATTGTAGTTGCGGTTGACATGGTATCAATCACTCGCGTTCAGAAGAGCATACTTGTTTGTCTGGGTGGTGGCGGTGGGGGGTTAACAAATCTAAGAACCGTTCCGCGTGGAAAGCCTCCTTTTCTAACTCTGGTGCCGTCCTTGACTTCAAGCATCCCTTCCCGTTCCATATCTGCTAGAATTTTTCTGTGATGATTCGTGTGAAATGCGGTTTTATCTGAACGCATGAACTGGTCAATTGACTCAATTGACACGTATTCATTCAAACTGAACTCATTACGCAGGTCATCCTTCAGCGGGCTAAAGTCAAGAACCTCAGGGCCAAGGGTAAGCTGGAGGTCCATCCCCCCTTTGAACCGGAAGTCCCCTAGTGGCGCAACCTTCCACATCGCTTGCTTCATCTTATCGCAACCCTGACTGTTCTGAGTTGCGAAGAAAAGAGTGTACACGTGCCTGTTTCCACTATATAACTCGAACGTGAGTACATATTTCGCCCCCATCTTACGGAGTTGATTCTCGTAAATCTTGTGAAAGAGTCTTCTTCTATTCGTCGAATCTTCTGAATCTGATACTTGCTGCCAGTCTGAACATCCAAATAGCTTATCGAGGTGCTCAGTGAATTCGGGTTGAGATGCAAACCTGTTGATCTCCCTGTACATGAAGGAGATATATACTTCCGTACTAGGATACTCCATAAGAGTCTTAATGTGATTCATGAAGACTCCTGAAACGCCAAACGGATCAATCATCACGAACGCAGGGACGGTACTATCTGACTCAATCACGTTAACTAGCTCGGGAAACACAGTTTCATAGGTGTCATTGAATGTCCTAACCTGACAGAAAGAAGGAGACTTTATTCTCTCTATCTTGACTATTTCTTCGAGACAAGAGAATCTTTCTGGATTATCCTCAATGAACATATAGTCTATTTGTCCTTTCATAACTTTATGATGGACGTGATCAGCAAGGGTTCTCATTGCGATAACTGGTGAACCTGGTTCACCATTCTTGTATTGCCCCGGTCCAGCGAAGGCATCAACAAATAATACCCTTTTATATTGACTCAGCATGATTGGGAGCCAAGCGTCCATATAGCTTTTCAGAACCAAGTGTTTTCCACGCGTGTGATCGTCAAGAGTCCATATTGTTGTCCGAGGGGGCAATCTGCTCTCCTTGAGTATTCTGATAAATGATATGATTCACTGAGCAGGCCATTCTATATCGGTTCACCCGCTTAATCACTCAACCAGCTGTGATTATAACTCCCATGTTCTGTATTGTCAATAGCAATCAGAAAATAAGTTCCGGCACCTAAACCCCCTCCAGCCCCCGCTTGAGGTCGGCGATGATGTCGCCAGGAGACTCGAGACCGCAGGACATTCGTATCAGGCCGCCCGAGATGCCTGAGCGGATGAGTTCGTCCTCGGACAGGGAGCGATGAGAGGTCTTGGCCGGGTGGGATATGGTGGTGCGCGACTCTCCGAGGCTGGGGGCGAATTTTATCATGTCGAGGACGCGGACGAACCTGGACGCCGCTTCACTACCGCCCGCCAACTCGTAGGACACCATGAATCCGAATCCGCCATCGAGGGTCGCGCATGAAGAACTCCTTATCGTGAGCCTCGCTCTTGAGAAATGGACGCTAAACGTCTTCCAACACTATGTCGCCGCTCTTGCCGCCCGTCTTCCTAACCAGACGGATGGCCTCTATACGCATGGCGCGGTCAACCGCCTTGCACATATCGTAAATGGTCAGCGCGGCCACGCTCACCGCGGTGAGCGCCTCCATCTCGACGCCGGTTTTGCCCGTCGTTCGAGCGCTCGCAGTGATGTTGACAGCGCTTGTTTCAGTGTCCAAGTCAAACTCGACCGCGATCTTGTTGATGGGTAGCGGATGGCACAGCGGGATCAGCTGGGACGTATTCTTCGCGCCCATTATGCCCGCGACACGCGACACGCCCAGAACGTCGCCCTTGTCGAATGCGTTGTCGCGTATCAGCGCGAGAGTATCCGGTCGCATTGCCACGCGCCCCTTGGCCACGGCCTCGCGCCGCGTATCCGGCTTGTCTCCCACATCCACCATCTGCGCCTTGCCGCTCCGGTCAACGTGAGTCAGTCGGGATTCGTTGGAACTGGTCAAAATTTCACCATCATTAGTTCTCAGCTATCATCCGTCTCAGATAAGAGGGCCCGCCGCGGGCGTTTCGTAGCCTTCGTCAATGGCGAGGGCTTTGCCGTTGGCCGCGGCGACAGCGAGCGCGTCCGCTCTCTCGTTGCCCTTATTGCCCGCGTGCCCCTTTACCCAGCGGAACTCTGTATCGTGGGTGTCGAGCAAAGTGAGAAGGCGCGCCCACAGGTCCGGGTTCACCGCCCTATTCGTCCTGTTTCTGCGCCAGCCGTTCGCCCTCCACCGTCTCGCCCACCCCTTATTCACCGCGTCCACTATGTACTTGGAGTCGCTGTATATAGTCACCCCGCAGGGACGCTTCAGCGCTTCCAGCCCCGCTATGACGGCCAGCAGCTCCATGCGGTTGTTGGTCGTCCTGCGAAAGCCTCCGCTCAGTTCCCTAGCATCATCTCCATACTTCAGAATCGCGCCGTAGCCGCCCGGCCCCGGATTGCCCGAACACGCGCCGTCAGTGTAAAGAACTATCCTGCCGTCCGTAGCGGCGCGCGAGACGGACGAACCGCCTTCCAGCAATAACCTAACGGGTTCACGCTCCTTCCCCTGAACGCTATACGTCCCCTTGTCATACACATTGACAATGGTCCCGTTCGTTAGCCGTAGCTGAGAACCGTATCCCCCCTTCAGCCTGCTTTCGCTCTCGATAGCGAACCCCGCTTTGTTCAACGATTTCCTTGCGATATTAAGATCCACTTCCCACCCCTCGATTGTCGGACAGCGCGATACCAACTGATAACTTAATTATACACTCGGGGCCGCCCCGTTGCCCCCTGCCCGCCGGAGTCACACAAGGCGCAATAGGCGCGCCGACCCTCACTTTCAAACGATCTTCTGTGATCTGAGGCTCTACGGCCTGCCGCGCCGGCCCCTGCCGTCGGTCATAGTCTCACGCCACAATCAGGATAAAAAGCCTAGAGAGCGCCGCACGCCCTTGCACATTTGTGCTTATTCGACTACAATAGACCCCTGATTAGACACTACGTACATGAGGCGCTCTACCGCACGCCCGGCGTCCCAAACCGACAACCGCGCCCTGAGAACGATAAACCACAATATATGACAAACCTGACAGGAAAAAATTTTCGGCCATTTAGCTACGAATCCTGGTCAATGCAGGTGGGATGCAGGCGCCGGACCCCACCTGCATCCCACCTGCAGACCGCCTGAGGCAGCCTGCAGGATGACCGGCGGCGATATAAACGAAAATATATAATACAACTCCGCCCGCCGAAACTTTGAATGCGATCGCCCTGTCAGGTCATAGAATCCCACAATCAAGATTCACATTGGAGAAGACGCGATGCCCGTTGATTACGAGAAGCGAGACAAGGTCGCCTACATCACGATAAACAACCCACAGAAGGCGAACATCCTCGACAGGCAGATTTCGATGGAGATAGCCGAGATATGGAAAGAGGTATGGGACGACCGCGACGTCCGCGTGGCTATCCTGACCGCAGTGGGCGACCGCCACTTCTGCGCCGGGCATAATCTGGCGACCAGACCGGACATAACCCCCGAGGAGCGAGAGCGACTGCGCGCCGAAGGCGTGTTCTGGCCGCTGAGCGAGACTGTGAACGGCGCTCGCATCGGCGCGGACGGACGGCTCGGCGATCACTACCCCCAGATATACAAACCGGTCATAGGCGCGATAAACGGCTGGGCCGCCGGAGCGGGATTCTACCTCATGCTCACCTCGACGGACATACGGCTCGCCTGCGCCGAACACGCGCGGTTCAAGTTCGCGCTTCTCAGCCAGGGCTGGGTCGGCGGAGGCCCCGGCGCCACCTACCTGACGCGCCAGATAGCCCACGCCGACGCCATGCGCATCCTGCTGATGGACGAGCCGTTCGACGCCGCGGAAGCGCTGCGAATCAACCTTGTGAACGAGGTTGTGCCGCACGACAAGCTCATGTCCCGCGCCGAGCGAATCGCCGCTCATATCGCCGGCTTGCCGCCGCTGGCCGTACGCATGATGAAGGAACTGGTTCTCAGGTTCGGCGATATCCCGGTGACTGAGGCCTGGCGGGTGCAAACCCTCATGAACGCGCTGCTGACCCAGCTCAGCGCCGACGGCGACGAGGGACGCGCCGCTTTCCTGGAAAAGCGCCCGCCCGAATTCACCGGCTCGATACGACAGAAGGGCGAACCCTACCCGGAGACGACTCCGGGGGAGCGCGCGCGGCTGGACGAAATCAGGCGCGAGTTGCTAGGCTAAGCCTACCCACAGACTGTTTCGGAAAACGAACTTGAACCCGTCGGTCCGGACTCGCCGACCGCTCGCGCAGGTTCCGGTTGGGGCTTTTAGCTACGCCCTCATCTCCCGAGCCTACACCAGCACGCCGAAGCCGGACTTGGTGCATATCTCTATGCGGTTGCCCTCGGTGTCCTCGATGAAGAACACCCGCTGGCCGTCGTGTCTCGTGGTGATGTCCGTCGTCTCTACACTCATCGAGCGCATATACTTCTGCGCCTCTTCGATATCCTCAACCTCGAAAGCTCCGTGGTGCGACGGCTCGGACGGCGCGTCCTCGTTCTCTATTAAGTGCACCATCGTCCCGCTGGGAAGCTGGAGCCAGACGATATGGTCCGAGTCCACTTGGCTCGGTATTTCATGGACTCCCAGCACGTCCACCCAGAAGCGGGTGGCGCGCTCCTTGTCCTTGACGCAATATGTCAGATGATTGACTCGCCTCAGCCTGATAGTTCCTGTCATTCCTGCCATGATCGAACCCTCCGTTGTTCAAGTGCGCGAACATGATAACAGCAATCGCCCCCTCCCGAAATCCTCTCAAATTCCTCAACCGTTCGCCGGTCATTCTGTCAGATGTGTAAAAAGAGATACGGATTGGCTAAACCCAAAATCGTCAACCCGCCGCCTATGGGACGGTTGATATACAGGATTTGAGAATCGTCGCGCGCTGCGAGTGAACGGTCGAGACTACCCGTCTCCAAGCCTCAGAACTCGGCTCAACGACATACGCCGGATGAACCAGATTACGCCCAATATGATGGCGGTGAAGATGAAAGCCATAGCGACATAGGTCACAAGCAGATTCTGCCACCCCACCCGTATGATGAACGGCGGCAGTACCTGCGCCCCGTGGTCATCGTAGCCTAGAAATGGCATTATGCTCGCGCCCAGCCGTCCTCCCATCCACGTGCCCAAAGCCATGCCGACGCCAACCACCAGCGCCTGTTCGACCCACATCAGCGACACAAGCTGGCGGGAGGAAAAGCCCATAGTCCGCATGAGAGCGAACTGCAGCTCGCGGTTCCTGAACGAAATGTAGGCGTGTACCAAGAAGCCGAGACCGCTGAGTATCAGAATGGCCCCGAACGCTATCAGCAAAAGCGCGCGCCATCCCGCCAGCACAAGCGGGTCGAGCCGCGCCGCTTCCAGACCGGCCTCAGTATCTATCACATCGCTGACAGGAAAGGGGCTGTCCGATTCAAAATACTCCACAAGCTCCGCGCGCGCCTCGCCCGTCAACTCCGTGCGAATCCACATCTCGTTGGGGCTTATTTCAGAGCGCGCCAACCCCAGATTCACATACGTCACAACCGACTCCAAATCCGCTACCAGGAACTTGTCGTTGTAACTGTCCAGTGTGGGAAAGAAAGCGACCGTGTCCGCCAGGACAACGTTCAGACGTCTCCCGTTCACTGATACGAGAAACTCATCGCCCGCCGAATACCCGAACTCGCGGGCAAACGACTCGCTCCCCACCACCGGCGTCGGCTCCGGATTGTCCCCCGCGAATATGCCCCGTGAGACGAACGCGTTGCCGCCCCGCCATGCGAACATGAGAGAGCCGTCCCCTCGCGCGGACACCTCCGACCATCGGAGTCGGTCCTTCCCCGCGTTCCCCGACTCCCTCAGCGCGTGCCACCCCGCGATGTCCCTGAACTTATCCAGCGTCTGCGTCTCGCCGTTGGACATTCTCACCCGAACCGCATCTATCAGAATCGAGCCGGGAGCCATGGATTGCTCCAAGTCGGTCTCGCCCAAAATTATAGACACCAAGGTCAGAGGACGATCCGGATACAACCCGAACCTCAAGCCGCGAGGCTCGGCTAACTCCGCGCTGTACAGTCGCCATGCGCTGGATTTCAGAAAGCCCAGTCCATAGGTGAAGTATCGCCCGTTTGAATCGCGGACCCGGACACCCATCCCCACGGTCGGGTGCGGCCTGTCCGCCTTCACAAGTACCTGAATGGCGCGGGCCCTATCCGGCATGGGTATGCCGAGCGGTATTTCATTTCCCTTCAACTGCCTCATGACTTCCGACAACGGGGCTTCAGAAAAGTCTTTCCTATACCAAGCCACCTCGGATAGCCTGTCAGGGTCCACCGCCAGCATATCGTAGGATGTGTCCCCATAGCCGGCGGAGAGAACCGACCCCCTCGCGCGCAGAACCGGAGCCGCGCCCTGAATCTCTTTCATCTTTTCATACGGCTCGACCAGCGGCTTTGTGAAACCGCGGCTGTTCAAAGAGACATTCGCCAAGCGTATGTCTGCGCCCGCCGAATAGAGAGTCCTCTCGATAAAACTCAGCTTGAGCGTTCCTGCAAAGCTGGCCGCGAATATCCCCAGACCGGCCATCAGTATCAGAAGAAGCGCCAAACGCGAATAGTGTGTCGGGTTGCGCGCCATCTGCCACAGACCGAGAACAATGCCGGGCGGCAGACGAGGCGCCAGAGCGCGACTGGCGAGACTCATCACCACGGGGAACAACCTCAGAAGAACCAACGCCGCCGCTATCAACGTTATGCCCGGAACCGCGAGAAGAAGCTGATTCACCACCACCTCGCCCAGCAGGTTCCGCGCCGCCAAAGCTCCCTGCTCCGTAAGCTGTCTAAACAGCGCTATCCCCAGAATCAACAGCATAACGTCCAGATAATAGCGCTGGAAGAACGACAGTGGCGACGGGCGCGACGACTCCTGTCTGTCCCGCGAGATAGATGAGCGCGACGACGCGAATGCCGGTATCATCAGCGCGCCGAAGCTTAGAACGCCGCCGAGCGCGCTCATGATGAACGCCCCCCTGGTCAAATTTACCGAAAGACGCTCGCCGCCGCTCAGGTCCGAGAAAGCGGGGGTGTACCCCAGCAGGCTTATCGCCAGAGCCGCCAGAAACGGCGCTGTCGTTATGGCCAGAATCGCGATTGTCGCCCCCTCGATAATGAACACAGTCAGTACCTGCCGCTCCGTCGCCCCCCGACTCTGGAGCAGGTGTATCTCGCTCCTGCGCTGCTCCGCCACCAGGGACGACAGCGTAACTACGTAGTACAGCGCTACCATCGCTATGAGAATCAGAACCACGAACATCTGGAGCTTGGTGAAAAGCAGCCTCTGGTCGTAGTCGCGCAGCGCGTCGTCCAAGTCGGTCACTTGGCGGAAGGACGTGAAGACGCTGGACAGACTCCGCTGTATGCCCACCACCGAGTACAGCGCGTCCGTCGCGTTGACCGAAGACAGCCGCTCAGAATCAACCGGCAGCAGCCATCCGTATGTGCTGTCCATGTCGGGGAATGCCTTGCCCACGCCTCGCATGAATGTGTCTTCAGACACGAGGAACGGCACGGTGACGAAGTTCCCCGACGTGAACGAGTGGAACGTATTGTCGTTCAGTTCCCATATCAGGTGGTCGGGGTCGTTTCTGCGAAACAACCCCGTGATGGTGACCGACATATATGGCGTCGCGTCCTGCCAGTAGGGCACCGCCGAAAGCGTGTCGCCAACCCCCACCCCGAACTCGAGCGCCGCCGCCTCGGGGACGATGGCTTCCATGCTGACGGGTTCCCCCCGGTTCACGCGTTCCGGCGCGGCGTCCGCCGGAACGAGGGCAGTCGTGTTGACTGGACGTCCGCGCGCCACCGGATCGAGCAGAGGTTCCGGCATTCGTCCTCCGGGGAGAATCGTAATGTCGTCCTCTATTCCCGGCAGGAAAACAAAATAGCTTCGCGCGTTATCGTCCCCCGCTTCCGCTTCCTCCCCCGGAAGCCCCAAGAAAAATGTGGCCGTCCTTCCCCCGTGCAGCGCGTCTTCCGTAAACCACCCGATCCGGTCGTTGTACGCTTTCTCCACGTAACTGCGCGTAGTTGAGTAAACGGACTGATTGGTCGGGCCTCTCGTCACCTTGGTGAAAATATTGAGGTCGAGAGGTTCCCTGTCCGCGAGCGCGGCGTCCAGAGCGATGTCGCGCAGAGAGTCGAAGTAGATGACCGTGCCTGACATTATCGCCGACGCCAGCACAACGCCCACAACGACCGAGGACAGCAGCCGCCAGTTAGCCAGGCTGCGTTTCAGTACCATCGGCCATGCGGACAGTATGCGCACGATACTATGAAGCATGAGATCTCACAGCTGTCAGTTTAGGGTCTTGATGAAGCCCTGACAAGCGGCGGACCAAGACGTGCCGGAGCCTACGCAAAGTCCGCGTGTCACAGTTTCGCCTATGGCGACGCTTTGGATTTCCACTTCGCGGGAATGACGGTCCGGCGGCCGGAGCCTATGGACACAACTTTGTGCAAGCCTGACGCCTATCCCTCCATCCGCGACAGCCGTCTCAAGTCAAGAGTCAGGACACGGCGGCCCACCGTCATCAGCGAGACTGCGAATACCGCGATTAGTGCCACGTACAGCGGCCCCATAAACAGCCAGTTTGTTGTCAGTATGAACGGCGGCAGAACGCGACCTCCACCATCCGTTACGGTCACCGCCGAGACCATCATTCGGCTCATCTGGTATCCGGCCCACGCGCCAAGTCCCAGCCCGATAAGCGCTATGAGAATGTGTTCCAGCCCAATCAAGCCAATTGTCTGCGCGCGGTTGAGTCCCAGAGACCTCAAAGAAGCCATTTCACCGACGCTCCGCTCAGCGAAGGCCAGCAGGTAAACGATGTATCCGAGAGCGGAAATGAACAGTATCACCGCCATCGTCACCAGTACCATCGTCCGCCATCCCGCCGATATGAGCGGGTCGGCGTCCTGCGCGGCCAGAGAGGTTTCCGTCCCTATCGCGCTGCCCTGCCAATTGAGCAAGTCCTCTACGCTCACCAGCGCGGCGCTCCCCATCCCCTCCTCAACGTCCAAGAAGAGCTCGTTCACCGAAACCTGCCTTGTCGGATTCAGTGGGGCGATATAGTCCAGCAGCGTATCTAGGTCGAAGACCATGAATCCGATGCCCTGGGGCGTTATCGTCGGGAAATACTCCACGATGTCAACCACCACCACCGGGACCAACCCGCCGGGCAGACTGACGATGATTCCCATGTTTTCCCAAGCGCCGGTTGATTCAGCGAAGGCGCGACTGACGGCAGCCGGAATATACCCGTTGCCGTCGGACTTGTAGAACCCGCGCAGATTCATGTTCGACTCCTTGCCGAACGAGAATCGGAGCGCGCGGTCGCCCGAGTAAACGATGTCCTCAATCCCGCTCACTTCGTCCCTTTCAACCGCGCTTGTAGCGATGGGAAGCCAGTCTAGCGGCCCTTCGAAGCCGTCTATGGCGACTATCTCGCCCGTATCTCCCATCACCGCCTGCAACTGGTCGAATACCACGTTTCCCGCGGTGCCGGTCGAACCGAATCCCGCTTCATGCAACTGTATAGAAACTATGCTCAAGGGGTGGATAAGGTCATCGGGCAGATTGGCCTGCATCAGATTCCAGCCCTGCGTGTCTAGCTCGCCCAGGGTTATGGTATCCATTCGCCCGCTGGCGTCCTCCACCACCACCCACAGGAATATCAGTGGGTAGTAGCTGGCCGGATTGACCCACATCTGTATTCTCTCCGCCCCTTCGGGTATGGCGAGCGGACGTCTAGGCTCCTCGATTCGCAGATCTTTGAGAATCCGCTCCAGTCCCCTCTCCGAGAAATCTCCTCTATACCATGGGTCGAAGCTCTGCGCGTCCACCGCTAGGTAGGAAAAAGTGGGGCCAGCGCTTCCCGTACCCACATGGCCGCCCCCTCTCAAAGCGGGAGACGCGGACACCACCCCCGGCGCGCCGCCGTATATCGCCTCCAATTCCCCTTCCCGTCGGCCCAGATGCGACGCTATCCCGTGTATCCGAATGTCAGTCCCAACATTGTAGAGGACTCTCTCCTCATAGCTCCGGTCCAGGGTGGCCCCGACGGTAGTAGCCAGTATCCCTATGCCGCTGGCAAGCGTCAGTAGAAGCGCCAGCCACGAGTATTGCATAGGGTTTCGCGCCATGTGCCACAAGGTCATCGCGCCCCATACCGGCGCGTGGCGCGCGAATACTGCCAGGAACTGGAATAGGACTTGAGCCGGAAGCAGCGCCGCGAGCGCGATCGAGCCGGCGAATATCGCCGCGGGCGCGTCCGGGTCGGGCGGTCTCAGGTAGAAGTGCCATCCCACGAAAGCCAACTGAATCGCGGACCACAAAACCATGTGTACCCAGCCGGACCCCTTGCCTGTCAGCCAGTAGGCAGCCGCGAATCCGCCCAGAACCGCTACCGACGGAATCCATCCCGTCTGGTCGCCTGCGCGGAAATCCGTGACGCCGATAGCTATCGCCAGCGTTGCCAGCGTCACCCACGCCGCCATATCCACCAGCGCGCGCGACTCTCCGCTTATATACCTGACGAACATGGGAAATACGCGGAAGAACAGCATTCCCACAGTCAGAAGAAAGAGCGCCGGCGCTATCAACAGCGCCTCATTTACGTCTTGCTGTCCGAACAAACCTCCCGAAACCAGCTCTCCCCGCGCCTGCAACTCCCAGAAAAGCGCGCCCCCGACAGCCAGGAACATCACGTCTATATAGTAACGCTGCATTATGGGGACTGACGGGGGACGCGAAGACCTAAGTCTGTGAATGCTAAGCCCCGCCCTCGCGCCCAGTACGCCCGGAACGACGAATATGGCGAGACACATCGCACCCGCCGCGCCAGCCGCCGCGAACGGCAGCCAGCCGACCTGTACGGGAAGTGGCCTGCCGTTCGTTATATGCTCAAAATGGGGCAGCAGCCCAGCCAGCCACACAAGCGGCAAAGCGATGAATGGCGCTATCACCGCCCCGATAACCGTCAGGATAATCCCCTCAGACATATATAGCCTGAGAAGTCGCCACGTCCCTGTTCCGCGGCTTCTGAACAGCGCTACATCGCTCTCTCTGTTGGGAATAAGGTATGAAACTATCATAAACAGGAAGTAGAGAACCGCTATGCCCAAAACCGCCATGAGAAGCAGGAGAGGCACGCTGGTCAGAAAGCTCTGCCGCTCAAACCGCGCCAGCATTATTCCTATCCCGCTGTACACTGAGGATGTGGGCAGAGCAACCGACATATCATCGTTCAGCGCGTCCAGACGCGACCTCATCTCGCCCTTTGACCAAGTTCTCAAAATCTCCGGGTCAACATCGTTGTACCATGTGGCGTCAACGGTCGCGCCCGGAAATGACCCGCCTATGCCATCCCCCATCGCTGTCCCGCCCACGAATACGCCCAGCAGCGGCGGTGAACCCGGCGTTACCACTCCCTCTTCGGTGGGCATACGCGGGAACAGAAAGGATTCCACATCGCCCCGCCAGTACGGATCCGCCCAGTAAGCGGCCTCCACCAGCCCCGTAATTCTGAGTGACACCTTCACAGGGGAATCCACGGAGGGTGCGAGAACAAGAACGTCGCCCGGCTTCAGTCCGCCGAAAGCGTTCGCGGTCCTGGAGCTCAACACAGCCTCCACCAGCGGCCCTTGGGCGCCTCTCAGAACCACGTCCCTGGCCGCCCGGCCCTCCAGAAAGACGACCTTTTCCTCCAGTCCCTCAAGATACTGCGCGAAGCCCGCCTCGAACGGCAGAGGCGGTTCTTCGCCCTCCTCCGGCGGAGGTTTCAGCGCGGCCAGCGTCGCCGACGCCCCGGTTGGCGGTAGCATTGAATAGTGCGGAGTCTTCAGGTAGCTGCGCGTTCCCGTGTATATGGGACCCATATTGTCCGTCACGACCTGTGTCTGAGCCTTGCGCGCGCCTTCGATTTCGTGGGACTCCAGTGGAATGAAATCGAAATCCACAACAATATCGAAGAATGTATCCCCGGACCGTTCGAGCGAGGAACTTACCGCGCTGTTAACACTCTGGCGTTCCAACGCGTCGAGATACACCGGAGCCGCCGACATCAGCGTGGTCGCTATCACTATGCCTACGAAAACGCTCGACATCAGCTTCCGCTCGGACATCAGCCGGCGCATGGCGAGCTTAATGACGCCTATTTCATGTCGAGTGTCGGACGGGGTAGTCAAACTGCCCGCTCTCCGGCTTGGCGCGTTGTCCGTTGCGCCAGGCTGTCGCCCGAGCGCCAGCCTCCGCCCGCGGGCTTGTATATCTCCGCCGACCTCAGCGCGGCGAAGCCGTATCCCCCTACGACAAGCGCCCGCCCATCAGCCATCAGAATAGTAGAGTGTCCCCACCTGGCCTCTTTTATCACGCCTCCCGACGTCCAGCGGTTGGCTTCAACGTCGAACTGCTCCACAGACGCCAAAGGGGTGGTTCCGTTCTCAGTTCCTCCAACCACTAGTACTCGGCCGTCCCGCAGCAGAGTCGCCGTGTGCATCGCTCGCGGCCTATCCATACTCTCCATTGTGAGCCATACGCCCGTATCCGGGTCGTATATCTCCACCGAAGACAGGGGGTCGCCATCCGCCCCCACGCCTCCAACCACCAGTACACGGCCATCCCTGAGCAACACGGCCCTGTGCCCGTCCCGCGATTCGGACATCATTCCCGCCGCGCTCCAATCGCCGCTCGTCGGGTCGTATATCTCTGCCGACGCCATACTCCGGTCGTCGGGCCCGACTCCGCCCGCCACCAGCAGACGCCCATCAGAAAGCGGCGTCGCGGTGTGTCCCCAGCGCGCCTCCGACAGCGGCGACGCCAGCGTCCACGTCTCCGCAGTCGCGTTCAGAATCTCTACGCTGTCCAGCGCGCCGGAGCCGTCCCAGCCGCCTACGGCCATTGCCAGCCCGTCCAGTCGCGTCAGAGTATGCTTCGCTCGCGCCTCCAGCATCTCCGGGAGTGCTTCCCATATCCCTTCGTCGAGTATCTCCGCGCCGGAATGATACGCGCCCAGACTGTCAGCGCCGCCGCACACCACGATACGGCCATCCGTTAGGGACGCGACCGCGTGTCCCCACCTTCCTTCCCGCATCTCGCCCGTATACGTCCACCTCTTTGACTGAGCATCGTAAATTTCGACTGTATTCAGGCTGCGCCCGTCGTTGTCGAGTCCTCCCGCTATCAGGGAACTGCCGTCCGCGAGCGACAGCGCCGTATGCGCCCATCGCGCCTCCCTGACAAACCCAGTAGGCGACCACGATCCCGCGCCCGGAAGGTATAGTTCGGTGAACGCAAGTGACGCGACCAAGCTCGCCCGCCCGCCCGTCGCAAGCACGCCCCCGTCCGGCAGAAGCGTAGCCGTATGCTCCACACGCGGCGCAAGCATACGCGCGGCGCGGCTCCATTCGTCAAGAACAGGGTTGTACAACTCCACCAGACTAACCGGCGCAACCGGCCCTCCGCCCGTAACCAGAATACGCCCATCTTCCATAACCGTCACCGCGTGTCCGGCCCTAAATCGGTCCATGCGCGCCCCTGCTGTCCATCTCATAGCTAACAGGTCGAATATCTCAGTAGAGTCGTGCGTAACGCCGCCCGCCCGTCCACCGATAACCAGCAGACGCCCGTCCGCTAGGAGGGTCGCCGTGTGCTGGCTTCGCTCGGTCGCCATAGAAAGCCCGGACGACCAGCTGTTTGCAAACGGGTCATATATCTCCACCGAAGACAGAGTAGAAGACCTCCGAACGCCGCCTGTCACCAATACGCGGCCATCCGGCAGGAGCGTAGCGGTATGCTCCGACCGCGCATCTTTCATATCCCCCGCCGGACTCCATGTGTCCGACGCCGGATCGTACAACTCCGCGCCCGCCGTCGCCGTGAGCAGGTCCACGCCGCCCGCCACCAGCACCCGACCATCCGGCAGAAGCGTCGCCGTATGCTCCGACCGCGTCTCTCTCATCGGGGCCGCGTCCAACCACGAATCCGAATCGGGATCATATATCTCCACTGAGGACAGAGCCACCAGCCTCAGGTCGCCGCCCGCCACCAGCACCCGACCATCCGGCAGAAGCGTCGTCGTATGCCCCTGCCGCGCCGTCCCAATGTCCGGCAGCAGTGTCCACAAACCCGTCTGTGGATCGTAGCTTTCCACCGACGCCAGTTCCCTGTCCACTCTCGAACCCGCTATTGCCAGAACCGTACCGTCCGGCATCAGCGTCGCCGTATGATTCGCGCGAGGTTCATGCGTGCTGCCCGGCGCGCTCGGAGAACCCGGCGGCGGATCCGGCGACGGAGTCGGAGTAGGCGTGGACTGCGGCGCGTTTCCCACTTCCGAATCATCCCCGCCGCAGGACACGAACAGAACCACCCCCACAGTCCACAGAACAAATATTAGAGCGCGCAATCCCATACGCGAATTGTGCGGCAACCCCATGCCACAAGTCAACGAATCGCCTTTCCAAAGCCGACGTCGCCCCCTGTGCCAGCAAGCTCCTCTCACGCAAATAGGGATTGAGCCAGTCATGACATGCAGGTTGGTCACTAGGACCATCTTGCTATCCGAGTTAAGGGTTGCCACACCGGTTAGCGTTCCGCCCCGATGTCAAGTCTAGTTTGTACATATATGCTTTTCACGTGCTGAATAAATTCCACTTCCGGGGAGCGAGGTGTACTGAAACGAGGGGTTGCGCCCTGTATTGAGGGGTAAGTTAAACAGGCTCGGCGACCCAGATGATAATCCCCCATGTATCAGTCCACTCTCCGTTTTCGTCTTTCAGGCCCGGATGGCGTGACGCGCGGAAGAATGAATCCTGATTCCCTCGAACCCAGACTTCGTCGCATTGCCCCCCGCTACTTTCGGCGTTACAATGCAGAATGAAACGACTCACCCCCAATTAGCTGCTCTGGACTCACAATTCACCATTCCGAACGGAGATTTTACATGGCAGACCAGAACTCCTTCACCGCATACTTCAACGGCGAGTGGCTACCGCTGGGCGACATCAGGCTCTCCCCCGACGACAGGGGCTTCGTCGTCGCCGACGTCGTATTCGACATAGCTCGTACCTTCGCCGGCAAGCCCTTCGTCCTAGACCGGCACATAGACCGCCTGTACAGGTCGCTCAAGTATATGCGGATTGACCCCGGACTCACCCCCGACGAGATGACCGCCCTATGCGAAGAGGGCGTCGAACGCAACATAGACCGCCTCGACGACACAGGCGACTTCGCAATCAACCCCTTCATCACCCGAGGCGTCGGACACGGCGTCAGCGGCCTCACCCCCACCGTCTGCATCATGATCAAACCCGTAGCCTTCGAGTCATTCGCCCAATACTATTTGGACGGCGCGCACGGCGTCATAACCAAGACCCGCAGCTACTCCAGCGACACCATGGACCCCAAGGTCAAACACCACAGCCGCGCCAACTTCGTCCTCGCCGAACTTGAGGCCGCCGACGTTGATCCGGGCGCGTCCCCCATTCTTCTAGATCAGTACGGCAACCTCACCGAAGGCATAGGCTACAACGTCTTCCTCGTCAAAGACGGAGTCCTAAAGACCCCCACCGACCGCAGCATCCTGCAGGGCATATCCCGCAGCGTAATATTCGACGTCGCCGCGCAACTCGACATACCAGTCGTAGAAGACGACCTCCAGCCCTACGACATCTACACCGCCGACGAGGTCTTCTTCTCCAGAACAAGCCCCCGCATAGTCCCCGTCAGCATGGTTGACAAGCGCCCCGTCGGAGAATCCACCCCCGGCCCGCTCACGCGGCAGCTTCTCGCCGCCCACAGCGAAATGGTTGACGTGGACATAGTGGGCCAGGCCCTCCACTACGCCGGCATCGAGAGATAGTTCCGATCACTCAGAGTAAGGAAATCCCTCCAAAACAGGCGGCGAACCGATTTAAGCCCGGTTCGCCGCGGATGCTCGTATAGCCTGCGCCCGCTTTCAGAACAGGTCCGCCATATCCCGTTCCGCCTTCGCCCTCCGTTCGCTTTCGTCGCGCCACCCGAAAGACGAGTAGGAATCCGCCGACCCGTAATCGCGCGTCCGAACCACCACCGGCATCGGAAGCGCATGTCCGAAAACCAGCGCCTGTTGCTTAGACTCAAGTCTCGACAGCACGGCCCGCAGCTTGCGGCTTCCGGACACTCCCGACAGTACCGCGTCCACGTCCTTGTGGCTGTCCAGCAGGCAGGTCAGCTTTGTCCCTATCTGGCTCATTATCTCATCATCTATGCCGGACGGACGCTGATCCACCACTAGCAGGGTAACATTGAACTTACGCATCTCACGCGCGATTGTGCCGAATATCGTCTGGTCCGCAATGCCCGGGTTCAGGAACTTGTGCGCCTCCTCTATCGTGATGACCAGCGGACGGGGCTCCTGTCCGCCGCCCCCCGTCGCCTTTTCGGTCAACTCCTGATAGCGATCGTAAATGCGTCGGGTAAGCAGATTGGCGACCAGAATGTAGGCGGACAGGTCGCTCCCATACCGCCCGAACTCCAGTACCACGTGCATACCCTGATTCAGTACATAGTCCAATATGCGTCTAACCGAATCGTGCGCCCTGTCCGCGTCCATGAACGGCAGGCGCGTCAGGCGACGCAGGCGCCTCTGCAGGGTGGACAGCGCGCTCTCGTTCACATTGAGGCTCGTCGCCAACTCCCGCATCTCCTCGCCCCCGGATATTTCCATGAACGCGCTGAGCCACTTCTTCTTGAACTCGCGCTGGAGAGAGTACGTGGCATCCGCGGCCGCCTCCGACAGGTTCAGCGACTCGCGCAACATCAGAATATCCTCAGGCTCAATCTCCTCATAGCCGATTCGCGCCACGTAGTCCGGGTTGATGCCGCGATTGCGCGAACTCTGCTCGTCCAAGGTAAAGACCGCGACCTTTGAACCGAACAACTGCTTCAGTCCCTTGACCGCGCCCGTCGCGCCCTCCGAAGTTCCCTGCCAGCCGTATTCGTTGTGCATATCGAACACCAAGTTCGAGGCCACGTCCTTCTGGATTATCCCGGCCAGAAGCATACGAGTCAGGAAAGTCTTGCCCGTCCCGCTCTTGCCGAATACCCCGTTGGAACGCGTAACCAGTTCCTCTATGTTCAGGCACAGGCGCGTATCCATATCCAGCGGATTGCCTATCCAGAAATACCTGTCGTCCTCGTCCTCGCTGCCGAATACGGTGCGTATATCCTCATCGGTGGCGACCCCGACAATAGAGAAATGGGGCGGAATAGTCTTCGCGGGCTGCGGGCCGTCGAGTCCAGCCACCGACTCGCCGCCGCCCAGCGTCAGCATAGGCTCGACCGTAATAGTCCCATAGGCCGCCGTGCCGGACACAACCCGCGCGACAAACGGGTTTGACACATCGGGAGGGGACGCGGGCAACGATGGATCCATCGAGGCGAGGCCAACATCGGTAACGACTCCGAAAAACCGCATACGCTCACCCTGTATATTCACGAACGTGCCCACCTTTATGTCCTCGATAGACGTGTCTGAGTCGAGCCGCGCCTCCATGCCCTCGGTCAGAGAACCGGACACTACCATCCCGAGTCTCTGGGAAGCGCGCCAGCCCAAACCGCCCGCTCCCATACTCCCGTTAGTACTCATAGTCATGGCGCGATCCTCCTCAGAATGCCATCCAAGCGCTGCATCTGTCCACCCAGCAGAGGCGTGAGCCGCTTCCCCGCACTCACCAGAAAGGCGTCGCGATCGAGATGGGCGCTGCCCGCCGACTTCAGGAAAGCGGCCAGCACGTCATCCGCGGCCGCGATGGGCGCGGAAAGCGCTATGGACACAAAATCGAGTTCGGCGCTGAACTCCCGCAACGCGTCATCGGAACACAAATACACAAACGAATGTATCCGTGGCGGCAGCGGCGCGAGCCAGCGTCTCAGCGCCCCGTCTTCGCGGTGTCCCACCGACAGCGCACGAAACTCCGTGGACAGCAGACGCGAAAGCTGCGGGTTAGACTGGTATATCGCATTCTCATCCTCCTCCTCCCGCCCCCTAGCGATCGGTCTGCGTCCCGTATCAACGCTCCGTGTGGAAATCTCATGGACAATGCCATAGATTGCGCCATCGTCTCCGCACTTCACCAGGCTGCCCAGCGCGGGCGCGGCGTAAAGCTCGTAACACTGAACAACGAACTCACTCGTAGTAGCCTCCACCACTTCACCCAGCCGCATTCCGCTGTCGCCGCTAACCTCTCCTGTTGACATACCATCCATCCTCCGTCCGGATCATAGCAGAGGCGCGCGCCGAATAGTATGTATGTTAGGGTCTTCGGCGTGTTGCTTGCAATTTTCAGAAGCGAGAATACAATCGTTCTTAGGGGGCGACCGAAATGAAATCGCACAGAATACCCACCCAGTTTGTCATCGGTCTTGTAGTCGTCATACTTGGCGTTATACTCCTGCTCGGAAGCGTAGGATTGCTCAACTTCGGCGATGTGTTTCGCTGGACGCCGTCCCTAGTCATCCTCTATGCGCTATGGCTTCTGGTACGCAGCCGCCTCCGAAACATCTTCTTCCCATCGTTTCTCATACTCGCCGCCGGCTTCGGCCAACTGATACTGCTCGGCATAGACATAGGCGACTTCTGGCCCGTGATTCTCATAGTCCTCGGCGCCATTATTCTGATAAACGGCATTCGGTCCAGCGACCGGAGGGAAAGCGTCGTAAGCCGAGACACTGATCAGAGCCGGATGGACGTCACCTGCGTGATGGGATCCGTCAGAGAGAGGATAGTCTCGGACGAGTTCAAGGGCGGCCAGGCGGCCGTGGTCATGGGCGAGGCCAAGCTAGACCTGCGCGAGTCCTCCATCACCGAAAAGCCCGCGTCCATCGAGGTCACCGTCGTCATGGGCGAGATGAAACTGCGAGTACCGGACGAGTGGAACGTACGAGTGGAAAACGTCACCATCATGGGCGAATCCGGGGACGAGCGTTTGCGCTGCGATACTCAAAGCAGCCAAGCCGACCTCGTAATCGGCGGCGCTGTACTGATGGGCAGCCTAAAGATAGAGGACTAGCCGGAAAACAGTAGGAGGTCTTGCAGCCAAGACCCCCTACGCCTGGATCCTTACTCCATTCGGCTGCCGCCCCAAGCGCGGGACACGCCCGCCGCCGTCGGCTCAACAATAGCGTTGATCACTGCCGGCTTGCCGCTATCGAAAGCGCGCTGGAGAGCCGGCTTTATCTCATTCGGATCCTCGACCCTCTCGCCATACGCGCCCAATTCACGCGCCATCCCGTCGAAATTGGTGAACCCAAGCTCGCGGCCCGGCTTGCGGTGGTCGGGGGTGCGCGCCGTCCATCCCGCGTTGTTCGAGATGACCGTCACCACCGGAATGTTGTGGCGCACGCAGGTATCCAACTCCATAGCGTTCATGCCCATCGAGCCGTCGCCGTGAAGCACCAGCACCTGCTTATCCGGCTTCGCCAACTTCGCGCCTATACCGTAGGGCAAGCCCACACCCATCGTGCCGGTGACCCCGGAGTTGAGCCTATGCCCCGGCACATACGTCGGCAGGGACTGCCGCCCAAAGTGCAAAATCTCGTTTCCGTCCACCGACAAGATAGCGTCGCGGTCAAGGAACTCCCGTATCTCCTTGCACAGCCTGAGCGGGTGCATAGGCGTCTGGTCCGAATTCTGTATCGCCGCGCCGCGCGCCTGGCGGTCGTCCTCCACGTCTCTAAGACGCAACACCCAATCCGACTCTATCCTGCCTGCCCAGTCCGACTCCCTCGACTCCGCCTCGGCCAGCATCTGCGTAAGAACCGCCTTCGCGTCTCCCACTATCCCCAAGTCAATGTCGCGGTTGTGTCCAAGCTCGCTCGGATCTATATCTATCTGAACCACCTTGGCGTCGCGGTTGAACCTATGACCATACTGCACCATCCAGTTCAGCCTGGTCCCGACAACCAGCACAAGATCGGTCTCGCGCATCGCGGTGCTTCGGGCCGCGGGGAACGAAACCGCATGGTCTTCGGGAACAAGCCCCCTCGACATCGGCGCGGTATAGAACGGCGTGGACGTCAGATCAACCAATCGTTCCAACTCAGGCGCCGCGCCCGAGAAGAAGGCTCCTCCCCCGGCGAATATCATCGGCCGCTCGGCCGCCGCCAGCATATCTATCACTTCGGCGACCACGCTCGGCTCTGCGGCCGGACGGGTGCGCCTCGACGCGCGGTACGGAGTCACCGCGTCTGCTTCCTCAACCTCCTCGTACAGAACGTCCGCTCCGCAGTCAATATAGACCGGTCCCGGTCGTCCCGTCGTCGCCTTGCGGAACGCCATGCTGACCACCTCAGGGTAGCGCGCCGCCTGCGTCGTCTGATGAACCCACTTCATCATAGGCTCCATGATGCCGACTTGGTCAACCTCTTGGAACGCCTCGCGCCCAATCTCGTGAACTGGACCCGCTCCGCCCAGAATCACCATCGGCGCGCAGTCAATCGCCGCGGTATAAACGCCGGTCAGCAGGTTCAGAGTTCCCGGCCCGGATGCCGCGGTGCATACGCCCGGCTTGCCTGTAACGCGCGCATACGCGTGCGCCGCGAACGCCGCCGCCTGCTCGTGCCTGAAATCAACGCAGCGAATACCCAGATCCTCAGCCGCCATCACTATGTCGAAGTTAGGGCCGCCCATCAGATAGAAGAGCGTATCAACGCCTTCCTCCTTCAGCGTCCGGGATATGAGATAACTTCCGATAACCTTGCTCATACATCTCTCCTCGCCTTGAGTTCTTCATCAATAAGCCACGCGCCTTTCAAGACCCGCTTTTCGCAGGCAAGGTTATCACAAATTGGCAATGGCCGTATAACCGAAGACATGGCCTTTTCAAAGTCGCCGCCAAACCTGTCATTCAGTCCCCATCCAACACAGAACGCCTATACTATCACACATACATCACACAAAAAATGGACTCCCGCGCAGCCGTTTGCAACTCACAACAAGCGGGCGCTTTTCATTGTCGCCCCAACCGCAGCTAAGTATGATATATATGCTACTGCAAACGTTTAGGCTATAAACCTATCCGCCATAGGAGCGAATCCATGTCTTACGAACTTATACTCAGCGAAGTCAAGGGCCGTGTCGGAATCATCACCATGAACCGCCCCGACAAACTGAACGCCATGAACCCACATATGAACCACGAGATCATCAGCCAGATAACCGAATGGAATCAAGACGACTCCATAGGCGCGATTGTGTGGACAGGCGCGGGACGCGGCTTCTGCGCGGGCGCGGACATAGGCCGCTTCGAGGCCAGACGCGACGGCCAAAACACCGACTCCGCCCCCATCACTGAGGACAGCTGGCACCAGATCATCAGAAAGGCCAAGCCGATCATAGCCGCTATCAACGGCGTCGCCATAGGCGAGGGCCTCACCCGAACCCTGCCTTGCGACGTCCGCATCGCCTCCGAAAGCGCGAGGCTCTCCTTTAGGTTCGTGCGCGTCGGACTAACGCCGGAATTCGCCTCCACCCACTACGCCCCTCACCTGATAGGGCTGGGACGGACGCTCGAATATATGCTCAGAGGAAACTTGATACCCTCCGACGAAGCTCTCAGAGTCGGACTCGTCAACTACGTCTATCCCGACGACCGGATGCTCGACAACTCGGTCGAACTAGCCGCCGAAATAGCGGACAACCCAACATGGCAGCTTTCACAAGTCAAGCGACTAATCCACAAAAACTACATCGAACATGACGTAGAGGCTGTTCTCTCAGACGAAGGGCCAACCTTCCAGTCCGCCATGAAGAGCGACGCCCACAAAGAAGCGCTTGCCGCCTTCCGGGAAAAGCGTCCGCCGAGATTCAACTGAGCCGCGCGAACCCGGATGACCACCATCGCCCATAGACCGCTAGTCGCGGTAACTGCGAATTCCGCCGGCAGCGGGCTGACCCCTTACCTCGACGCCATAGAACGCGCCGGAGCCGAAGCATGGCCCCTCGTCGCCGGCTACGCGTTGACGTCCGACGAAGTTCTGGCGCGCGTCGGCGCGCTCGTCCTCGCAGACGGCCCAGACGTAAACCCCACCCGCTACGGCAAAAGCCCCCATCCCTCCGAAGCAGCGCCTGACACATACGACAACCCGCGAGACGAAATGGAAATAGCTCTAGCCGGCGACGCCCTCGACGCAGACCTCCCCATATACGGAATAGGGCGCGGTATGCACATCCTCAACATCGCCCTAGGCGGAACGCTCGTCCAGAAAGTCGAAGGACACTCCACCGAGCCGGCCGGAGGCGTCAGCCGGCCCGCTCATCACCACATCTACATATCGCCCGGCAGCAAACTGGCCGCCGTGGTCGGATCGGGCGGCTTCGTACGCGTGAACAGCCTGCACCGCGCCGGAATGCGCGAAGCGCAGAAGTCCCCCCACCTGCTCGCATCCGCCTATTCGCTCCAAGACGGACTCATAGAGGCGTTGGAAAGCGCGAACCACAGATGGGTCATAGCCGTGCAATTCAGCCCCCAGCGCAGAATGGAAATCCCGCCCCACTTCGACCGGCTGTTTCAGTCGCTCGCCGAGCGCGCCGCCGAGCGACTCGGCTAACTCCTGCAACCGAAACCTAGACCAAACCCCGCCGCTGAGCCCATACCTGATTTTGTCTAATACTTCAACGCGCGTCTGCGTGAAGAACCGTTCCGAAAATGCTATAATCAGGTTAGCCGAACGCGCTTCACCCGCACCTAGCGGAACACCGCTGAGCAGACTACCGATTACGGGTTCATACATCTCGGCGAATATGCTCTCGGTCAATATAAGACGCGCGCCGCCGGCATTGCTGTTAAAGAGCTTCACGGGCCGTTCGCGCGCTTCATACATCTCGGCCATATCGGCGCAGAGTTGCAAACCGAAGTGTCTCGGCGAAACCGGAACATCAGTGGACCCTGAAGACAGGGCCAAGATTTTGTCAGGAGCCGTCCATGGTTATCGAGGCAACCAAGACAGAATTCGGATACATCAAGCCAACGCAGATCGTTGACGAAATGCGTAGCTCGTATCTCGATTACGCCATGAGCGTGATAGTGTCGCGCGCCTTGCCCGACATCAGAGACGGACTCAAACCCGTCCAGCGCCGGATACTCTACGCCATGCAGGATCTGGCCATGAGGCCCAACTCCCAGCACAAAAAGAGCGCGCGGCTGGTCGGAGAGGTACTCGGCAAATGGCATCCGCACGGCGAGGGCGCGGTTTACGACGCGCTCGTCAGAATGGCGCAGCCCTTCTCCCTCCGTATGCCCCTAGTGGACGGTCAGGGCAACTTCGGCTCCGTGGACAACGACCCGCCCGCCGCCATGCGATACACCGAAGCCCGCATGGCCCCCGTAGCCGAGGAGATGCTCGCCAACATAGACCAAAACACAGTTGACTTCGTAGAAAACTTCGACGGCACTCTCAGCGAGCCGGACGTTCTGCCCGCCAGACTGCCCAACCTGCTCGTGAACGGCGCGTCAGGCATCGCGGTCGGCATGGCCACAAACATACCTCCGCACAATCCCATCGAGGTCTGCGACGCGCTCATCCATCTGGCCGACCACCCGACCGCGACCGTCGAAGACCTTATGAAATTCGTAAAGGGGCCGGACTTTCCCACCGGCGGAATAATCATGGGAACCTCCGGCATACAGAGCGCCTATTCCACAGGACGCGGCCAGATAATCGTCCGCGCCAAAGCGCGCATAGAGCCGATGCGCCGCAACAACAGAATGCAGATCATCGTCAGCGAACTGCCCTACCAGGTCAACAAGGCCGCTCTGGTCCAGAAGGTCGCATCCTTGGTCAAAGACCGCAAAATAGAAGGCATATCCGACCTGCGCGATGAGTCCGACCGCGAAGGTATGCGAGTAGTGTTCGAGTTGCGCGCCGGCGTACAGCCCAGAGTCGTCCTGAACAACCTGTACAAGTTCACTGCGATGCAGAGCTCTTTCTCCGCCAATATGCTCGCGCTCGTGGACAAGATGCCTAGGATCATCACCCTCGGACAGGCGCTCCGCCAATTCCTAGAGTTCAGGCAGGAAGTCGTCAGGCGCAGAACAGAGTTTGACCTCGCCAAGGCCAAGCAGCGGGCGCATATCCTCGCTGGGCTGCGAATCGCCATAAGCCACCTGGACGAGGTAATAAACCTGATACGCAACTCCGAGAGCGCGCAGGCCGCGCGTCAGCAACTAATGGAACGTTTCGGACTCGACAACGACCAGGCCCAGGCCATTCTCGATATGCAGCTTCGACGCCTAGCCGCGCTGGAACGCGAGCAGCTCGAAAAAGAGTACCGGGAAATACGAGACTCCATACGCAAGATGGAGGAACTTCTGGCCGACGAAAAGAAGGTCCTGGCCGTAATCAAGAAGGAACTGCGAGACCTGAAGAAAAAGCACGGCGACGAGCGACGCACCGAGATAAGCGGCGAGGCGTCCGATCTATCCCGCGAAGAACTCGAACCGCACGAGCAGATAGTCGTAACGATAAGTCAGGGCGGATACATCAAGCGAATCCCCGCCAGCGCATTCCGCAACCAGCATCGCGGCGGCAAGGGCGTCGGCGGCATGACCACCCGCGACAACGACGCGGTAAAACACCTGCTGGTTGTTGATACGCACGATAAGCTGCTGTTCTTCACAAACAAGGGGCGCGTTTATTCGATGACGGCGTTTGAGCTGAGAGCGGACACCTCTCGGAACACGCGCGGGGTGCCCCTCCTCAACGTCATATCAGCGGGAATCGCGGAGAAAGTAACCACCGTAATCGGAATGTCCGAAAACGAGTTCGACTCCGAAGACTGCGTCCTGGTGTTAACCACCGCCAAAGGCAAGATAAAGCGCATCGCTCTGAGCGCCGTAGCCAATGTTCGCCCGTCCGGTTACAACATGATGAGCCTTAATGATGACGATGAGCTGGTCTCCATTCGTTCGGCCAATCCCAAAGACAGTATCATCATAGTTACGCAAAATGGCAAAGCCCTTCGCTTTGCTCAAAGCGAAGTTCGCCTATACAAGAATCGTGGCGGCGGCGGCGTCAAGGGCATAAATCTAGTTGGCGACGACAGAGTGGTTTCCATGGACGTCGGTCCGCCTTCAGCGCGTCTGTTTGTTATCAGTAAATTCGGGTTTGGCAAAATAACCCCCCTTAGTTCATATCGCAAGAAGGGTAGAAATGGCATGGGGGTGCTTACCTACAAGATTACTGACGATACCGGTCCGGTCGCCGACGCCAGACTAATTGACGACAGCAAAGAGGTATATGTCGTCTCAGAACAGGCTCAGGTACTCAGGACAAGCATTTCCGAAATCAGCAACATGGGTCGCGCAACCCAGGGGGTAACCATATTCAAGCCGTCCGAGGGCGACTCGGTAGCGTCCATATCCTGCGTAAGCGATATGCAACTCCTCGAAGAAAACGCTACCAAGAAGGCCACATCGCCAAAAGCCGAAAAGCCCGCCGCCAATGGCCGCGTGAACGGCGCCCAGCCCAGAATGGGCGGACTAGGATAGAAAACACATGCCCCCGCCGCTAACGCCGGATTCGATGTTGGAGATACGGGCGAATGACGAGTATATGGGAAGGTCCTCTCGCTCGATTCCCAAGCCGCGATTGACACCTAAAATCACCTCTGTTACCATGACTTATGGTGGACGACTTATCTGATAGACGCAACCGTGACTCCGCGCCCGGACTCCGACGCTCCGGCTCACCGGGCAGTCTTTCCTGTGGCTCTGACGCCACCTTTGCCGCGGTTATCCTCGCCGCGGGCAACGGTGTTAGGATGAAGTCTCGCAAACCGAAAGTCCTGCACACAGTCTGCGGAAAGCCGATGCTGGAAATCATCTCTGAAGCGGCCGAGGCGGTCGGACTGAGTCCCGTGGCAATCGTCGTTCCCGCTGATTCCGCAGCCATCAGACAGGCGCTTGGCGACAGATGCCTGTACGCGGAGCAGAAGGAGCCGCTTGGCACCGGACACGCGCTGGCGCAGGCCGCCGCCATCATCCCGAACTGCGACAACATCGTCGTTATGGCGGGCGACACCCCGCTCCTCACCCCCGAAACCTTGGTGGAGCTGACTAGGACCCACCTCGTTGCGGAATCCCCCCTGACCATGCTGACCTCTGTCCTAGAAGACCCAGAAGGGCTGGGGCGCGTGGTAAGAGACGCCGAGGGCGGGATACGAGCGCTGGTGGAACAGAAGGAAGCCGACCCCGAAACGCTGGATATCCACGAAGTAAACGCCGGAGTGTACTGTTTCAGGACATCTTGGCTGTGGGAAAATCTGCCACTCCTGAAACCCTCTTCCACAGGCGAGATTTTCCTTACCGACCTAGTCGAGGTCGCCGCGCGACAAGGGCGCGGGGTCACGGCTCTAGCTCTGCAAGATACCAGCGAGGCGTTCGGTGTCAACACTCGGGTGGAACTGTCTCGGGCCGAAGCCATCATGCGGGACAGAATACGCAAGCGCTGGATGATGGAAGGCGTAACCATACCGGACCCCGAAACCGTCTATATTGACTCCGACGCCAGCATTGGCATTGACACCGTCATACTCCCAAACACTCACATCATGGCGCGCGCGATCATAGGCGATAACTGCGAAATCGGCCCCAACACCATAATCGCGAATTCGCAAGTCGGCGACAAATGCCGCATTGTGGCTTCGGTAGTCGAGGAAGCCGTCATCGAGTCCGACGTTCACGTCGGGCCATTCAGCCACCTCCGACACGGCGCCTACCTGGAATCCGAGGTTTGGATAGGAAACTTCGGCGAGATAAAGAATAGCCGGATCGGGCGAGCCACCAAGTCCGGGCATTTCACCTACATCGGAGACGCCGAGGTCGGTGTCGGCGTCAACATAGGAGCGGGCTCGATCACCTGCAACTACGACGGCCGGAACAAGAACCGCACGGTGATAGGCGATGACGTTTTCATAGGATGCGATACCATGATGGTCGCGCCGGTTGCCATAGGCGACAGATCTTACACCGGAACCGGCTCAGTCATAAACAAGGACGTTCCACCGGACTCGGGAGCGATTGGCGCGCCCGCCCGCATCAGGTCCGGGAAACATCGTTCCCGAAGGGGGAACGGCGCTTGATAATGGAGCCATGAATTGGAGAGTGACAGTACGTTACCAGCGCTGGCTCTAGCGGTTTCTATCCTGATTCTCGCTATTTCCGAAGCGGGGGCAGCCGCCATCGCCGCCAGGTTGCAGTCCACGGCATACTACCTCACCAACAGTGATTCTGGTGAACCCCACTCGCTCGACCTCATTGCGAGCCTTCCCGGCGGCCCGATAGCGCCGCTAAAAATGGTTGGAATGGCGGCATTCGGCGCGGCGATGGCCGCATCCGTCTCTATTCCGCTCTCCGCGCTGGGCATGAGATGGGGATTCATTTTCCTGAGCGCGCTACTCGCGCTCGGCGCGCTGGGAGTCGTCATAACGCTCTCCCGATACGTCGGAGCGCGCTACTCAGCGCCGCTTTGTACCGTTATGCCCAGAATTGTCTGGACGCTCTCGCAACCCCTCCGCCCCGCGCTCCTGCTCTACGACGCCTTTCTGAACAGAGCCGCGAAGAATTCGGACTCGTCTCTCGACTTCGCCCTCTCCGTGGACTCGGACAATAACCCGCTAGACGAACACGAAGTCAGAATGATAAGAGGCGTCGTACAACTCGACCAGACCGTGGCGCGTGAAATAATGGCGCCGCGCGTGGACATTGCGGCGGTCGAAGCAAACACTTCCCTGGAAGCTCTCGCAGAAGCGATGAACACTTTCGGACACAGCCGTATGCCGGTGTACGACGGCGACCTCGACCATATTCAGGGCGTGGCCCACGCCAGAGACGTCCTCCGACGCCTAACAACCGACAGTGCCCCCTCCGCCATCACCGCCAGAGATGTATCCCGCCCTCCCCTCTTCGTGCCGGAATCCAAGAGCCTCGAGGAACTTCTAGGAGAACTCCAAGAGAAGCGCGTCCACCTCGCCATCGTCGTGGACGAATACGGAGGCGTATCCGGGATTGTCACAATCGAGGACCTGCTCGAGGAGATAGTCGGAGAAATCCAAGACGAATTCGACACAGAGGAACCCGGCATCCGAAACATCGGCAAATCCGAATTCCTCGTGGACGCCAGCCTACCCATTGACGAACTAAACGAATCCCTCGGCATCAACATCACCGCCGAAGGATTCGACACAATCGGTGGGCTCGTGTTCGACCAGCTTGGCAAAGTGCCGGTGCAAGGCGACACTGTCCAACACAACGGCCTCAACATAGTCGTGCTGGACACCGTCGGGCGCAGACCCAACACCCTTCGGATCAACCGGACCGAAACGGACGAAACAAAGTATGCGGCCCGGAATTAGCGAAGCCGACACTGATAACTGTACGCTGAATCCGTGACTTCCGCGCCCCTGCCCACTCTTTTCGACCGCGCCCTCGATGGCGACAGGCGCGCTCTCGCACGCCTCTTCACTCGCATCGAGAACGACGACACCGACCTCCGAGACGTGATGAAACTCGCTCACTCGCTCACCGGAAACGCCCATATAGTAGGCGTGACCGGGCCGCCGGGGGCCGGAAAAAGCACAATCGTTGACCGCCTGGTTCACGCCGCTCGCGAAGAAGAGCGCGGCGTGGGCGTCCTCGCCGTTGATCCCACAAGCCCGTTCAGCGGCGGCGCGCTCCTCGGCGACCGCATACGGATGCGCGACCACTATCTCGACCCCCACGTTTTCATACGCAGCCTCGCCACCAGAGGCGCGCATGGCGGACTCTCCGCAGTCTGCCGGGCCGGTGTAAGCTTGCTAGACGCCGTAGGCAAAGACCTGATTCTGGTCGAAACCGTCGGCGTGGGACAGACCGAACTAGACATCATGGGAGTGGCGGACATCGTGCTGGTCGTGCTGGTGCCCGAGGCAGGCGACACGGTGCAGGCGATGAAAGCCGGGCTGATGGAAATAGCCGACTTATTCGTCCTGAACAAGGCCGACCGGGACGGCGCGGGACAGATGGCGTCCGCAATAAACGCCATGCTCTCTCTCGACCCGCGCCCAACCGAATCGAAGCCCGGACTGCTTATGACACAAGCCCACATGGGTGAGGGCATTCCCCAACTATACCGCGAGACCCTGGCGCGCGTCGAAGCGATGAGAGCGAACGGGCTGCTGGCCGAACGCCGCGAGAGGCAGGCAAAAGACGAACTCGCGCGCCTAGTTGTGTCCGCCCTCTCCACCAAAGTCATCCGGGCAATGTCCGAAAATCCCGTGGCGCGGGATATAGTATCGAACGTGAAATCCGGTAAGCTGGACCCCTACTCGGCGGCGGAACGCATAACCGCCGCGCTCTGGCGACGGACGAACCTCTCCGCCGATCCGCGCCCGAAGGAATAACCGCGCGCTATTGCCGCCCCGCCGACCTATGAGGATATGTAAGCATTCTCCGAACCATTCATCGGCAACTGGTATTCCATATAGTAGCGTGAGGCGGCAGGGCCATCCTGTCCCTGATACTTGCTTTTCAACTTGCGCGACCCGTATGGATTCTCTGCGGGCGAGGTTAGCTGAGTGAACGATATATGGCCTATCTTCATGCCGTAGCGCAGAGTGATTCCCAGAATGCCCACGTTGGAAAATTCCAGCGTCAACTTGCCCGTCCACCCCGGATCCACGAACCCCGCCGTCGAGTGGATCAACAAGCCGTACCGGGCCAGCGAACTCTTCCCCTCTATCCTTGCCACTATATCATCCGGAATAGTGACCGTCTCCAGCGTACTGCCCAGCGCGAACTGGCCCGGGTGCAGAATGAACGGACGATCATCCTCTATCCTGACACGATCCACAACATCGTCCGCCGACTGCATAACATCTATATGCGTTCGCCAGCTATTGCGAAAAATCAGAACTTCTCTATCCAGCCGGATATCAACGCTGGCCGGTTGAACCGCATTCGGTCCAAGTGGCTCAATCACTATCCGCCCCTCTGCCATACGCTCTTTAATAGACCGATCGCTCAGGATCATTTCCGCTCCGCCTTTGGTCTGAGGTATTTATAAAAGCGATTCTAGTCGAATGAACCTCCGTCCTTAAAGATAAACAAGGTTTTGAAAAAGACCGAAAATGATGCGCGAAAGCCCCTACGCGGGGATAGAGACAACCGCTTCCCGTCTGCCCCCATCCCACGCTGTCTGGGGACGCTACTCTATGGCGAAGACTGTCTGAACCGTCAGAGAGACATCCAACTCGCCTCTGCTGATAGCGGTTGACGCGGCCGGCGACGCTTGCGCCCCGTAACCAAATACCGCTGATTCCGCCCTTACAGTCAGAGGACTGGCCACTGTGCCGTCCGATATGAAAATCAGGTCACCCAGTCCGACTCCCGCCAGGTCCGCGAAGTGTTGCGCCTTGCCCTTGGCGTCGGCCACAGCATCCTCACGCAATTGCGCCATCGCTGGAGACAGGTCCTCCGCGGCAAATCTCAGTCCGTTGAAGCGGATATTGTCTCCTCCGGCTTCCGCCGCCCCGTCAATGACGGCGGCGACGCTGTCCAGATCGCGCACTTTAACCGTCAGGCTATTGTTCACGGTATATCCGATCAGTTCCCGCGCATCACTTCTGTAATTATACTCCGAGCGTATATCGAAGCGCTGAGTCTGAATATCACGTTCCTCCACACCATTTTCAGATAAAGACTCCATTACCGCTTCCATAGCGGTCGCGGCTTCCTCACGCGCCTCCGAAACCGTCTCTCTCAGCGCTTCCACGCCCAGATTCAGTATCGCCAGGTCCGGCTCGATAGACGCTTTGCCCTGGCCACTGACATGAATTTCGCCCTGGCCGTCCAAGTTCAGCGAAAACGACGCTCTCTGCTGCGACCCCTGCGCGACTCCGAAAAGGGCTGCGTTCCCAGCCGACATGCCCGCCACATTGATTTCGGCTGTACTATCCGACTCGCTATCCAGCTGGCAAGCCGCGACCACCGTTAGGACAACAACCATAGCGACAATCGCCGCCGCTTTGGCTTGGTATCTTTGATTCACCTGTCTCCTCCTCATCTGATTCCGATTGAATCCTTAAAAATCGTTTCCACCCACACGCGAATCGTGCCCTGATAGAAGGACTATCAGGACGCGCCAATCATATACAATTATAACCTATGCTCACTTATGCCATGTGAACGCATTTATATATAATGGCTATAAACTCCGGCTTGTCCAAAGGCGACGCTTGATTGCGAGAATTCATAAGAGAACTGATAGAAACTCTCCTGCTCTCCTTGGCCGTATTTCTGGCTCTCCACCTAAGCGTCCAGAACTTCAGGGTAGAAGGCTCGAGCATGGTTCCCACACTAATCGAGGGACAATACATCGTCGCCAACAAAATAATCTACTCTCGCATCCAATCCGACTCCATCGCCCGCTTCCTGCCGTTCATTCAGCCATCGGGCGACGGCGCGTCCCTCTACACCTTCCACCCGCCCCAATACGGCGACATCATCATCTTCAACTTCCCGCCAAACCCATCCCGCGACCTCGTAAAGCGCGTCATCGGACTCCCGGGCGATGTAATTGAGATCCGGTCCGGACAGGTCATCCGAAACGGAGAGCCATTAGACGAGCCTTACGTCTTCAACAGAGACAGACGCACGTTAGGCCAAGTTGAAGTGCCTGAGAACTCCTACTACGTCCTCGGCGACAATCGCCGCGCCTCCAGCGATTCACGTGACTGGGGCTTCCTCTCCGACGAACACGTTGTCGGCAGGGGCTGGATCAGCTACTGGCCCTCCGACAGGATTGGTCTGCTCCGGGCGTTCCGATGACTTCCGGCGCCGGGGTGAAAAAGGCGAGTTCAGAAAGTTGAAAGTGAATAAACGCAACTCTCTGGGCAATGGCATTGGTTATGCCGTCATTCAACTTCCAAGCTGGACTTTTCGAGTTCGTACCAGAAGACACGCGATGATTCGACACCCGCTATCTCGTTATCCCGGCGCACCCCCGCTATCGCAGCCCTGGCTTGCCTGCCGGTGAACCTGCTCAGAAACTCGGCATTGCGGATTGCTCGTGTAGTGTCTCTCATATCTGCTGTGAAGGATATTTCAACTGCGACATAGGAGAGTCGATCCCGCCCGTCGGCGACCTCCATAATCAGGTCGGCTAGGCGAAAACTCCTGAGGTCGGCGCGCGAGATGTCGGATGTATTCTGACCACTGACCAACCGCTTGATATCTCTACGATTCAGAATGCGAACCAACTCAAATCCCATATCCTCCGCGATAAAGTCAGCCTGCTCAACAGCGACATTCCTAGCGTGGGCAGCTTTGAGAGGAGCGACATCGGTCCGCAACTGATTTAACTCGGTTTTGGTCGCCATGCGGGATTCCAGATCCGCCAAATCCTCTTTGGTCGCCATACGGGATTCCATACCCGCCAAGTCCCCTCGGACATCCACCAAATCCTCTTTGGTCGCCATACGGGATTCCATACCCGCCAAGTCCCCTCGGACATCCGCCAAATCCTCTTTGGTCGCCATACGAGATTCCAGATCCGCCAAGTCCCCTCGGACATCCGCCAAATCCTCTTTGGTCGCCATACGGGATTCCATACCCGCCAAGTCCCCTCGGACATCCGCCAAATCCTCTTTGGTGGCGACACGTTCATACGCGCTCTCAAGCCTGCTAACTCGTTCATCCATCCTAGTGGTCATATCCTGAAGCCCCTATCCCTGTGTCTGAATCCGACATGGAAAAAAAACCTATCCACTCCATTCATGGATGTCAGCTCAGTCGTCCAGGCTGACCCAGCCGAGGTCATGTCAGCCTCATCGCGACATTCAGTATAATCAGAATGAAATCAGTATAACATGAATATCCGTATTACATTCACACCGGAAAGCCGCAGCCTAGGCTGCGGCGTATATACAAGAGCAAAGATGAATCTACTCAGGAACCCGCGAATTGATCCCTGAATGCCTGAAACTCCGACTGCCGCTCTCAACGCTCGCCGTCGCATTCGTAATCACCGCGTGCGGCGGCGAGCCGCCCGCCACGCCTACCGCCGTTCCTCCGACTGCCACGCCGCCACCGCCCGCATATACATCCGTCCCGTCATCCCCCACTCCGACCCTAACCCCAGTCCCACCACCCCCCTCGCAGGCAACCGGCGCCCTTGATGAGAAAACCTTCTCGTTTCTCCAGCGCCTCACCGACGAGTTCAGCCCAAGAGAGAGCGCAACCGATGAGGAACTCGCCGCGGCAATCTTCCTCAGAAACCGGCTTGAAGAGCTTGGATACGACGTTTTCATCCAGGAATTCAGCGTCTCCGGACTCATAGCGAAGGTCGAACTTTCATCCGACTCCCCGACCGCGCCCGACGCGCTGCCCATTTCCGGCTCCCTCCAGGACACAGTGACAGGAACCCTCGCCGACGCGGGCAGAGCGTTCCCGGAAGACATCCCCTCGGAAGGACTCGACGGAAAAATAGCCCTAATCGAGCGCGGAATAATCACCTTCGAGGAGAAAGTCAACCGCGTGGCCGAAGCCGGCGCCGTCGCGGCAGTCATCTTCAACAACGCCGAAGACAACTTCCGGGGCGTATTCCGCAACCCCTCCACAATACCCGCCGTATCAGTGGCCGGAACGGACGGCGCAAAGTTGCTGGCCCTAGCGGAACAGCGTGAAACAACCGCCACAGTCTCCGTAAAACCTGATTCCGCGCCATCCAGAAATGTCATAGCCGAAAAGCGCAGCCAATCCGAATCCCCCGAAATCGTAATCCTCGGAGCCCACTACGACACTACCCCGAACACACAGGGCGCAAACGACAACGGCTCCGGACTAGCCGTCGTCATGACCATCGCCGAGCTTACAGCCGACACCCCATACCCGTTCACAGTCAGGTTCATCATGTTCGGCTCCGAGGAGATCGGCCTATTCGGAAGCCGCCGTTACGTGGATACTCTCACCGAATCCGAGATAGAAAGCGTCATCGCCATGCTGAACTTCGACGTGCCGGGATCGGGAGACCGTCTGAACCTAGTTGGCAGCCCCAAGCTCACGGCCGCCGCGTCGGACATCGCGGCCGCAATAGGCGCCGACGCGTCCGGAGCAGAGCCTCCGGAAGGCGCGACCAGCGACCACACCCCCTTCCATGAAGCGGGCATCCCGGCCATCTTCATCCTCGCCAACGACCTGTCGAGGATCAACTCACCCCAAGACAATATAAAGTGGATCAACCCTACCCTAATGGGATGGGCCGCAGACATAGGCATCCAACTTCTCGACAGGCTTGCCCAAGACTAGGAAAAATGACTGCCCTTCCCAACTCCACTGCACACCCGCTCCCATCTTGGGCTACCGCGCGAACACACTATCCAACAACCGCGACTCAACCCTCTAAAGAGAGTGTGTGAGAAGATAAGTTCTCATACTTCCTTAAATTCCCATTGATACACAAACCCATCCCCCGAAATGCAACAGGCGCGTGAAGAACTCGCCATGTTCGCAAGAGAACTCACCGACGACGGAAGAACAGTCCTCGAAAAGCCCCTGAGTTATCGTTACATAGAGTCTGGTGATTGTATTAGAATAAGTTCACTTTCAATGGTCGGACGCGAGCGATGGCATCTGTCAGAGATTTATACGACCTTCAACTTCTGGACTGGGAGATCCTGAAGCGGGAGGAAGAATTGGCCGCCATCCGCGCCAAACTAGCCGACGACTCAACACGCTTGGGCGCGAAGCGCCGGCTGGACACGCTCGAAAACAGGCTGGCCGAACTCGCGCATCCGAGAAGGCTGGCCGAAAACGCCATCGAGGACATAGACCGCCGCATAGCCGAGATAGACAGACGACTCTACGACGGTTCGGTCACCAACCCCAGAGAGTTGGAGGCATACCAAGAGGAGCGGGCGAACTTGGCGCGCAATAAAAGCGAGGAAGAGGACAAACTGCTCGATCTCATGATAGAAACCGACGACACACAAGAGTTAGCGGACAACGCCAGAGAAGCCTTCAGACGAATTGACGCCGAACGCTCACGCGAGATAGCCGAGCTTCGCGCCCGACATGAGGCAGTCGCCTCGGAGCTGCCCGAATTCAGGGAGCGCAGACTCTCCCTCGTGTCCGAACAACCTCCCGCGACACTGGCGATATATGAATCGGTAAGACAGATGAGAGGCGGGCAGGGAGCGGCGCTCGTTGACCAACGCGGCCTGTGCCAGGGGTGTAGGCTAGTCATACCCACAACCGAACTTCAGCGAGTGCGCGGCGGAGACCAGATAGTCCAGTGCGGCAACTGCTCCCGAATACTAATCTTTTCCTGACACCCGCGCGCTGATGCCAGTCCACTATTCAAAATTCCTGAGTCGCAATTCGCAGAATGACTGACAACCTAAGATACGGCGGATGAACCTATGAGAGCGTTGGGATATTTCAGAGCGGACGCGACGACTGCCGCCGCGGATGGCGACAAGTCTCAAGACGAGTTCGAGGCGGACTTCCGCGAATACTGCTATGTCAACTCGCACCAGCCGGTCGAGACTTTCGGCGACATGGAAACGTCCGAGCGATGCAAGAATCCCGAATACGAAAGACTGCTGGACTATATCCGGAAATCCGGCTCCGAGTTCTTGGTCACAGTCCCGGACGCCACCCACCTGGGCACAGACCTTGAAACAGTCGCCCGCGCGTTCATAGAATTGGAAAGCGCCGGGAGCAAGGTCGTCTGCCAAGACAAAGAGATGCCAGATCCCCTTCAAAACGCGCTCGTAGAACTGGCCGCGACCGGATCATCCAAATCGCGCAGCGAAAAGATCCGAAGAGCCTTGCAAACCAGAGCGCTGAAAGGAAAGGGAATGGGACGTCCGCCCTACGGCTACCGGAACGGCGAAGACAGCGTCCTTGAGCTGGTCAAGGACGAGGCCGCCGTGGTCGAACTCATTTTCAGACTCTACACCAAAGACAGAATGGGTATGCGGCTCATCGTACAGCATCTCAACGAACGCGGGATAACCACCCGAAGAGGCAGAAACTGGAACGTCGTCAGCATCAGAGATATCCTAAAAAACACCGTCTATATCGGCACCTACACCCGCTTCGGGCTTAGGCTACCCAGAACCCACGAAGCTATCATCCCGCGCGATGTATTCCGTGCGGCGCAGGACATCGTAAGAGAGCGACGCCCGCTCGGAAGAGTGTCGCGCTCTGAGCCTTACCTCCTTTCAGGCATAGCCTTCTGCGAATATTGCGGCAACAAGATGATGGGCGTGACCCGGCGCCAACTATGGCGAAATAAGGACGGCAACCGCAACCGCGCCACCTACCGCTACTACCAGTGCCAGTCCCGAAACAACCAGAGCGTCTGCGGCTATCACACATGGCGCGAGGCCGACCTCGAAGGCGCGGCGCTCGCCCAGATTCCGCTCGCCGTCGAGGCGCGCGCGCTCCGAAAGCTGGCCTCCCCCAATCAGGATGACGATTCCGATCAGGCGCTGAAACGAATATGGGAAGAGAGAGTGAAAAACGCAGAGCGCAGGTTCTCCCATACGCTTCGCAAGACCGCCTCCGGCGCGGTCAACACAGACCAACTCCGGCGCGCGCTGGAAGAACTCGACAAGGCCAGAGACTTGGCGGAAAAGTCCGACACACCCGCCGACGTGGGCGACATCCTCAAAAGGTGGGAAGAACTAGGCTTTGATGAAAGGCGCGACTTCCTCCTAACCCACATCGCCCGCATAGAAGTCAGCGACCACATGGCGCGGGTCGTAGCATGAAAGGAGAGTTCGATTGGCATTAGCGTTCATGCCTCGCGCATACGAATCCATAGTAAGGCCATTGCTGTTCACCCTGCCCCCTGAAAAGGCGCAGAAGCTCGCGGACCGAGCGCTCAAGCTCTGGCCCTTGTGGAAGGTTGCGACTCGGGTAAACGGATTCGTTTCACCCAGTATCGAAACCGACGTCGCCGGAATCGCGCTGGATAACCCTGTCGGGCTGGCGGCGGGCTACGACAAGAACTGCGAAGCGATTCCCGCGCTGTCGTCGCTCGGATTCGGATACGTTACATGCGGAACGGTAACCCTGGAACCGCGCCCGGGCAACCAGGGAACGCGGCTTCTGAGAGATACGTCGCGCCGCGCCCTGATAAACTCGCTCGGATTCCCCGGACTCGGCCTAGAAGCGGCGGTCAAGAACCTCAGGAAAGGCAAGCGGCAGAACGAAAGCGCACCTGTCGTAGTGAGCGTATCCGGTACCGAAATCGGCGACATCGTAACCTGTCACAGAACGATGGAGCCTTTCGCGGACGCCATCGAGATCAACATAAGCTCCCCCAATACGGCTAACCTCCGAGTCTTCCACGACCCATCCGTACTCGGAAAGCTTCTGGACGCGCTCAACGAATCGCGCGCTAGGCCGCTTTTCGTGAAGATGCCGCCCTTCCCGCCGCGCGAGAACGACCCCGAACGCCACGACCTGACGCTGTCTCTTATGGATGTCTGCGTCTCGCGGCGGGTGGACGCCCTGACCATAGCGAACACGCAGCCGGTTCAGGACGGTCGGCTTGGCGTCGGTTCGGGCGGACTAAGTGGAAGGCCCATCTTCGGCCATACGCTGCGGATGGTAAAAGAAACGCGGGAAAGGGTCGGAGACTCGACGCGCGTCAACGCCTGCGGCGGCATATTCACCGCTTGGGACACATGGCAGGCGCTGATGGCGGGCGCGGACACAGTTCAACTTCTCACCGGCATGGTTTACAGGGGACCGGGCGTGGCCAGAGACATCAGCGCTGGCCTTGCCGGAATGGTCGAGAGCCAGGGGCTAAGCTCGATTCGCTCCGTCAGCCGGCGGATAAACGTGTCCTGAAATGGGCGGAAGGTAATCGAACAATGCCTGAGTACAGGGCGCTCGTAATTGATCTGGACGGCACGCTGATCGGCCCCGACGAACTCATTTCTCCCAGAGTGGCGAAGGCGGTTCAGGAAGTCGCGGCGCGGGTGGGAGTCTCAATAGCGACGGGCCGAGAAACGGGCGATGTCCTCAAATACGCGGGCGAACTCGGATTGACCTGGCCGCAAATCTCGGACAACGGCGCGATGATTATAGACCCCACAAGCGGCGCTAACCTATGGAGCGCCCCGATATTGGGGGAAGAGTTATCCCGCAAAGTAATGCGGCCGATTTTGGACGCGGGACACAGCTTCTTCGCCACGCACTCCGAAGGGGCCGTGTCCGACACCGCAGACCTGGACAGGTGGGACCTGACCCGCATATCCGCGCTCGACCTGGACGAAAAGACGGCTCAAGAGATGATCTCCCTGATGTCCGACGAGAGAGACCTAGACTTGGTAAGGGTATGGCTTCCGTACAACAGGCTGTGGGCTGTTGACTTCACCCGGAAGGGCGTGGGCAAGGGCAACGCCCTCCGTACCATGTGCGAACTCATGGGCATAAGCCCATCCCAGACAATCGCAGTCGGCGACAGCTTCAACGACGTGCCGCTGCTGGAGACAGCCGGGTTAGGAATAGCGATGGGCAACGCGCCCAAGGAGGTGCGGGAGGCCGCGCGATATGTCGTCCCCGCGGTGGAAGACGACGGCCTCGCCCAGGCAATAGAGCGGTACGCGCTGCCGCTTCTATCTTCAACCGCGCCGTAAAACGATTCTACACCACTCTAACATCTCTCGGCATGGGTGAGCGGCGGCGTCCCTTGCGACGCCGAAGAACTTTGCCTGAAATGGCGCCCCGGACTTGGCGACTCCCTGGTTAGGATATATCTATCTCCCCGCCACTTTCTCCACCCGCCCCTATGGAACAGTCACACTAAGCGCGTCCTTGTCGAGTCTGCCGACTGCGGCCATTGACTCTCTCCGCGCGAACAAATTCGGCGCGCCAAGAGTATGCGACCCTCATAGTCAGACTTTGAGCGGCCCCTCAGTGTCTGAAGTGGCGCGTCCCAGTGAAGAGCATGGCTATGCCGAGGCGGTTGGCGGCCTGGACACAGTCATCGTCACGAATGGATCCTCCGGGCTGGGCGATGGCCGCCACGCCGCCCTCGGCGGCCATTTCGACACTGTCAGAGAATGGGAAAAAGGCGTCGGATGCTAAGACCGAACACTGAGCCTTATCCCCGGCTATGCGAAGCGCTAGATGAACGCTGGTTACCCTGTTGGGCTGGCCCGCCCCCATTCCCACCAGAGCGTTGTCTCTGGCGAGGACGATAGTATTGGACTTGATATGCTTGCAGGCCCTCCAGGCGAAAGCAAGATCTCGAAGTTGGTCGGCTGTGGGAGCGCGTTCGGTTGCGACCTGCCAGCCGGCGGGGTCTTCGGCTATGTCGTCGGGGGTCTGTACAAGAGCGCCTCCGGTTACGGGTCGCAGGTCGAGGCGAGCATCGCGCCCGCTCTCCGGCCGGACGCGAAGGATGCGTGTCCTACGGCGGCGGCGAAGTATCGCCAGAGCGTCTTCCTCGTAATCGGGGGCAAGTATTATGTCGAAGAGGACGCCGCGCATGGCGCGGGCGGTATCGGCGACCACACGCCGGTTGAACCCTACGATGCCGCCATAGGCGGATACGGAGTCGCCCTCAAAGGCAAGCCGGTAGGCGGCAGGCTGGTCGGAATGTACCGCGAGTCCGCAGGGGTTTGTGTGCTTGATGACCGCGACAGCGGGGTCCGGGAAGTCGGACACCACGCGCCAGGCGGCGTCGGCGTCAAGATAGTTGGTATAGGACATATCTATGCCGTGAAGCCGCTCAGCTCCGACTACGCCGCCGGAGGATAGCGCGGAGGCGTAGAGGGTAGCCTTCTGGTGGGGGTTCTCGCCGTATCGCAAGTCGGAGGCGCGGCTGTACCCGAAGGTGAGTTCGGGCCAAGAGCTGTCGGCGGCGTCGGCGGTGAGGTATTGGGAGACGGCGGTATCATACAGGGCGACATGTTGGAACGCCTTGCGCGCGAGTTCCCTACGCTCGGACAGAGTGAAGGGATCAGGGTCGAGGCCGGCGCCGGCGATGCGCTCCGCTATCCATTCGTAGTCGGCCGGGTCAACGATAACGAGCGCGAACGGGAAGTTCTTGGCGGCGGCGCGAATCATGGCGGGACCGCCGATGTCTATGTTTTCGAGCGCGTCCTGAAGGGTAACGCCGGCGGCGCTGACTGTCCGGACGAACGGGTATAGGTTGGAGACCACAACGTCTATGGTATCTATTCCATGTGTGTCAAGTTCGGCCCTGTGCGAGTCAAGGTCGCGCCGCGCGAGGATGCCGCCATGTATGACCGGATGGAGTGTCTTGACCCTGCCGTCCAGGATTTCGGGCGAGCCGGTAAGGTCGGCGACCTGAGTGACAGGCAGACCGGCGTCGGACAAACTGCCGGCGGTGCCGCCGGTGCTGACGAGTTCGCAGCCGGCGCGAGCGAGCGACCGAGCGAGGTTTTCCAGTCCTGTTTTGTCATAAACGCTTAGTAGAGCTTTCATGTCAGCCTTTCAAATATAAAGATCGCGGAATGTCCCATCCTAATGTGGCTGGTATTCAGGGTGTTGTCGAGGACGATACTATGTGTCGAATTCATGCTCTTGACCCGGTTGTAGAGCCGAGAACCGCTCCGATTGACTGCACTTAATTCAAGCGTTAAAGTACCACATGGTCTAATCAGAGTGGTAGAGTAAGACACAATATGATGTCATGACGCCCGCGAAGATATGCTCCACAAATTCATGTTCCACGGGAATAATCGCTTCACGCCAATCGCAGAACACGCGCCAGCTTGATCACCGCCACGAGCAGGGACATCGCCGCCGCGCTAACCCTGAAGACCGCTAAGGTCGCCGCCGCCGCTATTGCCGCTCCACCCACTATGTCGAACGGGTAATGAACGCCCGCGTACACTCGCGCCAGTCCATACAACCCGGCCACCGCTATGGCGAACCAGCCCATCTTTCTATTGACGCCCCATATGCCGAACGCGATTCCGAAGGCCACCGCAGCCGAGTTGGACGGAAACGACGAGTCGGTGGGCCGGTAGAACAGCAGGTTCACATCCAGGTCAACGAATGGACGCGGCCTGAAGTAGAACATATTCAGGATAAACACAACCAAGCCGGACAGACCCATCGAGGCGAGCGCGACGAGCGCCCCTACCTGCCGCCCGAGACGAATCTCGGCATCCCGCTCCGCGAACCATAGTACAATCAGGGTAAAAGCTAAAACAGCGGGCGCGAGGTAATCGCTGGCCGCCAATTGGCCGGCCCTGTCCACAACCGGCAGTGATCCAACTAAACCGTTTATCCAAAGAAATAGCGTTTCGTCAAGGTTCGCCAATTGCAACGCCAGTACTTTACGCTAAGCGCTAGGGCCGTCGCGTAGTTAGTTTGTCGGAGCGCGTCCAGGCCCGCGTCCGGGTCGAAATCGGCGCTCTTCATCCGGTAGTTAACCAGCGAAGACGCGCACAACGTCATCGCAAGAGCGGACAGCGCGCCCAACGAGAAGAATAGAGCCTGGTCGGGAGCGTCCAATCCGCCTTCATAATCGTTAATATTTCGGGGGCTGGCGCTGAAAAAAAGCGCGAATCCCAGCGCTCCCATAGCAAGTCCGAGCGTTCTGGCGATTAGGGCGGACTTGAAGAAGAGCAGCCCTCTAAGTCCTCCAAGAGAAAAAGCGAACTGCAAAACCCCGACCGTGGAAATGAAAACCCCAATGTAGTAGTCAGCGGCAAAGCTAATCATGCCAAGCGTATCCGCGTTCTGGTGTGACGCCCGTCGCGCAATATCTTGCAGCCGGGCAAAGATAGAGCGCTACTCCAACGGAATCTCGGTACACCAGTCCTTGTACTTCGGGTTGGCGCCCTTTATAAGACCGACATAGATGTCCAGCAGACTCTGAGTAATAGGCCCCACCTCTCCGTCGCCGATGGGTCGTCTGTCGAGAGAACCGACGGGCGTAATGTGAGCGGCCGTGCCGGTCAGGAACACCTCATCCGCAAGATACAGCTCGCTACGCCGTATCTTGCGCTCGACAACTTCGATGCCAAGCTCTTCGCGCGCCAAGGTCACCGCCGAGTCGCGGGTGATGCCCGTCAGGTTGTTGTCGGAGACCGGCGGCGTGAAAATCTGGCCGTCGCTTACAAGAAACAGATTCTCGCCGGACCCCTCGGATACGTCCCCGTTCGGGGTCAGCATGATAGCCTCGTCAAAACCCGCGAGCGTGGCCTCGGTCTTAGCCAGAATGGAGTTCACGTAGTGGCCGCTGATCTTCACGCGGGGCGGAATTATAGTGTCATCCATGCGCCGCCATGAAGACGTCGTGCAATGTATCGCGCCCTCAACGTCTATGTAGTTGCCGAACGGCACCGCGATAAGGGTAAAGTCGCTGGAGAGATCCTGAAGCTTCAAGTTGGCGACCAGTTCTTCGCTCTTGTACGCGAGCGGCCTTATATACAAGTCCTGCTTGTAGCCGCAACTTTGAAGAAGCTCCATTGTGATCCCACACAACTCTTCGGCATCGTAAGGAATGTCCATCAGCATCATCCGACAACCCTGAAGCAGGCGGTCATAATGCTCGGCCATTCGGAAGACGTAGAGTTTGCCTTCATCCTCATTCCAGTTTCCGCGTATACCCTCAAACACCGCCGTTCCATAGTGGAGGGCGTGGGTCATCACACTCACCCGCGCATCTTCTAGGGGGACTATATTTCCACGGAAGAACGCAAGAGACTGGGGCATTTTCTGAAACTCCCTGCATATTCGGACTGCGACATATTATATCCGAAGCCGGTTCGCTTATACAATCATCCCTCTACTCGGTATTCCTCGCGCGCGGTGTAATCTAAAACATAAACCGGAATCTCAGCGGAGACGCTGGGGGTCGTCGGAAGTAGCGTCGTTGAGAGAGGACTGGATATAGTGCCAGCGCGTGGAGAGAATGCCAGCCCTGTTATAATTGACATAAAATCGCGCCCAATGTAGGATGATATAGACGTGCTCCGACCCGTTGTGTCCAACTGCGTTGTAATTGGTGGTTGTCTTATCAAATGAGGGATAATTCAAGCATCTTGCAAGAAACGGCCGCGACCGTTTACGAAGTTTCCGCGTTCCGAGATATCCAGTATTTGGAGTATCGCGCCGAACTGCGTGAACTGCGGGTTCAACTTTTGCTCATGCAAGAGTGGGTTATGGACACCGACGCCCGGATAGCCATAGTCCTCGAAGGCAGAGACGCCGCCGGCAAAGGCGGAACGGCCGCCGGCATAGCTCGATACCTCAACCCAAAGTCCGCCACCATCATGGACCAAGGAATACCCAGTCCCAGGAAAATGAGAAACTGGCTCGGCGTACACTACAAGATGATGCCGCCCCCGGGCAACATAACCGTCTTCGACCGTTCATGGTATTCGCGCGCCCTCGTTCAGCCCGCGATGGGATACTGCTCCATGAGGCAGTACTACTACTTTATGAACAAGGTCAACGACTGGGAAAAAGCTCTCGTGGACGAAGGTGTTTCGCTCCTGAAGATATACCTGTCCGTCTCCCGCGAATCCCAGCAACTCCGATTCAAAATCCGCCGCGACAGCGAACTGCAATACTGGAAATACTCCGCGAACGACCGCAAAGTCTCCGAACGATGGAACCTGCTCACATACTTCAAGGAAAGAATGTTCGCGGTCACCTCTACCGACTACGCCCCATGGATTATCATAAACTCCGACAACAAACACCAAGCCCGACTCAACGCCATCCACTACATCCTGAGCCGCTTTGACTACGCCCAACGCGACATCAGCATAGACCAGCCCCACCTCGACAGAGCTAATGACAAAAACATAGATATGGTTGTGGACGGCGTTCTGTTCACCGGACTGAATCCTGAGCAGGCAGCCATATTGGAACGGGTACACATGCATGAATAGAGATAAGCTGCCGAAAATGCCCGCCGCCGGGGGGATAGTCCTCTGTGGCGGACACGCCCTTCTTATCAGAAAACGCCGACAATGGGACCTCCCCAAAGGCAAAGTCAAAAAATCCGAGCCTGCCGAGAAATGCGCTCTCCGGGAAATTTCCGAGGAGACTGGACTAGACAGGCAACTACTCTCCATTCGACGCTCCCTCTGCCGCTCCAGCTACATCTCCTACTACTCATACGGCCCTGTGAACAAAACCGTGGACTGGTTCCTACTCGACTACGCCGGCCAACTTTCAGACACTCTCACCCCCGACATCTCCGAGGGCATTGATATGTGCCGGTGGGTAGCCTTCGACAATCTGCTGAAAACGATGGAAGACGCCCGCATGTACCTCAATCCCGTCAAAGTCCACATCGCCAACTTCCTCAACCCCGCCCCCCTCGTCGCCGACTCCTGACACCGCGCTTCTACGTAAGCGTCACCGGATCCACATCCACGCTCCATCCCTGCGGAATGGTCACCATATCCAGCAGAGCCCTCGGATCGCGCCCCCTCAGAACGATGTGCCACCTGTACCTGCCCCGAAGCCGCGACGGGTAGGGCGGCGTAGGCCCCAGAGCCTCCACGTTCGTCATGTCCGCGTTTCGCCGGGCCGAGCGCAACTCCTCCGCCAGCCTCACCGCCCGAGACTCGCACATCGCCCTGTTCGTGTGAGAGTAAACCAACCTTATCAACCGGGAGTAGGGCGGATTATTATGCTCTCGACGGTAGCGCATCTCCGACGAATAAAACCCCGCGTAATCCTGCGCCGCCGCCCTCTCGATAGCGTAATTCTCCGGCTGGTACGTCTGGAACACCACCCTCCCCGTCTCGCCGCCGCGGCCCGCCCTTCCCGCCACCTGGCACAGCAACTGAAAAGTTCTCTCGCTCGACTTGAAATCGGGGATGCTCAGACCCACATCAGCCAGCGCCGCGCCCACAAGGGTAACCCCCGGCAGATGCAGACCCTTCGCTATCATCTGCGTGCCTATCAGTATGTCCGCCTCGCCCTTCCTGAAAACCGACAGCGCCGCCTCGTACTCTCTAGGATAGCGCGTCGCGTCCCTATCCCATCTCAGCGTCCTCGCCCGCGGAAACATCCGCTCCACCTCCTCAGCCACCGACTGCGTGCCGATCCCGTAGAAACTCAATCTATAACCCAGACACTCCGGACAACTGCGCGGCATCCGGCGTTTGCGACCGCAATAATGACACAGCAGACGCTGCATCGCCCTGTGATACGTCAACGGAACATCGCAACTGCGACAGCCTATCCTGTGGCCGCAGCTGCGACACTGCAGCTGCGACGACGTTCCCCTCCGGTTCAGAAACAGGATCGCCTGTCTGCCGCGCTCCAGGCACAACCCTATCTCCGCTTCCAACTTCCGCGAGAATATCCCCGCATTGCCATCTCGCAACTCTGCTCTCATATCCACAATCTCCACCCTCGGCAGAGACGAGACGACCACAGAGCCGTCGTCTCGTCTGGCAAGTCGCTCCGGCAGAGTGTGCAGCCGGTACTCGCCCCGCAGTCCCCGTCGGTAAGAAGCCACGTCCGGCGACGCGCTGCCCAGAAGCGTCACCGCCCCCGTATCCTCTCCAAGCCATATAGCAACGTCCCTCGCGTGATACCTCGGCGCGGCGTCCTGCTGCTTATACGTCCACTCGTGTTCCTCATCCAGTATCACTAGGCCCGGATTCGGAACCGGCGCGAACACGCAACTCCGCGCCCCCACCACTATCGGGTAGCGCATCTCCTTTATCGCCCACCACTGGTCATAGCGTTCACCATCGCTCAGACCGCTGTGCAATACCGTCACCTTGCCCGGGAAACGGCCTGCGAACCGCTCGATAGTCTGCGGCGTCAGCGAGATCTCCGGCGTCATCACCACCGCCTGTTTACCCAGCGCGATACACTCCTCCACGGCCCGAAGATAAATCTCGGTCTTGCCGCTCCCCGTAACCCCTTGCAACAGGATGGTCCTGGGTCGCCTGTCCGCGTCCCGGAGCGTTTCGACTATGTCTTTCACCACGGCTGACTGGTGCGCCGAAAGCGACACCGGGCGCTCCGGCTCGAACGTCCGCCCCGCCAGCGGGTCCCGAAACTCCTGCCTCCTCTCTATCTCCAGCCAGCCCTGGTCCACCAGCGCCTTTACTACCGAACTGCCGAACTCCTTCCGCGCTTCAGACGCTATCATCACTGTATCCGGCGCGGCCCGGCCCTCCTCACCCCCGCCGCCGTCAGAGGCGCTCGCCCCTCCGCAAACCATCCCTATCACCCTTTCCACAAGCTCTGATCGTCGGGGCGCGCGTTTCCCATTTCCTGAAAGCCAGTCCGCCATCTCACCTAGCGCGTCTGGGTTCGCGCGCAGATGCTCCACATACCTCGGACCGATAGACGCTCTATTCGTCTGAGAACGGCGTAGCAGCGCACCTCGTCCAACAAGCCTGTTCACCGCGTTCCGCGCTCTCTCCCCCAGCCTTGACACCACTCGCTCCACATCAACGCGCTCCCGTCCCGACACCATCCGCATCACCTGCGCTTCCAGCTCGTCCCGCGCGCCGTTCACTCCCCGAGCCTCCCCGCCGGCCTCACGCCCCCTTACGCCGCGAGGGCCGAGAGCGAAATCCGGGTTGACCGATAGGACCGTGCGTGTCCGCGTTCTCGCGCCCGGCGGAAACATCAGCGAGGCCGCCTCGAAAAGCGAGCACATATAGTAGTCGCTTATCCGGCGAGCAAGCGAAATCTGGCGCGGAGCGAGTACCGGAACATCAGAAAGAATCCGCGATACAGGGCGAGTTTCCTCCACCTGTGGAGAAGACCCTATCTCGAATACGACGCCCTGAAGAGAGCGCGAACCGAACGGAACGCGCGCAAGCTGGCCCGGAGCCAACTCCATATCCTCAGGAATGTGATAGCTGAAAGTCTGCGAGTGTCCCGTCGGCGCGTCCACGGCGATCTCGGCGTATCTCATGATGCCGCTCACCCCCGCGCAAAATCATCGAAACGCTATATGGCCGTCCCGGATACAACCATTCCCGCAAAACCTATATCAATCTGGTATAAGTCGCCTATGGCGCGAAAATCCAACCCCTCGATGGGCGAGGGTGAACCCTGAACCGAACAGCGCAATCTCGGCGCTGGCGAGCTTGCAATCGGCGCCGTCCGAGCGAATTCGCCCACGTCGCCCCCAATCTATCCCGCGCGTCCGGATTCCGACAGCGCGGCCAAGCCGCTCTACCTGCGTGAGCGCTCTCTCCGGTCCTCCCTGATACGCGCTGCGCGTCCGGCCCTGCCGCGCAGATAATACAGCCGCGCGCGACGCACCCGTCCCCTGCGTACCAGTCTCACATACTCCACATTCGGAGAGTGAAGCATGAACGTGCGCTCCACCCCAATCTCATAGCTCACGCGCCTAACCGTGAACGATGCGCCCGGACCACTTCCGCGAGAGCGGATCACAACCCCCTCGAAAACCTGCGTCCGCGTCCGGTTCGCCTCTGTAACACGCACGCCAACCTGCACCGTATCGCCCGGAGTGAATGCCTCTATATTCTCGTTCGGTTCCAGCCTGACAAGCTGATGAGCTTCCATTTCCTAACACCTGAAATAACCTGGGACAGACCGATTCACGTTCGCTAATTGTATAGACACGCAGCCGCCGGGTTCAAGTTCACTTCCAACAATCCGGAGTCATCCGATTATCTCTGCGCTCGTTATACCGGCAAGCCCGTCCGCGCAAGCAATATGCGACGACTGAATGCCGAAAGACTACGGGCCGAAGGACGGCCGGGAGCGCAGATTCATGTGGTGGGCGATAGAGGACTCGAACCTCTGACCTTCTGTGTGTAAGACAGACGCTCTAACCAGCTGAGCTAACCGCCCACTTGCGAAATCGGCCGTTTCCGACTCAAGCGATATCGCCGCATGAGAGTGTTGACCAAATCACGGAAACAGACACCCACTACGCCGCATTCATCGGCAACCCGTCTTTAGCCCCGGTCAGCATGATTGGAATTATGGCGCTTCCATCGGCTCAGACGCAAGTACATCTATCAGCCCACGCCTACCCACTCCGTGTTTCTTGGGTTCGTAGAACACTGGTATGCCCCGGTAGCGTAAAGATATTGGAGCGTCCACCCTCTGTAGCGTTCCTGAAAAAGCTTAAATTTGGATGCGTCGAATCACAGGAATATTAATTCATAAAATACCTTGCATTTGAAATATTTTTGGGATAGACTGTGGCGGCCACGTCAACGACGCGGATAGCGACAATCCCTCAAAGGCAATGCGATGTATAGCTGTGCATGTACCAAGCCCGCTCCGACCGTTCCGGTCAGAGACGCTCAAATCATGCCCTATCTTCACAGTCTCCCCATACAGCGATGCGCCCCCCTTACTCCCGCCGGCTTGCCGGACGAATTCTCGGATTCTACCAAAGCATCATGGTTTTCCCGTCAGATTGATGGTCCCGGGATGGTACGACATGGCTTCCGTAAAGCGGCATAAGCGCATCGCTATTCTGGATAGAGACTGCGAAGGTTTCTTCCGGACTGAACGTCGCGTCATTGAGAACGATGACGGCCAAGACGTTCCGCTTTGCAATATCGGGATTAAGAGAGAAAGTGGCTATGAGACGCTAGTAGCTCAATCGAGACATCTGTCGCCAACAGAAACAAAAACTGCGGCCTGACGCGTCATACATGCAAGGAGAACACAATGACAGCTCACATGACAGGACTTCGGCTAACGGCAGTCTGCGCGATCTTAGTCGCAATGTTGTTTGTAATCGCGTGTAGTTCATCCGAGACCGTACAGGAACCGGCGCAGCCGCAGCCCGCAGCCCCGGCAGCTCCCGCCGAGGGGGCGCAATCCGCCCCCGCCGCTCCCGCCGCTCCCGCCCAACCTGCGCCGGCCGCTCCCGCGAAGGTCGCCACGGATACTTCAGGACCCCCGCCAACGGCTACTCCTATTGAAATAAGGATAGACAGGCCGGTGCCCGTCCAGACTGGAGCCGCGCAATATGGCGGAACTCTAGTTACCATGGAGACCGGCAATCTCCAGGCCATAGACTTCCATAGGGTACGCAGCATCGGGACTATGCAGTGGTTCGCCAATATACACCTGAACCTCCTCGAGGTGGATACCCAAACCAGAGATGTCGTGGTCGGAGACGCGGCGGAATCTTGGGAAGTGAGCGATGACGGCGCCCAGTGGACGTTCAACATCCGTCCGGGCCTTGTAACCCATAAAGGAAGACCGTTTACCGCCGATGACGTCCACTACAATATGTGGCGGTGGCTCAACCAGCCCAACGACGTTGGACTGCTTCGCTCGGGCTGCTTCCGAAATGCCGTGATCGGTGCCGAAAAGATAGACGATTCTACTGTTGTTGTAACTACCGGCACGCAAACAGGAGGCGCCGCGCCGGTAGCCTCATTCCTCAAATGCGCCAGTCAGGCGTATATGCTGCTCCAGCCAAAACACACAATGGAGCCTGTGGACGCTCCCGGACAGCAGCGAGACTTGACAGTGGAAGAGGTGGACGGCATTGGACCGTTCATCTTCACCGAGTACGTGCCTGACAACATCATGAAGTCTGAGAAGTTCGAAAACTACTACGAAACAGACCCGGACCTACCCTACCTAGACAACTACCACATGACGATAATCGCGGACGCGGCGACTCGAATAGCGGCGTTCAGAACAAAGCGCGCGGACTTCTTCCCTACCTTCACCACACCCAGAAAGCCGGAGGCCGATCTGTTGGTCAAACAGTACGGCGACGAGATCACCTACGTCAGGGTAGTCGCGCCAGGCAAGCGCGGCATTGTAATAAACAACACTCGTCCGCCGTTCGACGACCGGGAAATCAGATGGGCGATGCACCTCGCGATTGACCGAAACGCCGTCAACCAACTTCATCACGACGGAGTCGGCATCTTAGCCGGACCGTACCTCGGCCTGTGGGACTGGATATATTCGTTCGACGACTACTACACATGGCCGGGATTCCGCTCCTATGTGGACGGCAGGGTGGATGAAGACCTCGCGGAATCCAAGCGTATTCTGGAGTCGAAAGGCTACGGACCGGACAACAGACTGAAGGTCAGTCTAATGGCGGGAACCAGCGAAGCCGACGAGGTTACAATCGGCGACAATTTAAACGACTCATGGATTGACGTAACCTTCGACCGAGTTCCAGGCTCGGTCGGCCTTGAAAGAACCCTACGGACCGACTTCGACGCGTACTTCGAAAGCAAAGGGACCGAATTCGACGATCCTGACGCCTTCAACGGCCTTCTCTACATACCCACCGCAGGCATCAACTTCACCAAGTGGGAGGACAAGCGCTGGCTCGAATTGAACCAATTGCAGGCCGCCGAACTGAACCAAGACAAGCGCGGCGAATACCTCAGAGAAATGGCGGACATCATCTTCGAGAACCAGATCTTCGTCGGCGTCATCAGACCTCGCCTAAACCAGATCAACTGGAGCCACATGGTCGGCTACGTGCATCCAAAGTTCAGCCATCAGTCCACCTACCGCTGGGACCACATATGGCTTGACGACAGCAGAGGCGCGCCTTCTCGCTGAACCGCGCCAGTCCTTGCGCCCGAAAACTCGAGAGTGACGGCATCCGGGAGGCCCGCGACCCAGCGCTTCCCGGATCAGTCGCCGGAGGAGCTGTTCCATGCAGCAATACATAGTTAGACGCTTGCTTCTCTTCATACCCACGCTCTTTCTCGTCAGCGTTGTGATTTTCACCATGCTGAGAATAGTGCCGGGCGACCCCGCGCTCCTCGTCCTAGTGGGCACGGACGGCGAGGGATCTTTCACCCGCGAAGAGTACGAGATTATGAAAGAAAGGCTCGGACTCAACGACCCCCTCTACGAGCAGTACGTCAGGTGGTCTGTTGGTCTGATAACGTTTGACTGGGGAAACTCGATACAGACCAACGAAAAAGTAACCGACATCTTCAAGCGGAGATACCCGGTCACTCTCCAACTCGCGTTGCTCTCATTCTTGGTCGTAGCCACAATCGGGATCCCGATTGGGGTGCTGGCCGCAATCAGTCAAGACACTTGGCTAGACTATCTTTTCAGAGGGTTCGCCATCTTGGGCATCGCCATGCCCACTTTCTGGCTTGGTCTGCTCATGGTGCTGGCGCTCTCCTTGTGGTTCAACTGGATACCGCCTCTGGAATTCGTGAACTTGTGGGAAAACCCGACGACAAGCCTCTCGCAGCTCATATTCCCAGCCTTGGCTCTGGGGCTCAGCGCGCAAGGCACAACAATGAGAATGGCGCGATCTCAGCTGCTTGAAGTATTGCGGGAAGACTACGTGCGAACCGCGAGAGCCAAGGGTCTCAAAGAGAGCTTGGTGATTCTGCGCCACGCTCTGAAAAACGCCGTGCTCCCGGTGCTGACCGTTCTCGGAATTCTACTCGGAGTGCTGCTCGGCGGAACAATAGTGATCGAAGTCGTCTTCAACATCCCCGGAATGGGGAGAGCCGTAATCAACGCCGTCTACTCGCTGGATCAGCCGGTAATCCAGGTAGTAGTGGTGGGATTCACGCTCATCTTCCTTGTGCTAAACCTGCTGGTTGACTTGGCTTACGCCCTGCTCGACCCGCGCATTCGATATTCATAGTCCGTCGGAGAAGGCGGAGCGGCTTCTCGCTCTGCCCAAGTTCGGAGGTAGACATGGCGGACGCGACAATAGGCGCGGATGAACTGATAAAAGTAGAGAAATCCGAGCGCGGTTTCTGGCGCGCGATACTCCGCTTCCTCAGAAACAAGCCGCTTGGCGCGAGCGGACTCGGGATTCTTATCGTCTTTGGAATCATGGCGTTGACTGCCCCCTATGTGGTGCCGAAGGACATCCTGCAAACAGACCAGAACGCGATTCTCCGGCCCCCAAACGCAGACGCATGGTTTGGCACCGACCAGTTTGGACGCGACATCTTCAGCCGCACGATATACGGCTCAAGAGTATCTATGCTGGTTGGATTCGCGGTATTGGCTATGGGAACCACGGTCGGAGCGGTTCTCGCTGTGATAACCGCCTACATCGGAGGCAAAGTAGATCTGGTCACCCAAAGAATCGTGGATGCGCTCATGGCGTTCCCCCGACTCATACTCGCCCTCGTCCTCATGTCCGTACTAGGAATCTCGATGTTCAATCTCATACTCGCCATCTCTATCGGCACCATGCCGAACGCGCTCCGCACCGTCAGATCCGTTGTATTGTCAATCAAGGCCTCCAACTACGTAGATAGCGCGAGGGCTGTGGGCGCCTCCGACCTTCGTATCATGTTCAACCACGTCGCTCCAAACTGCATGGCGCCATACCTCGTAATCGCGTCAGTCGGTTTGGGCGCGGCAATACTTGGCGAGGCAAGCCTGAGCTTCTTGGGAGTTGGCTCCCCGGAACAGGCTGTGACATGGGGATCTCTGCTCAGCCAGGATAAGCTGCAGTTCTTCGCTCTTGCGCCGTGGCTCGCAATCTTCCCCGGTCTCTTCCTAACGCTTCTGGTATTCGGCATCAATATACTGGGCGACGCGCTGAGAGACACGCTCGACCCCCGGCTAAGAGGTTCTCAATAGCCCCCATAGTGAACGTAGGCGGCTGCGTTATTGGATAGTCGTTTTCCAAAGAGGCGCGACAGAAAGGCAGACCACTTGATACCCAAAGTCTCCATACACCTAAGGAGGACTTGACCTCCGTTTGCATCTCAACCCATTCAATGTCTAAACATCGCTCGCGACCAAACAGATCATCGTTTGCCGGCAGTCAAAAGAGGAGGAGCGGCTATGTCAACAGTTGATTTTGAAGTGCGGGAAAAAGTGGCATACGTAACCATGAACCGTCCGGATAAAATGAACGCCATCAACCACGATATGCTGGAAGAGTTGAACCAGGCGTTCAACGAGGTCAAGTACAACCCGGACATCTGGGCGATGGTGATAACAGGTAACGGACGAGCCTTTTCCACAGGACACGACTTGGTGGAAATGGCTTCAGAGCGTTCAGAACGTCCGCGACGCATCGGCTCGGCTACGGATTTCTACCAGTTCCTGCAGGAAATCTACAAACCAACCATCTCCGCGATCAATGGGTACTGCCTGGCTCAGGGCGGCGGCATCGCCCTCTCCTGCGACGTGCGAATCACCTCTGACCAGGCCCAGTTTGGCTGGCCTCAGGTCAAGCGCGGAATATCCTCCACAAGCGGACCTACAATTCTCGCTCAGAGGATACCGCTGAACATAGCGATGGAAATGCTGATGACCGGCGACTTCATCAGCGCCGAGCGCGCATTGGAGCTGAACCTGGTCAACAAGGTCGTGCCGCACGAAGACCTGATGGATGAAGCGGAAGACATGGTTCGCAAGATAATGGCAAACGCCCCCCTAGCCGTCCGCTCCATCAAAGAGGTCGCCATGCGCGGACTGAACCTCCGTATGGAGGATAGGGTCAGGGTTGCGAGCCTTCTGGGCTCCCAAGTCAGTCGAAGTGAGGATACGAAAGAAGGTTTAAGCGCTTTCAGGGAAAAGCGAGAGCCGCAGTGGAAGGGAAGATAGAACCCGGAGCGTATTCACAACGTCTCGTTGATTCCAAGGATAGCGGGCTCTCACGAAATGCAGCCCGCTATCCCAACAGATAGCTTCAGTTTCCGACTCTCGCTAACAGACCAAGTTCGCTTGACCGGACACTGTTCATCGCCGAACTAAGGCGTTCGGAAACGTTGCCCTGCGCCTGCGGCGCCCAAATGAGAGAGATGACTCGAATGAAAGGTAGGACGACGAACGACGAAGACAAGTCGCTTCTGTCCGGTCTGAAGGTGTTGGATCTCAGTTCCAATGTGGCCGGCCCATATTGCGCGAAACTCTTGGGATCTATGGGGGCTGAGGTCATCAAGGTGGAAGCGCCCGACCGCGGGGATGAGTCCAGGCACGCGGGACCTTTCCCAAACGACATCCCCGACTCAGAAAAAAGCGCGCTCTTTCTTTACCTCAACACCAGCAAGAAAAGCGTTACGCTCAACTTGGAGACGGCGACCGGACAAACGATTCTAAGAAGGCTGGCCGCGCAGACGGAAGTGATCGTCGAGAGCTTTGACCCGGACACGCTGTCCTCACTCGGACTGGACCATTCCACTCTCGAAAAGGACAACCCCGGTCTGGTGATGACATCGGTAACCAGCTTTGGGCAAACCGGCCCCTATCGAAACTTCAAGGCCAAACAGATCAATCAGTACGCTTACGGCGGGCTGATGTACATCACAGGGAGAGCCGAGAGAGAGCCGTTGCAGATGGGACCCAAACTCCCGGAGTACGGAGCGGGACAGAACGCCTTCGTCGCCACACTATCCGCCATATGGCACAAGGAACTCACAGGCGAGGGTCAGCGCATCGATATCTCGATTGCGGAGTACAGCGCGTCCATATTGGAAAACGCCCTCAGCATGTACAGCTACACAAGGCATAAGGTAAACAGGACTGGCAATCGCGGCTATGGCAGGGCCGCTTGGGGCATCTACCCGTGCAAAGACGGGTACGTGGGCGTAATAGCCGGGCCTGAGCATCGTTGGTCCGCAATGGCAGAGTTGATGGACGAACCGGCTCTCGCGCAGCCCGAATTCGCCGACAGACGAGTGCGGCAGGAGAGGGCTGACGAGCTGGAAGCGTTGATGACTCGCTGGCTTAGCTCTAACAACAAGCGAGAGATATTCGAGCGCGCGCAGGCGCTCGGCCTCGCGTTCGCCTACGTCGCCGGCACGCAAGACATTCTCTCATGGGAACATCTCCGGGAGCGCGGATACTTCGTCACGCTGGAGCATCCGGCCGTAGGCGAACTGGACTACCCCGGCGCGCCGTTCCAACCCGGAGGCGCGCCGCTCAACTGGACGCGGGCGCCCATGCTCGGCGAGCATAACAAAGAAATCTACTGCGAACGGCTGGGGTACTCCGAGGAAGAGTTGCTCCGCCTTAAGGCGAGCAGGGTAATCTGACAGGAGCCTTCGATGACGAAACCTCTCGACGGGATCAGAATCCTCGATCTTTCTCGCATATGGGCAGGCCCCTATGCAACCAAGCTGCTGGCAGACATGGGCGCCGACATCATCAAGATAGAGTCCACCGGCCGGTACGACAATCACAGGGGCGCGGTCAGGCCCGCCGCGGGCTCAGGAAACTACCCCGAAGGCGAACCGGGGGAAGACCCATGGAACAGAAACGGCTGGTTCAACTCGCTTCACCTTAGCAAATTCGGCCTAACGCTAGACCTCGCAACCCCAAGAGGCAAGGAACTGTTCGCTGAACTCGTCTCCATAAGCGACGTAGTCATCGAAAACTTCAGGAGGGGCGTCCTTGCACGATTGGGATTCGACTACGACACCCTCCGCGCCCTCAGACCCGACATCATACTCGTCTCTATGCCCGCGTTCGGCAACAAAGGCCCTTGGAAAGACTTCATCCAATACGGAATCGGTCAGGAACAACTGGCCGGTATGGCATACATGACCGGCTACGCGGATGAAGCGGGACCCATGAAATCCGGCATCAACCACGGCGACCCCATCACCGGTTCCCACAGCGCGGGCGCTATTCTTGCCTCCCTCATTTACAGGCGGCGTGTCGGCGAGGGCTTGATGGTTGACCTTTCACACCTCGACTCTTCGATCTCACTAATTGGCGAATACATTCTCGACCTGCAAATGAACGGCAGAGAACCGAAAAGGTGGGGAAACCGGCATCCGAACATGGCGCCCCACGGCATTTACCGGTGCGCGGGCGACGACGACTGGGTAGCGATAGCGGTCGCTGACGATAACGAGTGGGCCGCTCTGTGTGAAGCGATGGGCTGTCCTGAATTGTCGTCCGACCCCAGATTCGCCGACGCGCTAACGAGATGGAATCATCAGAACATACTGGACTCGATTATAGGGGAGTGGACGGCTGACAAAGATAAACGTGAACTAGCGGAACTGCTTCAGAGAGCGGGCGTTCCCGCGACCCCCGTCATGTCTTCAGAGGACATCTTCGACGACCCGCATTTCCAGGAACGCGAGTTGATGGAACTGGTGGACCACCCCTCAACAGGCCCTCACTTCCTCCCCGGGATAGGATGGAAAATGTCCAAGACGCCCGGCTCCATTCGCTGGCCTACGCCCCGCCTAGGCGAGCACAACAAGGAGATTCTAACGAGCCTGCTCGGAATTGAATCAGGAGAGTTCAAGAGGCTCGAAACCAACAGAATCATCGGGTATGAGCCGGATGGCGCCGGAGCCTAGCGCGCCGGCTCTGCCGGACCGCTTCCGACAAATAATGTCTCGCGCGCTTTATCCCCCGCCCCTAAGCCGATCTGGGCGCGGTCGAGAGAGTCGCCGTGATCTCCTCTTTTTCCAGCCAACTCACTTCCTCATCCGACACCCCAAGAAGTTCACCCAGTATGTATGCGTTATGCTCCCCTAGAAGCGGCGCGGGAAAACGCACACTCGGATTAGCCCGAGAAAATTTCCACGGCGAATTGGTGTACGGGTGAGTCACCCCGTCCGGATGAACCAGCGTCGAGACCAGTCCCCGCGCCTGCGCTTGCGGACTCGTGATAGCCTCCGTATTCGTAAGCGACGCGCCTGCCCGCACACCGGCGTCCTGAAGTATCTCCATGGCTTCGACGTTGTCGCGCTCCCCCGTCCAGACGCTGATAATGGAGTCAAGCCGGTCGTGATTCCGTTGTCGTAATTCAGCGGTTGCGAAACTCGGATCTTCGGCCAGTTCCGCGCCGCCGACAACCCCGGCGAGCGCGTTCCACTCCGTTTCCGACGTGACCGTCAGCGCTACCCATCTGTCGTCGCCCATACACTTGTAGCATCCCTGAGGAGCCCAGACTCGGTGCCGATTGCCAATCCTATCCGCGACATCGCCATTAAAAACGTACTCCAAGAACCACTCGCCCACTATCGAAATCATAGATTCCCAGTGGGACAAATCAATGAACTGGCCCCTACCTGTGCGAGCGCGATATATCAATGCCGAAATCACCGCGCCGGCGGCGTGAACTCCATTCAGCGGATCAGGAGTAACCGTTCCTGTTCGCAAAGGAGGGCCTCCTATGTACCCCGTCATCGCCGAAACTCCGCTAAGGTGTTCTTGCGCCCATCCATAGCCGATATAACTTTTCTCAGGACCGGTATTCCCGAACGCGGGCATCGCGACAACTATGATATCCGGCTTGACCTCGCGCAGATCCCCATAACCTAGTCCCAACCTCTCCATTACCCCCTGGCTGAAATTATCCATCACAACATCGCTGACACTGGCGAGCTCCTTGAATATCTCCACTCCCCTGGGTTCTCTGAGATTGACGGACAGCCCCAGCTTGTTTCTATGAAGTTGGTCGAAGCCCAGTCTATTGACGCGCCTTTGCTCGCTTTGAGGTACAGGTCTGGCAAGCGGCGGACCTCCGAACCCTCTTGCGCCGCGTCCATCCGGACGGCTGACCGCCTCGACCTTGATGACCTCGGCCCCCATATCCGCAAACCATCTAGCGGCCTTAGGACCCGCCCTGACCTGCGTCGCGTCTATTACTCGAATTTCCCTCAAAGCGGATGACGTAGTCATGACGCGCCTAAATAACCCCATTGAGTCTAAGCCATTCCAATCGCCCGCTATCAATGCCGAGCCTGCCCGTATAGATATCCGAATTGTGTTCGCCCAAAAGGGGAGCTCGTTCCATAACGTGCCTGCCCTCCCCCATCCGAAATGGAACGCCGGGATATTTCGCCGAGCCGACTATCGGATGAGATACCTCCTCAAAGAACCGTCTCTCCAAGAGTTGCTCGGACCGGAGCATATCTTCCGGTACTGCGACGTAGCCCACGACATTGCGCCTACGCTGGGAAGCGTGGAATATCTCCAACCTAGACCGCTCGCGTATCCAGGGCTCCACAATAGCCTCTATCTCATTCCGTCTCTCAATGCGAAAGACAGGATCTGAGTACATCGGGTCCCGCAATTCATCCAGATCCACCATATCAACAAACTCATCCCAGCCGCCTGGAACCAACCCTATCGCCACCCAGCCGTCTTTGCACTCATACAAACCTCCACGCACCCTCAGAAGGCCGTCCGGTGTTATATTCCCCACCCGTTTCGGACTCTGTCCGCCGCTCAGACCGCTGACGCCCCAGTTGTCCAGCAGGTCAATCCCCGCCTCCATGATCGAACAGTCTATGCGCTGACCGACACCCGTCATGATCGAATAGTAAACTGCCATGAGAACGCCGACAAACGCCGCTTGGCCGCCTGCGTACTGGATAACCTGCCCGCCCATCTGAAGAGGTTCTCTATCCGGCTCGCCCGTAATATCCATGTGTCCGCTCAGCGCTTGGACAACAATCTCCTCTCCTTTGTAATCTTTGTATGGGCCTGTCCTCCCGAAAAATGTGATAGACGCCACTACCACACCCGGATTAAAGCTCGCGACAGACTCATAATCTAGACCCGCTTCACGCGCCCCCTCAGCGGATAAGTCTTCCACAATAACGTCGCTATCCATAAGCAGCTGCCGAAGGAGAGAACGTCCTTCGGTCCCATCCAGATTTAGTGTTATGGATTTCTTGCGCGAATTCAGATACAGATGCCTGATGGATCTCTCAACATGAGGAGCGCCCCCGGCGTATGGAAACGTATGGCGGAACGCCCCTCCGATTTCCGGACTTTCGACCTTCACTACATCTGCGCCCAGATTGGCCAGCAACTTGGCGCAATAAAGACCGGCTATGGATTCAGACAAATCCAACGCCTTGAGGCCTTCGAGAACCCCTTTCCCTTCACCTGACAGGGAGGACCGCCCCTTTCCCTGTTCAGCGTTGTACTCGGCCATGCGCCCCCCTTCCCTCCGCATTTAGCGCCCCTCGATACGTTGCTTATCGCTTGAAACGCGCCGAATGTGGATCGGAAAAATGTCCGATTGCGCCGCCTCGAATGCTATCAGATTGCGTCAAAACGCACACTCCGGCCGGCGGAGCCGTTTCCAAGATACCAATGCCATCTCCCTAAACGCGTGGCGAAACGGCTTGGCGCGAGCTAAGTCAGCTTGTCATACACCTCCGGCAACGTCTCCTCCAAGCGTTCAAAACTCCGCCACCCTCCGTAGCGGGGAGCGAGAGCGGCGACTGTCGAGGAGGACGCGTCCTGTCTATTCTTGCCGTCTCTGATAGCCGTATTGAGACCGCCGACCAGATCGTGAATGAAATCCCTCGCCGCCGCCAACGCCGAATGGTCTCCGACCGGACCGTGCCCTGAGACGAATCGTTCGATTGGCAACTCCACCAAACGGTCGTCCGTGTCGGGCCACTCTTCCGGGTAGCAATCGCCCAGATAGGGGACTCCGCCATCCTGCGCGACATCCCCGCAGAAAACGATGCCCTCTTCCGGCAGATGTATATGAGTGTCGCCGCCTGTGTGCGCCCTGCCCAGATATCTGAGATACAACTCCCTTCCGCCGAAGTAGAGCCTCATGCCCGTCTCGAACGTAAGATTGGGCGGCGTAATCGTTACCAGCCCCGCCTCTTCGGACCACGGGTCTCCGGAATTCATCACACTCTCCCGCCAGCGCTCGTTCCACTCCACATCCACCATCTCCCGGTAGCAGTTTTCGTGTCCGATAATCGTGGCGTCCGGAAACTCCTCGTTGCCCCATGAGTGATCCCAGTGCGAATGCGTATCCACCAGATACTGAATCGGCTTGCCTGTGATATGCTTGACGTCTCTAATCAGTTCTCGCGCGAATGAAGGGACGCGCAGCGAGTCTATCACCAGTACGCTGTCATCGCCGACGATAATGCCGGCATTGGTAAGTCCCTCATGCAGTCGGGCGAAAACACCTGTTTCTAGCTCTATCAGTTCGGTTCCCGATGTCGTGGTCATTGGGCCGCTCCTTCTTTAACTGCCATTCCTTTCGACTCGTCAGGGGCCAACATCTCCGAGGCCCGCTCGTCTCGCCGTATATCCCTAACTGTCTCTGAGCGCATCGCAAACAAGCATCCGCCTTTTCACACCTACACTTAAAAGACACGCCAGTCGCTCAGGTCGTCAGCGCGACTTTGGAGCATTCTACACCCTTTTGTCCGCTCCGACGCGTCTTTCTCACCAAAGCCGACGACTCAGCCGCCGATGGAGCGCGCCCGACACGCTCCACGCTCATCACGTCATAGAATATACTCAGCGTATGGGAAAGGGAATATCCGAACGCATAGAATCCGCTCCGGGTGGCCCGACGGAGAGTACTCCGGCGAATCTCTGTAAGAGCGAGGGCAACGCTCGAAGGCGACAGACTGGAGATAGACCTGAGCGAGTCATCCGCGCAGGTCGCCGGCTTCATCAACAGCGCCCACGCCAACACACGCTCACTCGCCCACGCCGAGATCATGCACCTTTCCCTCTCCCCCTACGACGTTCCGAAAAACGAAGGCTCGATGGCGCCCCTCGAAGTGATTGCCCCCAGAGGTCTGATAGTCAACGCCTCCTCGCCCGCGCCTGTCCGCATGAGCGCTAACCATTGCGCCGAGGAGATAGTCGAGCCGTCGCGAAAGCGGGATATGAAGAACGGGCGCGTCCAACCAAATGTCGCGTCAGACCCGCAGGGGCGAGCCGGAAGCCTAGATAGTCCTGACGCTGCCCCGAACATAATCCGCGTCGTCCGAAGCCAGAAACGTGATGACTGAGGCGACTCCGTCCGGCGACGACAGCCCCGCCATTATATTCTCATACGCCTCGCGGTCCCCCGTATTGGCTAGTTGTTCCTCGGTCGCCCCAATCTTCAGCGGCGTCTCCAGGCTGCCCGGAAGCACATCGTTGACCCTAATTCCGTACCCAGACAAGTGGGCATCCAACGTCATTGCAAAACCGTGAACGCCGCCTTTGCTGGCCCCATAGGCCACCGACGAACTTCCGCCAATCACTCCCGCCACCGACGACGTAAGTATAACCACCCCGCTTCGCTGAGCGATCATATATCTGGCCACATACTTGACAACAATATAAGACCCTTTAAGATTCACCTCGATCACCGGATCCCAAATAGAGTCATCAACATCGGTCACCTCCAGCCCTGACCCCTTCAGAATCCCGGCTAGATGCGCCAGAACATCAATTCCGCCGCCCAGCCAGTCAGCGGCCTCATCAACGCAGTGACTGACCCCCCGCTCCTCCCCCACGTCCACATGCCAGTAACGCGCCTCCCCGCCCGAGTCCCGAACGATCCTGAGGGTGGATTCAGCGTCGGAATCATTGATGTCGAACAACGCGACACGCCCGCCCGCCGCCGCGATTCGTATCGCGGTCGCGCGTCCTATGCCGGTTGACGCCCCCGTAACGAGCGCGCGTTTCCCTCTAAGATTCGCCATGACTCCCTCCGGCCTTATTGTCCCACTCGATCCCTGCCAACGACGCATACTTTCTATACTCAACCGCCGCGGCGGCATAGCGCTCCGGGGGCAGATGCTCAATCAGCACATGACCCGTAGGGCACACCCTCTGCATCCCTTGGAGAAACGCCGCATGATCCAGCATACCCGAACCGATCTCCGCCTCCTCAAACCGAACCATAAGCTGATCCGCCACCGTGAAATCTTTGGCGTGCGCGCCGAGCGTGCGATCTCCGAGAAGATCGAAAAACCCGGCCAGAAAACCGGGCGTATCATAAGCGTCTTCCAGACTGCCAACAAAGTTCACAGGATCTTGGTTGAAACCCAGCGCCGGCGACCCCACGGCGTCAATAAAGTCACGCGCGCGCTGCGCGGAATAGAGCGGAGAGACCGCGCCGCCTTCCACCGCGACCATCACACCCTCTTCTTCCGCCGCCCGACAAAACTTCCGCGCCGAGTCCACCAGCCTGTCGAACACCTCCTCGTCCCGATTGCCCGGATGCGGCAGCCACGGCCCATTCGGATTCAGGCTGCCCGGCCGAAGGTACGTGTTTGGCGAGCCAAGACGGGCTGTCAGTCCGCACATACTACTGGCGAACTCGATGGCCGCTTCGCGCTCGCGAGAATCCCGACTCGCCAGTCCTCCCCCATAGGCGCCATTGGTCTGACCTATCGAAAGCTCGGCCTCCTCAAACATCATCCTCAGCCGGACGATGTCCTGAAACCTCATCGAGCGCGGATCTTGAACCACGATATTCAGCGCTCCAAAACCCTCGCCCGCGACCTCCGCCAGCAGCTTCGGGGTAATGCTTCTCCAATCTCCGGGAATTCGCCCTGCGGCCCCTAGCAACATATTCACATCTCCCGTACCGCGCGCAGGAATGGACTAACCATCCCATTTCCATCGGCTACCCTTGAAGGCAGTACAGCGAACCCGCCTCCGACCCGTCAGGTCGCTTCCCGCTCCCCACCAAGCCATCGGACTATCCACTGTCTCTTCAACCCATTGTATCACTCCCCAATCAACATACGCGCAAAGGGCGAGAGTCGTCTCGCGCGCCCTCTCTCGCGGCTGTCCCGCCCCTGCGCTCCCCGTCCCCCCTGCCCGTCTGCCCGATATACAATCACGCCCTTGCACATCCGTGCTTATTCGACTACAATAGACCCATCGCCCGCCGTTGCGAACATGAAGCGCTTCTACCGGACTCCCACACCCCAAACCGGCAACCGCGTCCTGAGAACGATAAATCACAATATATAACAAACCTGACAGAAAAATATTTTCGCCCATTTAGCTACGAACTCTGATGGATACAGGCCCGATGCAGGCGCCAGACCCCACCTGCAGGCCGCCTGAGGCCCCCTATTGGACGACCAGTAGCGATATAAACGGAAATATATCAAACAACCCCGCCTGCGGACTGACTTGATTCAAGACGCCGGCTCAATTAGCGTCAGAATATCCGCCGCCTTATCCTTACATTGTAGATTTCTACCAACGTCCGCGCGCGCTGTGCTAAAATCCTAACTTTCGGCCTGAGAGCGTTGTAAGCGCTTGACCAAGCTGGGCCGCGACATACAGACAACCCCACTCGGCATAATCACAGGAGAAACCAATGGATGTACCGACGCTGAAGCTAGACCAGAGAACTCTGACCGGAAAGAAGGTCCGACGACTGCGACGGCAGGGTGTCATCCCTGTCCACATTTACGGCGCGGGCATCGAACCTGCCAACCTCCAGGTGGACGATCGCACGTTGAACCGTATTCTTCCGCAGGTAGGATCCAACATCCCAGTTTCGGTCGAATACGAAGGCGCTGATGAAGAGAACATCTGCTTCGTGCGCGAGATACAGTATCATCCGGTAACCGACTCGGTAATCCACGTGGACTTCCTCAAAGTTGACGTAACCCAAGTCATCGCGGCTGAGGTCCCCATAACGCTTATCGGGACCTCGCCCGCAGTGTCGCAGATGGCCGGAACGCTGCTGCAAAACGTTCAATCTCTATCAATCCAAGCCCTGCCGATGAATATGCCGGCCGAAGTCTCGGTGGATATCTCCGGCCTAGTGGACTTCCAAACCACTCTGGCGGTCGGAGACGTAGAAACTCCCGGCAACGTGACTGTGTTGAACGACCCCGAAGACGTGATAGTTCGCGTCGCGCCTCCGAGACTGGAACTGGAAGTAGAGTCAGCCGACGAAGATGATGAGATGGAAGAAGGAGACGAGGCTGCAGAGGACGGAGACGCCGACGACTCAGACCGTGAATAAGAGACCAACCGGCGGATTCGAGCAACAAATCGCCCCGAATTGAAGGGATAGATTGACCCAGCGACAGACCCACGCCTCGGAAGAATTCGATACGGGCCATCTCCTGCTATGGGTGGTGCGGGCGGGCATAACCCTAGTCATGGCTGTGCCGCTTATCTACTCCGGCGAAACGCTGTTTCCGTTCATAGTGGGCAAAGCCATATACGCTAGGTCAGTGATAGAGGTCACCTTCGGCGTATGGCTATTGCTCATCTTCTTCTATCCGCGCTACCGACCGCGCCGCTCTCTGGTCATCGCCGCTCTGGCTATCTGGCTTCTCGTTTCCCTCATCGCGGGATTGGTCGGAGTCAGCCTAACCAGGAGTATATGGTCAACATACGAGCGGATGCAGGGTATTGTTGACCTGACGCACTGGTTCGTCTTCATCGCTATGGCCGGATCTGTCTTTCGGACCCTATCAGACTGGCGGATTCTGTTCACGATCAATCTCATAGTCTGCATAATCATCTCTCTCATAGGGATAAACGAATACTATAGCTATTTCCCCCTAGAAGCGTTCAGCTACAACTACCGCATCGGGTCATCACTGGGCAACCCGACCTACCTGGGCGCGTACACCATGGTAAGCGCTCTAATTGCCCTCGGCCTGATAGTTCACTCACTTGGCAACCGCCCCCCGAACGACAGTGAGCGAGTGAGAAAGGTCACTCAGAGAAGAGCGCGCCGCCGCCGAGGCCGCGCCGCCCAGCGCCGGACCGCTTCCACAAGAACGACCTTCGACTATCTTCCATGGCTCCAGTCCGTCTGGGTCCTGTCAGTCATGCTGAGTCTGTGGACGCTCTGGCTGACAGGAACGCGCGGAGCCGTCGTCGGTCTCGGAACCGCAGCCTTTATATTCGCAGTCGGATACCTAGCATGGGGACGAATTCGCATAGCTCGAATGGCCTCATACGCGCTGGTCGCGACTGCGCTGGTCCTCATTGCGCTGTTCATAGCGGCAAGGACAACCACGACGCTCAACCCCATTGTGGAATCCTCCACCATGTTGACCAGATTAGCTTCGATAGGGTTGGAAGACCCCAACATAAGCGGGCGCGTGGCAAGCTCTCGCGCCGGACTGCGCGCTTTCATGGAAAAGCCTGTCCTCGGCTGGGGACCTGAGAACTTTATGATAGCTTGGGGAAAGCACATTGGCCCCGAATCTATCGTGTGGGAGACATTCGACCAAGCGCACAGCAAGCTGGTAGAAGAATTGACCACCAAAGGGGCGGCCGGACTCATCAGCTATATGCTAGTCTGGGCGGCCATAGCCTGGGCAATGTTCATATCCATCCGGCGCAGGCGCGACCATGAGCGGATTGCAGTCTTGGTACTGGCTGCCGCAATGTTCGCCTACTTCGTGCAAAATCTGTTCCTATTCGACACGCCGGTGACGCTCATGCAGTTCTCGCTCCTAGCCGCGTTCGCCATCGCGCAGGAATACTGGGCCGGCGAACGCGACAAGAAGAGAGAACAATCATGGGTTCCAAAGAGATTGAGCGGCGCGATCCTTCAGCCTGTGTCCACAATACTGCGCGCTCAATGGGGATCCATACTCCTGATAGCGCTGGTATCAGTGATCGTTGTAGGCGCCCTGTACTCACTGAACCTCAGAATATACAACGCGTCAGTTGAAGCGGCGAAAGTCCTCGGACAGCGGGGTTGGGAAGCCAGTTTAGACCACGCTGACGACTCCATTTCCACATTCCCGGGACTTGCCAACTACCCGCGCCGATATATACTCAGCGGGTATCTCAACAGGCTGGAATCGCTTCCCAACGACGAGTTCTGGAACGCGGTCGAGTCCATGGAGACCATCGGCAATGACGCGCTTGCAATCGAGCCGGACAATTGGAGAATCATAGCTTTGATGGCACATCTCTACCAAGCGGCGGGAGAGCGAGACAGCGAGTACCTGGCAAAGGCCGAGGAGCGTCTCGACAAGATGATCCTAATCGCCCCGAACATACCGACTACGCGCAACCTTGCTGAATCGCTCCGAATTCTGACAGACAAGGTTCCCTAGCGCATCCTGTCCGCATAAGGCCTATCGCCTATCGCTCTTTTCCCTGCCACTTCGCGCGGAAGGTCAGGAGGACGGAAAGGGCAAGAAGCTTCACATCCAGCCATGGAGACAACCGCTTTATATAGACAGTGTCGTAGCGCAGTTTGTTGCGAGGGTGGGTGGAATAGCGGCCATACACTTGCGCGATGCCGGTCAGGCCCGGCCGGACCGAAAGCCGCCGCTCGAACTCCGGCCATTCTCGTATGAATTGTTCCGTCAACTCCGGGCGTTCAGGCCTCGGTCCAACGAGGCTGATATCGCCTTTCCACATATTTATCACCTGTGGAAGTTCATCAAGCGCCCGACTTCTCAGAAATCGGCCCACACGGGTTATTCTAGGGTCCTCCTCCTCCGACCAAACCGCGCCGGTATAGCGCTCGGCGTCCGGAACCATAGAACGAAACTTGTACACCCTGAAAACCCTGCCTCCCTTGCCCATCCTTGTCTGAGTATAGAACACCGGGCCGCGGTCGCCCATCCATATCGCCAGCGGAATCAATGTCCACAAAACAATCCAAACAGGGGCCAAAAGGATGTGGACGACACTCAGAACAAGCAGATCGAATGGACGCTTCCACCAGTCACTGATTGTAGTCGCATCTACCCCGGTCATAAGAGACGGATAGGTTGGATCTGGCCTGTTTCTCGGATTCAATAGACAGAAAAGAGTTGCCGGATGTCTCTGCGCCCTAGGACTATTTCAAGAGCGCGATCATGGTCGGGATGGGCGGGATCGAACCGCCGACCTCCTGTTCCCAAAACAGGCGCGCTACCGCTGCGCCACACCCCGAAACAACGCTACTCAAAGGTTACAGGTTTTTGGAATCTCAGGTAAAGGCCAACCCGCGCTTGGCGCGCCAGTCGGCCGCCTGTTCGTAAGCGCGCGCTGCGTCGAACAGAGCGGCCTCCGAGAAAGGACGACCTATAATCTGCAACCCGACCGGCAATCCGGATTCGGTAAACCCGCACGGAACTGATATGGCCGGCAATCCGGCAAGCGCGGCGGGGCTGGTGTAGCGTCTTCTGGCCAGATCCAGCCTTCCTTGATAGTAGCCGCCCGGCGACCCGGTGGACCGGGCTATCGGCGGGGCGGGAGTCGGGCCGGAAGGCATTGCGATGAAATCATACTCCTCTAGCGCATTCATCATCTCGTCCCTGATAAGCCTTCGCGCGCGTTGACCCCTGAGATACGTCGCGGCGGGAGTGATAGCGGCCGATTCAAGCCTAGTTCGCGTGTTCCAGTCATACAAGTCCGGACAGGACTTGAGCCAAGGCATATGGAACGCGGCGGCGTCCACGTCGGCGGTGGCCAGGAACACCGCGCCGCTGCGCGCCATCATCGGGAAATCCGCGTCTTCGACATCCGCCCCTATCTCGGACAACTGGTCGGCCGCGGACACAACCAGACTCCTCACTTCGCTATCCAGACCGTCAAAGTCCAAAGCCTCGCGCGGCAGAGCGACGCGAACGTCACGCGGCCAATCACCAACAGCTCCGTAGTAATCCGGCGTCGGCTCATGGGCGGATGAAGGATCTCTCGGGTCGTGCCCAGCTATCGCCTGGAGCATGATGGCGCAGTCCTCAACAGTATGCGTCATCGGACCGACAGTGTCCAAGCTCCAACTCATGGGTATGACACCGTGTCGCGTCACCCTGCCGTAGGTCGGGCGAAGTCCGACGATTCCGCAGAACGCGCTTGGCCCCCTAATAGAACCGCCTGTATCCGACCCCAACGATCCCGCGCACAGTCCGCCCGCGACCGCTACTGCGGAACCACTGCTGGATCCGCCCGCGGAGCGTCCGGTGTCCCACGGATTTCGGGGCGTTCCATATGGATGGCTGATAGTGCCGCCAATGGCGAACTCGCTAAGGTTCAGTTTCCCGAGAAGCACAGACCCCGCGGCGTCGAGACGCTCGATGATGGTAGAATCGTAGTCTGGCGTATGGTCCGCCAGCGCCCGCGAACCCCCGCTGGTCAGAACGCCCTTGGTGTAGATTATGTCCTTGACCGCGATGGGTACGCCGTGCATCGGCCCGCGGTAGTCCCCGCCCGCGATCTCCGACTCGGCCCTGGCCGCCTGGGAGAGAGCGGCGGCGGACATCACGCTGATATACGCGCCGAGTGTGCCGTTCAGACGATCTATCCGGTCGAGATACGCTCTGGTCAGTTCCAGGGGAGACAATCGGCGCGACTCTATCAAACGAGCGGCCTCGGCGATTGTGAGCGTATGGATGTCGCGGTCGCTCATTTGATAAGCCCTGCCTCTCCCGACAACGAAAATACGTGAGCCGGCTCCACAGACATCAACAGGTCTTCGGGTATCTCCTCCAACTCAGCCACGATTCCGGACAGCCTGGCGGCAATAGTCTTCGCCCTGACTTCATCAATGTCGAGACCGACTATACCGCCGAGTTCTTGCGCGTCTTCTGCATTTAGTTGGTTCATATTCAATCTCGTAACACTAGGATTTCAGTGACCGCATTCTAACAGGCATCAGAACACTCTGCATTTTGGCGAAAGGGCCGAGTCATCAGCCCGGTCGCTTCTTGCCGGTCTTGCGCTCGTACAGTTCCCATGTATCGTCATTGAACGGATAATACTTGCCGGGCGAACACCTCTCGATTTCAAGCTGAGCCTTCACTATCCCCTCAACCTCCTCACGCTGATGGGCTATTCTAATAACATCGTCAACCTCAGAGCGAGGCACAACGACAACGCCGTCATCATCACCCACAACTGCGTCGCCTGGCCTTACCAACGCTCCCCCACACTGCGCCGCGTCGTTAACCTGCCATGGCCAGAACTCCGCCGGCCCCTGCTTCGCGGTCGTGGACGCGGAGAAGACCGGGAAGCCGTACTCTCTCAGCGCGACGCTGTCCCGAACAGAGCCGTCCGTAACCAATCCGCCCACCGCCCTCTGCATAAGCCTGAAAAACTTGATGTCGCCGCCTATCGAACTGTAAGTCCAGCCCATCGCGTCAACAACCAAAACCTCTCCCGGACCGCAGAGCTCAATAGCGACATACTCGGCGGATTGGTCGCCCTTGGGCTTGTCGGCCGCCAGATCCGGCCGGTGCGGAACGAATCGGAGCGTTACCGCGCGCCCGGCCATCTTCTGACCAAGTCGCAGCGGACGCGCGCCCTCTATATAGCCCTGAGGCCAGTTCTTCACCCACAACGCGTCAATCAGAGTCTGCGTAGGTATTCCCTTGAGAACTCGCAGAGTCTCATCCGGGACCGGCGGCATATTCGGCAATTCGCTCCCCCTTTGTCAGAATTTATTAGTAACTACAATCTCCAAAACTTCCGGCATCTTAGCACATTCACCGGTCTGGGACACGGCGCAATCAATGCTCATCGTGTAGAATCACTCCCGTATCCGGGAGCGAAAGCCCCACCACTTTCAGAGACACTTTGGAGGAACGCAAAATGGGCAAAATCGAAGCAAGACTCAAGGAACTGAACGTCACACTGCCGGAAGAACCGCAACCGATAGCCAACTATGTCCCCGGCGTCCGCGTCGGCAACCTGATATTCCTGTCCGGCCTCGGACCGGCCGAGCGCGCGGACGGCGCATCCCTGTCCGGCAAGGTCGGCCGAGACCTGACCACCGAGGAGGGTTACGAAGCCGCGCGACTGACCGGAATCAACATTCTGGCGCGCATGAAGAGCGAAGCCGGCAGCCTGGACAACGTGAAACGAGTCGTCAAGCTCCTCGGCATGGTGAACAGCGACCCGAACTTCAACCAGCAGCCCGCGGTCATCAATGGCTGCTCAGACCTGATGGTCGAAGTGTTCGGAGACGCCGGAAAACACGCTCGCTCCGCCGTCGGCATGGCCTCCCTTCCCAACGACATCCCCGTCGAGATAGAGGTGATAATTGAGGTAGAGAACTAGCTTACGCAAGCACCTGCATAGAGTATCGGGAGCGCATGAAACGTTTTCGCGCGAAACGATCCAGACTCATTTCGGATATATCCAGACTCGTCGCCTTGCCTTCGGTGATAAGCTCAGACATGACCACGCCTATCATTGGCGACAGCTTGAAACCATGTCCGCTGAAGCCGACCGCCACGTACAAGCCGTCTATCCCCTCCACCCTATCCAGAACCGGGTGCCAGTCAGGAGTCGTCGTGAACAATCCGCTCCACCCGCCCCGGAACAGCGCCTGCGCCATGCCCGGCATCCGTTTGACGAGTTTCTCAAAGGTAGCCTCAACCATCCGCATATCAACACCCTGATTGAAAGTGTCGGGCGAGGCTTCCTCATCCTCTCCTACCCCAATCAGCGTAAGGTGACCCACATCCGGACGGGGCGACATATCATACACCACATCCCCGATTATCGGATGATCGGGAACAACATCCTGCGGCCTCCGCAACATTATCACCTGATGGCGGATGGGGCGTAGAGGAACATCCACTCCGACGGAAGCCAGCAGCGGCCCCGACCAGGGCCCGGCCGCCACTACAGCGATTGGGGTCTCGACGCGCCCGCTCTCGGTCAGAACGGCGGTTACCCGACCCCCGGTTATTTCTATTCCCACAGCCGGCGATTCGGACAGTATTCGCGCCCCCCTATCGCGCGCGGCGTTAGCGTATCCGGTAGTTACAGAATACGGGTCCGCGTACCCCGACTCCGGCTCATACGCGAACGACTCGCCCTCATCGGTACGCACCATCGGCGCTATCTCTCCCACATCCTCGGCGCTTACGATAGATGTGTCCACCCCCGCGGCGCGCTGCATAGCGACATTCTCCAGCATAGCCTCGCGATCCTCAGCGCCCACTATGACAAAGTAACCGGTCTTAGTGTACCCGGACGGCATTCCGGTAAACTCTTGAAAGTCCCTGAATATGGCGAGGCTGTCCCACGCCAGGCGGGTTGTGACCTCATTGGAATAGTGCATCCTCAGTATAGCCTGCGACCTGCCGGTCGACCCGGACCCCAGCGTGTCCCTTTCTAGAAGAACAGTATCCGTCACCCCACGCTCCGCAAGGTTATACAGGATGCCGCACCCCATCACGCCGCCGCCGATGATTACCGCCTCTGCCATATCACGCCTCCTAACAACTAACCCGCCATTCAACCCTCATAGCCGTCGCGGCGCCGGACTTCCACCAAGCCCCGATTCACAACGCTACACGTTAAACAGAACGTGAATAATATCGCCGTCCTCGACAACGTAAGTCTTGCCTTCCTGTCGGAGAAGACCCTGTCTGCGAGCCTCATTCTCGCTTCCGCACCTAACCATATCCGGATACGAGATCACCTCGGCGCGAATGAAACCCCGCGCGATGTCCGTGTGAATCCGACCCGCGGCCCTAACCGCGTCATCTCCGCGCGTTGCCGCCCACGCCCTAACCTCCTTGGGAGCGCAGGTGAAAAAGGTGATCTGGTCAAGCGCGGCGTATGACAGCCGAACCATGCGGTCAAGTCCCGACTCGCCCGCGCCCAGCGACTCCCTGAACTCATCCTCATCCTCCGGATCCAGCTGCGCTAATTCCATCTCCAGCTTGCCGAACAGCGCGGCGCACAATACCCCGTCGGATGCGACCTCCGCCTCCAGCCTAGCCAGAATCCCGTCCATATCGTCCGCCTGGTCCTCGCCCGCGTTCACAACAACGATAACCGGCTTGGCTGTGAGAAACTGGAACTCCTTCACCCGACGCGCTTCTTCGCGGCTGAGCGCCTGCTTTCTAATAGGAGAGCCGGACTCCAACCCGTCTTTCAGCCTGGAGATAAGCGCCTTCTCGCGCAGCATAGCGTCCCGCTCGCCGCTCCTAGCGCCCTTGCTATTCTGTTCGATGCGTTCCAGTCTGCGCTCCAGAATCTCGAGATCCGCGAATGTGAGTTCGTATAGCATCACCTCAATATCGCGGAAAGCGTCAACCCCGTCTCCGCCGTCCGGAACGAATGGGTCTTCAAATGCGCGCGCCGCTATCACCAGCGCGTCCGCCGACTGGACACGATTCAGATACTCGCCCGAAATGCCCTTCGTCTGGCCGAGTCCCTCAGGAGCGGCCGGCAGATCAACGTAAGTAACCTCGGCGTGCGTCGTCTTCTCGGGCCGAAACATGGCGCTGAGAATATCCAGCCTTCCATCCGGCGCCTTCGCGACCCCGATGTTCGGCCTAGCCGCGGAAGAATATCCCGCAACCTGCGCGCGCCCCCTTGTGGCAGCGTTGAAAATAGTTGTCTTACCGCTGAAGGGCAGCCCGATTATCGCGATTTCCATCGTCGGTTACGGTTATCACTCATCAATCGTCGAGCTTGCGGTACTCGCCATCTATCACAGTAGTTCCGTCTTCCGGCTTGTAACGCCCCTGACTGTCTCCGGAGCGCCCGGCCACTTCCATCAAAACATCGCGTGGAGCCAGAAGTATAAACATAAGGACAGACATGAGCAACGCCAGAAGGTCGTCTATTCTTCCCCACAATCCGAGGAAATCGAGATCCAAAGGGATAATCGTATAGACGATCGCAGCCGGGATGAGAAGCTTCAGCCTGAACGGAACGCGGCTGTCCATCATCAAACGCATTACAAGGCGCGGTATTCCGGTCATGGAAAGTAAAGTCAGGAGTCCCCGTATCATATTCCGCCCCTTTCCGAAAGTCTTACACTGATTATAGTACGGGACTGGAAAATATGGAAATGCGCGATTGTAGTCGCTTCGGCGCGCGTGCTATAATCCCACAGCTACCCCCTTATGAGATCAGGAGAACCCGTTTGACTTCGCAACGGATACGAGACTATGAGCTAGTGATGATACTAAGCCCGGAGGCTACGGAGGCGGAGGCGGCCCAGACCGTCAAGCGCATATCCGACATTATAAGCCAAGACGGAGGAAGCATATCCCTGCAGGAAAACTGGGGCATCAGGCGCCTAGCCTATCCCATACAGCGATTCATCGAAGGGAACTACTTCATTACCCGTTGCCAAATGGAAGCGCAGGCCGCCGCCAATCTGGACAAAACGCTGAACGCCGCCCAGGATGTTATGCGACACCTCGTATTCAAAATCGAGAAGTCTGAAATAGCCGCTATGGAAGCCGAAGCCGAGAGACGACGGCAGGAAGCCGCCAGACAAGAGGCCGAGGCCAGAGCCGCCGCCGCCCGCGAGGCCCGCGCAAGAGCGGAAGAAGAAGCCCGAATCGCAGCCGAACGTGAATCGCAAGCTCAGACGCCCGAAGCCCAAACCGCGCCGGACGCGCAAGCTCAGACGCCCGCGACCCCACAACCCCAGACCGCCGACAGCCAAGGATCCGCTCAGAATCCCGACTAACGCCGTTGCAGAGACATCACAATGCCGGCCCCCGCGACACCGGGCTATCTATAAAGCCCCTCGGCAACACTCACATATGCCAGGAGATTAGCCATGTTCAACAAGATAACCATCATCGGCAATCTGGGCACCGACCCGGAAATGCGCTATCTGCCCAGCGGTAACGCGGTTACCAGTTTCTCCGTCGCCACCAACAGGCGATACAAAAACCGGGACGGAGAAAATGTCGACGAGACAGAATGGTTCAGGGTAAACGCCTGGGGGCGACTCGCCGAAACAACTAACCAATACTTGCAGAAGGGCCGCCTTGTCTATGTCGAAGGGAGACTCAGCAGCCGATCTTGGGAGGGACAGGACGGACAAACTCGGTTCAGCAACGAGATAAGCGCCCAGGAAGTCAAATTCCTTTCCGGCTCTAACCAGGCCCCCGGCGACGGCCCGCCCCCTCCCGACTCGGACGACGACGTCCTCCCATGGTAGCTATCTAAATACGAAAATCACGACCATGCTCACCCCGGCGGCCCGAAACCAGACCGAATCCACGTTTGCCCACGCCTCCGGCCCAGCGAAAACCATCTAACTTCATCCCACGTAGCAGAAGGTGAGTTGACATGACAACGCAGCAAACAGGAAGACCGCCAAGCCCACAAGGGCAGAGTCCCGCCGGACCCGGCGGAGGCTACCGCCCCGGCGGAAGCGGCGGACCCGGCGGCAGACCCCAGGGCGGCTATCGGCCCGGTGGCGGAGGCGGAAGACCCGGTGGAGGCTACCGCCCCGGCGGAAGCGGCGGAGGTGGTGGAAGACCCGGCGGAGGCTACCGCCCCGGCGGCAGTGGCGGACCCGGCGGAAGACCCGGCGGAGGCTACCGCCCCGGCGGCAGGCCGGGAGGCGGATTCCGACGCGGACGACCGCGCTATTACAGCCGCCGAAAAATATGCGGCTTCTGCGTTGACCATATCCAATACATTGATTACAAAGATACCGACCGCTTTCGCAGGTACATGACCGACAGGTGGAAGATAGAATCCCGTCGCAAGACCGGAGTCTGCGCCAAGCACCAACGCGCGATGTCCACCGCCATCAAGCGAGCCAGACACTTGGCGCTGATACCATTCAGCCCTGACCACGCCGGCCCGCCCATGCGATGGTCAAGGTAAACACGACACTCTCTAATGGAGACCGGTTCAGCTTTGCGACCTGTGACAGATGTATGCAATTCGGGGTTGAATAGTGGTTGACGAAGCGCCATCGCGACGAACCGCAAGATCGGACAGGCGCAGAATCGTGGCGGAGCGTTCGCCCGAAGAACGCCGACGCCGACGGCTCGCCCTTGTCATTATAGGCGTGCTGCTCCTTGCCATCACCGGCATAGTCGTCGCGGGATACGTGATTATTTTCGTCCTGCCCCCGCAGCAGCTGATAGTGCGCGTGGACGACGTGGTTTACACCCGCGGAGACATGGTAAAACTGTTGCGAATACGACAAAAAGCGCTGGAACTCGACAGCTCCCAGGGACTCCGAACAACCGACGACATACTCCAAGCCCTCCAGATAATCGTCGAGAACGAAGTGATAGCGCAGGTTGCCCCAAGCCAGGGCATCTCCATATCCCGCGAGGAGGTAGACAACCAGATACGCTCCTCCATGGCGCCCTCGGAATCCGAGTCTCTCGGCAAGTCCAACGCCCAAATAGAGCGCGAGTATCACGAACGCTACCGGCAATTCCTCAACTCCGCGCAGGTCAGCGAGAGCGAATACCGCGATCTTGTGAGAAAAGCCATACTGCGCGAAAAGTTCCGACAGTTCGTCGGCGACCAGGTTCCGCTCTACGCCGAGCAAGTCTATCTGCACCGCATCGCCATGGACTACAGCGACGAAATAGACATTATGCAGACAAAATTCTCCGATCTGCTGGGAGACGACAGAAGCCCGGAACATATCCGCGCAGTCACCAGGGAAATAGCGCGCGAATTCTCCAGAGACCCCAATACGCTCCAGACCAAAGGCGACGTGGGCTGGGTGCCGCTCGGAATTGTCGAAGACTACGAGCACGACTTCTGGAATCTGGACCCCGGAGAAATGTCCGACCCCACTCCAAACGTGGAGAATCCGCAGGTCTCGCTCTTCTTCATCGTCTCAGACCGCCAGGAAGTCCTCGAAGTAAGCCGGATCAACAGGGAGCAACTGAAGACCAACGCGCTCCAAGAATGGGTGAACGAAGAGCGTCAGAACCACGACATATACGCCACCTTCAACTCCAAAGTGTACGAATGGTTCGTAGAACAACTCAGAGTGAGCGCGAGTACCACACCCACACCCGCGGCCGACCCGTTCCAGGGCTTTATGAAGGGACTTTAATCCGCCCGGGACCTCAAAACTGTTGATTCCCGGTCCCGCCCACCCTGTTCAGGAAATTCCTTTGCGTCCGAGCTCCCCGCAGTAGTAACCTGAATATCAAAACCCGAACAGGAAGGTCATCGCTTTGAGCAGAGACGCAATTGGAATAGCCCTGCTGGGTATGGGCGTAGTAGGCGGCGGAGTGGCGGACGTCATAAACCGGAAATGGTCGCACCTGAAAGACATGGTGGGCTGCCCCATCCAACTCAGAGGCGTACTGGTAAGAGACATAAACAAGCCCCGCGCAGTCGAACTCCCGAGCGGAATTATAACCACGGACGTCGACAACATCCTCTCCAACCCCAACGTGGACGTGGTGGTGGAAGTCATGGGCGGACAGGACCCCGCCCTCGACTACATCCTAAAAAGCATATCGCTCGGAAAGCACATCGTAACCGCGAACAAGGAGGTCATGGCTAGACACGGCCCGGACATCCTCACTCTATCGCGCAAAAAGGGCGTGCAGACGCTCTTCGAGGCCGCCGTGGCGGGTGGAACGCCTATCATCGCCCCGCTCCTCAGAGACCTCGTCGCCAACGAAGTCCTAACCATACACGGCATAATCAACGGCACAACCAACTACATTCTCACAAGCATGAGCCAGGGCGAAGCAGACTTCGGCGACACCCTGGCGGACGCCCAGCGGCTCGGATACGCCGAGTCCGACCCGACCAACGACATAGAAGGCATTGACGCCGCGTACAAGCTGGCGATTCTGGCGACGCTCGGCTTCAGAGCGCGGGTCAGGGACACCGACGTCTTCCACGAAGGCATAACCCGACTCCGAACCCGCGACTTCCACTATGCCCGAGAGCTCGGATACGCCATAAAACTGCTCGGAATAGCCACCTCGGACAACGGCGCGGTGCAAGCGCGCGTGCATCCCGCCTTCGTCCGCGAGGACGCGATGATAGCCAAAGTGGACGGCGCGCTCAACGCCGTTGAGATACAAACCGACCTGGCCGGCAAGCTCATGTTCCACGGCGCGGGCGCAGGCTCCATGCCCACCACCAGCGCCGTCATTGCCGACATCGTGGACATCGCCCGAAACCTCGCAGGAAACGTCGTCCCGCCCCCCGTCGGCGAACTGTCCGAACACACCCGCGTACAGCCTATCTCAGAGCTCAGCTCCAGATACTACCTCCGCCTCACCGCCACCGACAGACCCGGCGTCCTCGCTCAGGTAGGCGGAGTGCTGGCCAACCGGAATATCTCCATAGCCTCAGCCATCCAGAAAGAAACAGACGAGGTAGCGCAGCGCGCCGAGATAGTGCTTATGACTCACCGAGCCAACGAAGAAGCCATGCAGCTGGCGATTCATGAACTGGAAGCGCTGGACACCGTGACCGAGGTCGGCAACATGGTTCGCGTGGAAGAGTGGTAGCGCGCCAGTCCAAAACGAGCGTCACGCCATTGCACATCTGTACTGTTCTGACTATAATAGACACATCATTTTCAAGCCTCTAACGAATATCCCTATCCTGAATCGGCGCGTCCAACCTCGATAACCATAAATCACAATATATGAGAAGCGCCGCAAGAAAGAAAAATTTCCGTAATTAGCTACAAATTCTGGTAAATACAGGTCGGATGCAGGCGCCAGACCCCCACCTGCGTAAACCAGCGAGTCACCTGCTTTCGCCACCAGCGCAACCCCAAATTATATAAGGAAAAATTTATGAGACCGCTGAAACTTGGTTGCGACTGCCCTGCGTGAAACGCTCGGCGCGACCGCGCTCCATATCCCCTTGACTACGCCCGTCCCAGCAAACAGGAGATACACCATGTCCACTCAATACTACACTTGGAAGCGATGAAGTACGTGCAGGCGAGTGAAAGCGGAGCTTTCACAGAGTGGCATCCAACTGAACGAGCGGGACTTCTTCGCCGACCCCTTCACGGCCGAGGAACTCAGGAACCTGATTGACGGCGCCCCTGTTTCAGACTACTTCTCATGGCGGTCGCCTTCATTCAGAAAACTCGGCCTGAAGCGCGAGGACTTGAGCGACGACCGGATGCTCGAACTCATGGTGGAAGAGCCGCGCCTAATACGCCGGCCCCTGATAATGACCCCGGACAACACTCTGATAGTCGGCTCGGACAAGCGGGCAGTAGCGGATTTCATATCCGGCTAGGGGTATTCGATGATGATTGATCTCTCAAACAAAGTGGCCCTCGTTACCGGAGGAGCGCGCGGCATAGGACGCGGCATATGCCTGACCCTCGCCGAACAGGGAGCCGACATAGCCGTCGCCGACCTACTCGCGGACGGGGCGGCGGGAACAGCGAGCGAGATAGCGGCTTTAGGGCGCCGCGCCGCGCCGCTGAGCCTGGACGTCACCAGCCGACCTTCCATCCGCTCCGCCGTGTCGCAGACGCTCAGCCAACTCGGACGCATAGACATCCTGGTGAACAACGCAGGCATCGTCGGCGCGGGCGATTGGTGGGAGCGCGACACACCCAGCGACGAAGACTGGCATCTAACCCACTTGGTAAACGTGCGGGGCGTCGTAATGGTATCCGAGGCCGCGCAGGGCCACATGATAGAGCGCGGTTCGGGCAGAATCATCAACATTGCGTCCATAGCCGCGCGGCGGGGCAGCCCGGACATCCCGCACTACTCCACCACAAAGGCCGCGGTCGTAAGCTGGACGCAATCCAACGCCGGCCAACTCGCCCCATACGGCATAACCGTCAACGCCATCTGTCCCGGTCTCCTCTGGACCGATATGTGGCAAGCCATCGCTCGAGCCCGTTCAAACACAACCGGAGAGGACATATCCGGGCGCGAGCTGTTCGAGAGAGCAGTCGAGAACATGACCCCCATGAAGCGCGAGCAGACCCCCCAAGACATAGGCAAATTGGCCGCCTTCCTAGCCTCCGACGACGCCCGAAACATAACCGGCCAGGCCATCAACGTGGACGGCGGCATACGGATGAACTGACGCATAGCCGGAAATCCCATAGTGATTGCGCTCCACGCCAAACCACGCGAGAAAAACGCTTCCACAAGGAATCTTGCCCTATAAAGTCTCAAACGGTTACAATACATCACAACGCGCAAGTCGGGGCGTAGCGCAGTCGGTAGCGCGCCACGTTCGGGACGTGGAGGTCGCTGGTTCAAGTCCAGTCGCCCCGACCATTCCACCCAACAGGGCGGCGCAGGCCGCGTAAAAAGACATGATGGTTATCCGGGAGCGGATAGTTTCGCCGAGGAGAATATCTCCATGAACCGTCACCGCGGCCGGTTGGGAATCCTCATGGGGGGAGGCCCCGCCCCCGGCATCAACAGCGCCATCAGTTCAGTAACCATCGAAGCGGTCAACAGAGGCTATGAAGTAATCGGAATATACGACGGCTTTCTGCACCTGATGGAAGGCCGCGTTGATATGGTCCGTCCCCTGAAGATAAACGACGTCTCCCAGATACACTATCGCGGCGGCTCTATCATCCGCACATCGAGAGCGAACCCAACCCTCCTCGCCCAACACATCCGGAACACCATATCCACCCTCCGACAACTCGACATCTCCTACCTCGCTACAATAGGCGGAGACGACACAGCCTTCAGCGCGTCCGAAGTCTCAAGGCTCGCCAAAGGCCAAATCAAAGTCGCTCACATCCCAAAAACGATAGACAACGACCTCCCATTGCCAGGAGGAATGCCCACTTTCGGCTATGAAACGGCGCGCCACCTCGGAACAGAGATAGTTCGCAATCTCATCGAAGACTTCCGCTCGACCAACCGATGGTACATCGTTATCGCCATGGGCCGCGCCGCCGGACATCTCGCGCTCGGCATCGGCAAGGCGGCCGGAGCCACCCTGACAATCATACCCGAAGAGTTCACAGCCGAAACTATCAGCATAGCCGACGTCTGCGACATCCTAGAAACGGCTATCCTCAAGCGACGGGTCATGGGCAAAACCCGTGGTCTCGCGGTGATAGCCGAAGGCGTGGCCGAGAAATTCGACCCCGAGGAACTGGCGCAGGTTCCCGGAGTAGAGGTCTCGCGCGACCAACACGGACACCTCCGACTCGGAGAAATCCAGCTTGAGAAGGTACTGAAACGCGCCATACAAAAACGCTTCGAGGACAGAGGCGAGACCCTCCCCATCATTGACAGCTCAGTGGGATATGAACTCCGCTCCTACGCGCCCATTCCATTCGACATTGACTACACCCGCACCCTAGGCTATGGAGCCGCCAAAGCGCTCCTGTCCCCGCCCAGCGAACATTATCCCGAACACGGAGGGCTTATATGTCTGGTTGACGGCAATATCAAGGTAATGCCGTTCGACGAACTACGCGACCCCCTCACAGGACGCACCCGCGTCCGCGCCGTCAACATCAAGGGCCAAAGCTATCTAGTAGCCCGCAAATACATGATCCGCCTCGAAAAGTCCGACCTCACAGACCCTGAAATGAGAAACAAGCTGGCCCAGGCCTCAGGAATGGCGCCGGACGAGTTCGTGAAAAGGTTCTCCCCAGTGGTCGAACTCGCGGGCGCGGTATAAAAACATAGCGCTGTACAAGGACAGGGCCAGGATGCAAAACTCCCAATCTCTCATCAAGACAGCCAACGCGCTCATCGCTCCCGGAAAAGGAATACTGGCCGCCGACGAAAGCTCCCGCACAATCGGCGGCCGTTTCGCCGCGCTCGGCGTCGAAAACGTAGAGCGAAACCGCCGCGACTACCGCGAAATGCTCATCAGCGCCGGAGGCGTCTCCCAGTACATCAGCGGAGTCATCCTCTACGACGAAACACTCCGACAGAACCGCGCGGACGGCTCTCCCATCGTCGAATTCCTGAACCACATCGGCATCATCCCCGGCATCAAAGTGGACACCGGCGCTCACCCTTTGGCCGGCGCGCCCGGCGAGGCAGTCACCGAAGGCCTAGATGGATTGCGCGCCCGCATGGCCGAATACCGCCAGATAGGCGCGAGGTTCGCCAAGTGGCGAGCGGTCATCGCCATCGGACCAAACCTCCCAAGCCCCTACTGCATCGAAGTCAACGCGCACGCCCTCGCTCGATACGCGGCCATGGCGCAGGAGGCAGGCCTTGTCCCTATCATCGAACCCGAAATCCTAATGGACGGCGACCACGACATCGCCCGCTGCTACCAAGTAACACAGGATACGCTCAGAGAAGTCTACAGCCAACTCGCCGCGCAGCGCGTGATACTAGAAGGAGCTCTGCTCAAACCCAACATGGTACTCTCCGGAAAGAACGCCTCCAACCGCGCCGGCCCCGATGAAGTCGCAGAGAAAACCATTGACTGCTTCATGCGAAACGTTCCGGCGGCCACCCCCGGGATAGTATTCCTATCCGGCGGACAGAGCGACGATGAGGCTACCGACAACTTGCGCGCGATAAACATACGGGGCAAGGCAGTCGGCGCCCCATGGGAACTGAGCTTCTCATATGGCCGCGCGCTCCAGTCAGCCCCTCTCCATATCTGGGCCTCTGACAGAAACGCAATCAAGCCGGCCCAGAAAGCCTTCCACCGCCGCGCCGCGCTCGCCGCCGCCGCCCGGAGCGCCGCCTAAACACAAAAATCATCAATCCCGCTCACCCTAGCGGCGTTTCCTGAATAGCAATCGGAAACTCAACCCCGCTTGGTAAACTCCGGCATTACCTCTTCTGCGAAAAGACGGAGTTGGCTCATAAACTCCGCGCGCGGCATACCCTCCGCCCAGTGCAAAATTACGTGTTCTAGGCCCGGATACTTTCGCTCCAGCTCCCTCAGAAACAAAACGAAATCCTCGGCCGGACCGCATATCCACGCCTTCTGCTGAACGCCATCCTCAATATAGGGCGTCCGCGCCGGCGCCCCCGGAGTTCCCCAAGTTCGGCCCTGCTCATCAGCGTAGCGCACGAACCCGAACGGCGCGAACCACTTATAGCGCTCGTCGTGATACGGCCTGAGCTTGTTCATAGCCTCTTCCTGGCTGTCGGCTATATAGAACCCGAATTCCAGCGCGAGATCCTCACCCGGAATAAGCTCTCGCCCATACTTGGCCGACGCCTCCCGATACTGCTCGAAAATCCCCTCTACCAGCGTCTCCCCCGTCAGCCCGACCACGCCATTTATCCCATGTCTGGCGATGAAGTCTATCGTTCTGCCGCTGACAATCGGCTGCCACATCTCCACAGGCAGATGCTTCGGGCGCGGCACAAGCGTCACCTCTTCAAGGTCATAGCCCCTATACTCGACCTGAGCCGGAACAGAGTAGCGCTTACCCTTGTGCGAAAAAGACTCCTGGTTGAACGCCTTGAAGATGATCTCCATCTGTTCTTCAAATATCTCGCGGTTAGCCTCATTATCTATAACCGGCGCGCCCAGGGATTCAACCTCCCGGCTGTGATATCCGCGCCCCACCCCGAATATTATCCGTCCGTCCGTCAGAATATCCGCCATGGCGTAGTCCTCCGCCAGCCGGATGGGATGCCACATCGGGACAATATTGAACGCGCATCCGAACTTCAGCTGCTCCGTCCGCGAAGCGAGGTGAGTCCCAAGCAATATAATATTCGGGATGCACTCATAGCCCTCATGCTGAAAGTGGTGTTCGGCCATCCAAAGAGCGTAGAAGCCCAGCTCATCCATAAGCTCGGCGACCTGCCCGGCCGTGTCCAGGCTTTCGGCGAGCCGCTCACTCGGATAACGCCGCTCGTCCGAGGGCGTTCCATCGCTGCCCACGTTATCCAAGTCTATGTTCCCGACATACAGAACCGAAAATTTGTCTATCATTACGCGTCACGTCCTAGAGGATTGAAAACCGACGATTTGTCCACAGCTAAGGCACATCCATTCTTCTCAAACGATATACCGTCAGCCCCAAGAATATGGCAGTCGTAAGAACAGCGCAGACGATTGCGGCGGGAAACTCTATTACGCGGTCGCCCAGAGTCTCCAGACCATTGTTATCCAGACCGTTCATTATCGCAAGAGTATATCCTCGAACGCTCAAGTATCTTATGCCTCCTACGAACGTACTCAGAAGTCCCTCCCACAGGAACACGTACACTATGGCGAACGGCAAAGCGCGAGTAGTCATCAGGCCCGCCCACGTGAAGACTGAAGCATACGCTATCACCCCTACAAAAAGGGCCGCCGCCACCGCCACAGTGGTCTGCGCGTCGCCCTCCAGCCCGATATAGGTCGCGGCCGCCCCGCTCACCACCGCCAGCGGCGCCGCGATGACCACCGAAGCCAGAAACTTCGGAACAACTATGCGCCAGCGCGCCACCGGCTTCAGGAAGACGTAGCTGAGAGTCTTATCTTCCACCTCGTTGCCGAAAGCGGCAGTGGCAAGCGCCATAGTCACAAGCGGCATTATGGCCCCGACCATAAGGCCGTCCAGCAGGCCGTTGACGAAGTCTTCATTGACGTTCGAGCCGCCTCCGACCAGAACAAAGGCCAACCCCACCGGTATGGCGGCCAGCAACAGTATTAGGACGACGCGCCACTTGCCGGTCAACTGTCTCAGGGACAACCCCAATATCTGCGCCATCTACCGCTCCACCACATACTCGAACAGGCTCTCGAGAGAGTCGTCCATCGGCTCAACCCGCATCAGCCTGACAGCGTTGTCGCGCGCCATTCCGGCGAGAGACCGTTGCAGAGCGGACACGTTGCGACTGTAAACTATCAGCGACCCATCTTCCGATACGGATACAGTGTCAACTTCTTCCATACCAACGATGGCCGAGGCCATGACACGGGGCGAATCCACTACCACACGCACCTTATACGCCTGCTCGTCCAGCCTGGCGCGTATAGCTCTAAAGTCACCGGACGCCGCCAGTTTGCCGCTTATCATCAGTAGTATGCGGCTGGCGAGAGTCTCAATCTCTTCCAGAATGTGCGAAGATATGAGAATCGCGCAACCCTCGGCGGCAAGCCGTTCCATCACATCCTGAAACTCAATTCGCTGGCGCGGATCCGTCCCGTTTAGCGGCTCATCCAGAATGATAACCTGCGGATCGTGAACCAGTGTCGCCGCCAGCCGCATACGCTGTCTCATACCCCGCGAGTACGTTCCCATCTTCCGATTCTGGACATCCTCCAGCCCGACTATCGAGATAGCCCTATCAACATGGTCATCCATATGTGAGAGATTGTGCAACCGCGCGCAAAACTCCACCAACTGCCTACCCGTGAAGAAATCGTAGATAGATTCGTGCTCGGGCATAAAACCCACCAGACTATACAGTCCCGGATTATCCCGCACAGGCTCTCCCATCACCCTAATCTCTCCCCGGGAACAGCCCGCAAGCCCGGCTATAAGATGAAGCAAAGTCGTCTTGCCCCCGCCGTTGGGACCAAGCAGCCCGGTGATTCCCGGACCTACACTGAAAGACACATCATTGACCGCGACTACGCTGCCATACCACTTCGACACATCCGCCACTGTGATAACCGCGTCCGCGCCGCCGCTGTCGGAAAAAACGCTCAAGCCAAAATCCTCCGATACCGGTCCCACAAAAGGAATCCCGGAACGCTGACAATAACTATGTACCACAGAACAACTACCATCTCAGGTAGCGAGGCGGCTTCTCTGGAAACATCGTCATCAACGAGTTTCTTGTCGAATATCATGTCGCTGATATGAATCGGAACGCTCCCTATATCTATAAGGGCCACCAGCGAGGTGAACTCAGTACTCCTAACGAAAATCCCTGCGGTCGCGGCGGTTATAAACCACAGACCGATTACGAACACCGAAGCGTACACTCGGCGAGATGTAAACGCGGCGACGGCCAAGGGTATCGTCGTCGTCATTATCGCTATAACAAAGCCCGCTCCCAGAAACTTCGGTATATCCGCCCAGTTGTCACGCAAGTAGTCGAGCGGTTGCGTCGCGCTCATAGTCAGACCTATCAACAAAATCACCTGACCCGCGTATATGAACACAACGCTCACCGCGAAGAACGCCAGCCACCGGCCCACAACATAGTCGGTGAATGTAAGCGAGCGCACCAGATAAAGGGTTATCACGCCGCTCCTCCGGTCCGAGCATAGCAGCTCGGGCGCGATAATCGCCGAAAACATCAGAAGAATCACCGAGACTATCTGATAGTAGTCAGCGTGCCCCGGAATATCCAAGGCCACGCCGATAACTCGCTCGGTCGTGGCGGCTATGATTACGAAAACGATAGCCGGAGTCATCACCGCCACAAAGAACAGGATCGGCAGAATCTTCGCGAGCGCGCCCCGTCCCAGCCCGAAAGACACACGAATTCCATTCACGAACAACGCCTTTCGAGCGCGCGTTCTCCCTTCGCGCGGACCGTCGTAATGCTGATAGCCCAGATCGAAAAGCTGGCCTTCGGATGCGTCCATACCTGTCGTCATCGGTTGTTCCTGAAAATTTCTGTCAGGCGGTGACGACGCGGTCCGAGACGGCGCAGCCTCACTCCCGAATCCGCCAGCGCGTCCCGAATCTTGTCATACACATCTTCCCCAACGCCCCGAACCGCGATTGAGCGCCCATCCGGAAACCAGTCAAGGTCACGTTCCGACAAAGCCGCCGCAAGCGCCTCCGCCCCGCCATCCACATCTATGAATATAGTCTCTGTCTCCCGCGTGAAACCCGACACATCCCCCGACTCCACGACCTGCCCATCCTCCAGAACCACAATACGGTCGCACGTCGTCTCGACATCGCCCATGAGATGCGTGGAAAGCACAATGCTGATGCCAAACTCCCGACCGGTCCGCCGAATAAGAGCCAGCATCTCTTCTCGTCCAACCGGATCCAGCCCGGCGGTCGGTTCATCCAGCATAACTATCGCAGGATCGTGAACGAGCGCCTGGGCGAGCTTTACCCGCTGAGCCATCCCCGTGGAATACTCGCCTATGGAGCGGTATCGCTCCTCATCCATACCCACATGACGAAGAGTGTCGGCGGCTCTCGTTCTCGCGGCCGCCGGCGGCAGACCGCTCACCTGCGCCATGTGCGTCAGAAACTCCGACGCCGCGACTGAAGGCGGCAGGCAGTCATGCTCCGGCATATACCCCAGCCGGCTTCTGATCTCCACATTCTCATACGGACGTTCAGCCATAACCAGCGCCGAACCCTCTGTTGGCGTCAGCAACCCCAAAAATAGCTTGATAGCGGTACTCTTGCCCGCGCCATTAGGCCCAAGCAACCCGGTTATACCCTGCCCAACAACAAAATTAACCCTATCCAGAGCGACTGTATTTCCATATCGCTTGCTGAGATCTTTAGCCTCCATTATCGTCGTCATAACCTACCCTCGGCTATTACGCTCTTTCCACCACGCCACATAGCGCGACGGTTCAAGCTCCCCATTCCGCCACAGGTGGCGCGCCTGAGCGAATTGGCTGCGTACCTCAGACTTAAATCTGTCTTCAGTATCATTGTTGAATATAAGCAGGTCGGCCGCCGCCGCCCTATCTTCCCAGGGACGCTGGCTTGCCATACGCTGGGCAATCTCCTCCTCAGTGTACTGATTGCGGGCCGCGAGACGACCGCGAACGATCTCTTCCTCACTAGCGAAAAGCCAAGTCTGATGACACCAGCGACCGTAACCCGCTTCCACAAGGTTAACCGCCTCCAACACAGCCACATCGTCAGACCCCAAGCTACGACTCCACCCATCAACCACATCCTTGATAGCGTCCGCTATGCTGCCGATAGCCGCAGTGAGCTTCCCCATCTCCTCCGGATTGCCGAACACCTTGGCGCCTAGCTTTCGCCTGTCTATATAACCGTCCTCGCCCACAATCTCACGACCGAAAATGGAGACTATCCGGTCGAAAGCGTCAGTGCCCGGATCATACATCCTGTGGACCAGTCGGTCCGCGTCGCAGTGGCGCGCTCCCATAGAGACCATCAACCGACACGCAGTTGACTTTCCTGTGGCTATTGAGCCGGTTACTCCGATTATCAGGGGCATGGCATCTCACAAAATTGTAGGAAGAATCTCACCCTGTGGACCGGGGAGCGACACCTCGCGTACTCTGGTAAATGTCCGGGTTGTCATGGCATTCCCTCGCTCTTCAGTATACGCCGGCGATCTATTTTGACAAAGACCGACGGCGTATATAAAACGAGCGTATTCAGCCGCTAATTATCACCCGCCGCGGCAGCCGTCGCCATGCGACTCTTGAAGTGCGGCATGACCTCTTTCCCAAACGCCTCCAGCTGTTCCAGCAACACGTTCTGCGGTGTGCCGACAGGCAGTCCCATGTTCACATGATCCAGACCAGGCCAGCGGCGCTCTATGTCCTCCATCTTCTCAATTATCTGCTCCGGCGTGCCTACCAGCCAGGAGCCGGATTCCACTGCCGACTCGAGCGTAGGAAGCCCGGCGTGCGGCGCGCGCGCCGGATCAGCCAGCGCTTCCAGCTGATCATCGCTCAGACCGCGCACGAATCCAAGCGGCGCGAACATCTTCATATTCTCCTCATAAAACGGCCTGGCCTGCCGTATCGCATCTTCCTCAGACTCGGCTACGAAGAACGAGATGCCCAGAATCAGGTCTCCGCCCAATTCAGTCTCATTGCCGTGTTCGGCCTGTACCCGCCGCCACTTCTCCACCACATGCTCGGACGCTCCCCCCGGAGCCGCGCCGCCGCCGATCACGCCCTTAATGCCATGCTTCGCCATGAAGTTCAGACCGCGGTCGCCCGCGCTCACTATCGGCTGCCAACACTCAACCGGAGTATTCACCGGACGCGGCACCAAACTTATCTCCTTCAGCGTATAACCCCTATACGGCACTTCAGGCGGTATAGTGTAATATTTGCCCTTATAAGAGAAGGATTCCTCCTCAAAGGACTTGAGAATTATCTCCACCTGCTCCTCGAAGTAATCGCGGTTTTCGTCCTGATCCAGCATCGGCGCGCCGAACGCCTCAACCTCGCGGGTATGGTATCCGCGTCCGACTCCGAATATAACCCTGCCATTTGTGAGTATGTCCGCGGTGGCGAAGTCCTCAGCCATACGGAGCGGATGCCACATGGGAGCGATGTTGAATCCGCAGCCCATCTTGATATTCTTCGTCAGATGCGCTAGATGCACGCTCAACTGGAGAATGTTCGGTATGCACTCATAGCCCTCCGGCTGGAAGTGATGCTCCGCCATCCAGAACACATCGTATCCCAGATCATCCATCAGAGTGCACATGGCCTCCGTCTTATCGAAAACCGTCACGAGACGCTCATTAGAATAGAAGCGGTCGTTGGCCGCCGTCCCCGTGAAACCTATGTTATCCAAATCTATATGTCCGGCAAACAGGCTTCCGAACTTGTCAATCATCACGACACCTCCCCTTTTATATTGACTACATTGTAGATAAGCGCGCGCTAGTGTCAAGAAATCCCCGCGAAAGAGCGCCTGAAAACACATTGAACGGACAGGCGGTCACAGTGTCATAATTAAATCACGCTTCGCCGGTGTCATTGGCCTTTCGTATATTCGCGCGGCAGTTCGTCTGCCCCGCCGATAGCGTCCCTCCTCGCCGGGTTAGACCTAACGAAAGGCGGCTGCCCCAGCTTCCGGCGAAGCCTCTCCCGGCATACCGCGTCTCCGGCTGTCCGACGGTCGCCTCGCCTGCGCGCTTCTTATTTCGGTTAAACGCCCCGGGCATGGTACAATCAAACCATATTGAAAGCCCCCGACATTCCAATCGCCGACCCGCGCAAGCGCAGGCTGATTCTACTAACCATCGCCGCTGGGACCTTCGTGTCAGTGCTAGACCAGACAGGCGTAACCCTCGCGCTGCCCATGATGGCCTCGGATTTCGGGGCCACCATCCCCTTCGTGCAGTGGGTCGCGCTCGGATACACCCTCGCCACAGGCTCGCTGCTCCTGCCCGCGGGAAGCATCTCGGACATGATAGGGCGCAAGGTCGTCTATGTAGGCGGATTCTTGGTCTTCATAATTGGCGCGGGATTCGCGGGCATATCCTCCGGCCTCATGGCCGTCATAGCCTTTCGCATCGTTCAGGGCGCCGGGTCTGCCATGATACAGGCGAACGGCATGGCCATCCTAACCACCACATTCCCTCCCAACGAACGTGGCCGCGTTATCGGAATGTTCATGACTATGGTCGGACTCGGAGCTATCATGGGGCCCATCGTCAGCGGACTTGTGGTCGACACCTTCGGATGGCGCGCCGTCTTCCTGATAGGCGTTCCGCTCGGGATACTCTCCGCGCTCTCCGCGCTGGTCGTTCTGAACCGAGACCCCGCTAGGGTGAGCGGCCTCAGACGGCTTTCGACCGGATTCGACTGGACAGGCGCCCTGCTGTCGGCGGGCGGACTCGCGATCTTTCTGCTGATTATGACCAACGCCTACCGCATCGGTTGGACATCGCCAATTGTCATAGGCGCGCTGTCTCTCTCCATTGGGATGCTGGCCGCCTTCATCTACTGGGAGCGCAGAGCATCCATGCCGATGCTCGACCTAGAACTGTTCAAGAGAAAAATCTTCGCGCTGGGTTCTTCCGCCAGCTTCTTCGGATTTCTGGCCGGCGCTTCAGTCTTCAGCATGATGCCATTCTATTTACAAGACGTTCTGGACCTGTCCCCGCGCGCCGCCGGGCTGTTCATCGCGCCCGCCGCGTTGGGGTTCGCGGCCGCTGGCCCGCTCTCTGGGCCGCTGTCCGACCGTTTCGGGCCGAGAAAAATCGAGTTCATCGGTCTGGGATTATTGATCGCGTCCCTCGCCTTCCTCGGACGCCTCACTGTGGACACCCCGGCATGGAACGTAGCCGCCGCAATGACGATGCAGGGGTTAGGCATGGGCATATTCTATACCCCCAACACTTCATCTGTTCTGAGCGTGGTGGAGCGAGAGAGATACGGGGTAGCGACTGCATTCCTGAATATGACGCGGAACACCGCCAGCGTGGCCGGCGTCGGAATGGTCATCAGCATAGTGACCGCGATAATGGCAGCCAGGGGCTTCGAGCCCAGCCTCGACGCCGTGTCGGCCGGCGGCGGAGGCGTGGAAGTCGCCTTTACCCAGGGACTCAGAATAGCGTTCCTGACACTAGGAAGTTTCATCGGCGTCTCGATATTTCTTACAATTCTGAAACCCTCCGCTCAGGACGAGATAGCGGAGACCAACAGCAGGTTAGATATGGAAACCGAAACCCAGCCGGGCGGGAACGGATAAATTGGCTGCGCTCAGCATACGCCCTCTGAGCCGGATCGCCTCCAGTCCCAACTACAAATGGTGGGCCTACGGAGCCGTGGCGATCGGAATGTTCCTGTCCGTCACCGACCAATCAGGAATCAACATCGCTCTGCCCCAAATATCCGAATACTTCACGGCGGACATCCCCACCGTGCAGTGGATAACGCTCGGTTACAGCCTCGCCACCAGCGCCATGCTCATGCCCATGGGCCGCCTTTCGGATATGATAGGCCGCAAGCGAGTCTATCTGATGGGCTATCTCGGATTCCTGATACTGGCTTTCGTAGGCGGACTGTCCCAAAACCTCGCCTTCCTTATAGCGGCCAAAATACTCCAAGGCATAGCCTCGGCAGGCGTTCAGGCCAACAGCATGGCGCTAATCACCGAAGTCTTCCCCTCCAACGAGCGCGGAAAGGCCATGGGACTCTACATGACCATCATCGGGACCGGCGCGATCTCCGGCCCGATTCTTGGCGGCCTAATTGTATCGAACTTCGGATGGCGGTGGGTCTTCTTCGCCGGAATACCCGTCGGCATCTTGGCTATGATCTCCGCCGCGCTGGTCCTAAAGGGACAGACAGAACAGCGGGGCTCGGGATCGGGCAGAAGCTCCTTCGACTGGATGGGCGCAGCGCTATCCTCCGCGGCGCTGGTCGCGTTCCTACTCGCGATGACCAACGCTTGGAAGCTCGGATGGACTTCCCCGCCGATTGTCGCGGGGTTCGCAGCCTCAATCGTGCTTATAGCCGCCTTCATCATTTGGGAGATGCGCGTGTCAGATCCCATGCTCGACCTCTCCCTATTCCGCAGCAAAGTCTTCTCGCTCGCAATCAGCGCGCGCTTCGCCTCATTCATGGGCGGTTCGGCCATCTTCTTCCTTATGCCCTTCTATCTGATACAGGGACTCGGATACGAAGCCAGCCGCGCCGCGCTGCTGATGATACCCGGATCACTCTGCCTAGCAATTGTCGCGCCTTTAGCCGGCCGACTATCAGACCGCTTCGGCACCCGTTGGCTGGCGGCCGCCGGCATGGTATTCTCCGCCGCCGGCATGTTCAACCTCTCGCTGCTCGGCACGGACTCCCCGGCATGGCAGATCATAATGGGCATCTTCCTGTCCGGACTCGGAATGGCCACCTTCAGTTCGCCCAACACCAGCGCCATAATGGGGTCTCTGACACCCGAGAAATACGGGATAGTATCGGGATTTGTGAACCTCGCGCGCACCTCCGCCAACGTCTCCGGCATCGCGCTTTCCACCACATTCGTAACCATAACAATGGCGTCCTACGGCTACGAACCAAGCCTTTCAGTACTTGCCGAAGGCGGCGGTGAAGGCGTAAGAGCCGCGTTCGTCGCCGGGCTGAGTCTCGCCCTGAAAGTGTCATGCGGCCTGATGCTGATCGCCCTCGCGCTAACCCTGTTCAGAACAGAATCAGGAGATTCGCCCCAAACGGTCGGCTCCGCACAACGACCATCGCCCTCCGCCGGCGACTGAAGCCCGACCCCTAACGAGTCATCCCCCGTTTTACGCGCGCGAAACTCCGCATTAGCTCCTCAGCCTGCGGATTGTCCCAGTCCGGGTAGGACGCGATGATATCCTTCCCATCCAGCACCGGGAATATCACAGTCGTATTCGGAGCGGGCCGAAACAGATCATTGAGCAATATATACAGGCCGACCATCGCTCCGACCGCTCCAACCACGAACACCAAGGCCTCTATCCTCTGATCCGGCATGATTATCGGTTGAAGAACCGCGCCCGCGATAACCACCGCCGCCCCGCCTATGAGCAACCTCACCCCTATGGCTCGCCTGCCGTACTGTCCGCCGTTGAACTTGTTCGGAACTCCGACCTGAGTTATGTCATACGCGTCGAACTCACCCTCTTTCGACGCGTCGAAATTGCCGATCAGCCTTCTGTTCGTAACGATTGCCTGCTCGTCCTCCAGAACTATCTCCTCGTCCTGGAACATATCGAACCTGCGTTCCATAGGCGCGACCTCCAATATATCTCAATGCAGTATATTATACAGAACCCCGTCACGCCAAAGACCGCATCAACCTGCGCGAAGCCATTCGATTATCCAACCCCCCGCGCGCATTCACCCCCAACCTCCTCTATGTGAACAACCATGAACCACCGACACATCAACGCAGTTCTGTTTATACAGTCCACAGGCGACAGTGGAGACCCTCTGACTGAGGTTGAGGAAATAGCTCGCGCTTGGGCAGAGTACACCGGCGGCGTGGCGGAGGAAGGCGCCTACGTCGCTACCATCAACTCCGACAATCTCGCCAATGTAGCGACCGTCGAGGAAGTGTTCGGACAGGCGGCAGTTAAGTGTATACGCGCCGCCGATAGCGCTGGCGGCCTCTCACCATACGACACTTACACCATATCGCAGATTCCGGAGACGCGAAGTGTCACAGACGCAATCCGGCTCTACGCCGCCATCAACGCCCTGGGACTCGACTCTCTGTGCGAGGGAGTGGGTGCCTCGGTCCCTGTCATAGGGACGGCAAACCTCGGGCGGCGACCAGTTCGGACATGAGGGCGTCATACTCGGCGCGGTCAACCGGAATATCCACCCGCTTGTTTCTGCATCCCGACAGGGTGACCGCGGCCACTATCTCCTGCGACCTCAGCCCACCCTCCCCCGTGACGGCGGGTTCCCGGTCCTCGATTATCGCCCTAGCGAAGTCGTCAATAGCGGGCGCGTGCGTTCCGCCGGCAGGCTCGAAAGTAAACGTCTCAACGCCGGCTCCCGGACTGCCGTAGGTGGGAGACTTGTCGAACCGGATGAAGTCTTCCACTCCGGTTTCGAGCCTGTGAAGACTGACGTTCCAGTCGTCCATGATGATAACTCCCTTCTCGCCCCAGAGTTCGAGACGCTGGTGGTTGGGGGCTTGGGACGTGCTGCAATGGAGAGAGCCCTGTCCGCCGCCCGGATAGGCGAGCGCCGCGGTGGCGAAGTCCTCGACCTCTATGTCATGGCTGCGGGTGGACACGATTCCCATGACGCCGGCGGGCAGTCCGCCCAGCCACTGCATAAGGTCAATGGCGTGTATCCCCTGGTTCAGAAGCGCCCCACCGCCCTCGGCCTCCCATTTACCGCGCCAGTCGAGACGGTCGTAATAATCCTGGCTGCGTATCATCGCGGACACCATGCAGACACGGTATATCGCGCCGATGGCGCCCCGCTCCACAAGTTCGCGCATCTTGAGCGCCTCGGGACGGAAGCGGTTGTTGAATAGGACCCCAAGCTTGACGCCCGCGCCCCGGCAGACCCTTATCATGCGATCAGCCTCGGAGGGCGTGACGGACATCGGCTTTTCAACCAGAACGTGCTTGCCCGCACCGGCCGCGCGCTCGGCGATCTCGGCGTGGGAGCGGTGGGGAGTCGCAATGACAACCGCGTCAACCCCGGGATCGGAGAGCGCGTCGTCGAGGGCGGGGTAGGCGACAACGCCCAATCCCTCCGCCTGCTGACGGAGCGGCCGCTGCGTTCGGGCGTGGATTCCGACGATGCGGCAGGATTCAAGCCGCCGGACAGCATCTATATGTACGCGGCCTATGACGCCGGTGGAGCCTATAACTGCGAGACCTACTGTGTCCATATTGGGTATCTCAGCGCTGGTTTTCGGTTGTCGAAAGGGTCGGGAAGCTTTGAGAGACTATCCGCTATCTTATATGAGGAAGATTCTGCAACCAAACTATGATAGCGGAATGGTTTATGCTGTCCCGCCATGTTTGACCGACCGCCGGAAATCACACGCCCTCAACGATGATGACGTGGCTATTGGCGGAGCGGAAGCGCATATCCATGACCGGAGCGTATTCGTCGGAATCATGCCAAGCCTTGGCGCGCTCCATGCTGGGGAACTCTATGATGACCGTGCGGTTGGGGGAGCGGTCGCCCTCGACAAGCAGCGTCTCTCCGCCTCGGGCGATATACCTGCCGCCGAAGGCATTCACGATAGGCTCCACTAGGCCGCGATACTCAGCGAACAGTTCAGGATCCGTAACTTCCACGTCGGCTATTACATAGGCTGGCATTGGGGACTCCTTTGAACGATGTATGTCCGTTTTGCCCTGAGTCATCGGCATTGTACCACGGGCATGGAGCATACTTATGAATAGCATATCCGGGTTGACCAAGCCCGATGACTGCTGAGAACAGACGCATAGAACTCGGCCTCATAAGCGGCATGGCTAGTTCGGCGCGAACCACGCCTTTTGCGCTGCCTCGTGGGGCCAGAGGAACTCGAATCCGCAACGCAACGCCATCTGGCGGTCAAGGTCTTCCCTGTCGCCGATGTGCCAGTAAACTTCGGCGTCGAACTTGCTCTTTACGTCCTCCACCAGCCTGTGCTTGGCGCACACGAAGTCCGCCTCTATGTTGTGTTCGTCCCATATTCTGCGCTGAGAGCTAGGCGGGCGATCGGAGCAGCTGCCAATGATGATGCCCTTGGACTGGGCGATCCTCACCATCTCCATTGTCAGCTCGCCGGGCGGGTCGCCGACTTCCAGGGTGCCATCTATATCGAAGCTAATAAGTATTGCCAAATTGGTTTTCCTTTGTCTGATCCAAATAATAGGAATCCGTAGAGTCGGCGTCCCGCCGCAGTCCGCCTTTCACTTCCCTCCGCGCATTCATCTCTGAACGTTTAGCTAGGCCGGCTTGAACTTGACTAGGGTGTAGTCTTCCGACACATCGTCGAAGACAGCCTCGACGGGCATATCTATCAGCGCGTCATCTATCTCGCACTCTACCAGAGCGGTCGGTATCTTCGGGCCTTCGTTCAGCCGGACAATAGCGTATATAAGCGGCGTGTCAGGCTGGAAGGCGGGATGGGCGGACTGGTAAACGATTGTGAACGAGTACAGCCTGCCCAGACCGCTTACCCGCGTCCAGTCCAGATTGTCAGAGAAGCAGTTGGGACACCGCTCGCGCGGGTAGAAGAAGATGTTGGAGCAAGTCTTGCAGCGCGGCAACGCAAGTTCATGACGCTTGGCCGCGTCCCAGAACGGGCGCGAAAGCCGTTCGTTCATCGGCTCCGGAAGCGGTTTGGCGTATGGAGTCGTCATTTCCCTAGTTCCTAAAGCTGTCTTTGGTCAGTCCTCAGGACTCGGTTTCCGGCAAACCCGAATCTGAAAACTGGCGGGTAAAGACTTTCTATATCGTATCCTCGGACCCGAGGACCAGCGAGCACATTTCGCTCGCCGTGCCCCCTCAACCATTCACCATACATAAGTCGTTTCGGAGTACCTGCCTGACTCCGGCCTTGCCCATTATCTGACGAGCGCCCTCTATAACGTGTCTGAAACCGCCCGCGAGTCCGGGTTGGCCGCCGGAGAGTTGACCGCCGTCGGTGTTTATCGGGAACGTACCCTTATAAGTCGTATCGGTGGACTCGTAGAACGGGCCAATCTCGCCCTTGCCTACGAATCCGGCGTCTTCGAGGCTCACGGCCACGAGAATCGTGTATCAATCGTAGAATTCGGCGAACTGCATATCCGACGGGCCATATCCTGCCATCTCAAAAGCTCGCCTCGCGCTGGTGGCCACCGGTGTAGTAGTGATCCGGTCATTCTGCCACACGTTGGCGTTGGACTGTTCCATACCCGAGCCCAGCAGGTAGGCCGGGCGGTTGGGAAGAGCCTTGGCGCGCTCGGGCGTGGTCATGACCAGCGCCGCCGCGCCGTCGCAGGGCATGACGCATTCCAAAAGACGCAGCGGATAGTTCACATACCTCGAATTCAGAATATCCCGCACGCTCGCCGGCTGTCCATGAAAGACCGCGTTGTGATTCTCCTGAGCGTTGAAGCGCTGGTCCGCGGCGACCTTAGCCATCTGCTCTTGCGTCGTGCCGTACTCATACATATGCCGATTGTATATAAGCGCGTAGCCGGTTCCGGCGCCGGGCGCCATGCCGTAAGGCTCCTCCCATTCGGAGCGCGCGGACGCCCCTCCGGGCGCGGGCCTAGACGCTCGCGCGTTGCCCATGACAACAAGAACAGTGTCGCACATTCCCGCATTTATCGCGCTCGCGGCGACCGTGGTGGCCGATGCTCCACTCGCGCCCTGCATGGAGACCCCCGTTGCGAACGTAGGCTTGATTCCGATATATTCAGCGACCATAGCGGGCGCGGCGGCCCCGTCTGTAACAAGCCCGTTGATGTCTTGTTTTCGCAGGCCCGAGTCTTTGATGGCGTAGCCCGCGGCCTCGGCGCACAGACCGTACAACGTGCGGCCCTCCAGCAGCCTGCGAGTCGGCACCTCGCCGATTCCGACAACCGCGGCCTTTCCTCTGAGTGTCATATCGGCCAACCTCCATTAACCATGTGGGAGCATTGTACTACATGAACGGATTTGGGCAAGTCGGCGCGCAGACACTCTCCGCTCTCTGGCGACCCTAACCCTCGTTACGCTTTCAATCCGTCAGAAGTCGAGTTGGAAGGGGCGATGCGGCGCGCCGCTCAGCGGTTCGGCTGAGCCTAGCCGGCATAAGCATAGATACTTTACTCGTAATCAGTGTTCACACGGACGACTTGGCGCATTGATCAATACGCAGACGCGAGTTCACGTAACCTCGCTATCAAATAAGATTGTTCGCGGTCCCCTTTGATGCGATTACAATGAGCGCATAACGATTCCAGTCCGTTAGTATGAGCTTGTCCTCGGACAAGCCCACCGGTGCTATGCCTAACCGCTCATGCGCCCTGTCTAGCCCCACATAGGCGCTCCCGGTCATCGCTACATTGCGCGTTCGCGTTCGCAAGCCAAAACTCCCAACTTTGAAAGCCTAGATCGTTATCCCGCCCTCCAGTAGCGCTTGCCCTCAACGCTCACTATCTGCCCGAACCCGGGCTTGGCGAAGTGGCACGAGACTACCGTATCGCCGCTCGCTTCGAGACACTCCACCAACGCCCGTCTTGTAGCCTCTGCCATCTCCGCGTCCCCGTCGAACAGCGGTGTCCACGAAGGCTCGGTAATCTGCGCCGGGTGGATCAGAACGTCGCCCTGTATGAGGGCGCGCCGTCCTCCCGACGACACCATCACGCTCATGTGACCCGGCGTATGACCGGGCGTGTGCAGCGCGCGGACTTCCGACGTCAGGTCGGCGTCCCCTGACAGCGTATCCAGTACTCCGAGTTCGTCCAACGGATCAACAAGCCTATCTATGTACGGAAACCTACCCGCCGCCTGAACCTCCGGCTTGCGGAAGTGCGCGAGGTCGTTCTCGTGGACGACGTAGCGGGCGTTGGGGAAAACGGGAACCTGTCGCCCGTCGCGCTCCTCCGTGTTCCAGCCCACATGATCGAGGTGCAGGTGGGACAGGAACACGATGTCCACCTCTTCCGGGCTAACTCGGTTGGCCGCGAGGTCCGTCATTAGCTGACCGCGCAACCCTCCGATGTAATCTATCGGCCCGGGACCGTATCCGGTGTCTATCAAGATGGTCTTGTCCCCCGAGCGTACGAGGTAGGACCCTATCTCCAGACGCATCTTATCTCCCTCGAACGTATCCGGGTACATCTCGCGGAAGGGCTGCCACCCATCGTATGGGACGTTCGGCCACAGTTCCGGCAGGGGAGTCGGATAGACGCAATTCATGTCGGTCAGCGCGACAACGCTCACGTCTCCCACACTCATTTCAAACTCGCTCATCCGCAGACCGCCTCACACTTGCCCGTAATCACTTCGCTTCGCTTCCTCCGATACCAGCCCATTTCGCAGGTCGGCTTCCAGCAGCTGCCTACTTCGCTCCGACGGCTCCCCAACCCCCGCGCCGCTGGGAAACTCCAGCGTTAAGCGGTCATCGCCGGTCTCCAGCGTCACCGTGCCTGAAGTCATAGACGCCGGGTCGTCACTGACCCTATCGCCGTTTATGATGACCTCTGTCTTCTTCCCCGCCGCGCCGCCGAACACGCCCTGAGGGGCGAACGAAAGGCGGTTGGGATGAATATACACGTTCAGAGGAGATGAATGGGACGGCAGCTTGCCCACGACCACGCGCTGGCCCGGGCTTCCCCTAAACCTGCCCGCGCCCGCAGAATCCGGGATAAGCTCTTTCGCCTCTATCAGCGCCGGGCTGCTCACCTCGAAGACCTCCACCGGAACGTTCGACGCGCTGGACGGGAACATATTCAACCCCATGCCGTCGCTTCGGCTGGTGGCGCCGCGCCCGCCCCCACAGAACAGGTGCGCGTTGAACAGGCGTCCATCGTTCTCCACGCCGTATGTGCGGATCGAGGACATCAGACCGTTGCCCGCCTGAATCCTGCCCGGCACGGCCTTCGCCAGCGCGCCGAATATGCAGCCGTGTATGTACCAGCCCGTGTTCACCCTCGACCCTACCGAAGCGGGGAATGTGCAGTTTATGATAGTCCCCTCAGGCGCAGTGACGGCTATCGCCTCGAAACATCCCTCGTTGACCGGAACGTCCGGTGTCAGAAGGCACGCGAGCGGATAGTAGGTATGCCCCCGACTGTAAATCATCGTACAGTTCAGACCGCCCCGGTCTATCTGCGGAGCGGAGCCCGCGAAATCCACCAGTATCTCGTCGCCGCGTATATCTATGCGCGTCTGTATCTTCAGAGGCTCTCCCATGCCGTCCGTATAGACGTGATTGGTGTACTCCCCGTCCGGCAGTTCGCTGATAGCGCGACGCATCGCGGTTTCAGAGCGTCCCCTTATAGCGGCGGACAGCGCGACGAGGTCCTCCAGGCCGTACTCGTCCAGAAAGTCATTGATGCGGCGCGCCCCAACCTGGTTGGCCGCCACCTGCGCCTCGATGTCCGTCAGAACCATATCCGGACCGCGAACGTTCCACCTATACATATCGAACGCCAACTCGTTCGGCTCGCCCTTGTCATACAGCTTGCACAGCGGGAAGAAGATGCCCTCCTCGTATGAATCCGTAACCCGCTTGGCGTCCAGCGACCCGCCGATATCCGACGTGTTGGCTATGTTGCCCACGAACCCTACGAAACGCCCTTGGTGGAACACCGGAGACACGATAGCTATGTCGGGCAGGTGTCCGGCGCACATCCAAGGGTCATTGGTCATATAGACGTCGCCCGGGTGCATCGTGTCCACCGGATACTTCTTCAATATCTCCTTTGTGACGTTCGGCATCGTCATATTGAACACAGGCATCGAGCGGTAAGCGTGCGCGATTGACCTGCCCTCGGCGTCCAGAACCTCGCAGCCGAAATCGTTCGCCGACGCGATGATAGTCGAGACCGCCGTCCTCAGTATAGTTGACCACATCTCCTCCGCGACGTTCAGCATCCTGCTCCACATTATCTCCAGCGATACAGGGTCGAATTCCTCTCTCTGGGTCATCTGAATCCTCTCCAAAGTCCTTGTCTATCCGTGTGAAACCCTGATTCTCAAATTCAGCCACGAGTCCACCGACACGCTGTCGCCGGGACGGATGAGAGTCGTGGCTTCCGCCTCCTCCACAATCGCCGGCCCGTTCAGAGTCGCGCCGACCGGAAGAGCGTAGCGATCGTATATAGGACAGTCAACGAACCCTCCGACGTTCGGTCCGAGCGCGTTGGCGAAGTAGGCATTTCGCGTCCCCTTCAGCGCGCCGCTCACCCCGGTCGCCCCCGCTTCCCGCTGCTGAAGCTCGAGCGACGGCTGCGGCCCGCTTACCAGAAGACGCCAGTTCTGAACCTCGATGGGCAGGCTGAGGTTGCGGCGGCTATACAGCTCCTGATACGTCTGGTGGAAGTCCGCGCTGATTCCCTCGATGTCCGAAGGCGACAGCGGGGCTACGGGAACCGGCACGGCTATCTCGTGTATCTGTCCCGACAGCCGCATATCCCCGGACGCGGTCAGCGTCACCTCCGATTCGGAAACCCCCGCGTTAGACAACATCTCGCGTCCGGTCGCCTCCATTTCGGCGAAGGCGTCGTTCACCGCGTCCCAGTCGGTATATTCTAGCAGGCCGGGCATGGAGCGAATGTTTTCAAAAGACAGCGGCGCGGCCAGACATCCCAGCGCCGCCGTGACGCCCGCTCCAAGCGGCACGACCACGCTCGACGCGCCCAATATCCGCGCCACCTCGCAAGCGTGCGCCGGTCCCGCGCCTCCGAACGCCACTATCGAGTAGTTGCGCGGATCCTTGTTTCGCCCGATGATGTGGATGCGCGCCGCCGCCGCCATGTTCTCGGTCACCACGCTGTAAACACCCCAGGCAGCCTCCACCGCGTTCATGCCCATCTCCGAGCCCAGCCTGGCCAGCGCTCGTTCCGCCGCGCCCTTTTCCAGAGTCATGCGACCGCCCAGGAAGTAGTCGGGATTGAGATAGCCCAATACCACATTGGCGTCGGTGACGGTAGGCTCCGTCCCGCCTAGAGCGTAGCAGGCGGGACCCGGACTCGCGCCCGCGCTCTGAGGCCCCACGCGCAGCAGACCCAGATTGTCCAGACGAGCGATGCTTCCCCCGCCCGAACCGATCTCTATCAGGTCAAGCGCCGGAATCAGGATAGGAAGACCGCTGCCCGACTTGAACCTGTGAACCCGCGCCACCTCGATCCCGTTGCTCTGGCTAGGGCGCCCCGCCTCGATTATGCAAGTCTTGGCGGTCGTGCCGCCCATATCTAGTGAAATCAGATCAGGCTCTCCGAGCGTATCGCTGTAAAAACCCGCAGCCAGCGCGCCCGCAGCCGGCCCCGATTCCAGCAGGCGTATCGGACGCTCGCTCGCGGCATCCGCGCTCAGAACACCCCCCGCCGAGTGCATTACCAAGAGTTGGCCGCCGTATCCCAGTTCTGTCAGGTCGCGCTCAACCCCCCGGATATACCGCGAGACAGCAGGCTTTATGTAGGCGTCTGCGACCACCGTCGAGGTGCGTTCGTATTCGTTGATGACAGGAGCGACGTCCGAAGACAGCGACACGCGCAGATTCGGTTGCCTATCCTCGATAATGGCCTTCAACGCCTGCTCGTGCGCCGGATTGCGATAGGCGTGCAGCAACGACACCGCCACCGACTCGACTCCCTGTCCGACCAGTTCCCCGACCGCAGCGGCAGCGCCGTCCCGATCGAGAGGGATGATAGTCTCGCCGTCGCGGTCTATGCGCTCGGTCACCTCGAACCTGCGGCTCCTCGGCGCGAGCGGGTCCGGGAAGCGCGCGTGGAGGTCGTGCATATCATAGATCTGCTCCCTGCCCAATTCCAGAACGTCGCGGAAACCCTCGGTGGTAAGAAGCGCCGTCTTAGCCCCCTTCCGCTCGATTATCGAATTAGTGGCAAGCGTCGTGCTGTGCACCACGAGACGGAGTTGTCCGGGCGCCGATCCCGCCTCCTCCAACATTTCCTCCAAGCCCCGGATTAACGCGCGAGACGGGTCCGCGGGATCGGTCAGCGCTTTATGCACCCTGATAGAGCCGGTTGCGGTGTCATGCAGAGTGAAATCGGTGAACGTGCCGCCGATGTCTATGCTCAATGAGAGTGTCAGTAAAGAGTCCATGCAAACAGTCCCCATAGCCTTTTTATACAGGTGAAGCGCCCCAGAAGCGCGAGAACCCTCAATATGAGCGTCGCGTATCCGAATCGAGAAGCTATTATACGGGAATTATATGCCTAGTGCAGGGACTCCACCTCGCCGCCGAGGTTGGATGCGCCGGCCCTCCGGCGGGACGAGTTGAATCTGTTGATCAGCGATGTGTATGCGAGAGCCATTAGAAACACCGCGGCCGAGAACAGAACCACGGACGCGCCCGACGACACATCTATATAAAAACTCATGTACAGGCCGCCCAGACCGCAAAACGCTCCGATAGCCATGGAAAGAGCGAGCATCTTCGCGAAGTCGTTGGTGAGCAGCCGCGCGGACACGGGCGGTATAACTATGGCCGCCGCTATCATGGTTACTCCCAGCGCCTGCAAGGAAACGACGATGACGGACGCCAGCAGAAGCGCGAACCCGGCGTCTATCCACCCTGTCGGCACTCCGTAGAAGCCCGCGACTTCGTGATCGAACGTCGTGAAGAGAAGATACTTATAGCCGACGAATACGGCCACGGCCGCGACTGCCGTGACCACCACTATCGCCGCCACGTCCGCCTCGCTTATCCCCAGTATGTTGCCGAACAGCGCGGCGTCGAAACTGCGGGTGAAATTCCTGAACCTGCTTATCAGAGCTACGCCGAGCGCGAAACTGGACGTGGTCACTATGCCAATAGCGGCGTCGGCGCTGATGCTGTGTCTGCGGGATGCGATATTGATCAGCATAGCCGACACGAATCCCCACACGCTGGCGCCCAGAAAGAAGTTGACCGAAAGAACGTAGCTCGTTACCGCGCCGCCGAATATCGCATGGGCGAGACCGTGTCCGATATACGACATCCGCCTGAGTACCACATAGACCCCTATCAGACCGCACAGACCGCCCACCAGCGTAGCTACCAGAAGTCCTCTCACGAAGAACTCATACCGGAGTGGTTCTAACATTCTCCCCCACTCCCTCTGCGTCTCCCTTCAAGTCAGGCGCGCGTCCGTTGCCGTTCCGTCCAAAGAAGTGAGGCGACTCCGCCACCAGCTTCATGCCCATGTACTCGGTAACAACGATGTCCGCGTCATACGTGCGCTTAAGAGCCTCCGGCGTAAACACGCGGGCGGGCGGGCCCGAGTCCACCACGCGCCCGTTGACGCAAACCACCCAGGGCAGATGAGCGGCCACCGCATTGATCTCGTGGGTCGTCATTATTACCGTAACATCCTGGTGATTGAGTTCGTCCAGCAGGTGCATTACCTCATCGCGCGTCTTAATATCCACGCCGGAGGTCGGCTCGTCCAGCAGAAGCAGGCGTGGATTGCTGACCAGAGCGCGCGCCAGAAAGGCGCGCTGCTGCTGACCGCCCGAAAGCTCGCGGATGTGACGCTTGGCCAAGTCCGCTATTCCGAGTCGCTCCATCATCTCATGGGCGCGGACGCGGACACTCCCGTCGTGCCATGGAAGCCACCAGCGCCGGGATACGCTGCCCATCATCACCACTTGTTCCACCGTAACCGGAAAGTTCCAGTCAATAGTCTCCAGCTGCGGCACGTAGCCTATGCGCGGTTTCCACTCCGTGATAGAGCGTCCATGCACCCGCACCTCGCCGTGATAAACATCCACCGCTCCCAAGATAGTCCGCAGAAGCGTCGTCTTGCCCGAACCGCTCGGACCCAGCAGGCCAACGAAGTCTCCGCGATTGATGGTAAGGTCAACACCCTGAAGCGCCGGCTGACCGCCATAGCCGCTCGTAACCGACTTCAGCTCCACAATCGGCTCTTCGTGTTCATATTCGTGGGGAGTCGGATGAAGCAAAGCGCCTTACTCTACTCTGGATAAATTGCGAGGCTCTCGCCATCAAAGACGGGACCCGTGTCGAAGCCATTCATAGCGTCCGCGTTGCCGCCCAGCGCCGGCGCTATGATCTCTATGTTCGCGGCCATCAGCCCCATGTACGAATGGCGCGGGTCGCCATGAGAGCCGGGAAGGTCATCGTCCCTAATCTGGTCAATAAACTTCGCGCCGCCCTCTTTGGCGATCTGTTCCATGACAGGGCTGGGAAATACTTCAGAGCCGAATATCGCTGGAACGCCCGTCCCTCGCACCTGCTCTATCAGCGAAGCCACCTCGCGCGCCGACGGCTCGCTGAAGTCGGAAGGTTGCGCCGCGCCGATAATCTCGAACCCATACCGTTTGCTGAAGAAAGGGAAGGAGTCGTGATAAGTGAGCAACTTGCGGTTCTCAGGCGGTATGGTATCAACCGCGGCCGCGATCCTTTTATCCAGATCCTCCAGCCGACGCTTCAGCTTAACATAATTCTCGGCGTAGTAATCAGCGTTATCAGGATCGAGCTCCGCCAGCTCCGCGCTGATAATTTCAGCGTATGCGATAGCCAGATCCGGGCTGGTCCAGAGGTGGGGGTTGGGATGACCGTCCGACTCCGGGAAGGAGAAGTCGAACACCCACTCCTCTCGACTGATAGCCTTATCTCCCAGAGTCAGGATTATCGCTTCCGGTTTCTTGTTCGCCCGAGCCATTTCGAGCGACGGCTCTTCCAGAAAAAGCCCGTTCAGGACTATCAGATCCGCGTCGGCGATTACAACCGCTACCGACGGCGCAGGCTCGAAGGTATGCGAGTTTACGCCCTCAGGAACGATGCCTTCCAGACGAATCCGGTTGCCGCCGACATTCTCAACCAGACTAGTTATAGGGGAAACCGTGCTTACCACCTTCAACATCCCTGACACCCCGCCTTCTGGGGTATCTTCAGAGCAGGACACAACAGCCGTCATGACAAGAACGAACAAGAAGATTGCGGGAGCGCTTAGCCTAGATACCCGTGTCCGAGCTGATAAACTTCTTATCGAATTCATGTGGTCAGCAACCCTCTCGGGGGGTGGTTCTGCACTCGTGGCACAGCCCAAACAGCGCGATGTGGTTCATATCGGCCTCGAACCCATAGCTGTCGAGTATTTCGGAGCCAAGCGTTCCCAGAAACTCGTCGCCCAGAAGCGATATCCTGTCGCAGCCGTTGCATATCAGATGGTGATGCCTTTCCTGTCCCAGCCACTCATAGGCGTATGTTCCGCTGCCCATGTCGGTTTCCGACACCAGCCGCATCCGCTTCAGCATATCCAGGGTGCGGTACACTGTGGACAGGTCAATATACGAGTACGATTCCCTAACCTGTTCCAGCAGTTCGGCCGCAGTGACATGGTCAGCGGAGTGCCTGACGGCGGACAATATCATAAGACGCTGGGGAGTGGGCCTATGACCGTACTCCTTGAGCGTCTGTACCATCTGGTCTTCGCAGGGCATATCCGGCTCCGGAAATTCTTAGAAGACACAGAATAAGGCATCAGCGAAGATATATCAAGAGCAACCAACAGCATATGCAATACAATGTCTTTTGCGAATCATTGCGAATGCGCCGAATCGGCATACTGGAAAGTTGCCGGACACTGGCGTGGGGAGCGCCGTTCGTCATTAGCCGAGCCCAATCGGACTGCGCCGCGCTGAAGCGAGACGCCTCTCACCCTAGCTTGCCGCTCCGAAGTGTGGAGGACTTGGACTGCGCGTCTCAACGATACAACCGCGTAAGTCCCGCCTTATCCAAGACGAAAAGCCGGGCGACAGCGCCCCCGATAGAAGCCGGCGCCATCCGCTCCGCCCTGCGAATAAACTTCAATCTGCCGCTTCCCTCACCCACCGCGCCGGATCCGCCTCTTCCAAAACGAACGGCCTGTGTCCTGTGTGAATATAGTCCGCCAGCAGCTTGCCCGCCATCGGTCCCCGTCCAAACCCCGAACTCGCCAGCCCGCTCACTATGTACAAATTCTCCCTCGACGGAATTCTCCCGATAATCGGCGCGCCGTCCGGCGAAAATGGCATCAGCCCCGCCCATGTTCGCGCTATCGGCAGCCCCGACAGCATAGGCGCGACCTCCGACGCGTGGCCTTTGTTCACCTCTATGCCTGTGTGTTCGACACTCTTGTCGTAGCCGGTCATCTGCCGATCTCCGCCAAAGATTATCTCCCCGTTGCGACGCTGCCTGCCATACAGGTGACGCGTTACCCGCGCCCCGCCCTTGTGAGTAAGTTCAGGCGGTGTATTGGCGTCCGCGCCGTCCTCAACACTCCAAGCATAAGACGACTCGGCTGAAGATAGAGTCTGAAACACGCTCGGCGGAAGACTCTCAGTCGCCCACATCTGTCCACGCACCGGAACGATGGGAATGTGCAGCCCCAGCATCCTGCCCACCCGCTCGCACCACGCGCCCGCCGCTATCGCCAGAAACTCGCACACGAACTCGCCCCCATTCGTTGTGACCGAATACCCGCCTCCCGGGCGAGGAGCGATGCCCGACACCGCGTGATTGGTGAATATGCGCGCGCCCAGCCTAGCGGCGGCAGCCGCGAACGCGCGCGTCCCCTTCACCGGATCCGCCTGCGCGCGGAGCGGCGTGTGCATATAGCCGGGCAGGACGGGATTGGCCTCCGGCTCCATTGACCGCGCCTCCCTCGCAGTCAGAAGCTCTACCTCCATCCCTTGCCCGCGCATCTCATGGACACGGTCGCGCATATAATCGTACTGTTCACGCGTATGTATCGCGGTCAGAGAACCCGACTGCCTGAACTCGATATCGTAGCCCAAGTCCAACTGAACTTCCTTGAACAGTTGCAGGCTCCCCATTGTCAGATACGCGGCCAAGTCCGGCATCTCACCCCACCCGGTCGCGCCTATCTGACCCGCGTTCGCGCCCGAAGCCTCCGACGCGATCCCGCCGCGCTCGACCAGAGCGGTATCCCGTCCGTGTCGCGTCAGATAAAAGGCGGTTGCCGTCCCCGCGATGCCGCCGCCTATTATCAACGTCTCAACCTCTAGCGCCATTTCACTGAACCTATGGGTACAGTAGCCGCCCCTGCCGCTCGGTGAAAGCGCGGAGTAGGTGGCCGTCTCCCGTCGTGACGTACAAGGTAGATAAGTCTTCGCCGCCGAAGGTGCAGTTGGTCGGGCGGTCAACGTTCAGCGGGTGAGTCTCTATGACCTCGCCGGATGGGGAGAACACGTATATCATCGGCCCCGGACCGCTCTCGCGGTAGCCCGCGGTAGCCACTATATTGCCTTCGACATCCAAGCACATTCCGTCAATGCCCCGGTGCTCTCCGAAATCGTATATCACCTCGCCGTCGCCCAGGCTGCCGTCCTCGTTGACAGGATACGCGCGCAGTTCACGCTTCTCCTCGGACAGACGCCCGCTCTGCGCCACGTACAGCGTGTTGTAGGCCAGCGAAAACAGAAGCCCGTTGGGCCGGGTGGTGTCGAATGTGACCCGCGTGATAGACCATGAACCCTCATCCGTCGGATCCAGCCTGTAAACCGAGTCGTGATCCAGCTCCTTGTTCGAGCGGTCCTCAGACCACGCGCCGCCCGCGCCTTCGTAGAAAGGGTCTGTAAACCAGACACGTCCCTTCCGGTCTATCGCTAAATCATTGGGGATGTTGAGCTTGCTTCCCTCGAAACCATCCGCCAGGACCGTCGCGTCGCCATCCGCCTCATAGCGCACCACGCGCCGGCCGCCTCCTTCACACGCGAACAGAGCGCCCGACGAGTCTAGCATCAGCCCGTTCGCGTTGTTGGATCCTTCTTTATATATGGTAGAAGACCGCGATTCGGGGTCATATCGCATTATGTAGCTCGCCGGGATGAAGGTGAACAGAAGTCCGCTTCCATCCCACGCGGGACCTTCCGTTGTGCCTCCATACGGCCCATTTACATTCGTGAAATTCCAGGTCATATTCGCCTCTCAATCTCCGGTTCTTATCCTAATTCTCAGACAGCCCAAGCGTCACCGCCACAAGCGCGACCGCTATCAGCATTCCCGCCGTCCACCTCACTGGGTGCGTCTCGATCGCTTGCAGCTCGGCTTTCGACGCTATGTAGTCGCGCTCAGCGTCCGTCAGAGCCAACACGTTCTCGCCTTTCTCGATCTATGGCGACCACCGGCTATTCTATCATCAATCCAAGCGGAGCCGGAGCTAGATGACTTCCTCCGACTCGCCGATGTCTGCGACCGTTGTGCCTTCCAGCTCAGCCCCCACCGCCTTTATCTGCCCGAACTCCTCCCTGAAGCCGTTGTGCATCGTACGGGCGTCCGAGCTGTACAGCACGAACCGCACTCCCTCTTTCAGCCACTTGGTCGTTAGTTCGACCGTCTGGTGATGGAACAGGTTCGGCACGTTATGCTTTTGGCAAATTCGGATAATCTCGCGTAGCGCCGACTCGTAATCCGGATGGTCGTACTGGTCCGGTATCCCCAGAGTAATGCTCAAGTCATTCGGCCCTACGAAAATCGCGTCTATCCCGTCCACGGACAGGATGTTGTCCAGGTTCTCCACAGCCGGCACGCTCTCGATTCCGATGATGCAGACACTGTTGCGGTTGCGCGCTTCCAGATACTCTTTCGTCGCCTGGGACGGGAACTCGCCGGTCTCTATAACCTTTCGCGCCATAGCCCCCTTCAGCGGGCGCCACTTGGCCGCCGCGACAACCTCCTTGACCTCCTCCACCGTCTCGCAATAGGGCGCCAGAACACCATGCGCCCCAGCGTCCAGAGCCATCGTAACGTAGTGCGAGTCCGGTATCGGAATCCGCACTATAGGCGCAACCCCGCTGAAAGAGAACGCCGCTATGAAATCCGCCATCTCAGACCTGCCGCGCGGCGAGTGCTCGCTGTCCATGATCACGTAGTCCAGCCCGAAACCGGACATAGGGGTTGTCCAGCGCGGATTGCGGCTCACACTCAGCATTGTGCCGTAAACTATCCCGCCGGAGCGTACTTTCTGCTTCAACTCATAGCCGTTCATAATTCCTCCCGCCGGGTTTGGTGTATCATGTTTCGGCGCTCGCGTCGGCGCGACGCCCCGCCGGATATTCTATCAGCCCCGCGCCCACTTGATAAGCGCGAAACTTTGGATTCACAGCGCAGGGACTTCTCCCCCATCCTGCGCGGCGAGTCGTTGGCGGAAGACACGCCCGTTTTCGTACTGGACGAATACGGCCCGACCCGCATGATCCGCGCCCGGACATGGAAATATGTTCACCGCTACCCCGACGGCCCCAACGAACTCTACAACCTGGCCGACGACCCCTTCGAGACGCGCAACCTCGTTGACCGCCCGACCGCCAAACCCTCGTCGTCGAGCTCAGATGATAAGCGCGAAACTTTGGATTCACAGCGCAGGGACTTCTCACCCGCGCCGAAGGGCGAGTCGTTGGCGGAAGACACGCCCGTTTTCGTACTGGACGAATACGGCCCGACCCGCATGATCCGCGCCCGGACATGGAAATATGTTCACCGCTACCTCGACGGCCCCAACGAACTCTACAACCTGGCCAACGACCCCTTCGAGACGCGCAACCTCGTTGACTCGCCCGACCGCCAAACACCTCGTTGCCGAGCTCAGAACCGAGTTGGAAACATGGTACGACCGCTACGTTGACCCACGAGTGGACGGCGCGAAAAACAACATAACCGGCAGAGGCCAGATAGGAATAGCCGGCTCAGACGACTTCCCCAAGCCGTTCGCGGACGACGTGGCGTTCTTCCACGACCGTTAAGCGCATCCCGCTCCCGGCAGCCGCGAAGACATGGACGCTACTCGCCAAGTCGTATCTTCCCCTCCCAGACGCGCTCGTACCCGCCCTCCGCGCTCACGAACTGGCCCGTCCTGATTTCGGCGATGCCGTATTCAGGGAGAGGCGCATCAACACCGGCCCAGGACCACACAACCAGTTCATCCGGCGCGCAGTCCTTAGCGAACGCCTGCGCCACCCGTCCGGCCGCAATCACCCCCACCCCCTCCGCGCGGTAATCAAAGCGTGGCTCCATGTCTTCCCAGAACCGGGCTGAGGCGTTGGCGTCCCCGAGCGGCGCGTCGCTCCAGATTTGGAATGCCAGCCGCCGCCCATTGCTGTCGAACGGCAAACCCATGTACTGCAAAGCGACCTCTATCCGATTTACGCCATACGAATTGGCGAAATGAGTTATTCCAAACTCTCGATAGGGAGGCTTGAATTTGAACTTATGATAGCCCCAGGCGGAAGCCTCGCTTGTCGCATGAAAATAAGAGTAGGAGTTGACCAGCCCGTCCAGGTTCACCACCGGAAAACGAGAGAAGTATCCGACGACGCCGGAGTCCCACGACCCTATCACGCTGTCGTCGGGCAGGGCGCGGTTGATGACCTGAGCGCCCATGTAGTCGGATAGCCTGAAGTTCAGGCGCCCGTAGCCGATTGACTCAATGTTCCGGTCAACCATCCGGAACGGCCCGGCGAAGTCCGCTCTCGCAAAAAGGAATGCCGCCCCGGCGAGGACAACTCCCAGACTCAGTACCTCAGACGCAAGTCCCCACCTGAGCCCAACGGAGCGGCGTATGATACGGATAAAGACGTAACACACCGCCGGAACAATCAGCGCCATCATCAGGTACGCCGGAACGTAATGCCACACGCTAACAGATTTGAGGTTGGGGTGCATAGTGAGAACCGTATGGGCGAACTTGGCCAGATGCCCTATCGCCAGCCCGAACATAACCGTCATATAGGCCAGCGGCAGCCGGTCTTCCGGCTTCCGGAAGCGGCGGGCGAGCCACCACATCAGAGGAAGACACGCGCAGACTCCCACCGCGACCAGCAGCGCCTCATAGCGAAATACAGGGAATTGCAACGTGTCGCGCAGGTTCACGCGTACCCACTTTGTAGACGTGTCAGTCCGAAGTACATGGGAGGAGGACGCGTGACGGCCAGATAGAACTCCAGACCCAGGTGAAGCGCTCCCAACCGTCCCCATGAACACACCTGCCGCCGGAATCTCCAGGACACTCTCATACCCGCTAGGATCGGCAGATTACATGCCAGTATCACAGCCACCAACAGCCGTCGCAGTCGCAGTCGCAGTCGCAGTCGCAGTCGTCCGCCGGTGGTACCGTGCTGGAATCGAGATCAAACCGCTGCTTTCCATCCCTGAAGTACTGCTCAGGCTGCATCCGACGACGGTACATCTTCACCGCAAGTTTCGGGTCGGACAGCGATGTGGCCAGATACCACGGCTCGGCGTGGCCCGATCCCCAAAACAAGCACGAGGTTGGTGGTTACGGCTCCGTCGCGGCGATACTTCGCGTCCCTGAGCAGCGCGTAACGACGCTTGCGCAGTGGATACTCGCACAGTCTGCCCCTGAAGTCGTCGGCCTCGATTGTGACGTTGGCCTTGAGACGAACAACATAGTCCACAGGTCGTCCGCTGAATCTCGGCATCCGCTTGAGAAAGCTGAGCATACTCGCGCGCCCGAATCCCCTGTCCGCGAGTATCAGCGGACGCACCTTGTCAGGCATGTGCGTGAGCAGCCTGTAAATGAAACTCTCCTCGATGCGGTTCTGAGATGGGATGAGTTCTTCGGGACGTGACACCCAGCTCAGCAGCGGCAGTCCTCTTCCCCTGAAGCAGACGGCTGCGAACAGACCATTGAACCCTCTTCCGAGGTCGGACCAGTCGATCATTACAGGAGTCAGCCCCGACAGACGCGCTGCGCTGGCGATCTGAGGAATCATGGCGTCTGGACCCTTATGGGGTCGAAGTGATGGTTGGAGAGGAACCTGAACAGTCGCTTCTTGCTTTGGTGATGTGATGCGCTGTTGACTGCGTGGATCATCGCACGGGCAAGTGCGGACAGCGAGAGTTTGCGTCTGCTGAGGACTGCGGCGGTAAGCAGGGCGAGGTTCACCCTCTGAGTGGCCCTGAGATTGGGCATGGAGTGCTGGATGAATGCGTAGATTTCGTTATACCATCTCATTGTCGGCTGCCTCAGGTTGGTGTTGGCATATGTATCCCTACCTGAACAGCCGACTTCTTTTCAATGCCTTATCTCAAAGTGGGTACGCGTGAGAGAATACCATCTCTTGCACGCATGTTCTGTCGCGTGTTACAATCATCCATGACTTGACACAGCCAAGTTCCTTGGCGGGTGGCGCAATACAGCCAGCCGATGTCAGACTACCATAAATGTAATTTATATTATCTCCCAAAAGTGGGAAGGGGGAAATTTTCTTACAGCTATTACAGGTCATTGCAGGTCAATTACAGCCGTTCCAATTACCTGTCGGTCATCAGTTAAGCCGTCAGTTTCCGCCTGTGGCTATATAAACGAAAATATATGAGACTGCGAATTGAGATGCGATTGGCCCGCCTCAATTCCAAGCAGCCCGCCAAAGACAAACAAACCGTAACTGAGCGCTTACCAGGACTTGTGACCTAATGAAACGTGTAATCATAGACACCGACCCGGGCATAGACGACACCGCCGCCCTGCTGTTCGCGTTCGGCAGCCCCGAACTGGAAGTCGAAGCATTGACCACCATATTCGGCAACGTGTCCCTAGAGCGATGCACTCGCAATGCGCTGATCATACTGGAGGCGGCGGGCCGCGCCGACATCCCAGTCTATCCCGGCGTGTCAAAGTCGTTCGGACTCGGAGACCCGCCATACGCCCCCCACATCCACGGCTCCGACGGTCTCGGAGACACCAACCTCCCCGCGCCTGACATCGCGCCCCGGCCGACAAACGCCGTCTTCGAGATAGTCAAGCGCGTTCTCGATTCTCCGGATGAGATAACCTTCATAGCCCTAGGACGTCTGACCAACCTCGCGCTTGCGATAAACATCGCTCCGCAGGTCGCCGAATCGTTGAGCGAAGTCATCGTGATGGGCGGCGCGGTGACTGTGCCCGGCAACGCCACCCCTGTCGCTACCGCCAACATATGGGGCGACCCGCAGGCCGCCGACGTCGTTTATCGCTCTGGCGCGCGCCTGGCGCAGATAGGCCTGGACGTATGCAGGGAAGTCGAATTCACCGCCGCACAATTGGACAGCGTATGGCGAACAGATACCCCATCCACCCGGATTCTCGAAAAGGCCGTGGCGTTCATACAAAACGCCTACAATAGCAGGGGCCGACTGCGCGATCCCAATGGCGCCCAATTCAACGACGTTCCCGCTATGGCATACGCTATTGATCCGACGCTGTTCGCCATGAGAGACGCCTATGTTCGGGTCGAATGCCGCAGCGAACTTACAAAGGGCCAGACCGTAGCCGACCTGGACGGCCTCACCGGCAATCGCCCCAACGCGAGCGTGGCCCTCGGCGTGGAAGCTGACCGACTCGCCAACCTTTGGGTCGAGCGTCTCATCGAAGACGCTTCACAACCAACTCATTAATACGGAGCCGCTTCACATGAGCGAACAGACCTGGTACAGAGGCAATATCCACACCCACACCACCGAATCCGACGGTGACGCCGAACCCGACAAGGTGGCCGCTTGGTACAGAGAGCGCGGCTACGACTTTCTCGTCCTCTCCGACCATAACCATCTCACGCTTCTCGACTATGACAGCGGACGAGACGGCTCCCCCGGCCCGTTGATGATTCCCGGCGAGGAAGTCACTGTCCGCATGAACGACAACAAAACCCCCGTTCACCTAAATGCGCTCGGAATCAGCCGCGTCGTAGAGCCGATAGACACCGGCGACGTCGCCACCACGCTCCAAGCCAACATAGACGCGATTCGGGACGCGGGCGGAATATCCTGCATCAACCATCCCTCCTGGAAATGGGCCTTCGACCACGAACCTATTATCAGGACACGCGGCGCGAGCCTTTTGGAAGTCTTCAACGCCGCTACTGACTGCAACAACTACCCCATTCCACTAACGGGATTTCTCAGCCCATCCCAGATATGGGACAACGTTCTGAGCGCCGGCGTCCCCATCTTCGGAGTTGCCTCCGACGACTCCCATCACTATCATGACTTCTCGCCGGACATGGACAACCCCGGACGCGGCTGGGTCATGGTCGAATGCGACGGCCTTGAGATTGAATCACTCGTAGAAGCCATGGCCGCCGGCCGCTTCTACTCCTCCACCGGAGTCTTTCTCCGTGAACTCAAGGCGTCCCCGGATGAAATCTCACTCAAGATTCGCCGAAAATCCGACTCCATCTTCCTTACTAGGTTCATCGGCAGGGGTGGTAAAGTTTACTGTGAACGGATCGGAAGGAAAGCCTCATATCGCCCCACCGGAGACGAAAGCTACATTCGCGCCCACATCACATCCTCCAACGGATTACAGGCGTGGACTCAGCCCATCTTCCTCCCATAGCCGCTTAGCGCTCCAAGCGCGGACGGCGACTCAAACCATGTTCAATAGACGCGTAGTCGTTTCTTCCTTCGGCGCTACTCCTGCTTGCCGTAATCGGTTGCGGCTCGGAAGCCCCGCCGCCTGCGACTGCCGATCCGGCGCCCCAAACCTCGATGCTACAGCGCCCACTTCTGCTCATGCGTCGCGGGCGGTTCCAACCCCGACGCGCTGTCGCCTCGCCCGGAAATCCGCTTCATGGCGGTAGCTCCGGTATCGGAAGGCAGACGCGTTATCGAAGTCACGCTCGATAACGGCGCAGTGGTCCAGGCGCGCCGACTGTCAATCTTGTCACCCACAGATTTCTCCCGCGCGTCGGAGACCAATACCCTCTTGAAGGGTTTGAGGCCATTCCGGTGGACGCCTTTATTCAAGACGAGATTGTCAACTACATCCACGTGGGCTTGGACGGCGTGATAACCGCGCGGCAGTATCCCGAAGGCGGCTAGGAGCGCATAACGAGCCGATAGGTCAGAGCGTCGCCGCCAACTTATCTCCAAACTCGGGGGGATCGCTGTGCTCGATGATGAGCTCAGTCGCGTTGTGGAACCGCATGAAGTCCCGCATTGCGCGCGAGACGCCGGACGCCAGCCTGGCGCTGGGCTTTACGCCCGGCTCTAGGTGAAGTTTCTTTATCCGAAGGATGCCTGTTTTGCGCTCTACCTTCGGGTCGAATCGCCCCACTAGCCTGTCCCCGTACAGAATCGGGAGACAGAAGTAACCCCAGATTCGCTTCGGCTCAGGCACATAACATTCCAGGGTCTGTCTGAACTTCCAGAATCTCATGTCCCTGTTTCTTGCCCAGAATAGGTTGTCGAAGGGACTTAGAAACGTTGTCCGGCCCGCGCGAATTTCGCCATCGGCCGCCATTTCCAAGTCGGACATGTTATTTCTGTGAACCAGCAGTTCGCGTACATCTCTGTCGGCGAGCTTGGCTTTTATCCCTACGAAAGCGCCGTCCGCTAGGAGCGACTCCACCAGCGGCTTCGCCTCCGTGCGCTTCATGTGGAAGTAGTCCCCCACCTGCGCAGGCTCACACGCGCCCATTGATCGCAGGGATATTTCCAGCAGTCTTTTGAGCGCTTCTTCCTCGGTCGGCTTGCTTTTGTCCACCCAATGCGGAATAACTCGTTCTTGAACGTCGTAGATTCTCTGGAAGTTGACGCGGTTGGCTATTGCGAGCGTCCCCACATCGTACAGGTGCTCCAGGGCTATCTTCGCGTTGTCCCAGTTCCACCATGAGCCGGGGGCGCGCCTGCCTGTCCTGAAGTCCGCGGGCCGCGCGGGGCCGTCCGCCCTTATCCGCGCCAGCAGGGACTCGACGAACCGCGCGTTGTCGGGGTCGGCTACCCACTTGCGATGCCATGCGCCTCTTCCCGCCGCGCGCCGACTCATCATGGGCATCAGCCACCGGTACGAAGCCAGCGGTATGATGCAGGCCGCGTGCGCCCAGTACTCGAACAAGCGTCGCCCGTTGTCCGGCGACATACTTCCGCCGTCGAACAGCAGCGCGTCCAGATGCGACGTGTCGTAGTCGCCAAGCCTGCTCCAAAGCGCGATGTACTGGCTGCGGTTGACGACTTGGAGCGTGTCAATCTGGACCCATCCAACTCGTTTCACCGCCGAATATACTTCATCGAGGTCGGGCTTTGCCCGACGACGGTTTGGCGTTGCCAGCCCCTGCGTATGCAGCGCCAGCGCGCGGATGGCTTTCAGCGGATACACTGTATCGCTCACACTCAAGGCAACAACTCCACGACAGGGATGTCCCTGTTCTATCCACTGTCCGACGCGTCTATGAACTCGGATCGGGATTTCAGCGCTCTTATATATCAGCGTTTATATTATATGGGTCTTCCACAGGGTACTGACTGGTTGCCACACAGGTGATTAGAAAGCCTGTAATTGACCCGCAATGACCTGTAATAGCAGGGTGAAATTTCCTGTCCCGCTTTTCATATAAGTAATTTATGGCTTTTAGCGCTCAGTTTCCGGTTCGGGAAGCCGGGCGTCCGGTCGGAAGATTCATTTTGACACGCAATGGGAATATTATAGGCTTTGCTCCAGAAGCCAAACTTCAGGCTGACTTTTGAATCAGCCGACCATCGTGTTACAAAAGTCTATCCTGTTCCAAAAGCCCTTTCGTTAAGAAAATCGGCGTAATTCCCAACATGGACATTGACTGAATGAGTACGCAGATATTATGGCATAGAATCTTTGCCAAGACCTCATTGACCTGGGCTTGGGCTGTCGTGGTCTTGGAGCGGACTGAGACGCCGAACCTGTCCTTAATCATTGAGAAGGATGTCTTCATGTTGGATCGCTTGTGGCAGAAGGCCAGAAATTTTGTTCGATTGAGTTGGTAATAGTGATACGCTTTTTCCCATAGCGAATCCGGTTTCCCGATAATTGGTGCCGGGAGGGAATTGGACTTGAACGGGATGTAGGCAATACCTCCAACGTCATTGACCGCGTGTAGGTTCTTCCGACCAAGGTATGCTTTATCAGCCGATCCTCTTGGACATAAAAGCTCTTGGCGGTAGTCTCTACGAACGGGGCGAAGTAGGGAGAATCAAAGGCGACAAATTACATTAAGGATGGCTCTTCCAGTTCTGGGTGTCAAGAAAAGGTAGCGTTTCCTTTTAGGTGGTTGAAGTCAGCAGTCCACGCGATTGAAGCAGAACAAGTAGGTTGTGAGGATTCCACCAGGTTCCCATCCGCTCCCTACGCCGAAGCTCACGATTCAGCCGTTCAAGCAGTGAGGTGGTCTTGTAACGCGACTGTCCACTCACAAGATGCGCCAACCCCTTGTCCAGAGCCTTCTCGCACCAGTATTCGGCTTCACCCCCACTCAGATACACCACGTGTTTAGCGTGTGTACGCGCCTCATCCACACTCTCAGACCGCAGCAGTTTCAGCGCTTCGGAAAAGCCCGTCTCGCCTATGTTTCTAAGGTACTCTCTAAGCAGGTGGAACTGGCACAACTGATGGTTGGCCGCGTCGCCATAGACCATATCTATCGCCGACGCTATCGCGCGGTCTCCATCGCTCACTATGTGTCGAGGCGACTGCGCGCCACGCATATACGCCTCGTTCACAGCCGCTTCCCAATCGCCGAACGTTGCCATCACATTGCCCAGATCGTCACGGATCACCTTCATCTCCACGGCGCCGTTCGCCGTTCGCGTCCACAGCCCGTCCATCTCCAGCGTCTGCCCACCCATGCTTGTCTCTGAGAGTTTCTCCCTTCTTATCCACTTGCTCAGCGTACTCTTTGCGAATCCGAACAGCTTTCCCACCTGAGCGTAGCTCAGACCCATCGCAGCCAACTCTATCGCTTTCTCTCTGGTTTTTTTGAGTACCGATTCCGCCTCTCGTCTCCCAAAAGTTCCATCCCGCTACTCATCCGTCCACACTCACAGCAGCGAAACTTCGGAACGCTAAGCCTTAGTTCTCCGTCCTTGGTGATTATCGAGCGCGGATAGCTCTGGTGTTTGCTCATCGCAAGGTCGCACTCTGAACACATGGGCCCGTATGCGTCCAGGGCGGACTGGAGTCTGTCCTGCATATACTGGACTATCGTCCGGTCTCTCTCTTCTTCCAACTGATACAGTAGCCCTGACATCTTGCTAACCTCCACAGTTCTGTCTCAGACCACATCTTATAACCCATCCACCCGAAAGGAAACGCTACCGGCCCGCGCCAAATATTGCACATTTGTGCTTGCTAGGCTAAAATAAACCAATTGGCTTCACGCGCTAGACTCGGCGTCCATCGTCCTGAACCGGCTTCCGAACTCTGAATCATAAATCACAATATATGACAAGCTCGAGAATGAAAAAATATTTAAGGAATTAGCTACAAATTCTGGTGAATACAGGTCAGATGCAGGCGCCAGACCTCACCTGCGCAAACCTGTTGAGTCACCTGTGTAGTCACCTGAGCGACCCTAAACTACATAAACGAAAACTTATCACACCGCCGGAACTCAGTCGCCGATTGCCTTGGCCGATTGACTCTGTGTTCTTGACCCGCTGGAACCCGCTTGGCTATACTTGAATCTGATATTCTTGACCTTACAAATCAACAAATGTCAGGAGCGGTGATTCGCATGACCACAGCGAACGTCATTTCCAGGGAAACGAGGCTTGATGATTCCCAGTACAAATGGGGATTTGACTTCGACTACGAATCTGAAACGGCCCCAAAGGGCTTGTCCGAAGACACTGTCCGGTTCATATCTCACAAGAAGAACGAGCCCGAATGGCTGCTCGAATGGCGTCTGAGAGCGTTCAGACACTGGGAGCGACTTGACCTTGAGGAACCCACTTGGGCGAATGTGAGCTATCCCCCAATTGACTTCCAAGACATCGTTTACTACGCTGCGCCCAAGTCCCAGGACAACGGCCCCAAGAGTCTGGAAGACGTTGACCCTGAGATTCTGGATGCGTTCGACAAGCTGGGAATCCCCTTGGAAGAGCAGAAGCGGCTGAGCGGTGTCGCGGTTGACGCCGTCCTCGACAGCGTTTCGGTCGCCACCACGTATCAAAAGATGCTTGAGGACGCGGGCGTCATCTTCTGCCCCATATCCGAGGCTGTCCAGAAGTACCCTGAGCTGGTGCGAAAGTACCTCGGCTCAGTCGTGCCGTACACCGACAACTTCTACGCCACGCTCAACTCCGCCGTCTTCAGCGACGGCTCTTTCTGCTACGTCCCGCCCGGAGTCCGGTGCCCCGTCGAGCTTATGACCTACTTCCGAATCAACGCGCTGGATTCGGGTCAGTTCGAGAGAACCCTCATCATCGCGGACAAGGGCAGCTATGTCAGCTATCTTGAGGGATGCACCGCCCCCATCCGCAAGACCAACCAGCTTCACGCCGCTGTGGTGGAACTAGTTACCCTGGACGACGCCGAGATCAAGTATTCCACTCTCCAGAATTGGTATCCGGGAGACAAGGAGGGCAATGGCGGAGTCTATAACTTCGTAACCAAGCGCGGCGCGTGCCGAGGCAAGAACTCCAAGATAAGCTGGACCCAGGTCGAGACCGGTTCTGCCATCACTTGGAAGTACCCAAGCGTGATACTCCAGGGTGACGACTCCGTCGGCGAGTTCTACTCTGTCGCGCTAGTGAACAACTACCAGCAGGCCGACACCGGCACCAAGATGATACACATGGGCAAGAACACCAAAAGCACCATAGTCGCCAAGGGCATAAGCGCGGGACACGCCCAGAACACCTACCGCGGCATGGTCAGGATAATGCCGTCCGCGTCCGGCGCCCGCAACTTCACCCAGTGCGACAGCCTGCTCATCGGGAGCGAGTGCGGCGCGCACACCGTCCCATACATCGAGGTGCGGAACCCGACCGCCCAGATGGGCCACGAGGCGACGACATCCAAGGTCAATGACGACCAGCTTTTCTACCTCCAGCAGCGCGGCATTGACCAGGAAGAGGCAAACTACATGATAATCAACGGCTTCTGCCGCGGCATCTTCAAGGAACTCCCCTTCGAGTTCGCCGCCGAAGCCAGCCAGCTGCTGCGAGTCAGCCTGGAGGGAACAGTGGGGTAGCGGTCGGGATAAACGACCCTGATGAACTGATAGACCGCCGCTGAAAGCGCGGCCGCCCAAGCCCGGAAGGCCAAGGGTAGGAAGAGCGATTTTTGATCAGTATAGTACTAATAGGGATACGCGCGACAGGAAATGCTTGAAATACGCGATTTGCACGTTTCGATAGAAGACACCGAGATTCTGAAGGGAATCAGCCTCACAGTCGGCGAGGGCGAGGTTCACGCCATTATGGGGCCAAACGGCTCGGGCAAAAGCACGCTCGCCAACGTCGTCGCCGGCCGGCCCGAATATACCGTAACCTCCGGCGAAGTGTTATTCGATGGCCGGGATATAACTGAATGGTTCCCTGAGGACCGCGCCCGAGACGGCGTATTCCTCGCCATGCAGTACCCAGTTGAACTTCCCGGCATCCGCACTTGGCAGTTTCTCAAGGCGGCCGTGGACGCGATGCGCAAGCACAAGGGCGAGTCCGAACTCTCGGTGCGTCAGTTCGACCGTCTGCTCAACTCCAAGCGCGAACTCGTCAACATAGATGACGATCTCGTGCGCCGCTCTGTCAACGAGGGCTACTCCGGCGGAGAGAAGAAGCGCAACGAGATACTTCAACTCGCGCTCCTAGACCCGAGGCTCGCCTTGCTAGACGAGACCGACTCGGGTCTGGACATTGACGCGCTGAGAATCGTGGCTGAGGGCGTCAACGGGTTCAGGAGCGAGAACAAGGCCATCGTTCTGGTGACACACTACCAACGCATCCTAAACTACATTACGCCCGACTTTGTGCATGTTCTGGTGGACGGGCGCATTGTCCGTTCCGGCGGCAAGGAACTGGCCATGGAACTTGAAGAGAAAGGTTACGACTGGATAATCAAAGAGGCGACTCCCATCGGCGGCGCATAGCGCTAGTGACAAGCGACTGAAAACTAGTAACCGACACTCATTTTGGCGAAGAGATGACACAAACCCTCACAACATACGACCAATACGCTCAGCAGTACGCGAACACCTCAGGTTTCGGTCCCGAATGGCTGCGACAACTGAGGAAGAAAGGCTTCGACAACTTCGCCCGGCTCGGCCTTCCGACCGCCAGAAAGGGGAACGAGGCCTGGAAGTACACGAATGTCGCGCGGGTGGCGCGGACTGAATTTTCGTTGCCGGACGGTTCGCAGACGACATCGCTCGACGAGGCGCGCGGCTCAGCGCCCTGGGTGGACGACTGGAACACGCTCGTCTTCCTGAATGGACGCTTCTCGCCCGAACTGTCCACCCTTCACGAGACTGGGAGCGTCGTCATCGCCAGCTTGTCCGGTCTGGTCGAGTCGGACGGCGCGGTAGCCCGGAAGCATCTCGGAGCGTTGGCGCAGGTTGAAGACGATGGATTCACGGCGCTCAATACCGCTTTTATTGACGACGGCGCGCTGATTCACGCGCCGGATAGCGTCAAGGTCGAGCGGCCCATTCATCTGGTCTTCATGTCAACTGACGCGGATGGCTTCGTCGCTCATCCCCGCGTGCTGATCGTAGCGGGCAGAGACGCCGAAGCGACCGTCATTGAGAGTTACGTTGGCCTGGGATACAACACGTATCTGAACAACGCCGTCGCCGAGATCGTAGTCGAAGAGGGCGCGAGAGTGGATCACTATCGTCTCATGGACGAGAGTGACGAATCCTACCACGTAGGTGTCGCCAGGGTTCACCAGAAGGACGGGAGTTCGTTTTCGTCGCGCGCCTTCTACAAGGGAGTAGGGCTTGGCAGGCATGACCTCTATGTGCATATAGGGGAGGGGTGTGAGACCGACCTCAGCGGCCTCTACATCACATCCGGAAGCCAGCACATGGACAACTTCATCAATATTGACCACGCGCGACCGAACTCGACCAGCAGACTTTACTACAAGGGGATTCTGTCCGGCAGATCCAGAGCTGTGTTCGGCGGAACGGTCTTCGTCCGTGAGGGCGCGGACAAGACGGACGCGCTCCAGTCGGATAAGAACCTGCTGCTTTCGCCGGACGCCGAGGTGGACTCAAAGCCGGCCCTGTTCATCTGGGCAGACGATGTGAAGTGTGGACACGGCGCTACGGCTGGGAACGTGGATGAAGACACTGTTTTCTATATGCGAAGCCGTGGATTAGATCTCGAGACCGCAAGCCGATTGCTGATATTCGGGTTCGCCTCGGAGATAATAGATGCTGTCGCCGTGCCTGAATTACATGAGTATCTCGAACGCTCCTTCCTAGAAGCGATACCAAGGTACGAATTCACCTTTTGAGGTTAAGAGTTTTATGAACGATCTCCAAGACCTGTACGCTGAGGTGGTCATGGACCACAATCGCAGGCCGCGCAACTTCAAGAAGATAGAAGCGGCGGACCGGAAGGCGGACGGTTTCAATCCGCTGTGCGGCGACCAGATTTCACTGTATCTCAACTTGGATGGAAAAGATTCTATACGGGATATTGGATATGTCGCTGTCGGATGCGCGATATCCAAGGCGGCCGCCTCCATGATGAGTGAAGCGGTAAAGGGGCGGAGTTTAGAGAACGCGCAGCGAGTCATCTCTGAGTTCAGGCATATGATTACCGAGCGTGATGGGCTTGAGCCGGATTACGAGATCATGGGCGACCTGGAGATACTTGAAGGCGTATCGAACTATCCGACGCGAATAAAGTGCGCGACCCTGCCGTTGCACACTCTGGCCTCGGCGATAGATAGCGAGAATGGCAAGACAGTTTCCACGGAGTAGAGCGCGGCGAATTTGAATGCCGGCTTCGTGAGGAGTGGAGACATGCAAATACCGCTCAAAGTAGACTACGGAGTGAGAGCGCTGGTTGACTTGGCGATTCACCGGCGGAACGCGCCGGTGCGCGCGAGCGAAATCGCGGGCAGGACGATGATACCGGAAGCCTATCTTGCGCAGGTTCTTCATGCCTTGGGCAAGGCCGGTATGGTAAAGGCGCAGCGCGGACCGCATGGAGGACATACGCTGGCGCTGGACCCGGAAGACATAAGGTTGAGCGAAGTCATGGAATGTATGGGAGCGTCGGAAAACCTTGTGTATTGCCTCGAAGATAGCGCGGTGTGCCTCCATGCGCCATCTTGCGCGCAGAGAGAAGTCTGGCAGGAAGTCGAACTCGCGGTGTACCGCATACTGGATTCCAGAACCATCGGACACCTGGTTGATAGGAGCCACGAGATATTAAGAAGCATGGCATCGGGAACTCAGACAGTCGCTTTGCGAGACAGGCGAAACTATATGGGCAGGAGTTTATCAAATGGCATTCGTTAGGGTAGGCAAAGAGTCGGAGGTTCCATCCGGAACTGTGAAAGTCTATGAAGTCGGAGACAGGGCGATAGCGGTGTGCAACGTGGATGGCGAGTTTTTCGCCATAGACGATCTCTGCACGCACGACGAGGCCTCGCTGGATCAGGGATTCCTCGAAGGGTGCGAAATTGAATGCCCTAGGCATGGCGCCCGGTTCGATGTGACCACAGGGCGAGCCACGGCGCTGCCCGCCGTTATTCCGGTTGACACCTTCCCTGTTCGCATAGAAGGTGGCGACATTGAGTTGGATGTCTAGTCGCTTCCGCTTATTCTCCAACTAGTGTCACGAGGGTGCTGAAAATGTTCGACGCGCGGAAAATCCGGGAAGACTTTCCCATATTGTCCCGGAAGGTATATGGCAAACCTTTAGTCTATCTGGATAACGCCGCCACGACTCAGAAACCACGTCAGGTGATACAGGCGCTGGTGGACTACTACGAATGTTCCAACGCCAATGTTCATCGCGGAATCCACGCCCTCAGCCAGGAAGCTACTGAACTCTACGAAGGCGCTCGCGCCAAAGTAGCGAACTTCATAGGAGCAGAGCGCCCGGAAGAGATAATCTGGACTCGCAACGCATCCGAGTCTCTGAACTTGGTGGCGTACACTTGGGCGCAGGAGAACATTCGGAAGGGCGACGAGATTGTCGTAACGCCTTACGAGCACCATTCCAATCTGGTGCCATGGCAGAAGATCGCCGCTGACAAGGGCGCGAAGCTCCGCGTCATGCCGATGTCGGACTCCGACCAGAGCCTCGATATGTCGCGGGTTGACGAATTCATCACGCCGCGCGCCAAGCTGTTGGCTGTAGTGCATATGTCTAATGGCATAGGAATACTGAATCCGGTCAAAGAACTGGCTGCCAAAGCCCGCGCTGTGGGCGCGACAGTCCTAATAGACGCCACTCAGAGCGCGCCGCATATGCCAGTGGATGTTAAGGATCTGGACTGCGACTTTCTGACCCTGAGCGGTCATAAGATGCTCGGACCGACCGGAATCGGAGTATTGTACGGCAGGCAAGAGATACTAGAGAACATGGAGCCATTCCTACGTGGCGGCGAGATGGTTCTGGAGGTCTGGTACGACAGGGCCACATGGAACGACCTGCCCATGAAATTCGAGGCCGGAACGCCCAACATAGCGGACGCAATCGGCTTCGGCGTAGCTGTGGACTATCTGACCGGGATAGGCATGGACAACATCCGCTCTCATGAAGTCAGGCTGAATGCCCACGCCCTTGATGCATTCAAAGAACTCGAAGAGGACATTGATATATTCGGTCCGCGAGACCCGGAGAAACGCGGCGGGATTTTCTCGTTCTACTCTGAAGTCGCGCATCCCCACGACTTAGGTACGTTCCTAGACAGGGATGGTATAGCGGTCCGCACCGGACATCATTGCACAATGCCGCTTATGCGGGAGCTTGGCGTCGTTGCGACCGCGCGCTCCAGTCACTATCTGTACAATACGGAAGACGAGATAGACGCCCTAGTAGATTCGGTGAAGAGGGCGCTCAGGTACTTCTCCGATGGCGTTGGGTAATCTGGACGATATATATCGCGACGACATGATTCTGGCTCATCGTCGCAACCCCCGAAATCCCGACCGGTTGAATACTCCTGATATAGTTGCAGACGGCGTCAACCCGTTCTGCGGAGATGAGATACACCTGCAAATCAGACTGGACTCCGATTGCCGCGTCGCGCAAGTCGGTTTCCAGGGCGAGGGCTGTTCCATAAACCAAGCCACCGGCTCGATGCTGTCCGAAGCCGTCAAAGGGCTGACCCTTAGCGAAGCCGTAACCCTGTCCGACCGATTCCACGAAATGATGCAGGGACCGGAGCCATCCCAGAAGCAGGTGAGCGAGCTTGGCGACCTGGGAGCGCTGGCAAAGGTGCGTGAGTTTCCCGTGCGAATCAAGTGCGCGCTGCTGGCGTGGTCAACATTGGAAGACGCCCTGGGCCGGTAGAAACCTCCACTTCATCAAGTGGCCGGATGCCCATGATGACAGTCAGTCCTGGACCAGCGCGATGATCTGGTCTATGGTTTCTTCGCGGAAGCGGTCCAGATCGTCGGCGTCCTTTACCAGTGTCCCCAGGGTCTGCATAACCGATTCCCTGTCCAGGTGGTCGTAATGGAGAATCACCATCGCCTTGGCCCAGTCTAGGGTCTCTGATATGCCTGGGACTTTCTCTAGTCCGGATTCACGGGCGCTCTCAACGAATCGGCAGACCTGCCTTGCGAGTTTCAGGTCAATGCCCTCGACTTTGCGTCGGACGATTCTCAGTTCTTTCTCGAGGTCGGGGTAATCTATCCACAGGTAGAGACAGCGGCGGCGAAGGGCGTCCGAGAGATCGCGCGTGCGGTTGGAGGTCAGAATGACCAGCGGCTTGTGTTTCGCGCGAATCGTTCCGATTTCAGGGATCGTGACCTGGAACTCGGAAAGAACTTCAAGCAGAAACGCCTCGAACTCCTCGTCCGCTCGGTCTATCTCGTCAATGAGAAGGACAGGGGACTTATTGAGTTGGGTGAGCGCGGCGAGCAGCGGCCGTTCGAGCAGGAAATCTCGGCTGAATATTTGTCGCTCGCGCTCGTCAGCGGAGTGTCCGCTGCCCTCATCCAGCCTTATCCAGAGCAGCTGCTTGGCGTAGTTCCATTCGTATAGAGCGGTAGTTACGTCGAGGCCTTCGTAGCACTGGAGACGGATGAGGGTGGTGTCGAGCAGTTGGGCCATGACGTTGGCTATTTCGGTTTTGCCGACGCCGGCGCGGCCCTCTATGAGCAGGGGGCGTTCGAGCGCCTGGGCCATGAAGATGGAGGTGGCGATGGCGGGGTCGGCCATGTAGTCGCGGGATTCGAGTTCGCGGAGTATTTCTCGGATGGGGTCGGGATGGTTAGACACGTTCGGGTTTATCCAGCGTTCTTTTGGGGGTTTCTGTGTTCGAGGCGATAAGTAGATTTTGTTCGTGGTTCAGGCTATCACAGGATAGGTCGGATTCGCTATGTTTCAGTATTGGAGACGGGCTTTGGGCGTTGAAGTTTTACCTTTTCGCTACTCCTTTTGCTGGATTGGTTCTTTGTATGTCTCGCCCATCACAAACGGATTTGGATACTTGCCAATCCGCTCGCCTACTCAGAATAGGCGAGCGGATTGAGTTCGGCTTATTTTTAGTTGTATAAGTCTAGCTTTGCATGGCGCGCCAGACTTTTTCGGGCTTGGCGGGCATATTCATATGCTTCACGCCGAACGGGGAGAGCGCGTCTATCACCGCGTTCATCACGGCGGGGGAGGCCGCTATTGTGCCAGTTTCGCCCGCGCCTTTGACGCCGAGGGGGTTTGCAGGGGATGGGGTGACGGTGCGGTCGGTGATGATGGAGGGGATGTCCTCGGCGGTGGGGAGGGCGTAGTCCATCATGCTGCCGGTCAGGAGCTGCCCGGATTCGTCGTAGATGGCTTCTTCCTGGAGGGCCTGTCCGACGCCCTGGGCGACGCCGCCGTGCACCATGCCTTCGACTATCATGGGGTTGATGACTTTTCCGACGTCGTCGAGGGCGACGTATTTTTGCAACTCGACCTCGCCTGTGTCTCTATCCACTTCGACGATGGCGATGTGTGTTCCGAAGGGCCAAGTGAAGTTCTCTGGGTCGAATATGCTGACGGCCTCGAGTCCGGGTTCGGTCCCTTCCGGTAGGCTTTCGTACCAGTAGGCTGCGAGGGCGACTTCCTGGAAGGTTTTGGCGTTGGCGGGCGCTCCCTGTACGAAGTATTGTCCATTTTCGTTGACTATGTCTTCGGGGGCGGCTTCAAGGAGGTTGGCGGCGATGCGGCGCGCCTTATCCTGAATCTTCTCGATGCTCATGTGGATGGCGTTTCCGCCGCAGACGGCGCTGCGAGAGCCGAACGTTCCTGTTCCCATCTGCACTTTGTCGGTGTCGCCCTGCACGACTTCGACATCTTCGACGGGGACGCCGAGTTCGGAGGCGGCGAGCTGAGCGAAGGTGGTGTGGTGTCCCTGACCGTGTCCCGAGGAGCCTGAGAAGACTGTGACCTTCCCGGTGGGGTGTACGCGAACGAGGGCGCTTTCCCAGACGCCGGCCTTCGCGCCGAGCGTGTAGGCGACGGCGGAAGGCGCCATGCCGCAGATTTCGACGTAGGTTGAGAGGCCGATGCCGAGGTGGCGACCCTGTTCCAGGGCGGCGGCCTGCTCTTTGCGGAAGTCGTCGTAGCCGACGAGTTCTAGGGCGCGGTCGAGTCCGGCTTCGTAGTTGCCGCTGTCGTACGTGACGGTGGTTGCGACTTCGTGTCCGTCCTCGAAGGGGGGTATGAGGTTCTTACGCCTGACTTCCGCGGGGTCCATGCCAATTTCGGCGGCGTAGCGGTCCACCATGCGTTCGACGAGATATGTGGCTTCGGGGCGTCCGGCGCCGCGGTAGGCGTCAACGGGAGTGGTGTTGGTGAAGACGCCCGTTACCTTGCAGTGTATATTGTCTATCCTGTATGGGCCGACGAGCATCAGTCCGAACAGGTAGGTGGGTATGGCCGGCGCGAAGGTTGACAGGTATGCGCCCATGTTGGCGTATATGTCGGCGCTGAGTCCGGAGATGTTGCCGTTGGAGTCGCCGATTATCTCTACCTGTCCGACGTGGTCGCGTCCGTGAGTGGTGGCGAGGAAGTTCTCCTGCCGGCCTTCAATCCACTTGACGGCGCGGCCGAGGTTCTTGGCGATCATGCCTGCTATGACTTCTTCGGCGTAGAGGTAGAGTTTGCAGCCGAAGCCGCCACCCACGTCGGGGGCTATTACTCTTATCTGGTGTTCGGGGTGTCCGGTGACTAGGGCAAGCAGTAATCTGACGAGGTGCGGTATCTGTGTGGATGTATAGACGGTTAGTTGGTTGGTTCCGGGGTTGAAATCGGCTATGACGCCGCGCGGTTCCATGGGGTTGGGGATAAGGCGCTGGTTGACGATGCGCTCGGAGACGCGGATTCCTGCGTTCGCGGCGGCCTCGTTGAAATCGCCTCCGCCGACTTCCCATTCGAATGCTATGTTGTTAGGCGCGCCTTCGTGGATTTGGGGCTTTCCGTCCTGAATGCCGTCTTCCATATTCACGATAGCGTCGAGTACATCGTAGTCAACTACGACGAGTTCGGCGGCGTCGGCGGCGGTGTGGGGGGTGTCGGCGACGACTGCGGCGACGATATCGCCGACGCAGTTCACTTTGTCTATGGCGATGGGGTGATGCGGGACTTCCTTGGTGTCCGGCACGACCCATCCGCAGATGAGTTTGCCGAGTTGTTCGTGGAGGTCGGCGCCGGTATATACGCCTACTACGCCCTCGACATCCGAGGCGGCGGACGTGTCAACATTGGTGATTCTGGCGTGCGCGTGCGGGCTGCGAACTAGAGCCATGTTCAGCATATCCACAAGGCGCACGTCGTCAACATAGGTTCCCTTGCCGGTTATGAGCCTGGGATCTTCGCGGCGTTTTATGCTCTCACCGAATTGAGTGGTCACGTCATTCCTCCTATTGGATACTTGCTATGTGAGGTTGCGGTTAGGGTAGTTCTTCTCACGTTTGCGGTCGGACCGGCGTCTGACGCAGGAGCATCTATTGTAGGCGGTACTCTACCTTAATCGGGGTTGTTAGGCAAGAGTTTAGAATGGTGAATGACGGATGGCGAGGCGGGCGGGCAACGGGGAATTCATTGGACATGGGCGCACAAGGCCGCCGTCGCATGGCGTGGTCATATGACAGTGTGAGGGCGTCCACGTCCATATGAGGCTGTTGGGTTAAGGCTTCAAGCGCGACGGGGCTATCCGTCACCGTCGTTGTCGAGGTCTTCCTTGTAGGGTTAGGTGATAGCTAGATATAATGTTCGTTGATGTATGTGCGATAGTATAGACTTTCTGTGGTGTCAAAGGGGATTTTTTGTGTGACGCGGACCGGGGACGGGTCTCAAGACCCGCCCCCGATTATGGTGGTCGCGCCCGGATGGGGACCGGAGTTAGCGCGCTTTTATTTCGAGGCGTCGGGCTTTGCTGGCTTTCTCCTTGGGGATGGCGATGCTGAGGACTCCGTTTTGGTAGGTTGGGCGCGCCTTGTCGGCGTCCACGGAGACGGGCAGCCGAAGGGAGCGGTGGAAGCGTCCGTATCGGAGCTCTCTCAACAGATATTCGTTGCCGCTCTTCTCGCTCTCGGATTTGGTCTCGGCTTCGATGGTCAGCAGGCCGTCTTCGATGGTAACGCTGATGTCGCCCGGGTCAACGCCCGGCAGGGGAGCCCTGACAGTCATGTCGTCGCCATCCTGAACCACATCGAGTGGTATAGCCCAGTTCTCGTTGTTGAAGCCGTCGTCGCTCCGGTTGTTGTGCCACAGTCGGTTGAAGGCTTCCTCGGCGCGTCTCATCTCTGCGAATGGGTAGAATCTCTGAAGAACCATGTTACTCTCTTTCCTGTTCTGTATATTTCTGAATTGGGGTCATCTGACCTTGCATTAGATTATAGGGATAATGAGGTGACTTGTCAAATAAATTGATATGTATCGTATCATATATGCTATTATATATGGAGCATATGTGATAATTCGATATGACAATACTACGGACAGAGTGAGATTATGGCGGACTACTATAAGCTACTTGGTGTCAGTCGGGACGCGGATGAGAAGACGATACGCGGGGCTTTCAGGAGGTTGGCGCGGAAGTATCATCCGGACCTGAATAAGGATGATAAGGACGCGGAGGCGCGGTTCAAGGAGATCAACGAGGCCTATGAGGTTCTGTCAGATTCGGACAGCCGGAAGAAGTATGACGTTTATGGGGAACGCTGGAGGGAGGCGGACAGGATAGAGGAGCGGCGACGATCGTCGCGGACGTCTTATAGCTCGCCGTTCGACTTTAGGACGTATGGAGGCTATCACGACAGTGATCTGTTTTCGGGGGTTGAGGACATTCTGGATATGAGAGGGGATTTCGAGTCTAGGCGAGCGGCGAGGGTGTCGCGGACTGAGACGAGTATCACGGTTTCGCTGGAGGAGGCGTATGGCGGGACTACCATAATGGCCAATTTCACTACGGGCGGCAGGCAGCGACGTTTCGAGGTGGATATTCCGCCCGGGGTTGACAATGGCAGTACGGTTCGGGTGTCGCCGGAGAGCGGGAGGGAATTGCTGTTCAGGGTGAATGTGAGTCCGCATCCGCGTTTCAGGCGTTTAGGAGATGACTTGTATGTGGATGTGGCCGCGCCGTTCGAGGATGTGATACTCGGGGGAGAGGCGGAGTTGCGGACGCTGGACGGACGGCGTATAGCGGTGACTATTCCGGAGAATAGTCAGAACGGGCAGAATATACGGTTGCGCGGGCTGGGTATGCCTACGCCGGGTTCGCCGGAGAAGCGGGGGGATTTGTACGCGACCGTGCGTCCGGCGATGCCGAAAAGTTTGAGCGATGAGCAGCGTGAGTTGATAACGCGGTTCCGGGAGTTGCGGTCGAGCGCGTAGTCAGGGTCGTTGGGGATTGTCGGCGGATGCGGCCCCGGACTGAATTGGTGTTCTGGTTCCGTTGGTTTGAGTTGAGCTGATGCAAACTGATACGGATGCCAAGCTATTTATACGAGGCATTGGAGTGTCGAAGTGTTGACGCAAAGGGAGATCTACTGGATGACTGTTTCGCCGTCTTTGTACTTGGCGAGGTTGCGCCAGTCGTATTCGACGCCGAGTCCGGGGCCGTTGGGGACTGAGACGCAGCCGTCGGAGTCTATGGCTTCAAGGCCGTCGGCGTATCCGTCTTGGTACACAGGGAGGCGGGAGCCGGAACCGAGTTTGGGGTGGACGAGACCCATTTCGTAGAAGTTGGAGTTTCGCATGGCGGCCATGCAGTGGCGCTGCGCTGGGCCGGCGATGTGGAGTTCGACGTCCATGCCGAAGCCCTCGGCGGCGTGGGCTATTTTCATGACGCCGGTGATGCCGCCGTCGTATTCGGGGTCGGCGCGCCAGAAGTCGGTGGCTTCGGCGCTTGCCATGTCAACGTGTCCTTCTACCATGTGGACGTGCTCGCCCTGCAGCAGGGGCGTTTTGAGGGACTGGCGGAGTCTCCGGTAGGCTTGGAGGGATACGCCGCCGTCGTTGAGCGGGTCTTCGTACCAGAAGAATTGGTTTTCGTCGCAGGCGAGGCCGACGCGAAGGGCGTCGGCGTAGGTGTCGTAAACGCAGCAGGGGTCGGTCATAAGGGCCATTTTCCCTCCGACGCGCCTTCCCACGGCGTGGATGGTTTCTATCTCGCGCTCTATAGGGGCGGCGGCCCATGAGTGGATCTTGAAGCCCTTGTATCCGAGTTTGAGGCACTGTTCGGCAAAATCGGCGTATGCTTCAGGGGAACTGAGTCCGTCGTCGGCGCGGTCAGCGTGGTATGTGCTGGCGTAGCAGGGAAGTTTCTGACGGTAGCCGCCGAGCAGTTGGTGTATGGGGGCGTCGAAAAGCTTTCCTGCGAGGTCCCACAGGGTTATGTCTATGGGCCCGATGCCCATGCGGTCGTGCTTGCGGAGTATCATTTTGGCCTGTCGGTAGAAGAGTTCGCGGTCGAGGGCGTTTTTGCCGATGAGGAATGGGGCCCACATTCGTATCTGCTCGCCGATGGCCGGGGTACCGCTGATATATTCGCCGGTGACGCCGACGTCGGTGTATATGTGTATGGCGAGAACGGAGCGGTGGGACTTTGCGCCAGGTTCGTAGAATGGGCCGGCCGCGAAGGAGAGGTCGGTGGCGATGTTTTCCAAGGGGAGGCGGTATGAGGCGAGTCGTATCTTCTGGATGATGGGGGATTTGGACAAGGCGGATTCCTTTTGATGGTTATTCGAGTTCCACTATTGGCGCGCCGCCCATGACTTGCTGACCGACTGCGACCATAACCTCTTTGACTACGCCGGACCAGTCGGCGCGGAGCATCTGTTGCATTTTCATGGCTTCAAGGACGCATATGGGATCGCCTGTTACGACCTGATCGCCAGGGTTGACCTCGATAGAGATGATGGCGCCGGGCATGGGCGCTCGGAATAACTTGGCGGCGGCGGGGGAGCTCTCGACGACAGCTCCGGCGGGCGGCGCGACGGGGGGAGGCGCGGCGTGAACAGGCCGCGCCGGCGCTCCGGATGGGGCGGGTCTGGAGGATTGCGGAACGGTCTCAGTGACCGGGTCTTGCACTTCGACTTCAATAGTGTATCCGTCCACGACCGCGGTTATGGGACGCCGGGTGAGGTCGCCGACCTCAACGGTGTACCACTTTCCCCGGACTTTGACTCTGACTGTTTCCGGCATGGCTGTTTTTCCGAATTAGACTCTTGCGGTTAGAGAGTATGAGATATGGCTGGTGAACAACATATCATGCAAGGGGGTCAGTTGATAAGGGAGATGAAGACGCCTGCGACAACGGCTGAGCCTATGACGCCTGCGACGTTGGGTCCCATGGCGTGTGGCAGAAGGAACGAGCGCGGGTTGGATTGCTGTCCAATGTGGTGTGAGATGCGGGCGGCCATCGGGACCGCGGACACGCCGGCTGAGCCTATGAGGGGGTTAATCTTCTCTTTGAGGAACAAGTTCATTATCTTGGCGAAAAGCAGGCCGCCCATGGTTCCGCAGGCGAACGCGATGAGTCCTAGTCCCAAGATGATGAGAGTGTCGAGTTGGAAGACGCGCTCGGCGGAGAGTTGGGTTCCGACGGTGAGCATGAGGAAGATCGTGGCTATGTTGAGTATTTCGTTGGAGGCGGCGGAGGTCAGGCGGGGAACGGCTCCGCTTTCGCGGAAGAGATTTCCGATCATGAACATAGCTATAAGGGGGGCCGATCTTGGCACTATCAGGATTATGGCTATCATAGCGATGGTGGGGAAGAGGAGCTTTTCGAGGCGTGAGACTCTTCTGGGCGGGGCCATCTCTATTTCCCGCTCTTTCTTAGTGGTGAGCAGTTTCATGAGCGGCGGCTGGATGAAGGCGACGGCGGCCATATACGAGTAGGCGATAACGGCGGTGATGCCGAGTATGTCGGGCGACAACTTTGCGGAGAGGAAGATGGTGGTGGGTCCGTCGGCGCCGCCTATGATGCCGATGGAGGCCGCTTCGGAGAGCTCGAAGACTCCGGTGGCGAGCGCGCCCCAGAAGGCGACGAAAATGCCGACCTGGGCCGCGGCGCCGAGGAGCAGGGTTTTGGGATTGGAGATGACGGGTCCGAAGTCGGTCAGCGCGCCCAAGCCCAGAAATATGATGGGCGGCAGGATGTTCCAGAAGGAGAGGCCGTAGTGGAAGATGATGCCGAACAGGCCGGATTCCTGGTGTCCGGCCGCTGCGTCGGGGGGTATGAGCAGCCCTGTCAGGGGAAGATTCGCTATCACGACGCCGAGTCCGATGGGCAGAAGCTCGTATGGCTCCATGTCCCTGGATACGGCGAGGTAGATGAACAGGAGGCCGATGGCGATCATGATCGCTTCGCCGGGGCCTATACTGCCGAATCCGGTTGAGCTGAGGAAGTTTAGTAGTTCGTCCAAATACTATCAGTCCTGAGTGGCTATTAGTCCCGGGTCTGAGTCGGGCGGTGACGGAGGTAGGGCCTGGATTCCAACAGAACGGTAACCGCGACCGCAGCCGCGGTCGCGCGGTTTCTGGTCTCCGGATCGTCGTCGGGCGATTCTTCTTGCGCGGGGGGTTGCGCTTCCTCTTCGTTAACCAGCCGGGACGCCAGCCTTATAATAAGCACCGCGACCAGAAGGAGAATAAGCACGCTGAACGCCGTGCCGATTCCTATACCGGTGAGTATGAGCGCGTCAGGCTGTTCCAACAGGTTCTCCTCTCAGACTATCCAAGCGAGATTTTACACTACTTAGGATGGAATAGTGAATTCACAGTTGGGGATGGAACGGGTTTCGGCTCGCTTGAAGGCGCCTCGATGTCGGGGATAGAATCAACCACATCAGCGGCAATGGGGGACACTATGCTCAGACTTGCGTTCAGGGCGGCTATCTTCGATGGAAGCGTGTACGAAGAGGTCAGGGAGAAACAGGAGACCGCGTTCAGCGCGCTGGGGGTGACGCTTGTTGCGGGAATCGCGTTCGGAATGGGTATGTGGAGTCTGACCCAGGATGCGACGCGACAGGGTTTCAGGGTTGAGGAGAGCTTCAATCTGATACTGGCGGTTTCCACTATATTCACCAGTTGGGTAGTGTGGACGGTTTTCGTGTGGCTTCTGGGGGGGCGGCTGTTCGGCGGGAGAGAAGGTTACCGGGCGAGCCTGCGTTCTTTGGGGATATGCTACCTGCCGATGTCGTTGTGGCTGCTGATTGGAGTTCCGGCCGTCGGTGAGGTTTTGTTCATGCTGGGGGCGATCTGGACGTTGGCTTCGGCTGTTGTAGCGGTTAAGACCATGCACGGCGTCAGATGGTGGCAGGCGGGAATAGCGGCGGCTGTCGGATGGTTCTGGTCGGTGGTATTGATACCTGTTTTTCTTGTAATCCTGCCCGCCCTATCCGGAACGCCGTCTTGAGGCCGGACGCGTTTTCTAATTCGCCCTACCTTGCGATCATTTGAAAACCGACGTTCGTGGTAGTTTTAGATAGCGTTTTCTTGTAATATCTACATTGCCAGTCTAAGACTTTGAAAATATCCGGAGCCCAAACCATGCCCCAGCGGCCCAAGACGAAGATAGTCTGCACACTCGGACCCGCTACCAAGTCCTACGAGATGATACGCGAACTTATCGTGGCCGGCATGACGGTCGCCAGGCTGAATCTGTCGCATGGGACGGCGGCTGAGCATCAAGTATTGTTTCGCACGGTCAGAAAGGCTTCGGATGACCTTGGAATACCAGTCGGAATTATGGTTGATATTCCGGGTCCGAAGTACAGGACGGGTCCGCAGTCTCCGGGCGATTTCGACCTCAGGTCGGGGGATATGGTGACCCTCACGAGCCGAGATGTCACCGGAAATCCGCAAATGCTTGGAGTATATCCTTCCGGGATACACAATGACGCGGAAGTCGGCGGCGCTGTGCTTGTGGACGACGGGGCGATAACTCTGGGCGTTGTATCCATTTCCGGGCAGGATGTAGAGTGTGAGGTTCTGGACGGAGGCAGGGTGACAGAAAATCGAGGAGTCACAACGCCGGGCAGGGCGCCGACTCTTCCGCTGCTGGACTACCGCGCGATGCACGGTCTCGGGTTTGCGGCGGGCGCGGGCGCGGACTTTGTCGCTCTTTCAAACATCACCAAGTCGGAGGATGTATATACGGCCCGCCAGCTTCTACATATGAGAGGCAGCGTTCCGTTGTTGATATCGAAGATAGAGACCGCTGAATCAATCAAGGCCTTCGACAGCATTCTGGACGCGAGCGACGGAATAATGGTCGCGCGAGGCGATATGGGCGTCGAGATTCAGATGGAGTCCGTTCCCGCCGAGCAAAAACGCATCATATCCAAATGCAATATAGCGGGCAAACCCGTCATAACTGCGACGCAAATGTTGGAGTCCATGGTCGAATCGTCTCGTCCCACGAGGGCGGAAGTCACCGATGTCGCCAACGCGGTGTACGATGGCACCGACGCGATTATGCTGTCCGGGGAAACCTCCATCGGAAAGTTCCCTGACAAGGCGGTGGACGTGATGCGCAGAGTGGCCCTCGAGACCGAGAGGCGGCTGGACTACGACCGGATACTGGTCGAGAAGGGTCGCACGTCTAAGCAGCAGACGGACGATGCGATAAGCTACGCGGCCGCGAGTATCGCCAACCAGATGAACGCGGGAGTGATAGTGGCGTTCACCGAGTCCGGCAGCACGGCGCGACGGGTATCAAGATACAGGCCGCGCCCGCCCATTCTGGCGCTGACCCCGCACGAATCGGTTCAGCGGGAACTGACACTGAGTTGGGGAGTGAATCCTGTAATAGGCCCAACTCTCACCAATTTGGAGAACTTGTTCGACAAAGCGGAGGAAAGCGCTATCTTAAGTGGCGGGCTGTCCGACGATGACAAGCTGGTGTTGACTGCCGGCACCCCGCTGGGAGTGCCGGGAAGCACGAACTTCCTGTACGTGATGGACGTATCGAATAACAAGGGAAAGCCTTCGGTCTAAGACGCGGGAGGGGCGGGATAAGAAATGTGGCGGCGCGCGGCGAATAGGCCCTTGGGCGCGGCGTTGTTTCTGAGTTCTCCGCGCACAGTGGGGAGTAGTAGATCATGTTGAATATATATAACACTCTTACAAAAGACTTGGAGGAAGTTTCACCGCTGGAAGAAGGCGTGGTCAGGATATACACCTGTGGCCCAACCGTGTACAGGGACGCGCACATTGGCAATCTGCGCTCCTACCTGATGGCCGACTGGATACGCCGCATACTATCCGCGCAGGGTCTGGAAGTCATCCATATCAAGAACATTACGGATGTAGGACATATGCGTCAGGAGATGCTGGAGCGTGGCGAGGATAAGATAATCGCGGCTGCGCTAGAGGAGGGCAAGACGCCCGCGGAGATAGCGCAGTTCTACACCGACCGGTTCTTGGCCGATGAGCGGAAGTTGAGCATCCGGCCCGCGCACGAGTTTCCGAAAGCCACCGACCACATCGAAGAGATGATCGAGATAGTGGAAAGGTTAGTCGAGAAGGGCTACGCCTACGAAGCTGACGGCAATGTCTATTTCGCAGTCTCGGAGTTTCCGGACTACGGCAAGCTATCGGGGAATATACACGAGGCGGAGCTCCTGGAGGCGGTCAGAGTCGAAGCCGACCCGCTGAAGCGCGACCCGCGCGACTTTACACTCTGGAAGGCGGCGGAACCGGGCCGAATGGTCAAGTGGCCCAGTCCGTGGGGAGATGGCTTCCCGGGCTGGCACATAGAATGTTCCGCAATGTCCATAAAGTATCTCGGCGAAAGGTTCGATATTCACACCGGCGGGGTGGACAACATATTTCCGCACCACGAAGGTGAGGTGGCGCAGAGCGAAGGGTTCACCGGCGAGCCTGTGGTCAGTTCCTGGGTGCATGGTCAGCATCTTCTCGCCGATGGGGTGAAGATGGCTAAATCGTCGGGCAACTCCTTCATTATGTCCGATATAGAGGCGCAGGGTATCGACTCGATGGCCTTCAGATATCTCTGTCTGACGGCCCGCTATAACACTCGACTGAACTTCACGTTCACTTCCTTGAGAGCGGCCCAGTGCGGTCTGAAACGGCTGAAGAACCGCGTGTGGAATTGGACGATGGAGGCCGGCGACGACACGGCGAACGGCGCGGACGTCGAGGAATGGACCGGAAAGTTCTTTGAGACTGTCAACGCCAACCTGGATATGCCCGGCGCTCTTGCGCTGACCTGGGAGATGGCGCGCTCGGACCTGCCCGCTTCCGCCAAGCTGGCGCTGATGGAGAAGTTCGATGAGGTCCTTGGACTTGGACTGCTGGACTTGGAGAAGGAGTACGAGACTTCCCCGCAAGCGCTGGAGCAGCTCATGCGCCGGTCGCGGCTCAGAGACGCCGGCGAATACGGAGACGCCGACCAAATAAGAGCCGATCTTGAGGCGGCGGGTTACGTGGTCGAGGACGACGTTAAAGTATCCCGAATAAGGCCCAAGGCGGAGTGGGAGAAACTGACCGAGGACCGTGATATTGTGTCTTCCGCCGCGGAAGTGCCGTCTCTTATAGATGAAGACGACTCGCGCGATATAACAATAGGCGTGGTGGCCTGCAACTACGTTGAGGACGTGAAACGCGCGGTCAAGAGCGCGTTCGCATGGGCGGGAGACCGCGATATGGAGGCGGTTATACTGGATAACGGATCGAGTGACGGAACGTCGGATTGGCTGGAAGAGTTGGCGGGAAACGATGCGCGGGTCAGGGTCATCCACGCCGACCACAAGCTGGGTGAGGGGGCGGCGAAGAATATTGTGTTGAAGCAGAGTCTGGGGCGGACTGTGCTTCTTCTCGATACCAGCGCGGAGATATGCGCGGACATATTCGAGCGTATAGAGGAAATGCTGGACGAGGAAGACACGGGTGTAGTCGGGCCTTTCGGCCTGCGCACGGACAATCTTCACCATTTCCATGACGGCGAGGGCGAGTCGGGTGAGATGGACGCGATGCAGGCGTACTGTTTCGCGTTCAGGCGCAGCGCTCTGAGAGAGGTCGGACTGATGCGCGAGAGTTTCCGGTTCTACCGAAACCTGGACATTGATTACAGTTTCCACTTCAAAGAAAAGGGCAAGAGAATCCTTGCGGACGCTTCCCTGGAAGTGGTTCAACACGAGCATCGTGTTTGGAGCGAACTGGCGGAGGGGGAGCGCGACGAGTTGAGCCTCAAGAACTACCGGCGTTTTCTGGAAAAGTGGGGCGACCGGGCGGACCTCCTTGTAAGCAACAGGTCGAGATAGGTAGAATCAAGCTGACCTGAAATCCTTGAATGACCCCTCAGATGCAGGGGTCATTCTTATGCGCCAAGGGAGATGCTGTGACCCTTACCCTGCTCTGGCTCCAGTTAGCCGCCGCCGCCGGACTTATACTGGTAACGGCCCATTTCATGGCAGGCGCGGCCGACGTTATCGCAGAGAAGACGGGGCTGGGCAGGTCGTTCGTCGGTGTGGTAATGCTTGCCACCGCCACTTCGCTTCCTGAACTTGGCACCGGCGTCAGTGCCATCACGCTGGTTGGCGAGGTTGACCTCGCGGTGGGAGACGCCTTCGGCAGTAACCTGTTTAACCTGCTGATAATAGGACTCTTGGACATTTACTGGAGACGGGGACCTGTTCTATCCAGCGTTAGTCCAACATCCGCATTAGTGGGCGTCTTGGGCATTACAGTCATCTCCGTCGCGCTCACCGCTATTCTTGTCCACGGTTTCACCTCCCACATGGCCGGTTGGTACATTAGCCCCATGTCGTTCATATTGATTGGCGTGTTTCTGGTTTCTATGTTCCTCATCTACCGCGCGGAGAGCCAAGAACAGGAAACCGCAGGCCCTTCCGAGATTGAGCGTTATTCTGATAAGAGTTTGACTCGCGCCTTTGCCACCTATCTCACAATGGCTGTTGTCGTAGTTGCCTCGGCCGTGTGGCTTGCCAATTTAGGCGAAGATCTCGCGCACGCCATGGGTTGGGAGGCTAGTTTTGTCGGAACCCAGTTCCTGGCCTTTAGCACGTCGCTCCCGGAGCTTGCCGCGTCATTTGCGGCGCTGAGGCTCGGAGCCCCCGAATTGGCCATCACCAATGTTCTTGGAAGCAATCTGTTCAATATGGGCTTCGTTCTGTTCATGGACGACGTGACATTCGTGGAAGGATCTCTCTGGCGAAGCATATCCGATATACATATGCTCACCGCGATTATCGCCGTGATAATGTCAGCCATAGTAGTGAGCGGAATTCTGACCAAAAGGCGGGGCGGCAGACGCAGCCTCCCTATCAGCATTGAGGGCGCTCTTATGATAGCTTTGTACATAGCCGCGAGCGTTCTGGTATTCACTCTGGCTTGACATACCCTTGATTCATTCATAAAGTTGTCGGCTGAGGCACATATTCACATAGGAGACGAGTGATGTTCTTCGAACTGCGAGAGTACAGGACGCTGCCAGGACAGCGTGAGAACTGGGTCAAGTTCATGGAAGACGATATAATTCCATTTCAGGTTTCCAAGGGCATGACCATTCTGGGCAGCTTTGTTGGCGAGGAAGAGGATGATCTCTACATCTGGGTGCGACGCTTCGAGAGCGAGGAGCAGCGCGAGAAACTCTATGAGGCAGTGTATGAGAGCGAGTACTGGGTAAACGAAGTCGCTCCCAAGATCCCCGGAATGATGGATCGGTCTAAGATAGTCGTTCGGCGTATCGAAGCTACCCCCGGCTCCGTAATCCAATAGCCGGAACTTCCTGAGCGGCGTAAACCATCCGGTCTTCCGGGGCGCGATGAATTGCGGGACACGATTTTCACCAACGCCCGTGCGCTGACGATGGACCCATGCCATCCTCACGCGGAGACAATAGCGGTTAGGGGTGGACGTATCCTGTGGATAGGGTCCAACTCAGACGCTAGCGCCCTAAAATCCGCCGGAGCCAGGATTGTTGACTGTGGCGGTGGGACTCTTATGCCCGGCTTCCACGACGCCCATATGCACCTGCTGAGTTATGCGTCCACAATGTTGGCAGTGGACTGCCGCCCTTCGTCAATTTCTTCCATAGAGGATATAGAGCGCGTGATTGGCGACCGCGCTTCTCATACCCCTGAAGGGGAATGGATTAGGGCGTGGGGCTACGACGACCACACTCTATTGGAGGGACGCCATCCCACACGGCGGGATCTGGACAAGGCGGCTCCGCAACATCCTGTGTGTCTCGGTCACAAGTCGGGGCACGCTTGCGTTCTGAACACGCTGGCTTTGGAGCGCGTCGGAATTGGTATGTCTTTCCCCGAGCCGGCCGGCGCTACCGTCGAGAGAGAACTCGATTCCGGCGAACCGAACGGCCTGCTGTTCGATATGGGAGATTATCTCGAAGGGAGAATTCCGAAGATCGCCCGTGAGCTGAGCATGACTTCAATGGAGACAGCTTCAAAAACTCTGTTGTCGCACGGCATTACATCGGTACAGGACGCCACTCACCTCAATTCCGCCTCACGATGGGATTTCTTCAGCGATCTGCGGGGTTCGGTGGGCGCAATGCCTAGGGTTACACTGATGCCGGGCTTCCATCATCTACCTGAATTTGTGGAACGGGGTCTGGGATTTGGGTCGGGTGGACTGCGCCAGAGGGTAGGGCACGTCAAGATAATGGTGACTGCATCCTCCGGACGTCAGACGCCATGTAGCTCCGAGTTGTCGCGCATGGTTTCCGAGTGCGTGAAGGCAGGCTTTCCGGTTGCGGTTCACGCCGTGGAGTCCGAGATAACGCAGAGCGCCGCGCAGGCAATACTCAACGTGGCTGATTCGTCGGGGATAGGCGCGCCGCACCGCATTGAACATTGCTCAGAATGTCCGCCCGCGTCGCTGGAATCGGTCAGTCGGTCTTCAGCGATGGTGGTTACCCAACCCAGTTTCATTTACCAGAGCGGAGATCGATACCTAGACACGGTAGATAAGGATATGCTGCCCTATCTCTACCGGGTTCACGCGCTTGCTGACCATGGCGTTGACGTAGCCTTCGGTTCGGATACGCCCGTCAGCGATCCGAATCCGATGCGGGGCGTGTATTCATCTGTTACGCGGAAGACCGAATCGGGGAGCGTTTTGGGAGTGGAGGAGCGTATCGGCCTGACCGATGCGCTGGAACGGTACACGGCAGGGTCTGCAAGGGCGACCGGTCTAGACCGTGAAGTCGGGAGAATCAGGCCTGGGACTCTCGCCGATATGGTCCTCTTCGAGGAGGACATAACATCAAGCGATAAGGGAGGTATATTGGATATGCGGCCGGTGATGACAGCGCTGGCCGGCGAGATCGTATGGGAGTCGTGAACGCTATCAGCGCCGCCGCCTGATCACGTAGTCAAGAAGCAATTCCAGTGAGTCGCGGAAGGGCGACTTCGGCATTTTACCGAGCGCGCCTCTGGCGATGTCGCAACGTCTGGAAGCCTCGGCGTATGCTTGGGCTATTATCTCGGGTTGACGAATCATGTCAACGGCCTCTTTGAGCAGGGCGGCGTTGTTTTGCTCTTCGAAATACGCCCTTACAGGGTTGCTCACATTGTTTCTTTCGAGCGCGATAAAGGCTGGCAGGGTCATTATCCCATGAGCCAAGTCGCTGCCGACGGGCTTGCCTATTTCCTCTTGTGTACTCTCAAAATCGAGTATGTCGTCAACTATCTGGAATGCCATACCAAGTTCGTAGCCGTATTTCCTCATCGCGCCGACCTGTTCGTCCGGCGCGCCGCTGATGGTTGCGGCGGACTCCCCGGAAACGGCGAATAACGACGCTGTCTTGCTGTAAATTCTATCGTAGTAGTCGTCAAGGCTCTGTTCCGGGTCATAGACGCTGATTCTCTCCCGCAGTTCGCCACTTGAGAGATCCATGATTGTTTCCGAGAAGCGCCTTATTACTCCAATGTGGCCGATGTCGCACACGAGAGTGGCGGAGGATGCGAATACGTAGTCGCCTACCAGCACGGCTATGTCTTTGCCGAACATACTCGAGATGGTTGTCCGTCCCCGCCGGAAGTCGGATTCGTCCACGGTGTCGTCGTGTATCAGAGTCGCGATGTGAAGAAGTTCTATCGCGGTCGCCATTATCTCGGACTTGAGTTCATCATGCGGGTGGAAGCCGGACGCGAGCAGAGTGATCGCCGGTCTTACACGCTTGCCGGACGAGCAATAGACATGCGAAAGCACATCGGACAGAAAGGGAAGGCTGACGTCTGCCATGTTGCGGAGCCGATTTTCGACTCTGGTCAGGCGTTTCTGTACTGGGCCGTATATATGGTTTATGTCTTCTATATCCGGGCTAACTGCCAAGACGCGCTGTCTCTTCCTCGATGAGCGAGTCATCGAACTTTTGGAACAATGGTTTCGGACGCGGCAGAGGAGAGCCGGGTTTCAGCGCGTTCGAGTCCCAGCTCCAGCCCCCGGATTCTGCACTGCCGTCGAGTCCCAACATAAGGTGCAGCTTTTCAGAGCTTCCGGGCATGAAGGGGTAAAGAATGGTCTTCAGGCAGTTTATAACTGACATACTCGTCCATATGGTTCGCGCGGCGTCTGCCTTGTCCGTTCTGACGACGCGCCAAGGCGCTTTGGAATCGAGGTAGCGATTGGTTGACTGGGCGAGGCGCATGGCAGACTGGAGCGCGTTTTTGAACCTGCAGTCTGCGATACTGCGCCCGGTATCATCGAGGGTTTCTCGCGCTTGGTCCATCAGGACTAGGGATTGTTCATCAGGAACGCCCGGATCCGGAACAGCTCTGTCGAAGTTGCGCCCAGCCATGCTCAGCGTTCTATGGACGAGATTGCCGTAGGTAGCGACAAGTTCATCGTTGTTGCGGCGAACGTACTCTGTCCAAGAGAAGTCGGAGTCGTTGGTCTCCGGCATTATCGCCGATAGAACATATCGGAGCGGGTCAGGGTCATACCTGTCCAGATAGTCCGGCATCCATATCGCCCAGTTTCTGCTGGTGGACAGCTTTTGGTCTTCAAGGTTCACATACTCGTTGGCTGGGACATTATACGGCAGGTTCAAGCCGCCGTACCCGAGCAGCATGGCGGGCCATATTACCGTGTGAAACGGGATGTTGTCCTTTCCCATGAAGTAGTAAGAACGGGATTCTTTTTGCCAGAAGTCTTTCCATCTGTCCGGCGACCCGCCCTGCCGCGCCCACTCTTTGGTGGCGGACAGATATCCGATGACCGCCTCGAACCAGACGTATATTCGCTTGTCCTCGTACCCTTCCACTGGAACCGGGATACCCCATGCAAGGTCGCGTGTGATCGCCCTGTCGCGCAGACCTCCTTCGATGTAGCTTACGGTGAAGTTCTTCACATTCGGCCGCAGGTGGTCCTGATTTCTGATCCATTCCAACAGCTGGTCTTCGAATGCGCTGAGTCTGAGGAAGAAGTGTTCGGTCTCCCTTATCTCAGGAGCGGACCCACATGTGCGACATCTGAGCCCGATAAGTTCTTGCGCGTCAAGGGTGCGTCCACAGCTGTCGCACTGGTCGCCCCGCGCGCCATCATAAGCGCAGTGAGGACATATGCCCTCTACATATCTGTCCGGGAGGAAGCGCTCATCATTGGCGCAGAAGGGCTGGCTCATTGTATCGGTGTACAGATAGCCCCTTTCCAGCAGGCGAAGGAACATATCTTGTGCAACTTCGGAGTGATTTGGGGTATGGGTGGAGGTGAAGAGGTCGAAACTTATGCCCAACCGTTCCCATGTGTCGAGGAATTCGGCCTGAAACTTGGAGTATATGTCCTCGGGCGACACGCCTTGCTGGTCGGCGGCGATGGTGACGGGTGTGCCGTGAGCGTCGCTTCCGGAGACCATAACGACATCGTTTCCAACCATGCGATGATAGCGCGCGAATATATCCGCGGGCAGATACGCCCCCGCGGTGTGGCCAAGATGTATGGAGCCGTTAGCGTAGGGCCATGCGACAGCTACTAGGATTCGTTCAGACATTGGTCGGACACCGATGCAAATCTATTGTCCACCCAGTGGACTTAGCATTTATGGTAACACGCTGAATTTAGAATTGGGAATAGCGAACAACACCATTAAGGGAATCGCATAGGTCGAGTTGCGGCAGCCTAAGGCTTCCCTTGGACTGCCGCTCGGATAGCCTATCCAAAATCCAACTGTCCGCAACCTCCATCCAATCGCCCTCGTCCACTTCTCTTCCCTGACTGACTCCACGCATTGCGCGGCCGCTTACCCCCGACCACGCTGTCCTTCAATGGCTAGACCCTTCATGCCGGCGAGAGATCAAGCATGCCGATGGCGGATGGCAAAAAGCCACTCGCCACTCACTTGCGTTAGGTATGGGGGTTCCAAAATTTCATATCCTAGATGTTATATTCGCATAATGGCGCAGAGCCGGCGTGAACGTGTAGTGGAAGTGGGAAGGTCTCGGAATTCTCTAATTTTGTTTGGTGAACCGGCTGTATCATATACTACTCGCGGGTATTTCGTGGTAATATAATCCTCGCAGAATTTATCGTACCGATTTCACTGTGCTTGGAGACGATGATGAACTCGGGCGACGCCGCATGGATGCTCACTTCCACCCTGTTCATATTGTTTATGACTCTGCCTGGTGTTGCCATGTTCTATGGCGGCCTGATGTACGCGAGATCCGTTCTGTCGGTCATGATGCAGTGTTTCGCGATCACGTCAATCTCGACCTTGCTGTGGTTTTACATTGGCTACCCGCTCGCTTTCGGCGACAGCGTCGGCGGCGTTATCGGAAGCGTAGAGAATGTATTCTTTATAGATCTTGTAGGCAAGACTTCGGGAGGCGCCGTTCCTGAGATAGTATGGGCCGTCTTCCATATGACATTCGCCATACTCGCTCCCGCGCTGATTGTGGGCAGCTATACCGAGCGGATTAAATTCCCGGCGGTTTTGGTGTTCAGCGCCCTCTGGTCCACTCTGGTTTACGCTCCCATCTGCCACTGGGTATGGGGCGGAGGCTGGTTACACCGGATGGGGATTATGGACTCAGCGGGAGGGGTGACCCTGCACACAAGTGTGGGTGTGGCCGGATTAGTAGCCGCCGTAGTGATAGGCAAGCGACTGGTATTTCCCAAAGAGGTTCCCGAACCGCATAGTCCGGGCATGGCCGCGGCCGGCGTGGGAATGCTGTGGATAGGCTGGCTCGCTCTGAACGGCGGCATGCAGGTGTTTGCGGGCCGTGAGCCGGCCATAGCCATGGCGACAACGCATATCGCGGCCGCTGCGGCTGTCATAACATGGATGACTACGCAGTGGATAGTGGAGCGCAGGCCAACTTTGGTAGGCACTGTCATCGGCGCGGTTGCGGGACTGGCGATAGCTACGCCTGCCTCCGCGTTTGTAAGCCCGCTGTCCGGGCTTGCGCTGGGAGCGATCGCGGGTCCGGTTTGCTATTTTGCAGTCAGTATAGTAAAGAATAAACTTAAAATTGACGACTCTATGGATGTGTTCGCCATCCACGGCGTCGGCGGCATTCTCGGCGTTCTACTTACGGCCGCGCTGGCGCTGGATGCGCTGGGAGGCAGCGGATTCGTCGAGGAAGGTCGGCAGTTCGTTGTACAGCTTGGAGTTCAAGCGCTGGGCTTGTTGGCTGCCATAGTGTGGAGTGGAGTGATTACATTCGTTCTGCTCAAAGTAACCGGCGCGCTGGTGGGCGGCGCGAGAGTTGATGAGATGGATGAGATCGTAGGCTTGGATATCGCTACACAGGGTGAACGAGGGTACGACTATTGACGTTGATCCAAAATGCAGACATTCACATGGTTGCATACGATAAAACCGGTGTTCACATACGAAAACTCCAGGACCATGTCCTGATATGGCAGTCTGAGATAAATAGCTGAGGAGGCTTACTTATGAACGTGGAAGTTCTCAACCAGGGAGATAGTTTAGTATTGCTTACTGAAGGACGTGTTGACGGGACGAACGCTGTTGACTTCCAGAACGCTTTGGAAGGAGCCATCCGTGGGAACGTCCGGCCTGTGGTGCTGGATTTCGAGAATCTCTCGTACATCAGCAGCGCTGGGCTCCGCGCGATATTGGTAGTCGCCAAATCGCTTCAGAAGCAGGGCGTGGAATTCGCGGTCTGTTCTCTGATGGACTCTGTCAACGAAGTATTCGTGATAAGCGGATTTGACAGAATAATTCCAATACACGAGTCTCAGGAGGCCGCCATGAGTTCGTTCAGCGGCTCATAGCATAGGAGACCGGCAACAATGAAAGACACTTACAAGATCCTTGTCGTGGATGATGAGCCAGACCTCGAGCCGCTCATGCTTCAACGCATGAGGCGCCATATCAGGTCAGGACGCTATAACTTTGTGTTCGCTCACAACGGCATAGAAGCGTTGGATGTGTTAAACCGTGATGATGATATTGATATGGTAGTTTCAGACATCAATATGCCTCAGATGGACGGACTAACCTTATTGGAGCAGATCCCGAAGATCGATCCAAATATACGTTCGATAATCATTTCGGCCTATGGGGATATGAAGAATATCCGAACTGCCATGAACAGGGGCGCGTTCGACTTCGTAACCAAACCTTTGGACTTCAACGACCTGCGGATTACGATTGACCGGACGCTGGTGCATCTGACCGAGTGGCGGGAGGCGCTGGCTTCTCGGGACCAGCTGGTCGCGCTTCAGAACGAACTGAGCGTAGCAAGCCATATGCAACAGTCTATTCTGCCTACCGTTTTCCCGACAGGGACTGATTTCGAGTCGTTCGCTAGTATGGAGCCTGCGCGCAACGTCGGAGGGGACTTCTACGACTTCATTCGTTTGGATAACAACAGAGTCGGACTGGCGATTGCCGATGTATCCGGCAAAGGAGTGCCGGCCGCTCTGTTCATGATGTCGAGTCGCACATTGCTGAAAGGGGCCGCGATTGGCAGCGAGCAACCTGGTCCCGCTCTGGAAGAGGTCAACAACCTGCTTTGCGACGATAACGACGCTCTGATGTTCGTCACTCTTTTTTACGCGGTGTATGATCCGGCTAGTGGGGAACTATCCTATGCCAACGGTGGACATAACAGCCCTGTGATAGTCCACGAGGATGGGGATTATACTGTTCTTCCCATGACCGGCGGGATAGCGCTTGGGGTAATGCCCGACTTTGAGTTTTCTCAGAACTCAATTACGCTTCAGCTCGGCGATACCCTAGTTCTCTACACAGACGGTGTCACAGAGGCAATGAACGAGTCCGGTGAGGAGTACGGCATGGAGCGGTTGTGCAAGATACTCGTGGGCGCGCCTTCGAGAGAAGCGGATGAAATCAACAAGGCGATATTCGAGAGCATACGCGAATTTGCGGGAGGCGCGCCGCAGTCGGACGATATTACTTGTCTAACGCTCCACCGCAATGAGGTTGTCGCGTCATGAGCGCAAAACTCAGCCTGAAAGTTGAGAACAGGCTTGAAGAATTGAAGCGCATCGCGGCCGCCGTGGAGGAGTTGGCAGAAAGCGAAGGATGGTCGCCGGCGCTCACTTTTCGCGTGAACCTAGTGCTTGAAGAATTTGGCATCAATGTCATTAACTACGCGTATGAAGAAGGGGCTCGCGACTTTGAGATAACACTTTCATCTGAATCCGACATCCTTACGATTCAGATTACCGACGATGGGATTCCCTTCAACCCTCTCGAGCATGAGCATGAGCCTAGCACGCTAGGTCCTGTGGCGGAAAGGCCCATAGGCGGACTGGGTTTGCGATTGGTGCGGGCCATGACCGAAGATATGCGATACGAGCGGGAGAATTCCAAGAACCACTCCACACTAGTCATGCGAAAGTCCGGATAAAGAACTTGTCTCGCCTGTTAGCGGTTCTGCTCCTAGTTATGGCCCTATGCGGAGTCTTAGTTGTAGTATTCACTATCACAGGCGGGTTGTCTCGGTTCGATAACGCCGATAGCGGAGTTCAGACGAATCAGGATAGCGCGCCGAGCGAAGTTGCGTCTCCCGATCCTCTTGTTCCCGATCCTGTTCAGACGGGAGAACCGGGAGTGTTTGAAGACTATATTCTCTTCGGGCAGTCCGCCGCCTTCAGCGGACCCGCGCAAGAGTTGGGAATAAATATGCGGACTGGCATAGAGGCAGCCTTCCATGAAGCCAATGAGAACGGCGGAGTGCATGGGCGACAGATGGTACTGACGTTTATGGACGACGCTTACGAACCGGAAGCGGCCATCGCCAACACTCGCGCGCTGATAGACAAGGGTGTATTTGCCCTAATTGGGGCAGTAGGTACGCCGACCTCCAGATCCGCCACCCCGGTAGCGGCGGAGGCGGGTATCCCGTACCTGACCCCCTTCACCGGCGCCGCATTCCTGAGGGACCCCAAGTGGGACAATATAATCAATCTGCGCGCTTCGTACAATCAGGAGACCGAGGAGATGGTCGCTCGGCTAACCGAGGACCTAGACATCAACCGTGTCGCTGTGATGTATCAGGACGACTCTTATGGGCGCGCGGGATACAATGGAGCCACGAGCGCGCTGGCGCGCCGCGGCATGGAGCCTGTATCGGTTGGGCTGTACCCTCGCAACACTATGGCGGTGAAAACGGGTCTGCTTGATCTGCGACGGGGCGACCCTGAGGCGGTGATTATCATCGGGGCCTACGAGCCGGTTGCCGCGCTGATAGCATGGGCGCGCTTCACAGGTTTGGACCCGGTTTTTATGACCGTATCTTTTGTGGGCAGCAACGCTCTGGCAGAAGAGTTAGGCACAGACGGCGCTGGGGTATTCGTAACCCAGGTGGTGCCTTTTCCTACGGATAGGGAGCTCTCCGTCGTTGAATCCTACCACCGCGCCCTGTTCGCCTTTGCCCCCGCCGCGATTCCTGGGTTTGTCTCGTTCGAGGGCTACCTTGCGGGGCGGCTCGCAATAGCCGGTGTGCATAGGTGTAGACAAGATATCTCGCGAGCCTGCTTCCTCAATAGTATTCTCCAAGAGGACCCTATTGATCTGGATGGCTTTCAACTTCGTTACGGACCGGAGGACAATCAGGGGTCCGACGCAGTGTACCTCACGGTTATAGGCGACGATGGCAAATATCATCCTATCAATTCGCTACTGGACGCTAAGCCATGATGGAACGACTAGAAAGGCTGTTCCGCAGCCGATTTCGAATTTCTACTCAACTCTACGCGGGAATCGGCGGCGCCCTTGCCCTCACAATGACCGCAAGCCTTGTGGGGTGGTTCTCTTTCGACCGCGTGGGCAACGCGCAGAGCCAGGTGAATGAACGCAGTATTCCTGAAATGGCCGCGGCGTTTGAGATCGCCGAGTATAGCGGCGCGCTGATCGCCTCCGCGCCGCGTCTCACCTCAGCCGTGACGCGCAGAGATCTCGAGTCTGAATATGACATCATCACCGACGCCCACGAGTCGCTCGAGATGCAGTTGGCGGCTCTCGAACAGAACCACGATGATGCGTCAGATGAACTCCTGGATAATATAGGCGCCCATTCTCAGACACTGATAGCCAACATTGAAGCCGTTCGCTCCAATAGGACAGACTTATTCCGACTGGTCAATGAGAGGGAAGCCCTGCGAAACGAACTGGCAGATCTGCGTAGCCAACTGGATGACACGGTGGTCACTGCGATAGATGACCAGTTTTTCTACACCGTCACCGGCTATCGCAACCTGGGAGACCCTCCCGATGAATTCTCAGTTCACTCATCTGAGGAAGAAATCAATCGCTATCGCCGCCTATTGGAACTGCAGGCGGACGCCAACATAGCGACCGAACTCCTGTCGAACGCATTCACCCTGTCGGAGGCCGCTTCCATCGAACCTTTTCGAGAGCGTTTCGAAGCTGTGGACGAACGCATCCGGCGCAATTTGACCGCACTGGAAGATTCCCTCATACACGACGAGATCGCTCCTGTTTTCGCGCGGTTGTCCGAACTGGGCGTCGGACCGCAAAACGGCTTCACATTGCTCCAGCGCGAACTGGAGCTGAAAGAAAGTCAGGCGGCCCTGCTCGCGCTCAACCAAGATGAAGCTGTGTCCCTAGTCGCCGAGGTGGACGGACTGGTCGTCGCGGCGCAGGAGAGCGCGCGAGACGCCACCGCCGCCTCGACACAGTCGGTTTCGACCGGCCGAATCCTGTTGCTCGTTATCAGCGCCATCAGCATTGGCGGGGCTTTTCTCATCGCTTGGCTCTTCGTTGGACGGATACTCTTGCGCCGTATTCAAATGTTGTCGGATTGGATGCGCCGCATGGCGAGCGGCGACCTTGAAGCTAGGGTGGAGATAGGCGGAAATGACGAGGTTGCCGACATGGCGGCCGCTCTCGAAGTCTTCCGGCGCCATGCTCTAGAGGTACAACGTCTGAACTTGGTGGAAAAGCTGGCGCATGACCTTCAGGGAAAGAACGATGAGTTAGAGAGCGTACTAGCCGAACTCCGATCTGCGCAGGATAAGATCATCACACAGCAAAAGCTGGCGGAAATGGGCGAATTGACCGCAGGCGTCGCGCACGAGATAAGGAACCCGCTGAACTTTGTCAAGAATTTCTCAGAAGTGTCCGAAGAACTGCTGGTGGAATTGAAGGAGATTCTTGAGGAAGAGGGCGTGAAACTCGAAGACGAGCAGCGGTCATATATAGATGAGATTTCGCAAGACCTCACCGATAATCTGGAGCGCATACGCTCTCATGGAGAACGGGCGAACAGAATCGTCCACGATATGCTTATGCTGGGGCGAGGTGGCGGCGAAGTAAGAGCCGTCAGCATCAACGACCTGCTCAGCGAGCACGCATTGCTGGCATATCACAGCGCGCGGGCGCTGGACCCCGATTTCCATCTCGACTTGAAAATGGAACTCGACCCACACGCCGGCGACTGGACGGTTGTGCCGGGAGATATGGGTCGCGTATTTGTCAACATGGTCGGCAACGCCTGCTATGCGACGGACGAGAAAAGACGAGCTCTCGTTGAAAAGGGCGATTCCAAGTCGTATATGCCCACCCTGTGGCTTCAGACAAAACGAACAGAGGATGCCATGGAGATACGCATTCGAGACAACGGCAATGGCATACCCGATGATGTCATAGATAAGATATTCAACCCGTTCTTTACTACCAAGCCACCTGACAAGGGCGCCGGGCTTGGACTTGCGCTGTCAAATGACATTGTTCGACAACACGGCGGCGCTATCACTCCCGCGTCGGCGCCTGGAGAGTACATGGAAATGACCATCGTATTGCCGGTAAACGGAATTTACGAGGAGAGCGCGGACGCCTGACGCCGCGATGTTTGATATGGACTTCAGCGCATACGAGCTAGACCCTGCCATATATGACGAGATGTTCCTGCCCGACGGCGCTCCTCGTGAACATTCCAAGTCGCTGTATGAGACCCTTAGCAGGATATCGCCTCAGGACATCAATAGCATCCAGGAATGGGTGTCTCGCTCTTTTCTTCAGGAAGGCATCTCTTTTCTCGTATATGGAGACGACGAGGCTGAGGAGCGAATTATACCCGTGGACTGTGTGCCGCGTGTCCTTTCCGCCGCAGAATGGCAGATGTTGGATTCGGGTCTGGTCCAGCGCCTGCGCGCCCTGAACCTCTTTATCGAAGATGTTTACAACGGCGCCCGCATTATCCGCGACGGGATTATCCCGCAAGACCTGGTTCTGGACTGTCCGCAGTATCGCCCTGAGATGGAAGGTTACTCCGCTCCACATGGCACGTGGGTGGCGGTTTGCGGGACAGACTTGGTGCGCACGCAGGATGGATTCTACGTACTGGAAGATAATCTGCGTTCACCGTCGGGCGTGTCTTATATGATAGCCACTCGAAGAGCGGCTAAGGCCAGCTTTCGCCGTCTCTACAGGGCTTCCCGAGTGCGGGAAGTCGAGAGCTATGGCCAACTTCTGCAAACGACCCTGATGGAGATGGCGCCGAACGGAGGGCCGGAACCTACCATCGCGCTTCTGACTCCGGGCGTTTACAACGCCGCCTACTATGAGCATATGTTCTTGGCGCGTGAGATAGGCGCGGAACTCACTGAGGGCAGAGACCTGTTGACGCGCGACGGGTATGTCTATATGCGCACCACGGAGGGGTTGCGCCGCGTGGACGTTATCTATCGCCGCGTGGACGATCTCTTCCTGGACCCCGTGGCTTTCCGACCCGACTCGATGCTCGGCGTACCGGGCTTGCTGGATGCTTGCAAGCGAGGGAACGTCACCCTTGTCAACGCTCCGGGCGTGGGCATAGCGGACGACAAGAGCGTGTACGCTTATGTGCCGGATATGATCCGCTACTATCTGGGCGAAGACGCCATTCTCCAGAACGTTGACACCCACCTTTGCCGCAGGCCTGAAGATCTCGAATACACACTCGATAATCTGGAGAGTCTTGTCGTGAAGAGAGTGGGTGAGTCGGGCGGCTATGGAATGCTGGTCGGTCCGCGCTCGACGGCGCGGGAACGGGACGAATACGCGAAACAACTGCGCGCCGACCCTGCGGACTTCATATCGCAGCCAACTTTATCGCTCTCGCGCGCCCCATGCGTGATAAACGGTCGCATGGAACCGCGTCATGTGGATTTGCGTCCTTATGTGCTTCAGGGACAGAGATCCAGGCTCGTGCCGGGCGCGTTCTGTCGCGTCGCCCTTCGGCGCGCCAGCTTGGTGGTGAATTCCAGCCAAGGCGGTGGATGCAAAGACCTTTGGGTATTGGAAGAATAGCCAATGTTGTCCCGGAACGCGCAGGGTCTGTACTGGATGGGCCGTTATCTGGAGCGGACGGAGTTTCTGTGTCGCTTGCTGCGCCTGCAAACCGAATCGCTTGCCGACCGTCCGGCGCGTGATATTCACTACGGTTGGCGGCGTCTGTATGTGAGCCTGAACAGGGAACCGCCCGGCGGAAGTCTTGAGATGGGCGCGAGCGACGATTACATGCTTGCGGACTCCTACACTCTCGCGAGCGACCTCACATTCGACCGCATCAATCCTGATTCGGTATGGAACTGTTTCGCGCAGGGCAGAGAGAACGCGCGCCAGATGCGCCATCGCGTCAGTTCCGAGATGTGGCAGCGGCTGAATCTGGTGTATCTGCGGATACGAAATCTGGACATTCAGGATATCTGGGCCTCTTCACCTGAGGCTTTCTACGCGCAGATGGGAGCGGATATTGGCGCGTTCTCCGGGGCGGCGGAAGCGACCATGTACCGGGATGAAGGATGGAGCTTTCTCCGGATCGGAAGATTCATCGAACGCGCTCAGTTCTCTTCAGCCCTTCTAATCCAGCAGATAGCCATTGACACCGAGGCGGGGGAGTATCGAGAGGCGGACTGGCAGGACCTGCTGCGAGTTTCCAACGCGCTCGAAGAGTACAATCAACGTTATGGCATATCCGTACAACAGCGCGAAGCGCTTGACCTGCTGGTAACCGACCCCTTGCTGCCCGGCTCCCTGTCACGTTCGTTCGATGTGATAGCGCGGGAAATGGACGCTCTTGGAGCGGCCCCGGGCGCGGACTATGGCAGAGCCGCTCGACGTATGGCCGGCAGGTTGAGCGCCATGGTGCGGTATGAGTGGCCGGACAGCGAGGACCCTGAAGAACTCCTCGACCGCGCGCTCGACCAGTCGCGTAAGCTACATTATCTGGTTAACGCCGCCTATTTCGACTATCCCGTCTTCGGAGTCGCATAGGTCAGGAAGACTCATCCCGTAGGGCCGGGAGACGACGCGCTTCTCACGCTTCTTCTGGATGGCTTTCTCTGAGGGGGTTTGGCCATAAAGACGAGCGCCATCGAGAGAAGGGCGGCGACTGAGAACCCCAGAAAGGCGTTCGTGTAACTGCCGGTAGTGTCGAATATATAGCCGCTGATTATGGGGCCCGCGATTATGCCCAGCATCTGAATGCTTGATCTGAACCCCTGTATAGTGGCGTATGCGCGCCGTCCGAAATAGTCCGCTATCAGCGACTGGGGAATGACGGATATGCCCCCCTGCGAAGCTGAGAACACGATGAGAACAGGTATGACCGCGGCTACGTCGGGAGCGCGAGCCATGAATATGATAGACACCGACATGACAGCGAGCGACGCCGCCATCACGTACCGTTTGTTCACGTAATCTCCCAGCGCGCTCAGTCCGAACCGGCCCGGTATGCTCATCAATCCGACCGAACCCGCGAGCGCGGCCGCCGTGACGTTCGACGCCCCAAGGTCAACGAAGAACGGCACAAGATGCAGGCCGATTCCTCCGCTAACCAGGGACCTCGCCATTATAGAAAGTGTCAGGAACCAGAAGCTGGACGTTCTCAGCGCCTCGCGCGCCGTGAAGTCGTTGGAGAGGTCGGCCCTTATCGGCCTTCTGCGCCCTTGAGAATCGCGCGCGCCGTCCGGCTCGATTCCGTCGGGGTAGTAGCCGTACTGCTCCGGGCGATGGCGCATCACGGAGGCGACAGGCGGTCCTATCACAGTGATGAATACGCCTATGATTAGCGCAGCTGTCCTCCAGCCGTAGTTCTCCACCAGCCAACCGACGGCGGGAACGAACAGACCTCCGAGTCCCACGCCCGACCACATGATGCCGAAGGCCAGGCCGCGCCGCTTGTTGAACCAGTTAGCCGCCGCCGCGGTGATAGGCGTGCTCATCCCCAGACTATTGCCCAGAGCTATCATAAACACGTACACAAAGAAGAAGGCCAGCAGGCCGTTGATGAAGCTGAGAGCGATGTAACCTAGCCCCATCAGCGGTATTCCCACGAGTATCAGCCTGCGCGGCCCGAATTTGTCAACCGCCCAGCCCTCTATCGGCCCGAGCAGGCCGGATTCAAGCCGCGCCGCGCTGAAGATGACGGAGATGGTCGTGCGGCTCCACCCGAACTCCCGACCGAGCGGGATAATGAAGTTTCCGAACCCATGAAAGTTGATGCCGGAGGCGATAGACATAACAAGCCCGCCGGCGATGACAATCCACCAGCCGAAAAAGAAGCGTCGTTTTGGGGAGTTCTGAGTTTTCAGTAGTCAGTTTTCAGAGCCGGATGTGGCGTCGAGTCTGGGGGCGCCGGCGCCAGACTCTGCCATAATTCCTCGTGACGCGCGCCATAAGCGGCGTTCGCGCCCCTTTTTGCTCACGAACAGATCGTCTTCCGCTCCGGCTATGACTGTGTATTCACGATTGAACGCTTTCACTCGAAAGATAGGCCCGATTTCAAGATAACGTTCCGTCAGGAACGCGCGAATGCCTCCCATAAGACTGAGGACGTTTCCAGCCATGGGAAGACCGCAAGCGAGCGGGGGACGATCGGTTTGGCGCTGTTTGGGGACGCTCATAGTTCTTATACCCCCAGAGCGCTGATTCAGATCGCCTACCATCCTATGGCCACGCCGTCCCGACGCGGGTCCGCGCCGCCCTGGAATGTTCCCGATTCTTGGTCAATCATAATGCCCTGCGCGCCGCCGACAGTGGTGGAAAACGGCTCGGCCAGTTCAATGTCGTGTCCCTTTTCCGCCAATGCCGCGCGGACGTGGTAGGGGAAACGTTCTTCCATCACTACGCGCCTCTCCTCGAAGACGCGCAGGCGCGGAGCCTCTATCGCCTCCTGCACATTCATGCCGAAGTCCAGCGCGTTCATCACGAACTGCGGCGTTGTCTGGAGGATGCCCCAGCTGCCGGGCGTGCCGAGGCTTACGTGGAAGCGGCCGTCTTTGAATGTCTGGGTGGGCGCTACGCAGAAGTCAACGCGCTTGCCGCCCGCCAGTCTGTTGGGCGCGCCCTCTTCCAGGTCAAACCAGTGCGCCATGTTGTTCAGGAACAGTCCGGTGTCGCCGGGCGCGACCGCGGAGCCGAACCCGCCGCCAAGCGTCTGCGTCACCGACACTACGTTGCCTTCGCTATCCGCGACTGCGAAGTGGGTGGTCATGCCTCCCTCGAACTCGTCGGGGCTGCCCGCCTTGAGCGAACCGGACGGTATCATCCGGCTGAACTGCTCGCCTGAGATGACGGCTGCCTCATTGCGGTCAATGCGAGCGCGCTGACTCTCCGCGTAGCCGCCCGAAAGCAGGCCGCGTATCGGCGCTTTCACATGGTCCGGGTCGCCGCCCCACTTGATGCGGTCTGCGACGGCCAACTTTACCGCCTCAATGTATAGGTGGAGCGTCTCGGGATGCTGAAATATCATATCCGCGCCCTCGAACCCCTCCATAATCTTGAGCGTTTCCAAGAGTTGGAAGCCGGTGGAGTTGGGCGGGACAGAGAAAATCTCGTAGTCACGGTACTCTATGCTTATCGGTTCGCGCCATTCGGCGTCGTAGGCGGCGAGGTCTTCCTCGGTGAACTGACCGCCGAGTTCCCGCGCGCCCTTGACCAACTTCGCGGCAAGCTCGCCGCGGTAGAACTCGTCCTTGCCCCCTTCGGCTATCGCGCTGAGCGATCTGGCAAGCTGGGGTTGTCTGACCCTAGCGCCCGGCCTTGGAGTCTTGCCGTCTTTTATGAATATGCCCGCCGATGGGAACCGGGACAGGCGCGGCGCCGAGTTGGCTATGGAGCCGGCGTTGAAGAACGTGATGGGAGCGCCGTTCCGAGCGTAGCCGATGGCAGGCTCAAACAGTCTCTCGCGTTCGAGTCTTCCGTATGTCTCGTGCAGCGTGAGCCACCCCGCGACATTTCCTGGAACCAGCGCGGACTTTATTCCGATGTCCTTGTCGGCTTCGGAATATTCCTCCGGGTCGGCGGCGGCGGGCATACGTCCGGAGAAGTTCAGCGCGCGTACCCGGTCCTCGGCGGCTACGTAGGCGAGCGCTACGCCGACGCCGCCCGCGCCGGACATGAACGGCTCGCACACATTGAGCGTGGAGGCGACGGCGACGGCGGCGTCGAATGCGTTACCTCCCGCCATCATCATTCGGACGCCGGACAGCGACGCGAGAGGGTGCGCGGAGGCTGCCATGCCGTTGACGCCCATCGCGGCGGGCCTGTTGGCTTGGGGGGTTACTGAAAGACCGGCCATTGTAAACGCTCCTAAGCCTCAACCTCTGTTTCAATTCGCAACCTAAAAGCTAGTCGCTACCATACGGTATGTCAAGCGTGGGTGTTGAACAACCCCGATCTTTTAGAGTCCCCTATATTTTCGGAGGCTTCATATATCTAATTTATATAATTAAGAGACGTTCTGGCACCGTGTTCAGGCGATCAACAGGTTGACGCAGGTGAGGTCTGGCGCCTGTATCTGACCTGCATTCATTAGAATTTGTAGCTAACTCTCTGAAATTTTTTTCTCTGCCGAGACTTTCATATACTATGCTTAATGATTGCGACGCCGCAGAGGCCGGTTCAGATCGTTCTCTATTTGGTCGAAAGTGTCACGCAACGGGTGCATTATATCCAAAACAGTACAAACGTACAAGGATGTGACATAGACGCATCTTAGAATGTGATTGTCTTGGGAGGTATTGGCAATCTCTCTTGACCGCCATAAGCGGAACAACCTAAAATTGGAGCGAATTCGCAGTCATCACAAGTGCAGGAATACACGAATTGGGAACCGCATAGACCTCTCTAGAAGAGTAACATCCGCAACTATGTAGCCTCTCGCGGGCTTTGTCCGAATTGCGCGAGAGGCTTTTGCGTGTTTCGAGCCACGCTCGATTTTAGCCAAGCACAATGATTCTTCGGGCCGGCGCGCGCCGATAGCCTACCGGCCCGACTTAGGAGAAACAGAAATGACGTTGCAAGTTGACTCTGAACTGATAGAACTGCGGAGACGTATCAGGCATTCCGCCGCCCATGTGATGGCGGACGTGGTCAAGACGCTGTTTCCCGACGCGAAGATCGGCATCGGCCCCCCCACTGACGACGGCTTCTACTACGACTTCATGGTGGACAATCCATTCACGCCGGAGGACATACAGAAGATAGAGAACCGTATGCGCCGGGTAATCAAGCGAAACCATAAGTTCCAGTACAGGGAGTATTCGCGGGATGAGATCAACAAGCTGAACGCCGGCGAGCCGCTGAAGCTGGAGGTCATAGCGGAGATTCCGGAAGGGGAGGCTATCTCGACCTACACGCACGGCGACTTTGAAGACCTGTGCGCGGGGCCGCACGTGGAGTCCACGGGGAAGATACCGGCGTTCAAGCTGCTGAATGTTGCCGGGGCGTACTGGCGGGGCGACGAGAATCGCCCGATGCTCCAGCGCATATACGGCACTGCGTTCGAGTCGCAGAAAGCTCTGGACGAGCATATGGAAAGGCTTGAAGAGGCGCGCAAGCGCGACCACAGGGTGGTCGGACGCGATCTGGACCTGTTCTCGGTTCACGATGAGACGGGGCCCGGTCTGATTATCTGGCATCCCAAGGGCGCCCGCGTTCGGGGTCTGATAGAAGACCTTTGGAAGCGCGAACATTACAGGTGGGGATACGACCTCGTTTACACACCGCACATTGGCCGCTCTACTCTCTGGGAGACGAGCGGGCATCTTGAGAACTTCAAGGAGAACATGTTCGCGGCGATGGACATGGAGGGCCAGGATTACTATCTGAAGCCAATGAACTGCCCGTTCCATATCATGTACTACCGCAACAGCTTGCGAAGTTACCGCGACCTTCCCATGCGTATAGGCGAACTGGGCTCGGTCTATCGCTACGAGAGGGGAGGGACGCTTCATGGGATGCTGCGAGTCAGGGGCATGACCCAGGACGACGCGCACATCTTCTGCCGCCCGGACCAGATAGAGGACGAGGTGAATGGTGTTCTGGACCTCACCCTCCACCTGCTGAAGACGTTCGGGTTCAGCGACTTCTCGGTGATGCTCTCGACGCGTCCGGAGAAGGCCGTCGGTTCCGAGGAAGAGTGGGAAGTCGCCACGAATTCGCTACGTTCCACGCTCCGGAATCGGGGCATGAGCTACGAAGTGGAGGAGGGGGGAGGAGCGTTCTACGGTCCGAAGATAGACATTCACATCCAGGACGCCATCGGCAGGCTGTGGCAGTGCACAACCGTCCAGTTCGACTTCAATTTGCCCCGCAGATTCGGCATAACCTACATTGGAGCGGACGGCGCGGAGCATCAGCCCTACATGGTGCACAGGGCCTTATTCGGCTCCATGGAGCGATTCATGGGCGTTCTTGTGGAGCATTACGGAGGCGCGTTCCCGACATGGCTGGCGCCGGTGCAGGCGACCGTCATACCGATTGCTGACCGCCATCACGAGTACGCCGAAGGCGTTCGGGGCAAGCTGTTGGACGCGGGCATAAGGGCGGAAACCGATCTTCGCAATGAGCGTATGGGCTTCAAGATACGCGACGCGCAGATGCGGAAGACGCCGTATATGCTGATAGTTGGCGACCGCGAGGTGAGCGTGGGAGCCGTGGGCGTGCGGCTGCGGTCGGGAGAGGACCTGGGCGCAATCGAGGTCGGCGAGCTGGCTCATATGATAATCACGGACTCGGAGTCGGGATGACACGCTTTTCTTTGCCGGTCTGGGTATTGCCTAGTCAATTCGTATGTGCTATATTCACTACAATCCAAGGTTCGGCTTGGGGACGCTCTCTTTGGTAAAGAAATGAGGTGCTAGGATACCACCAAGGGATTATCGGGCTAACGAGAGGATAAGAGCTCCACAGGTCCGCGTTGTGGACGAAGATGGAAAGCAATTAGGCGTGCTTCCCAGAAGACAGGCGCTTGAGGTCGCGGATGAAAGAGGCTACGACCTAGTGGAAGTAGCTCCGGGAGCGGACCCGCCCGTATGCCGCCTTATGGACTTTGGAAAGTTCAAGTACGAGGCGACACGCAAGGAACGGGAGGCGCGGAGAGCGCGCAGAGCGCGGCCCACAAACGAATTGCGCCAGGTCACGATGAAGACCCGAATAGGAGAGCATGATCGTCTCGCCAAAACTCGTCTTGTGAAGCGACTGCTGGGCCAGGGCGCGAAGGTCAAGGTATCGGTCATGTTCAGGGGCCGAGAGAACGAACACCCTGAAATAGGCATGGCGCTCCTCAAACTGGTGGCTGAGGCGCTCGTTGACGACGCCGCGCTGGAAAGCCCGCCCAATTTCGAGAGTAGAAGGATGCTCTCTATGATATTGGCGCCTGTGAGCGCTCCGAACGTAAGGGAACAGAAAACGAATCGAAATCGGGAGAGAGTACGTGCCTAAACTCAAGACGCACAAGGGAGCGAAGCGCCGCTTTCGCATAACCGGAACCGGCAAACTGGTCCGCATGAAGGGACACAGGTCCCACCTCAGGCGAAAGAAGTCCAACAAGGCCAAGCGGCTGTTCGCCAAGAAGCTCGAAGTAAGCCCGTCCGACGTGAAGATGCTGAAGCGAGCGCTTCCATACGGATTAGACTAACTGCTAGAATCTTCAGGACACGAATACCAAACTGAAACTGCCCCTGCTTATAGTAAGGGGCAGTTTTGTGAATATCGCCTGATTATGAAACCAAGCAGACAGACAGGGGCTTGCTGATGGAAAAAGATGCCATGGCCGACAAATGCTAAGAACCATTGTATTTCTTAATCAGTGAGGTGAGCTAATTGACTAGGATAAAGCGTGGCGTAACCAAGCGGAAGCGCCACAAGAAGATACTCAAGATGACCAAGGGCCATCAGGGTGGCCGTCATACCCTGTTCAGGCAGGCGAACGAGTCCATGCTGAAGGCGTATTCCTACGCTTTCGCGCACCGCCGCGAACGCAAGGGCGATATGCGGAAGCTGTGGAATGTGAAGATAAACGCCGCCGCGCGCGCCAACGGGGTGTCGTACAGCAGGCTGATACACGGGCTGAAGCTCGCGGGAGTCGAGGTAAACCGCAAGATGCTTGCCGACCTCGCCATGCGAGACCCGGCCGCCTTCGCTCAGATTGCCGAAACCGCGAAGCGAGAACTGGAGCCGGCCGCCTAGCGAGCGTCGAGCAACCTCCGAATGTCCTCCGCCAGCTCCTCAGGCTCCAGCGGGGGAGTGAAGACCACGCGTCGCTTTCCTTCCCGGTCTATCAGGAATACGGGCGTGGAGTGAATCACCATGTAACGCTCGGCTATCTCCGCGCTCAGCGCGTCAATCGCCCCCCTGGGTTCGGCAGTCGGAACGTTCTTATCTGATTCCAGCGGATCGTGGTCGCTGACCGCCGGACTTATGTAGTAGTCTTGCCAGACTCGCTCCAGCGGCGGTCTGTCGCCGACCAAGTATTGCCAGTTTTCTCCGAGTTCCCACTTCTCCAGATAAGCTCGGGCCGAGTCAACAGTGTCTCGTTCCGGATCAACGCTGACTGCTATGAACTGTGTGTCTTCCCCATCCGCGCCAAGATTCCGCTGGACCTCTCGAAGCTGCGCCGTAACAATGGGGCATACGTCCGGGCAGTTGGTGTATAGGAAGGTGAGGACGACAACACTGTCCCTGAAACTGTCCAAGCCTACCGGCCGGCCGAACTGGTTGGTGAGGAAGAATCCGGGCGCGGCCTCCACGTCTTTCAGCGGAGTGCCGTTGAAAGACGTGTCCGGACCCGAAGAGTCGCAGGCGGCGAAGAGCAGGATGACGGACAGCGCGAGCAATCGGCTCCGGCGGACGCCGCTGGGAAGCATGGGGGCCTGATGACCTTTCGCGTCGAGATGCCCGAACCGCGCTCTATTCCGCAGGCTCGTTTCTTGTGAGCAGGTAGGATGCGATTGGAACGCCGAAAACCAGCGCCGAGCCGAGTATTATGACCGCTATGGGCATACCGCCCGCTTTTATCGGGTTCAGCAGGATGAAGACCGTTCCGAGCGTCCCCCCATAGAGGGCTATCAGAGCTACGGACAGCAGTGGGAATAGTATCGAGAATCTGAAGTTCTTGCTCATGTCGGTGTGTGTGTGTCCTCCAGCCCGGGCGAGCTATCGCCCAGGTAGTTTTTTTGTCGTCGTCTGTGATTGGCTTGGCGGGCGCGTTCCTCTTCGCCATACCAGCGATAGAAGGTAACTATCAGCAATCCCAAGAACAGCAATCCGCCGCCCACTTTCATAATGATAGCCCCTATCTGCTGGTCCGTCAGCGCCGATATGGACAGAATCCGAGGCGCGTCCACATAGAAGGCGTATATCGGTTCGCCCGCGAAAGTCAGCGCGCCGAACACGATAATCTGCGCCACCGAAAGACCGAACAGATACATCATCTGCATCGGGTAGGAGACCCTGGGCAGTTCGGGCATTGTGCTTGTCAGCGGCCACCACATCAGTACCGCCGCGCTTATCATCATAATGTGTTCGGCTATGTGGATGCCGTGATTCGTCAGCGAGGCGTTATAGAGGGCCGGAATGTGCCAGAGCGAGAAGATGATGTTGAATGCCAAGAACGCGCCTATGGGGTGCGTGATCGCCCGGGCCGTCCTGAAGGCCCAGTTTGGCCTGAGAAGCGGTCGTATCAGCCAGTCCGGCGTTCCGCGCACCATCAGGGGAGGGGCCACGAGCGTCAGAAGCACGTGCTGGAGCATATGCACGCTGAACAGATACTTTTCGCTTACGACGTGTATAGGCGACGCGAGAGCGATAAGAAGTACCAGAATCCCAAGCGTGAAGGTGGCGACCTGTCGCGGGTCAACGTAGTCGGCCCAGTTGTTGCGCTGTCGCAATGGGCCGACGCCAACGAGATAGACGGACTGTATCGCAATGAGAAGGATGACGGATTCGAGGTCGGCCTGCCACGCCATCCATAGAGACCCTGTATCCAACTAGGTCCTCCTTCCAGCGCAGATTCCACTGTCAGCGCCCCGTCGCGCGCGGCGGGGTACAGAGTTCTAGATTAGGAACCAGCTGAACAGCGCCATGAGCGCGAAGATAACACCGGTAGCTACGAACATTCCGAAGAAGAACATCCCCGAAAATATCTTCGAGTCGAACTTCAGGTGCATATAATACATGACCACGAGGGCGAACTTGCCGATTGAGAGAACCGCAAGTATCGGAATGATCGCGTAACCGAGTTGGGTCACGTAGAAGATGGCCACCTCTATGGCCGTCAGGATAGACAGCGCCATCGCTACCTTGAAATAGGTTGCGGGCGTCGGATGGCCGGTGTGCGCCGACTCCGCCGAATGCTGTTCCATAACTTGGCTCTCTTCCTGGCTCATTCGATCTCCCTGAGCTATATCTTCAGATTGCGCGGTTCTTCAGTCAGTCAGTCGTATCAGTGAGCGACAGTGGACGGCGCGGTCCCGGGGAAGCCCTCGAACACTCCGAACAGGTACACGACTGTGAATATGACTATCCAGACGATATCAACAAAGTGCCAGTAGAGCGCGGCCAGATCCACATCGAGATTCTTCTCGGGGGTGACGCCGCCCTTTCTGAACGAGTGGAAGAATATGGACAACAGCCATACCACGCCCAGCGTTACGTGCGCGCCGTGGAATCCGGTGAGCGTGAAGAACGTTGTGCCGAACAGGTTGGTGCGCGGGGTCAGATGTCCATGATTGGCGAATTCGTAAAACTCGTACACCTGGAAAGCGAGGAACGTGGCTCCCATTATGGCGGTAGAGGCGAGCCATATCCTGAAAGCCTTCAGATTGCCCCTCGTCAGCCAAGCGTAGGCCATCACCATGCTCATCGAGCTCATAAGCAACACGAAGGTGCTTACGGACGTAACAGGTATATCGAAAACATCAATAGGCAACGGGCCTTCGAGGCTCTTGTTCTTATACACGAGATAGGTCGCTATCAGCGTCCCGAAGAACATACAGTCGGAGCCGAGGAAGGCCCACATCAGCAACTTTCTGTGGTCCAGGCCTGTTGTTGTTGGTTCGTGCTCGCCATGCATGGCGGGAGCGTGTGCCACTTAATCAGCCTCCGTAGGGTTAGTGGGCGGCGTGTCCGCCGTCCGGTTCGGGGTCGTTGACCGGCTCGAACGACCAAGCATAGACGGACACCATCCCAATAATCACGCCGATGACCGTCGTTGTCAGCGCGACATAATTGAGTGTTCGCAATCCGGCCTCGCTCACGTTTACCAAGTACACAAGGCCCATGCCGCCTATGAACAGGCCGAGCGAGACGAAGAACGGCCAATATGACGGTTGAGGCAGATGGATGTCGTGCGCGTCTTCGGAGTCGGAGCCGCCCGCGACCACCGGAACGGCGGCCGGCTCGCGCCTGCGCTGTTTCTCTTCCCACCAGTCATCGCGGTCCTGAACGTTCGGTATCTCCACGAAGTTGTACTCGGGAGGCGGTGACGGTATTGACCATTCCAGAGTGCGACCGTCCCACGGGTCCGCTCCCGCGACCTCGCCCTTTTTCCAGCTTCTAGCAATGTTGTAAATGAAGAAGAGGAAGCCGACGGTGAGCAACAACGCGCCAACTGTTGATACCATGTTCCAGAAGTCCCAGCCCATGCCGCCATAGTACGTGTATATGCGGCGCGGCATCCCGTTCAGTCCTGTGAAGTGCATCGGGAAGAAGGTTATATTCTGTCCTATGAACATAATCCAGAAGTGTACCTGTCCCATGCGTTCGTCGTACATCCGGCCCGTCAGCTTGGGGAACCAGTAGTACACGCCCGCGAGAATTGCGAATATGGCCCCGCCGAACAGCACGTAGTGGATGTGAGCCACGATGAAGTACGTGTCCTGCTGCTGAGCGTCGGACGCCGCTATGGAGTGCATGACCCCGCTGATGCCGCCGATGACGAACATCGAGAGGAAGCCTATCGAAAACAGCATCGGCGTCTTGAAACTCAGCGAGCCTCCCCACATCGTTCCCATCCAGTTGAAGACCTTAATGCCTGTGGGCACCGCTATCATCATGGTGGTTACCGTGAACACGGAGTTGGCGACCGGGCCGAGTCCGACAGTGAACATATGATGGCTCCACACCATCCAGCCCATGAAGGCGATGATGACGCCCGCCAGAACGACAGTCGCGTACCCGAACAGCGGCTTCTTGGAAAAGACGGGCAGTATCTCGGACACGATGCCCATGGCCGGAAGGATGAGAATATATACCTCCGGGTGTCCGAATACCCAGAACAAGTGCTGCCACAGCACCGGATTCGCGCCCGCGGCGACGTTGAAGAAGTTCATGCCGAAAGCGCGGTCAAAGTAAAGTTCTATCAGCGCGACCGTGATGACCGGGAAGGCAAGCACCAGCAGTATGGCGGTTACGAGCGTCATCCATGTGAACAGGGACATTCGCATCAGGCCCATGCCCGGCGCGCGCATATTCAGAATCGTTACAATGAAGTTGAAAGACGCCGCCAAGGACGCTATTCCCAGCACCTGGAGCGATATTATCCAGACGTCTATGCCGTGTCCGAGGTTATAGGTGATTCCGGTGAGCGGGGAGTACCCGAACCAGCCGCCGTTCGGGGCGGAGTGGGTGAACCAGCTTATTTTCAGCAACAGCGCGCCGCCGAGGAATGTCCAGTAGCTGAACGCGTTCAGGCGCGGGAACGCCACGTCTCGCGCGCCTATCTGCAACGGGATGACGAAGTTGAAAAACGCGGCGGACAGTGGCATCACGCCGAGGAAAATCATCGTCGTGGCGTGCATGGTGAACAGCTGGTTGAATATCTCGGGCGTGACGAGATTCTGTTCCGGACTGGCGAGCTGCACTCGTATGAGGAGGGCTTCTATACCGCCTGAGAAGAACATCAGGAACGCTGTCACTCCATAGAGGACGCCGATGCGTTTGTGGTCTATTGTGGTAATCCACGACCAGATGCCTGTTGGATGTACCGGTCTCGGAATTGCCAGAGGAAGAGTAGTCATCCTGTTTCTCCCAAAACTAATGTCAACCGGCGGGCCGTCACTTAAGGCTCGACAGGTAGGCTACAATGGCGGACAGCTCAGCCTCGTTGAGCGCTTTTTCCGGGTCTATATACGGAGCGCCTTGCGAAGCCATTAGATTGCCTATCTTGACGCCCTCGGGATCGGTTATCCATGTTCTCAAATTGTGCTGGAGAATGGCAAGATTGACGTCGCCGTTCTCATCGCGATTGTCCATCACGCCGCCGGCCAGATTGGTCCTGCTGGCGACGTGGGTCAGGTTTGGCCCTGTGCGTCCGGGAGCGCCTTTGTTGGCGACGGACTCGGTCGCGTGACAGCCGGAGCACCCGGCGTCGGCGCTGCGGAAGACCCTTCTTCCTTCCTGAACCAGCGGATCTTGCGACGCCACCGCCGGTTCCGCCTGCGCCCTGAGCCAAGCGTCGAAGTCTTCTCGTGTCTGGGCTACAACCTTGAAGCGCATATTAGCGTGCTGAACCCCGCAGAATTCGGCGCACTGGCCATAGTAGAAGCCCGTGCGGTCTGCCTGTATCCACATAGTGTTATCTGTATTGGGTATCATGTCAACCTTGCCCGCTATTTTGGGAACCCAGAAGCTGTGGATAACGTCAACAGAGTCCAAGTTGACATTCACCACTTCATTAACCGGGATGTGGAGATCGCCCGCGAAAACGACTTCCTTCGCGGCGTCATCGGGGTGCGGGTACCTGAACTCGAACCACCACTGGTGACCTATGACTTCCACTGTTAGCGCGCCCGGTTCAGGAGATACCTGGTTATCGAATATGGTAAATATGGTCGGTATGGCGACTACTACGAGAAGGGCAGTCGGGCCTGCTGTCCAAGCGAATTCTAGGGTATGATTGCCCTCGACCTGTTCAGGTACATCCGCGTCGCTGCGTCTGCGAAACTTGACCACCAAGTATATAAGCGCGCTTTGTACGGCCACGAAAACCACCGCGCCCGCGGCGAATATGATCCAGAAAAGGTTCAGCTGCGACTGAGCGACTGGGCCGTCCGCGTCGAACGTGGATTGTGGGTCGTTTGGCGTGCACCCGAACATCAACGCCAGCGTCGCCCCCATAATCAGGAAGCTGAGCATAAGCCTGTGGCGTCGGTAGAACTTTAGCATATTCCAAGGTTCCCTTTTGTTTGTCATTATACCTCAGAGACTCCTTCCGAGACCGTGAAAGAATCTATCAAAGCGCCTTGTATGAGTCAAGCCGCCACATCATAGACGCACTGAGCTATCTACCATTATAATCAGGAACAGAAGCGCAAGGTAGGCGAGCGAATAAAGATAGGCTGATTTTGCCCCCTCTATTCCGCTCCTTCTCATCAATCTCCATGCGTAGTAGATGAATCCGCCGCCCAGCGCCAGCGCTCCCCCAAAATATATCCATCCCACCGCGCTCGTAGTGAAGAACATGAGGGTCAGCGCGAACAGGAGAATAGTATATAGAAAGATAGAGCGTTTGGTGTCCCCGACTCCGGCGACCACCGGCAGCATCGGAATCCCCGCTCTGGAATAGTCGTCTTTGATTAGGAGAGACAGCGCCCAGAAATGCGGCGGAGTCCAGAAGAATACGATTGCGAACATATACAGCGCCGGAAGTCCGAGCGCGCCGGTAACCGCCACCCACCCGACCATCGGGGGAATAGCCCCCGCCGCGCCGCCAATGACTATGTTCTGCGGCGTGCTTCGTTTGAGAGCTTTCGTGTACACGAACACATAGAACAGCGTCGCCGACAGCGTCAGCAGCGCGCTGAGAGTGTTGACCAGCGCCCCGAGTATGACGAACGCGATTACGTTCAGCGCGATTCCGAACCAGAGCGCGTGTGTCGGGGGAACGCTCCCGCTGACAATCGGCCGACCCGCGGTGCGTCCCATCAGACCGTCTATGTCTCGGTCCAGGTAGTGATTCAGCGCGTTCGCGCCGCCCGCGGCCAGCGCCCCGCCGCCCAGAACCCAGACTATGAGAAGCGGATCGGGAATGCCGCGCGCCGCTAGAAACATCCCGCCGAGCGCGGTAAGAACCAGCAGCGAGATGATCCGCGGTTTGGTGAGGGCTATGTAGCCCCTGAGGGTTGACTGCGCGCGGCTCTGCGCCGCCGTCGAAGTGGTCATCCGATCTCCATCAGGTCGCTTTCTGTCTCAGAACTGTTCTGTCGAGTTCAGAAACGGGCCGGTATGAGTATATCAGAGCGGATAGGGTTACCAACCCTACCCATACTACGGTGGCCAGACTAAGGTGGGAGGCTTTGAGGTCGGCGGCGAATCCGCCCCATACCACGAACGCGCCCACAATCACTTGGAGCGCGAAGGCTGCCGTCAGCCCCGCCGCGGTCACTCTGACAGGACTATGCTCAGGAGCCGAACTCCACGCTTTCCAGGCTGTCCCCAGGATTACGACGCCTACAAGCGCCGCTATGAAACGGTGTCCCATGTGTATGACGTAGGCGGTCCCTTCCGGCAGTACGCTGCCCCGGCACAGCGGCCAGCTGGCGCAAGACGTCCCGTATCCCAACCCGACCATATACGAGCCGGACAGGATTAGAATGAACGCGCCGGCAAGGGACGCGATAATCAGGACTTTGAGTGACTTGGCCTGATCGGACTCCGCAGGGTCGGCGGACGGAGAATAACCGTTCCATCCGGCGACCGCGACCAGTATCAGGCAGGCGATGAGAATCTCCGCTATGCTGAGGTGCAGCAGCACCCACCACCAAGCCAGTTCGGTCAGAACCGTGACTCCGCCCAGAATGGCGGCCGCTATCACAAGTCCAAGCGAGGCTATCGCAGAGTAGAGGACAGCGCGAATCGAACGGTAGCGCGTCCACACTACAAAAGTGGTGGCGAAAACCAGAAGCCCCAGTACTGAGGCGGAGAGCCGATGACTGTACTCAATGAGCGTCGGTGTGTCGAATGGCGGGATGATCTGTCCGTGGCATAGCGGCCAGTCCGGGCAGCCGAGACCCGAATCGGTGACGCGAACGACTCCGCCCAGCGTCACCTGCCCCAGCGCGGACACAATAGCGGCTACCACCAAGATGCGGAATATGTTCTGTACTCTGTCGCTCGGCAAGTTTATGGCACCGCTCTGCTGTGTGAGAAAGACCGCCCGGAAAAAGTATGTGCATTATTTCACGAACTCAGAATACCATACTATCCAAAGGAGCGTCAATCAGTTTAGCCTGTTCGAGCGGACAGGGGAGAGGGGTATTCGGAATGCCGCCGGCTTAATTAGCGGTATAATCGCAGAACATGGTATAATCCGCCCAAGCGACATTGTGGGGATATAGCTCAATTGGGAGAGCGCGGCGTTCGCAATGCCGAGGTTGGGGGTTCGAGCCCCCCTATCTCCACCACGCCCCCCTTAGCCTGCCGCTTCATTTCACCGCGAATCCATCTCTATGACACCGCGGCGGTCAGGCGCCGGTTCCTTAGCCCTGTCTTTTCAGGCGGCCCGTCATCTTGGCCCACTTCTCGGCTACGGCGAATGTCAGGACGCTCAGCGGGACCAAAATCGCGCCGAAAATAGCCAGTATCGCCAGTATCCTCCCCATCTCGCCTATGCCTTGCCCGTCCAGCAGAGCGCCTCGGATGCCGTCGAGCATATAGGTCGCGGGCGACAGATATGAGATAGAGCGCAGCCAGCCGGGCAGCACGTCCACGCTGTAATAGACCCCGGACACCAGCAAGACTGCCGCCTGCACCATGAACGACATCTGCGGACCGCGTTCGGGATAGAGCAGGGGCAGTATCCCCGCGAGTATGGCGAGTCCGACCACGCTCACGCTTCCCACTGCCACTACCGCCAAGGCGGCCGCCAGGTCTGCGTTCGCCAGGTTGATCTCGAAGAACGGAGCGGCCATGGCGAATATAAGAAGCGTCCTCAGTACGGCGTGCGCCACCCCGAACAGGGACATGCCTACCAGGTGAATCACACGCGGCGCCGGAGCCATAAGAGTATGCTCTATCGTCCCCTCCCAGCGTTCCCACGCGACCACAAGGCTGACATCGTCCAGGACAGCGGACAGGTACGCCCACACCAGCGTTCCTATAAGAAGGAACATGACCAGCCTGGACACCTCGCTCCTTCCTACGATGCTGTCCTGTCCGACCTGCTCGGCTATGAAGGTTATGGCAAGCGTGTTCACCACGCCGTAAACCAGCCACACCAGCTCCCAGCCCCAGTATCGCTTCCAAAGATTTATCTGGCGCTCGAAAAAAGCCCATGTGAGTCCTATCGGACTCGGCTTGCCGAGCGCCGCCTGAAATTGCGCGTTAATCATTTATCTCCTCATCCTCCTCTATGCTTCTGCCCGTCAGTTCCAGATAGACCTCTTCCATATCAATCTCCTCAGGGGGGCGACCCTTGGCGACCAGCGCGCGCAGTTCGTCAGGAGCGCCCTCGGCGACTACGCGGCCCGCCGAGAACACCGCTATCCGGTCGCAGAGCAGGTCCGCTTCCTGCATATCGTGAGTGGTCAGCAAAATCGTCGCGTCGTGGTCGCGCCGCACCGCGCGAATGAACGACTGCACCTCGCGGCGGCTGCGCGGATCAAGTCCGGTCGTCGGTTCATCCAAGAGCATCAGAATGGGCGAAGACAGGAACGCTCTCGCTACCGCCACCTTCTGCTGCTGTCCCCGGGACAAGTTCTGCATCGGTTCGCGCGACTGCTCTCTCGTGAGCATGAGACGGTCCAGTATCTCATCCGCCCGTGTCTTTATGCCGGACGCCGCCAGGCCATAGACGCGGCCAAAGAACATGAGGTTTTCAATCGCGCTCATGCTTCTGAAAAAAGACGGGTCTGCGGAAACGCGATTTATCACCGGCCTCACTTTCGACGGATCTTTCACCACATCGAACCCGAACACCTCCGCGCTGCCCGAGTCAGGCAGAAGAAGGGTGCTCAGCACCCGCACAAGCGTTGACTTGCCCGAGCCGTTCGCGCCGATAATCCCGTATATCTCGCCCCGACTCACCTCAAACGAAACGTTGTCTATCGGTCTGACCTTCACCCTGCGTGGCCGCCTTCTAAGTATCGGAACGACCTGTCGCCAATCCGGGCCGCTCGGAAAGTTCTTCACAAGCGACTCGACTTTGAGCGGAACTGCCGAAGTAATCATGATTCTGCTCCTTTTCTTCTTGAAGCGCGGGAAACTCAGCCAAATACAAAAAGCCCACTATCAGGGGAAACTGCGATAGTGGGCGGAGGGAATGTCCTGATAGAGTCTAACTCAGGTCAAACGCGCACTCCCCTCACGAACACGACCGGCCCGCGCGCGGCGAACTATCACAGTCATCGTGACTACTGGGGATATGTTCAGCATTTCGACCATTGACTCCTAACCAATTGATGCTAACCGTTGGATAAATTGAAAGTCAAGCCCGAATTCAGCTTCGGCCGCCGCGGTAATCTCTAAACGGGCCGTCGCGCCATTCGAGCGCGGCCTTGAGGCCCTCGGCCTTGGACCGCCGCGCGAACTCCTTCACTATCGGCGCTTGGTGAGCGATGGCGTCCGTCTCTGCCGCCAGATGCTGGAGAGTGTTGCGTCCCATCAGTTCAAGCGCCTTGTTCACGATGCTCTTATTGGCGGCTAGAAGTTCCCAGGGTATCCTCGCCATCGTGCGCGCGAGTTCTTCAACCGCATCTTCCAACTCGTTGCGCGGGACAGACTTCCACACGAGCCCGATTTCTTCCGCCCGCCTGCCGGAGACGGACTCGCCGGTAAGCAGAAACCACTTAGCCCACTGCGGCCCGACCATGTAGGTCCACATATGAGTAGGCGGCGCCCCCATCGAGCGCACGGGCGGGAAGCCTATCTGAGCGTCGTCCGCCGCTATGGATATGTCGCAGTGCATGGCCAGGTCCGTGCCGCCCGCTATGCAGTAGCCATGTATGCCGACGATGACCGGCTTGGACAGGTTCAGTATCTGGGACATTGTATTGGGCGTATGCTTCATGCGGTGAATATCCGTCCGGATGTTGTCCCGCGTCAGTTGCGCCGCTCGCTCCGCTTCGGGGGTCGAAGGGGGCGTGATGTCGTAGCCGGCGCAGAACGCGCGACCCCTGCCCATAAGAGTCATCACCCGAACACGGGGGTCGTCGTCCGCCCGCTGCATACAGTCCACCAGTTCAGCCTGCAGTTCGCGGCTGAGCGCGTTCAGCTTCTGCGGCCTCGCGAGCGCTACTCGCCCGATCCCGTCCGATGCGTTGTATTCGATAAATTCGTATGTCATTGCAATGCCCTTCCAGAGAAGTGTTGGACTTGGAGTCAGCCGGGCGCATTGTACCACACCACTACTACTCGCTCAGCCTTTATGATATGATTTAGGCATTAAGCGGGAGTAGCTCAGTGGTAGAGTCCCTGCCTTCCAAGCAGGCTGTCGCGGGTTCGAATCCCGTCTCCCGCTCCAACTCTCCCGGCTTTCTCAACCCTTTCCGCGTATCTGTTTGGAGTATCGCTATCAAGAGAGTAGGCTTTCTGCTCAAGGTCAGGCAGGATATGCTTGACGATTACAAGGAGCGTCACCAGAACGTGTGGCCGGAGATGTTGGACGCGCTGCGGCGCAACGGGTGGCGCAACTACTCGCTATTCGCGCGCGAAGACGGCCTACTGTTTGGCTACTTTGAGGCGGACGACGACTTCGCCGCGTCATTGGAAGGCATGGCGGACGACGACGCGAACGCGCGCTGGCAGAAATTCATGGCTCCCTATTTCGAGATTCCGCCGGGAGCGAAGCCTGACGAGATGATGGTGGAACTGGAAGAGGTCTTTCACACAGACTGACTAATTCCCGGAGAGAAACGGGGGCGAGACATGAGACTCCGGAACAAGGTAGCTATCGTTACCGGCGGCGCGGCGGGCATCGGGCGCGCGATATGCGAACTGTTCGCCGAAGAGGGCGCGAAAGTCGTCGTGGCGGACATTGACGCCGATGGCGGACGCGAGACCGTAGAGCGCGTAGAGAAGGCGGGCGGACACGCGATCTTCGTCCCCACGGACGTCGCTCAGGAGTCGCAGGTGGAGTCGCTCGTGGAGAGCGCGGTGTCGGAATACGGCGCGCTGAACGCGCTGGTCAACGACGCGGCCGCCTTTGTCTTCGGGCGGGTCGAGGACGTTGCCGACGCCGATTGGCGGCGGGTATTCGGCGTGAACGTGCTAGGGCCTTCCTACACAGTCAAGCATGCCCTGCCGCACATGAGAGCCGCGGGCGGCGGTTCCATCGTCAACGTAGCGTCGGTATCGAGCTTCATAGCTCAGCCCGCGTTCGTGCCGTACAACACCTCAAAGGGCGCGCTGCTTCAGCTAACGCGCTGCCTTGCCATGGATCTCGCCCCGGACAACATCAGGGTCAACTGCGTTTGTCCGGGCGCGATTCTGACTCAAGCCACTGAGCTGCACCGCCAATTCACAGGCGAAGAGCGCGAGAAGTTCCTGAACGACGCGGCCGACTCCAACTTTATGAAACGCTTCGGTCAGCCGAAAGAAATCGCCTACGGCGCGCTGTTCCTGGCGTCGGACGAATCGTCGTTTATGACCGGCCAACCCCTCATCATAGACGGCGGAGCTACCGCCCAGTAGGCGCGCTTAGCCCCGGACTCCCACCCGCAGCGAACCGAGCATCTGTCTGGACACGGCGGCTATGTCGTCCACGGCGCGCTCAAAAACGGCTTCGTTGGCCTTGGACGGTTTCCTGTACCCGCTTACCTTGCGAACGAATTGGAGCGCGGCCTCACGTATCTCCTCGTCCGTAGCCGGACGTTCAGCGTTCCTAAGTCGCTTGATGCTTCTGCACACGGCTTCCTCCGCGCATTGAATTGCCGGACGCCTCAGTTCAGAACTTCGTAGATAGCTACTTCCTCCGAACCGAACACCTTACTCAAGTAAGGCGAGAGGTCGGAGTCGAACTTGGCGATTCCCTCTGGCGAATAGTACGACTTCTCGAGCTGTCCCACATAGATATACTTGACGTCATATTTCCTCAACAGTTCCACAGCTGTGGATACTTCCGTCGTCGAGTAGATGCGTTCAACGTCGCGTATGCGGGGGGCGACCATATCGCGGTAATCCCAACGCTGCTGTTCTTGGTGCCACTGCCAGCCGACAACGCTCGGCAGCCCGGTGTATATGGAGACGCGCCCGCCCCAGCGATACGTCGGCGTGTTGGCCTCCAGGACCACCGGCGAACCACGCGCGTTCTCGCGCAGCCACCTGATGCCCTCAAAGTCTGCCTCCAGGTCCACCGGCCCCTCCGGCTCGTTGTATATCGTTCCTTCAATATACGCCAGGCCGTCCAGCGTCATGGGGGTGACATTGCCGTTGAAGCGATCCCGCAGCCTGTCCTGCGTTCCCAGTATCGGATAGACAGCGGCGCTCGCGAGCAGAATAGCCAGCGTCGTCCCCCAGATGAACCTGTAATCCTGCAGCCATTGCCCCGTGAACATATCCGAGTTGAAGAGTCGCCAGAGCGTATAGGCCGCCGCGAGCGCGAGCAGCGTCCAGACTTGGAGGTAGAACTTGAATACGCTGTTCATCCGCTCAATGTCGCCCTCCACCCTGAAGATGTCCAGCCCTATCGCCAGCGCGAACGCCGCGATTGCCATAAGCGAAACAAACAGTGTAACCGGCGTCTCGCGGTCGGGTCGCTTTAGACCCCGCAAAGCGACCGCCGCTATCAGCGCGAGAACGGCGGTCAGGAACATGATAGAGCCTCCCTCGCTATAACCGGACAGCAGAGCGGTCAGCAGGTAGCCGGCCGCTAGAGCCGCTCCGAGCGCCGCGAGCAGCCTCCAAGGTCCGACTTGCGTCCGGGACGTGAAGGACGCTCCGGCCTCATGCCCGGCGAGAGCGCCGACAAGCGAATTGAATCTGGGTCTTGCGTTCGCCAGAGCGGAGACGAAGACATCGCGCAGCGCCCACAGATAGAACGACCCTATCGCGAACACGAACAATCCGCTTATCATCAGGAACTGCCAAAGGGGCGTCGTGTTGGTCGTCCTCTCTACGCTGCTGAAGAATGTTTCGTAATTCATATGATAGGGAAGAAAAACCAGGTAGCCGACAGCGAACGCCAGCGCGCTCTTCACCCCGGCCCGCAGCATCATCGCCAGAGACAGGCCGCCTTGCGCTAGGTATTCGCCCAGAGCGACGGCCGCCGCGCCCAGCGCCAGATAGGTCGGATAGTCCCATGTGTTCAGAAGCCTCAGCGCGCCAACCGCTACGCCCAGCGCGGCTATTCGCAGCATTACCTCGCCGTTCCAGAAAGACGCGGGTCTGGAACGCGCCGCCATTCCTAATACGATGGCCGCGGATATTCCTATGCACAGCGCTGTAAATGGCAGCGCCCACAGGTGCGCGTGCGGGTCCGCGAAGAGAAAAGTGAAGAACGGAAACTCGGTAATCTCGTGACCGGGCGGGTCGGGGGGCATCATGCGGCTCGAACGCCAGAAATCGAACTCGCCCATCGGCAGCCCCTCGACCGCGGCTCGCCACGCGCCCTGTCCAAGCTGAACCACGCCGTCCAGATTGCCGAGAACGACGACGAATAGCGCGCCCATCAGACCAGCCAACATGGGCGGAACTCTGCCCCTCGCCAGCGCCCCGGCGCTCGCCGCGCTCGCCAGATTGTAAACCACTGAGTACGAGAAGGCCGCGGTCATAGCGAAGAACGTTGGAATGGCCAGGTTCAGAGCGATTTCGGACGTTATTCCTGTGAGGTGTATCAGCGCCGCCACAAGAAATTGTCCCCAATAGTAGTAGTTGATGTATCCGCCCGCGAACCATGGGTCGTACGGAGGCATATAGCTGGATTTGAGAACCGCGTTCAGGTAAGCCATGTCCATGGGTTTCTCGCCGCCCCTGAACGGATGCCACAGATCCGGATTGGCCATTCGGACTACTACGAAGGCGGCGAAGGCCGCGAGGAATACCAGTTCGGCGATAAGAACAGTCTTCCACCGCTCCTTGAAAAAGTCCCGCATCTCTTCCAGCTTCAAGAACAAAAGCGCGATGTTCACCGCGAACAGCGCGACGACCGCTATAAGGACCGCCGTCCGCGTGAACGCCGCCAACTCCAGACTCGCCAATAGCCACGCTATGAGGCCCACGATAAGCAGTCCCAACCCTTTCGAGAAGAGCCAGCCCTTGTCTGAGAGCGGTCGGAACACAAGAAACGCGAGTGGGAACGAGGCGAGCGCTATGCCCTGAACCGCAGCCAGCCATATCGCGACTGACACCCAGTCGGCTCGTCTATCAGGGTTGATGATGTCTGCCCAAGCGCCGCCCGCCTGTCTGGCCTGAGACTGCTCCGGTGTAAGCATGAGTTGGCGCGAGTCGCCTGTTTCGAGTGGCGCCGCCGCTCTAACCGTTTCGGCCGGGAACCCCCCGGAAGATTCGAGAATCCGGTTGTAGATAGTGTTCGAGTCGAGCCGATCCTTGTTGCCGAAGATCAACGCTTTCGGATGGTCGTACACCGAGAAGCTCTCGTCCGCGAAGCCCAAGTTGAGCGAGATATGGTATGCGTCGGATTCCGCTAAGCCCGATGGCGCAGGGAGGTCAGGGCGACCGAAGGTGTCGTCCACGAATCCCACCCCAAACAGGTTCGGATACGTGTCGAAGTGAGACTCCAAGCGGTATCCGAGTTCGCCGGCGAACAGCAGCTTGTAGTACTCGCGGCTCACCGGATAGCGGTCAGGCAGGCGCGGGACCGTCCCATACAGCCGATTGCTGTAAATCAGGATGTAGTCCGCCGCCGCGAGCGAATCGCTCATGACCGCGAGTTTAGCGTGGGTGTCCGGGTTGTAAATCTGGAGTTCCTCGAAGTCGTAGCCACGCAGGCCGGGGACGTTCTCGTCCCAATGCTCTCTAAGTATCAGAGAGTCGCGCGGAACGTTCTCGAGGATCCATTCCCCGGCGCGCGTGGCGGGGTGAGTCGCGTTATATATGCCGAGATACGAAACCGCGTAAAATATTGTCGCCGCAAACGCGAGCGCGCCAATCGAGCCAATAGCGCCCCGAACCATAGACCTCTTGCGACCGAGCAGACCCCGGGTCCCGTCCCATATATCCACCAACATCCGCGCGCCGAACAGCAGCAGAAACGGGGTTATCGGTATCATATATCGCATGAACTTGACATCGAACGCGCCGGTGATCAGGAAATACGGCGCGACCCAAGACAGCAGCAGCGCGGTTATCCGCGTATCCGGTCTGCGTATCGGAATAGTGACCACAAGCGCGCCTACTGCGATAGCCGACGCTATCACTATTCCCGCGAAGCTGTTGAACGCGATAAGAATGCCGGCGGGCGCGCACAGCCCGATAAGCAGGTAGCCCACCGCCCACCACAGTCTCAGACCCCGAACCGCCGCGTACAGCGTCCCTGCCCATGCCACGATGCCCAGCGGCAAGCCCAGACCCCACACCGCCAGCTGGCGGATGTGATAGATATAGGGCGTGGTATCTACGTACTGCCGCGTGTAAGGATAGTCCCTTATGCGGCGCGCCATTTCCGACTGTTCTATGACATCCGCATAGAATCGCCCCCAGTCCAGCAGGGCGTAGGGCTGGGCGATCAAGAAAGCGCCGATGATGGCCAGGCTGCCCAGTACCGCGTTGCTGGCTGACTCGGCTATCCGGTCGGTGGATGCCGCGCTTGGCGAGTTGTCGGCCCCCGAGAGTCCGAAAGCGTACATGAAGTGCGCCACGAAGTACGCCGCCAGTATCGGAGCTAGGCTGATCTTGGTCGCAAGCCCCAGGCCGAGCAATACCCCCGCCAATACGGAGTCGCTTAATTTCCCAGTCCGCGCTACCCTGACCAAGAACAGGACTGTCCCAAAGCAGAGCAGCGCCATGAGCGTATCCACAGCGAAGAAGTGACTGAGCTGTACGTGAATAACGGCCATCGCGACCAGGGCGGAGGCGAGAATCCCGACCCTTCGGGACCACACCATCGCGCCCAGCGCATACACCATCGCGACCGTCGCAACATCGGCGAGCGCCGACACCGCCCGTCCCGCAACCCTCAGATCGTTCGGGTCCAGCCCCGGCGCGTACCCGCTGACAATGCTTGTAACCTTGAGGACATATATCGGAAAGCTGCCGTACGGGAACCAGCGCGGATTCCACGGGCTCTCTTCGGCGTCCAGCAACAGAGACAACTCGCCAAACGCGGGAAACGACAGTTCAGAAACCTTGAACAAAATCGCCCGCTCGTCGGGATGCGGCGTCCAGAAGAACCCGTCATCCCAGTTAAGCCCATACAACCGAAGCGCCAAGGCGGCCAGCAGAACAACCGCCAACCCACAGAACGCCGTCCGCTTGCTCAGGTCGCCGCTGACTTCTCCGGACGCGCGACTTTCCGACGACGCGGGAACGCTCATTATTCCCTCAGCGTAAGTTTAGGCTGAGACGGGTCAGCAGTCAGCGCGTCAACCTCGCCGCGATGCGGCATCGCCTCCTGCGCGCCTCTCTTTGTGACAGCCAGCGCGCCGGCGCCCGAAGCGTACCTGACCGCCGAACGCAGTGAGCGTCCCTCGGCCAGCGCCACTCCGAGTCCCGCGCTAAAAGCGTCGCCCGCCGCAACCGTGTCAACAACCTCCACATCAAACGGAGGAACGAACCCCTCGTCGTCCTCGGTCGCATAATACGCGCCGTCCCCCGCCAGCGTTATCACACACGCCGAAACGCCCTCGCCTACGAGTTTCCTCGATGCGCGTCTAGCGGAGTCGCGGTCCGTTACCGGTATGCCGGTGAGATGCTCCGCCTCGACTTGGTTGGGTGTGAGCGCGTCGCAAAGCAGGTAGGCGTCGCGACCCATCTTCAGCGCCGGCGCCGGGTCCCACACGACCCGAACCCCCCTATGCTTGGCTAACCTCGCAGCCTCGACAGACACCTCCGGCCGCGTTTCCAGTTGAAGCAACAGAACATCGGCGTCGGTCAGAGCCGAATCCACCGCTCCGACCTGCTCCCTGTCGCTCGCCAAGTTCGCCCCGTATATAGCGACTATGTAGTTGTCTTTTCGCCCATCCAGAAGAATCATCGCTATTCCCGAAGCGTTGTCAGGATCAATCGCCACACCGGACACGTCAATCCCCTCTCCGCACATTCCGTCCAGCAGCGCGGCTCCGAACTCATCCTGTCCCACGCGCCCCACCATCCTCACCTCCGCGCCAAGCCTCGCGGCGGACACTGCCTGATTCGCCCCCTTGCCGCCGGGCGCCGTGTGAAAAGATTGGCCGAACACAGTCTCGCCGGGCGCGGGCATCCGTTCGGTCGCGCCCACCAGATCCATATTGATACCGCCCAGAACGACTATCACCGGCTTCCCTGAAGAATTCATCCTATGAGCCCCCTTTCCAGCAGGTCGTCGAGAACCTGCGCGACGCCGTCCTCCTTCATCGGAGGAGCGACAAGGTCCGCCACATCCAGCGCCTGTTGCACGGCGTCTCCGACCACCACCGCCAATCGCGCCCACTCGAGCATATGAACATCGTTATAGCCGTTGCCGAAAGCGATTGTCTGGTCGCGCCCAATCCCAAGATGTCCGCACAGCCACTCCAGAGCCTTATCTTTCCCGCCGCTGGGATGAAGTATCTCGCAAAAGTAGGGAAGCGACCTTGTGACATACATCCCGCCGTTGAAGCAATCTATCAGTGCAGGTTCCAGTCGCTCTATCACACCCTCATCGCCCCGAACCACTATCCGCGTCATCGGATTCGATATGAACTCCCATTGGTCAACAACGCGAACGCCCACGCCGGTTCGCTCTCCGTACGCGCGCGCCCATTCGGTCATCCGAGTGACGAATATCTCGTCGCCCAGGTATCCCACCACCTCCACTTCAACCCAACCCGACAGAGCCTCGAGCGCGGAGGAAGTCATTTCCGGAGTCAGCGGGACGTGCCACAACTCCTCTCCTGTCTTGGGGTCGGCGACATGCGCGCCCTGGAATGTGGCTATCGGAGCCGTCAGGTCGAGGTCCGAAGCCGCGTTCGCTCCGCTCTTATACGATCTTCCGGTGGCGATCGTGACGAGCGCGCCCGCGTCCTTCACACTTTGGATAGCGCGTCTGGTGCGTTCAGACGTTGGACTATCGTGACTGCGAATTGTCCCGTCAACGTCCAGCGCGATGAGCTTGTATCCCAATTGTGACCGTGCCTTTGCTTCGCTCTGGTTGTGTTAACATCTCACTATACCCTAATAGCGGAGACGATAAACGCAATGTTCAAATTCAGCCCAAGAAGACTGCTCTGGATGGTCATCGTACCGCTGGTCGCCATCACCCTAATTCTGGCGTTCAGAGGCGGCGCCTGACACATTCTATACCAGCCGGCGGGAAGAATTGAACGAAATCGGGAGAGAACAATTGAACAGCAAGCCCCGTGTACTCGTCACCGGCGCGGCCGGACAGATAGGCGGCGTCATCCGCGACAAACTCGGTTACGGATACGACCTCATCGGACTGGACAAGATAGAATGCGGCTGGCCGGATTCGCGCGTCGCAGACCTAGCCGACTTCGACGCCATCCGCCCCGCCTTCGAGGGCGTGGAGACCGTCGCGCATCTCGGCGCCGACCCCAGCCCGAACGCTTCCTGGGAGTCCACACTCCACAACAACATCATCGGAACCCGGAACGTGTACGAGGCGGCGCGGCAGTCGGGCGCGAGACGGGTCATTCTGGCGAGCTCCAACCACGTCATAGGCTACTACCCGCTGAAAGACGAACCTTACAGAGCCATATACGAAGGCAGGCTGTCCCAAGTGAGGCGTCCGTTCAGAATGCTCGACCACCGCGATATGCGCCCCGATAGCTTCTACGGCGTCAGCAAGGCATTCGGCGAGGTAATGGGCAGTTTCTACCACGACGAATACGGGCTGTCCGTCATCTGCCTGCGGATCGGTTGGGTCATGACCCCGGACGACCCGACTTTCCACCCCGCCGCGCTATCCCTCTGGCTCAGCCACCGAGACGCCGCCCAGCTTATCCAAAAGGCCGTCGAAGCGCCCAGATCCGTCGGATTCGCCATAGTCCACGGAATGTCCAATAATGACCTGCGTATATGGGACATCGAGGATGGCGAGCGGCTCATAGGCTTCCGTCCCCAAGACGGCGCGGGCGAGGAGTGGACGCCCCGCGAGGGCCGAACCGACTTCATGGGAAGATAGAGCCGCGCGAACTCCTCGCCAACTTGAAGGCGAGGGCAGACGCGATAGTATCCTTCGACCACGGACTTCTCGCAGACGATAACGTTCCCGGCCCGCAATGCTGGAATATCGGATCATTCGATTTCAGGTCAGTCGAGAGTCCGTTTCGCCCCGCTGATCCGAACTAGGCTTGTCGGCCGCGATACCTGAGTGGACGTCGAGCGCGGTTGACGCGGCTTGCGCCCTCAAGCCGGATGCAAGCGCTCTCGTGGCGCGGGTTCGGTGACTCGCGGGAAGCGCCATATCCGGGCTATACTTAGCGGCGCGAGACAGAAGCGAATCTGGCGGTATGTATGGTTTCGGGAACGAACAGCGGCGACGACCTTTTAGGGCTCATATCCGAGGACGGCGCGACCGCTGTGGCCGGCGTGTTCAACCCTCTGTCCGCGCTGATAGCCGAACGTGTCGGATTCAGAGCGCTGTACTTTTCCGGCGCCGCCTTCTCCGCAAGCCTCGGAATACCCGACATCGGCCTGTTCACGCTCGACGAACTCACCACCGCCGTCCGCTGGGTGACGAGAGCCACAAGACTGCCCCTCATAGTGGACGCCGACACCGGGTTCGGCGAGCCGCTCAACGTTTACAGAACCGTGACTGATCTCGAAGCGGCCGGCGCCGCGGCCATTCAGATAGAAGACCAGGTGATGCCGAAGCGCTGCGGACACTTGGACGGCAAGCAGATAGTCCCCGCCGAAGAGTTCCTCGCCAAGATAAGGGCCGCCTCCGAAGCCAGAGACTCCTCCCTCATCATCGCGCGCACCGACTCCAAGGCCGTGTACGGCATGGCCGAGGCCGTCCGGCGCGGCAAACTCTATTCGGAAGCGGGCGCGGACATCATCTTCCCGGAAGCGCTGGAGTCCGAGACCGAATTCGCCGAGTATTCCCGGCTTGTTGACGCGCCGCTTCTAGCCAACATGACCGAGTTCGGCAAGACGCCGTACCTCACGGTTCAGCGGTTCGACGAACTCGGCTGCAAGCTGGTCATATTCCCCGTGACCGCGCTGCGAGTGGCGGCCAAGGCTATCGAAGAAGCTCTGGCCCAGACGCTCGCCCTTGGCTCTCAGAGGGATCTGCTCCCTCAAATGCAGACGCGCTCCGACCTATACGAACTCATCCACTACTCCGACTACGAGCGCATGGACAGCATATTCCGAGGCCGGGACTAGCTCACCGCGTACTTGCTCAGCTTCTCCTCATCAAACTCCACGCCCAGCCCGGGAGACTGCGGCAGGACTATCATCCCGTCCTCCACGGTCGGCTCCTCGGTGAACAGATCGAACGTCCAAGGCATATGTTCCACAAACAGCCCGTTGGGAGCGGCGGCCACCGCGTGCGCCAGGACCTCAGTCGCCAGGTGGCTCACCACCGGCAGATTGTATATCTCCGCCATGTGCGCCACCTTCATGAAGCCGGTCAGACCGCCTACCCTGAGCAGATCAACCATCACTATGTCCAGCGAGCGGTTCTCCAGCATATGGCGGAACGGAACCATCCCGTAGTGATACTCGCCCGTCGCTATGGGCGTGTCGAGCGCGTCCGCTATCCGCGCGTATCCCGCGTAGTCCTGGTAGTGAACCGGGTCTTCGAGCCAATAGAGGTTGTAGTCCGCCATACGCCGCCCGATTCTGAGCGTGGTGTTGATGTCCCACCCTTGGTTGATGTCCACCATGAGCGAGATGTCATCGCCAATCGCCGCCCGCGTCACGCGCATCCGCTCTATCTCTTTGGCGTCGCTGTCCTCGCCGCCCAGTCTGAACTTCATCGCCTTGAACCCGCTCTCGACAATCTCGGGCCCGGTCTTGGCCAGCATATCCAGGTCGTATGTGCGCCACAGGTGTCCGCTGGCATAAGTCGGGACGCGGTCCGCGAACCCGCCCAGCAGCCTGTAAACCGGCTGTCCCAGCGTCTTGCCGCGTATATCCCACAGCGCCACGTCTATCGCCGACACCGCGCGGGTCACGAGGCCGGAGGGCGAACCTCCCCCGCCCAGAGCGAGCAGCCTCCCGCCAATCGCCTCTATCATCATGGGGTCTGAGCCAATCGCCTGTTCCGCCAGAGCGCTCAGCGTCTCTTTAAGCGCTTTCATCATAATCGCCGACGTGAATCCGGCATACCCGATCCCCTCCACGCCGTCATCGGTACGCAGCTTCAGGGTAACGAAAAGCGCGGACGCCCCCATCGGCCCCGAGTCTCTGGGCAACTCCACAATCCGCGTCTCGTATCCCGCGATCTTCATGTACAACTCCTTAACCGCCCGTGAAACAGGCAGCTTATATCCAGTGGTTCTGCTGACGAGAGGGCATCGTGAACCGGCTCCTGTACCCGCCGCGCAGTTCCGACACCCCGGCCGGATGCTTGACCAGCGCATCCTCATCCATCTCAATGCCCAGTCCGGGCGCGGTCGGCAGATCGAAGTAGCCGTTGGTCTGCCGCTGGAACGGCGCGGTCATAATCGAGTCGTACCACTCGGCGTGTCCGCCCTCCTGTATCAGGAAGTTCGGCGTGCAGGCGTCAACGTGAATAGCGGCCATCGTGTTTATCGGACCGTATGGATTATGCGGCGCGAACCCCACATAGTACGTCTCGGCCATGGCCGCTATCTTCTTCAACTCGCTGATGCCGCCCGCGTGACACACATCCGGCTGAACCACCGCCACAGCCTGCTTCTCGAGCAGATCTTTGAACCCCCACTTCGTATAGATACGCTCACCGGTGGCGATGGGAATATTTATCGCCTGCGCCACCCGGACCATCGCGTCAACGTTCTGGGGCGGCACCGGCTCCTCGTAGAAGAAGGGTCGGTAAGGCTCAAGCCTCTCGCCTATTCTGATGGCCTCGGCCGGCGTCAGTCTTCCGTGTACCTCCACGAGCAATTCGACGTCATCCCCAACCGCCTCGCGCACCGCCTCCACCTTCGCTATCGCGTCGCGCTCCGACTCGGGAGATGTGAATATCCCCTGGTGTCCGAACGGGTCGCCTTTCAGAGCGGTGTAGCCATCCTCGACGAAGGACATCGCGTTGGCGACCGCGGCCTCAGGGTCCACGCCGTCAAAGCGGCCGTACGTCCATAGCTTCTCTCGCATCGCCCCGCCCAGCAATTCATAAACCGGCACATTCAGCGCCTTGCCCTTGATGTCCCACAGCGCGATCTCGATCCCCGAAATCGCAGCCATCTGGAGCGGCCCTCCGCGCACATTGTGGTAGAGATGGTACATATCCTGCCAGTGCTCTTCTATTCGGAACGGATCTCTCCCCACTATCGCCGCCCCGAACTCCTCCACCACGGCGGCGACCGAAGTCGCGCCGATGCTCGACTCCCCCCAGCCCACTATTCCCTCGTCCGTCGAAACTTTCACGAACACATAGTTCGAAAACGCCCCGGGCGGCTTCGTTACAAACGCTTTGATGCCGGTTATCTTCATGTCAGAACTCCGTTAAGTTATAAACGCATACATAGAAGACAAGTTCCAAAATTGTCGGGTCCGGACTGGAAGCGGCGAGTGGATAGCATAGAACGTAGCCCTCTTCGCCCCCGTATCGGAGCGCTGGGCAGACCCTGCCTCTCGCGTTCGTCTAGAGACAGCTCCCGAGCTCCTCAGTAAAACTGAAACGCCGTCACACACTCTCCGTCACCGCGCTGGCGAAATGCTCCATCGTCCGGATGCAGTCCTCCACATCCGGCGTGCGGAAGTCGAAAGTCAGCTGCTCTATCCCCATCTCCGCGCAAGCCTTGACATCCTCGATAACCTCGCCGGTGGACGCTATCAGCGCGCTGTTGGAGCGGTTGGACGCGCCCTCTCCGACTCCGATGTCCGTGAAGTGCAGAGTGCGCTTGAGCGAGATAGTGATTTCGTCCGGGTCGCGGCCCATATCGCTGCTGAACTCCCGCAGGTAGGGCAGGCGAGAGGCCACGAACTCAGGCGATTGCCTTGTCGGATGCCAAGCGTCGCCGTACTTCACCGTTCTGCGAATCGCGCGCCTCGTATGCCCGCCCACCCATATCGGGATATGCCCGTCGCGCGCAGGCTTCGGAGCGAAGTAAATGCCGTCGAAATCGTAATGCTCGCCATGATACTCCGGCTCGTCCTCTTTCCAAAGCTCCCTGAATATCTCAAGATATTCGTCGGTGACTGGGCCGCGCTCCTTATACGACGCGCCCAGAACGTCGAACTCCTTCTCAAGCCATCCTACCCCGACGCCGCACACTGCGCGTCCTTTGGTCAAAACGTCAAGCGTGGCGAACATCTTCGCCTGAAGAATCGGATTGCGGTAGGGAACGATAACGACCGTGCTGCCGATCGCGATTCTGCTTGTGGACGACGCGATGTAGCTGAGCGTTATCAGTGTCTCCATCTGAGGGTCATCCGGACGCGCGACAAAACGACCGTCAGGCGTGTAGGGATACTGGTCGGTCTCCTCTGTCGGCAGGACTATATGGTCGCCCATCCAGACCGACTCGAAACCCAGATTTTCGACAGCCTGCGCGAACCTGATGAGCGCGTCGCCGTCGGTTGATTTAGGAAGAGCGAATCCATATTCCATTCTATGTTCCTCAATTGCTGTCCGCCCATTGAATATATAGCCGATAGGAACTGATTACAAGCCGTCCCAAACGATTGGCATCTGCGTCCGTTTAGAGTATCATCCTCTCAGACGCGCAGCATCGTCGGGGAGGAATGCCCATGAAGTACGACGTTATCGTTCTCGGAGCGGGGTCGGCGGGCGTCGTCGTGGCCACTCGGCTCTCGGAAGACCCACAACGCTCCGTGCTGCTTCTCGAGGCCGGCCCCGACTACCCCGACTTCAACACGCTTCCCGACGAACTGAAATACGGCTACGCCACCGCCACCGACGTAACAGTCAGCGACGAACACAACTGGCAATTCACCGGAAGGGCGAACGACCACTCCGGCCCCATGCTCGTGGCCAGAGGGAAGGTCACCGGCGGCACCGGCGCCATCAACGGACAGGTCTTCATGCGCGCGTTGCCCGAGGACTTCGGGCGCTGGGCGTCGTGGGGAAACGACGAGTGGACCTTCGAGAAGGTAATGCCCTTCTACCGCGCCATAGAGACCGACACCGACATTCACGACGACTTCCACGGCTCCGACGGCCCAATCGTAGTCCACAGATTCAAGCCCGAAGACTGGCTGCCTCCCCAGACGGCCTTCTACAACGCCTGCATAGAAGCCGGAATGCCCAGCGCGTATGACATAAACAACCCGGACGCCTCCGGCGTCGCCCCTATGGCGTTCAACAACCCCAACGGCATTCGCGTCAGCGCTGCGCTCGGATACCTCCCCACGGCGCGTCACCGCCTCAACCTCACCATCCGTCCCAACTGCCATATCCGCAAGATACTGTTCGACGGCAGACGCGCCAAAGGCGTCGAAGTGGAGACGGGCGGCGAGAAATTCGTCGTCGAAGCGAACCAAATAACGCTTAGCTGCGGCACAGTCGCCAACCCCCAGATACTCATGCTGTCAGGTGTCGGCCCCGCCGAACATCTCTCCGAATTTGGAATACCCGTAGTCCACGACCTGCCGGGTGTCGGCAAGAACCTCAGCGACCACCCGCTGATATTCATAACTTTCAGAACAAAGGAAGGCTTCCCCTTAGACGGCCTCGCCCCCAGACTTCAGATAGGACTGCGCTACACCGCCGCCGGCTCTCACCTGAGAGACGATATGCTTCTGTGGCCCATGAACTTCGCCAGCAAGCGGGTGGACAGAGGCGGCGACCGCATGGAGCCGCTCGGCATCCGATTCGTAGCCGCCGTGTACTTGGCGATGAGCAAGGGCGAGATAAAACTCAAATCCGCCGACCCGAACGACGAGCCCGACATCAACCTGCGCCTCCTCGACGACCCCTTTGACAGGCAGCGAGCGCGCGAGGGCGTCCATAAGGCGATAGAACTTTCAAAACACCCCGACTTCGACAACATAATCGAGGAACTGATCGAGCCGTCCCCATCCGCCCTCAAATCCGCCGACGCCCTTGACGAGTGGCTGACCCGCGAAGTAGTGACAGGCAACCACCTCACAAGCGCCTGCAGGATGGGACCCGCGTCCGACCCCACAAGCGTCGTTGACCAGTTCGGCAGAGTCCACGGCATTGAGGGCCTCAGAGTGGCCGACGCCTCCATTATGCCGGACTGCGTCCGCGCCAACACCAACGTCACCACCATGATGATAGGCGAACGCATAGCCGCGTTCATCCGCGACGCCGATAGACTGCGATAGAAGTGACCCGCCTCGGACTCGAACCGAGAACCTACTGATTAAGAGTCAGTTGCTCTGCCAAATTGAGCTAGCGGGCCGTGACAAACGCCTATATAAAGCGCAACAATTCTAGTCGCGCCGAACGCTTTCAGTCAAGCGCGCTTCCGTCCGCAGGTCTATTTTCACAAGGCTTTTTCTATCCGCGCTGACTATCCCAACAATCAGTCGTCCGACCCTATCGCAGACACTCTCGTCATTCCACTCAAATCGGCAACCGCTCGCCGCTCTCCAACACAATGCTCATCAACTCCTCATTCCCAACTCACTATTTCGCAAAGCCTTCCCTCTGTGCTATGATAAGAACATCGTATCTAGCGACTGCAGACAGATTCACTGCCGCCTAACATAAAGCGGAGGTTATTATACGAAAACTCAGAGGCCCGGGAAAATTTTACCCTGCCATTACAGCCCGATGCAGGTCAGAAGCAGCCGTTCTAATTGCCTGTCGCCACCTGTCCGCCCTATCTGTTCTTGCGCCCGGCTGTATAAATAAAGCTAGATGAACAAGCCGTTCGCCCCCTGCGCCCGTATCTTATGGCGGGCAGAGGAGAGCGTCTAACCAAGCGAGAATCCCAATCAAAGTTACGCAACCGCCGAAGCGAGGTAAACCTCTCTCTGCGGAAAGGAGACCCGAATGGGCGAATTCGACGGCAAGGTGGCAATCGTTACCGGCGGCGCGCTAGGTATGGGCGGCGATACGGCCTCCGAGTTCGCGCGTCAGGGCGCAAGCGTCGTCATCGCAGACCTCAACCGCCCGGCCGGACTCGCGCGCCAGTCCGACATTCGCGCCGAAGGCGGCGCAGCCCTGTTCATCGAGTCCGACGTCGCCCTCTCCGCGCACGCCCAAAAAGTGGTCCAAAACGCCGTCTCCGAATTCGGCGGCGTGGATATTCTATTCAACAACGCCGGCATACAACCCGTTGACTCTTACAGGAACATTGAGGACACTCCCGAAGCTATGTGGGATAGGATTCTCGACGTCAACCTAAAAAGCTGCTTCCTGACGTCCAAGTACGCCATCCCCCATATTCGCCGACGCGGCGGCGGAGTCATCATAAACAACGCCAGCGTACAGGGCCTCCAATCCCAGCGCCTCGTCCCCGCCTATGCCGCCAGCAAGGGAGGCGTCCTGTCTTTCACTCGGCAGATGGCCCTCGATTACGCCTCCGAGAACATCCGAGCGCTCGCCATATGCCCCGGAACCATTGACACCAACATGGTCAGAACAGTCGCCGCCTCAGAAGGTGGCGACATCGAGGAGGCGCTGGACAGATACGGCGCCGCCCACCCCATAGGCCGGATAGGGAAGGGACGCGACATCGCCAATCTCGTTCTGTTCCTCGCCAGCGAAAAAGCCTCATTCATCACAGGAACACACGTAGTGATAGACGGTGGATACATGGCCTTGGGCGCGTGGGCGGGCGGAGCCGGAGCCAATGCCGCGCAGTAGGCCGCCCAATCACCCGATCCTGCTTTGGCGGGGTTGCATTTTGCTTTCGCATTGTCTATATTGGGCAAGCTGAGACTCCCGCTCAGGGAAGGGTAGGCACCGGAAGAAACGCTTCCAATCACGCGCTCCCAAATAGGGAGTTAGCGCGCCGAATTCAACCTCATATATCATAAGGAGTAGTGCAGGATGACCGCATCCAATGGCCGCGACAACGACGTCGTCCTCGACGTTCAAGATCTGCGTACATACTTCGTTACTCGCTGGGGAGTGGTGAAAGCCGTTGACGGCGTTAGCTTCCAGCTCAGACGCGGCGAAACGCTCGGAATCGTCGGCGAATCAGGCTCCGGAAAGTCCGTCACCTCCCTTTCCATAATGCGCCTGATCCCGTCTCCGCCCGGACACATCGTCGGTGGAAAGGTGCTTCTGGAAGGTGAAGACATCCTCGAACTCAGCGAAGGAGACATGGAAAAAGTCCGCGGCAGCCGCATAGGAATGGTGCTCCAGGACCCCATGACCGCCCTTAACCCTGTTTTCGACATCGAAGACCAGGTCGGCGAAGCGCTGAAAATACACAAAGGGTTCGGCGGCGAGGTCCTCAAGGATACGGTTGTAGATATGCTCCGCAAGGTGCGAATTCCCGCCCCCGAAGTCAGAATGCGAGACTATCCCCACCAGCTTTCCGGCGGTATGCGACAGCGCGTCGTCGGAGCCATTGGAATATCATGCGACCCCGCGGTCCTCATAGCCGACGAGCCTACCACCTCGCTCGACGTCACGATCCAAGCGCAATATCTCAGACTGCTCAGCGATCTTCAGACAGATACCGGCGTCGCCATAATGTTCATCACCCACGACTTCGGAATAGTCGCCAAGATGTGCGACAGGGTCGCGGTAATGTACGCGGGCCGAATTGTCGAGCTTGCCGATGTACGCACTATCTTCAACGACCCCAAACACGAATACACCAAAGCCCTGATCAACTCTGTCCCCAAGCTGGAAGAAAAGACCGGACGGCTCTCGCAGATAGACGGTCAGCCCCCCCAGCTCTACAACCTCCCTCCGGGCGACGCCTTCGCCGAAAGATCCCCGCTCCCGACCACAGACAAGGATTTCCAGATAAGGCCCGAGCTTGTGGAAGTGGAACCCGAACACTGGGTACAGCTCTCTCACAGTTCCGTCGCCGAGTTCGACAAATACGCACACCTCGTTTCATACGGCGCGGAATACAGCTAGCCTGAGATTCAAAATTAGTAAGGATTGGTGATGCCAAAATGGTAGCGAACGCTTCGACTAACGGCCCCAACGGAGTCGTGAACAAATACGGCGTTGAGTCGGCCCCGGGCATTGCCCCCGACGCCGACTCCATTATATCGGTTCGACACCTTCGAAAGTGGTTTGATGTAGGCGGCGGCTCGCTCTTCAGCCGAAAAAAGAGCATCCTCAAAGCCGTGGACGACGTCAGTTTCGACATTGACCGCGGAAAGACAATGGGCCTAGTCGGCGAATCCGGGTGCGGCAAGACCACTACCCTGAAAGTCCTCCTCGGCCTCGAAGAGCCGACCGAAGGCCAGATATTCTTCGAAGGCGAGGACGTCTCCACCCTAAGCCGCGCCGGAAAAAGAGAACTCAAGAGATCCGTTCAGGCAGTCTTCCAGGACCCCTGGGCATCCCTCAACCCCAGAATGCGTGTTGGCAGCATTATCGGCGAACCGCTCGAAGTCAATACCACAATGACCAGGCAGGAAATAAGAGAAAGGGTCGGAGACCTCCTCATGGAAGTCGGTCTCCGACCCGACCAAGCGTCCCTGTTCCCGCACGAATTCAGCGGCGGTCAGCGGCAGAGAATCGGTGTCGCCAGAGCGCTCGCGCTCAACCCGCAGGTCATCGTCCTAGACGAGCCTGTATCCGCTTTGGACGTTTCCATTCGCGCCCAGATCATGAACCTTCTCGTTGACCTCCAGCAGGAACACGGCTTGGCATACCTGATGGTCGCGCACAATCTCGCCACCGTCCGCTATATGTGCGACCGGATGGCCGTCATGTACCTCGGCGTCTTTCAAGAAATGGGCGACACCGAGAGCATCTTCAGCAACCCCATCCATCTGTACACAAACGCCCTCCTATCAGCCGCGCTCTCTTCCCATCCCGACATACAGAGGGAAGAGATAATCCTTCCCGGCGAAGTCGTTTCGCCGGTGGACCCGCCCCCGGGCGACGTGTTCCAGACCCGAACCCCCCTGGAAGTGGACCCCGACCACGAGTACGCCACCACACGCCCGCCCTTGGTGGAGGTAGAACCCGACCACTGGGTAACCATTACCCCTTGGAGCACTATCAGCGGCGCGATGGAGCAAGGCGTCAACCTCGCGGCCGCTTTTGAGTAGAAACTTCCTCAAACAATAGTCAATCAACGCCAAGTGAAGGCGCGCCACGCCAACGGCGCGCCTTTTCATTGGTGAGCGAATTTGCCATACTATCAGCAGATATACCGCCTTGGCGGTCTCATGAGACGAGCCGACGGCGGCGTTAGCGTCTCAGAGGTTGGCGGACGCGTCGGAGAAGAGTATGCCGAACAATCCTATTGACGGAGTAACCACGCTTACCTTCGATATCTTCGGGACAGTTTTAGACCTCACCGGAAGCCTGGAAGAGCCTACCGGCGATTTGCTTAAGGAACTCGGATCGAATATGAGCGGCGCGCGATTCTACCCGCAATGGCGAGCCAGACAGCGCATAGAACAGTTCCAAGACTCGCTGATAATGCTTGGACACAGCGGCTACCTCGAAACCTGTCGTCGCGCGCTCGTCTATACCCTGCGGGCGAACGGAATCGCGTTTGACCCCGACCGCGTCAGGCGCTTCATGGAAGTCTGGCGGGAACTAAGGCCGTACCCCGACTCGCTCAAAGGTCTGTGCAGGTTGGCCGACAGGTTTCGCCTTGCAGCCCTTTCAAACGGAGAGCCTGACTACCTCCATCATCTCGCGTCCAATCGAATAAAGTTCGACTTCGACGCCATAATCTCGGTCGAGGAGGGCGGCGCGTTCAAGCCCCATCCGGCCGTGTACCGTTCGGCGGCGCGAATCCTGGATGCCGCGCCAAACGAGATTATGATGGTCGCGGCGCACTCATTCGACATAATGGGAGCGCGCGCCTGCGGCTTCAGGGGAGCCTATGTCAACCGATACGCGCTTCCCTATGAGGACACCACCCACTACGCCCCTGACATCGTCGTGGACGACTTCAACCAACTTGCCGACGTTTTAGTTGGAGAATGATAGATATGGCAGAAAGCCCGGATGTAGTAATAGTCGGCGGCGGAGTCATAGGCTCCGCTATCGCCTATTTCCTTGCCAAGCGCGGCGTACCCTGCGTCCTACTCGACAGGGGACGAATCGGCGGTGGAGCCTCAGACGCCGCGTCCGGCATACTCAGTTCCTCCCCCGGCGACTCTCAGTACGCGCGTTTGGCCCAACGCAGCCTAGAACTGTTCCACACACTGTCGCCCGCTATCAGGGAAGAGTCGGGAATTGATATCGAATTCGCCGAATGCGGCGACCTCACCCTCGCGATGAGCGAAGGCGACGTCATCGCCCTGCGCGGCTTGGCGAATCAGCTTTCGGCAATGGGCGAAGAGACAAGATGGGTTGACAGCCATGACCTTCGAGAGATGGAGCCGAACCTGAATCAAGCCATCCCCGGCGGGATATTCGCCCCCAAATCCTGCCGCGTCAACAACCGCAGGCTTGCCAACGCCCTTGCCTTGAGCGCGGCTCGCTACGGCGCCCAGATCAGACAGGGAGTTGAGGTCGCCGGACTGATAATCGAGGATGGGCGTGTCGTGGGAGTGAGCGAGCGGCAAGGCGTGATTCGCGCCGGGACGGTCATCCTCGCGGCTGGCGCGTGGACGGGCGCGATGCCCAAGTGGCTGTACGGCGACCGAGACACAAGCCCCGCCGGAAACGTAATGGTCAAGCCCGTAAAAGGCGTCAACCTAAACGTGCGGCCCGCGCATGGAAGCGTGAGCCGCGTCATTCACGGCTCATGGGGCATCCTCGTTCCGCGCAACGACGGCTCTATGATCGTCGGCGCGACTGTTGAAGAAGTAGGTTTCGACGCCCGAATCACCGCTGGAGATATACACTCCATACTGGGCATAGCGACTGCCCTCATGCCCTCGCTCCGCCACGCCGAAATCAACTGGAGCGTCGTCGGGCTGCGACCCGGCTCAGGAGACGACTTGCCGGTAATCGGACGAATGCCCCACTACGAAAACGTCATCATCGCGTCCGGCCATTACAGAAACGGGATACTGCTGAGCCTTGCGACCGGCGAGGCCGTGTCCGGCCTGTTGAACGGGATGAACGGAGACCCCCTCTCCGACTTCGACCCCGCCCGCTTCTTCCGAAACAATATCCAAGAACAGAATATTCGATAGCTACAAAGCGCGCCCCGCAAGTAGAGCGTGAGGGATAGGAGACTCAAATGTCGGTCAAGATAGGAATAGGATTCGGTGGATGGCCTTTCCCGTCCCACGACCCCGACCACCTCTGGGAGTACACCGACCTGTGCGAGAGATACGGTGTTGACTCCCTATGGCTCAGCGACAGGATCGTCTCAGAGGCCATGAACATGGAGCCGATGATCACGCTGTCATTCATCGCGGCGCGCACCACAAACCTGAAGTTCGGGACGAACGTGCTTGCCCTGCCGCTCCGAAACCCGACCGTTCTGGCAAAAGAGGTAGCCACCCTCGACTTCCTCTCAGGCGGACGCTCCCTGCCCGCCGTCGGACTCGGCACAGGCGAGGCAAGCGAATACGAAGCCTGCGGCGCTCCCAAGCGTCAGCGCGGCGGCAGAACGGACGAGGCCATCGAGGTCATGAAACTTCTGTGGTCTCAGGACGATGTAACCTACCACGGGCGTTACTTCACCCTGAACAACGTCACCATTCGCCCCAAGCCCGTACAGAAGGAACTCCCGCCGGTCTGGATTGGGGGACGCAGCCAATTCGCTATCAGGCGAACCGCGAGACTGGGCGACGGCTGGCTGGTATCCCAGGCGACCCCGGAAGAAGTGGCCGACGGCGTATCCCAGATAAAAACGATGGCAGCCGAGTTCGAGAACGAAATCGAAGACGACCACTACGGCGCGCTTTTCAGCTTCTGCATAGCCGACAGCTATGACGAGGCCCGCCGGATAGCCGAGCCGTATATGCTGCGTCGCAGAACAGACGTTGACTACGATGGCTTCTCCGCGTTTGGGACCGCTGACAGAGTGCGAGACCTCATAGACTCTTACATAGAAGCCGGCGCAACCAAGTTCGTGGCCCGACCCGCCTGCCCGCCCGAAATGATGAACGACCAACTCGACGCGCTCAGCGCGGACGTACTCCCGACCTACCACAACTGAGCGCTAGAGGGATACACGCTATGCCGGACCATTCAGTCAGGGTCGGCGACGCCGAGATTATCTCGGTGTCCGACGGCCACATACACTTCGCCCCTTCCGACTTCTTCCCTTCTGTGGACTCAGACAAATGGTCCGAATACCCTGACCAATTGACGGCAGACGGCCTTATACGGATGAACGTGGGCTCATTCGTCATAAGGGCGGGGAGCGATGTCGCCCTGATTGATACCGGGCTGGGAGAAGGCTCCCACCCATTTGACAACTCCGAATGGGGTCTGCTGGCCACTGACATGGCAAGCAAGGGAATCAGCCCCGACGAGGTGAACATCGTTCTCATAACCCACCTCCACCGCGACCACGTTGGCTGGAACATGGTCGAAAAAGACGGCGCGCGGACGCCGTTCTTCCCGAACGCCGCATACCACATTCCCAAAGCCGACTGGGACATATTCACTCGCCGCGCAGGAATGAGTATGTTCGCCTACATCGCCGAACAGGTGACTCCCCTGATGGAACTGGGAGTTCTGGACTTCGTGGAAGGTGAACAAAACATCGGCGACCATCTCACCGCCCTTCCGACACCAGGCCATACACCCGGTCACACCAGCGCGCTGGTATCCTCGGCGGGCGAGAGCGCGGTCATACTCGGCGACGCCGCGCATATACCCGTGCAGGCGCATCACTCCGACTGGAGCCCGCGCGCCGATATGAACCCGGAACTGTCGCGTCGGCACAGAGCGGACCTGTTCGACAGCATAGAGAAAAACCACTCGCTCGCAGTGTCCGGCCACTTCCCGGCCCCCGGATTCGGCAGGCTGGTCCGAGTCGAAGGACGACGATACTGGCAGCCGCTTTAGCGCGATTCACACTCGAATCTGACATTGCCATCTCGGCTAAGCAATCCAATCGCGTCTAAGACGTTCCGTCGTTGTACACTTGTGCTGTTTCGGCTATAATAAACCCATCGGCTTCACAGCGATTGACTCGTACTGAACCGCGCTCCCAACCCTGAAATCATAAACTACGACAATGACAAGTCTGACGGGAAGGAAATATTCTCAGAATTAGATACAAACTCTGGCGAATGCAGGTCGGACGCAGGTACCGGCCCCCACCTGCGCGAACCATTGAGCCACCTGCTTCCGACACCGGCGCAACCTGGACTATATAAACGGAGACATATCGAACCGCTGAAATTCAGATGCGATTGCCCGGACGACAGTCCATGCTCCGATGCGAGGATTCCTTGGTGAAGACTGGGAGGGGAGCGGGAACGCTCAAAGAGGTTAGCCTCTCGACAATCCGGAGAATAGATAGTTCGGAGTTGGAATATAGAGATCGCCGACGCATCTACAAGGAGGATTGACATGGCTCACACTCGGAGACTTTACAAAAGTTCGGACGACAAACTCATATCTGGCATCGCCGGCGGCATGGCCGAGTACTTCGGGATCGATCCGGTATTTGTCAGATTGGGCTGGATAGCCTCCGTGTTCATCACAGGAGGATTATCCATCCTCATCTACATCGTCATGATATTTGTCGTGCCCAAAGGTGAATACGGCGCCCGACGCTATCCTGACGCAAGCGTCGAGAACGGCGCTGAGCGGGACGAAGCGCGCGCGGACTGGAACGCGACCGAACGCAAGCGCAAGGAACGCGCCCGGGACTGGTTAGCCGTCGCGCTCATTGCGGCCGGCGTTGTTCTGCTGTTCTATAACCTCGATATTCTAGGCCCCATTGACTGGAGTATGCTGGCGGCCATATCGGTAATAGGAGTCGGAGTAACCCTTCTCGTCGTCTCGATACGCAGGCGCAGGTAGCCCATAATGGCCGATCAGAATCAAACCATGACCGCTAGGCGGCGGCTGTCCGTAGCGGCCCTTCTTCTGCTGACTCTCGGAATCGTGCTGCTTCTGAACACGACCGGCGCGGTCGGATGGGGAATTTGGTGGCAACTCTTCCGCTTCTGGCCCCTGATACTCATAGCTGTCGGCCTGAACATCATACTCAGCCCTCGATTCCCGCTCGTCTCCGCGCTTGTGGTCGCGCTGATTCTCGCGGTGGGCGTCGGCGCTGCCTACTTGTCGAGCGAGGACACTGCTTACGACGATCTTAGAATGTCCTCCTATTCCGTACCCGCCAACGGAGCCGACACGCTGGAACTGGACATTGACTTCGGCGCCGGCTCTCTTGTCATTGACTCCCTGGCGTCGCCGGACGAGGATACACTGCTTGCGGCCAACTTCAATGACTCCGGAGCCGACGTGAGAGAGAGTCGGAGCGGAAACGTCGCCGAAGTCACTCTTGAGGGTTGGGACTTTGACATAGACCTCTTCGGACTGTTCCGCAGTCTGGGGGACCTAAACTGGAACGTTAGGATATCGCCCGCCACTGCTGTCAGACTGGACATCGAAGGCGGCGCGGCGGACATGGATTTGCTTCTCGCCGACCTGAATGTAAAGATAGTGGACATAGACGTCGGCGCAGCCGACGTAGATATAACCCTACCCGCCGCCGGACACACAAACGTTGACGTAGATGCAGGCGCGGCGGATATAGACATCGTGGTTCCGGACGGAGTGGCGGCCTGGATACGCTTGGATTCAGCCCTCAGCTCCATTGACGTGGACGCGACCAGATTCCCCAAGATAGGTGACGACTGGAAATCAGCGGACTACGACACGTCGCGGAACAGAGTCGAGATAAACATAGACGCGGGCGCATCGGACATTTCCATCAACTAAGAATCGCGAATCTTTCGCCACCCTCGGAGGAACAGCTTGTACAGCATAGACCTGAATGGCAAAAACGCTCTCGTATTCGGGGTCGCCAACCAGCGCAGCATAGCTTGGCATATCGCGCGGACGCTCGACAAAGCGGGCGCCCGCATAGCTCTGTCCTACATAAACGACAGAGTGCGTCGAAGCGTGGACAGGCTGGGGACGCAACTGTCCGCCCCTCCCATTCTGGTCGAGTGCGATGTCAGCGACGACGCCAATGTACGGAGCGCATTCGAGTCACTTGGCTCCGAAATGGAAGACATTGACATCATCGTTCACTCCATAGCCTTCGCCAACAGGGAAGACCTCGGCGGCCCCTTCATTGATACCCCAAGAGAGGGTTTCAGGCTCGCCCTGGATATTAGCGCGTACTCACTCGTGTCAATAGCCAGACACGCCGCGCCAATGATGAAGGGTAGGGGAGGTAGCATTATAACGATGACCTTCCAAGCCTCCAATCGCGTCTTCCCAGGCTACAACGTCATGGGAACCGCCAAGGCCGCTCTGGAAAACGAAGTCAGGCAGTTGGCCTGGGACCTGGGAAGAGACAACATTCGGATCAACGCCATAAGCGCCGGCCCGGTTGACACCTTGTCTTCAAGAGTCATCAGCGGCTACCGCGATATGAAGCGCGCCCACGCCGACAGGTCGCCAATGGGCCGCAACATCACCCACGACGAGGTTGCGAACGTTGCCCTCTTCCTCTGCAGCGATATGTCCTCCGGCATCACCGGCGAGGTTATGCACGTGGACACCGGCTACCACGTAATGGGCATATAATCTTGCCACAGGAGTGAATCTAGCTATGAACTGGGCTGAAACAATCGTCAAGTCCCTGAAAGACGCCGAAGTGTCCCTGATAGCTTACGTCCCCGATGTAAGCATATATCAGGTCACCAGGCTCATGGAGGAGGACGACTACTTCCACGTCGTCTCCGCCACGCGAGAGGAAGAGGCCATCGGCATCGCCGCTGGCGGCTACGCCACCGGAAGAAACGCCGCCGTCTTCATGCAATCCAGCGGGTTCGGCAACTGCGTCAACGCTCTCGCCAGCCTGTGCATACCCGCCCGGGTGCCCCTCCCCATGTTCATCAACCTCAGAGGCGAAATGGGGGAATTCAACATAGCCCAGGTCGCGATGGGCCGCGCCACACGCCCAATTCTCGATATTCTTGGCATTCAGAGCTATACTCTTGACACAGACGACCGACTCGAACTGCGGGTGTCCGGCGCGCTCAAGCTCTGCTACGCCTCACGCCAACCGCTCGCGCTCTGTCTGACGCCACTGCTCCACGGAGGGAAACTTGCATAGATTCTCGGCTACCAAGCGACTACTTACGCTAATCGGCGACATCCCGGTCGTCTCCAATCTTGGCCCGACCACCGATGAACTATGGCGCTCCGGACACCGCGACAGGAACTTCTACACCTACGGCTCAATGGGTCTGTGCTCATCCATCGCGCTTGGAATGGCCCTCTCCTGCGATGAGAAAGTCATCTCGCTGGACGGCGACGGCTCGCTGCTGATGAACATGGGAACGATAGCCACCATCGGACGCGAAAACCCCGGCAACCTGATAGTCATAGTCTGGGATAACGAGCAATGGGCGCAGACAGGATACCAGCCCAGCCACACCGCGTTCGGCACAGACCTCGCCCAGGTAGCCCGGAGTTGCGGTATAGAAAACACCGCCACTGTCCTTGACGAAGAGGAGCTAGAGTCTGTCCTGATTCAGGCGCTGGAAGAAGCTGGCCCCTGGTTCATAGTCGCCAAGATAGAGGAAGAAGAATACCTCCCCGTCGCCCCCATCGAACCCGAAATGACCCTGCACAGGTTCAGGGCTTCATTTCCTAACGCCAAATAATCAGGAGCGCTGAATCGCGGGTCGGTGAGCGTCCGCCTGTGGGTTTTCATCTTCCCGCGTTATCGGAGCGCGTATCTCTGGCATAAGCGCCCCTACCGCCCCGACGGTCAGCAGTCCCAGCGCCGCAAATACGGAGATCGCCATCGGAGCGGATGTCGTCTCGGCCAGCGTCCCTATCAACAGCGCCCCTATCGGCCCGGCTCCGATGGCCAGCGAGACCACGCCCAACGCCCGCCCGCGCATCTCCTCGCTCGAGGCTATGACCACAATCGTGGATTGCATAGTCCCGAATCCCGCCGTTCCCAGACCGAGCAGGATAAGTATCAGCATTGATACCGGGAACCATTGAGACCACGCGAACAGCAGAACCATCACAAGCCCAATGATAGACCCGCCCAGATAAACCCTGCCGTGGTATCTCAGGCGTCCGGCGGACGCGATGGAGATCGAGCCTATTATCGCCCCCAGACCGTCCGCGCCTTGGAGAATTCCCATCAGCGCCGGCCCGACCCCTAGAATATCTATGGCTATAACCGGCGCCATCTGCATATATGGGAAGAGAAGCAGGTTCATCAATACAGTAATGACAACCGTCGCTAATATAACTCGATTGGTCCGGACATAGCCGAACCCCTCAGCCAAATTTCGCGCTATGCTTCGTGATGCCACTGACGCGCCTCGTTGCGGCAATTTGAGAAACGCCATGAACACGATTGATATGATGTAGAAGACGATTATGACAAAATATCCGCCCGTTACTCCGATGAGGGCTATCAGTCCTCCCGCAAGCGCTGGACCTGCCATTCTGCTCGCGTGCATCCCCACCGAATCCAGCGCCATTCCGTTTGTGACGCCCACTCTTCCTATAAGGTCGTGAACCACCGCCCTTCGCGAGGGCATATCCAACGCCCACCCTAGCCCGCTCGCGAACACCACGATGTACGAATGCCAGAACTCGAACATTCCTGACACTAGCAGCGCGGTCATAAACACGCCCGCTATCAGATTGAGTATCTGTGTTCCCAACAACAGTTTCTGGCGATTCATCCGGTCGGCCAGAACCCCTCCAAAAGCGCCGAACGCCAGCAACGGGAACATCCCAAAGAAGCCCACTAGGGCCACGTAGAACGGGGACCCGGTAGATGTCAGAATCACCCAAGCCAGAAACGTCATCTGCATCCAGCGGGAAATATACGAGAAAAAGTTAGCAGGCCAAAGCAGTCGGAATCCCGGATTCCTGAATGCGTCCAAAGTCGGGGGGACGCGCGTCCGTCTGGATCTCAGCAACGAAGAGTTAGCCATAAGTCACGCGCCGATTGTACATTGGGAAATGCCCGTTGAAAATAGGGTAGGGCGGGCGAGAATTGCGGATTTTTCGATGGGCGTGTCCGTATCCGACACGGGTCACCCCCGCGGTTCAAGAACCCTTTCCACCGCGGACGATGCTATCCAACCTTCAACTTCTGAATCAAATATACCGATCTTCAACCAGGCGCCTTGTGTCTCAACTAGCCTAATCTCACTTCCGGCTTCCAGGTTGAACCTGGCTTCCCGGCTCGTGTTCGGTCCGCCGAACACACCCGTTGATTCGGCCGTTATCACCGCTACCTGTTCCCAGTGCAGGCGATCCATATGTTTGCCGATAGCGACGGCCCCGAAGATAAGAATGACTATAATGGCGACCGCGGCCACTCGACGTATCCCCATAGATCGGCGAAAACGCTCGCTCCACAAGCTCATCACCGCCAGCAGGCCCACAACAAGCCATGAGACAAGCGCGACAAGCGCGGCCTGACTGAACGATACCCACGGAACCAATCCGGCAGTCTGGACTAAGACCGGAGTGGTGGCCTGTCTCGAGTTTGGACCGTCCCCCTGTTGGCGGACAAAGTTCAGATTCGTCTCAATGTCTTCGTCGAACGGCGCGAGCCTTTTAGCCCTCAGGTAGTTGACAATGGCCCGTCCTACATCCTCTGTCCGGTAATAAGAATTTGCCAGGTTGTAGTATAGCGTCGCGTCTTCGTATCCCAGACCCACGAGATACTCATAGCTTCGCGCCGCCTCCTCGTAGCTTCCCTCCTCGTACAGAAGCCCTGCCGTGATGAAGACGTCCATGTCGGATAGTTCGTCCGCCGAGGCTTCGCCAAACAACGCAAGAGAGGCCGCAAAGACAGTGATGACAGTGATGATTGTCAGTACGCGCCGCGTCATGAGTCAATCTCCCGCTCAATTCTGCGAACTATCTCTGACACAGCCTCGCCCTTATCGCCGGCTTGCGCGAGTCCATGCGGCGCGAATCGCGCCTCGTCAAGGTCGCGGAGTATCTCTTCAAGCCTCTTCAAGGTATCGGGCTTCACTCCGCGTTCCCGCAAAAGAGCGTCGAGCTCAGGCGCGAGAAGCGTAGAGGAAGAGCGTCCGAGAATCACGCTGAGGTATCCGTGCAGCACGGCGGACGCCGCGTCCGCTCCCGACGCTGATGAATCCATATCATATAGCCTGCTCAAAGCGACCTCTCTGGCTCTGATAGGTGCATTCGCCCGGAATGCGGCTTCCCGTCTGGCCCCTGCCAGGCGCCAAGCCCCCAGCGCGACAAGCGCCGCCAGAGGCAGGCCTCCCAGCGCCCAGAATATCGGACCTATCCGCGAGGCGGCGGACGTGGGCGCGCCGATTCCGCGAGGCGCGGGCTTTATGTGTCTGATGTCTGGCATGAGCTCCGCGCCCTCATCCTCGACTGACGAGTCTGGAATAGCCGCCGCGCTTGGGTCTTGGTTGACTCGAACCGATATGGCGTCCGTTGCCGCGGTCGCGTACTGTTCCGTATCGGGGTCGAAATACGAGTATTCAATAGGGGGAAGGTCGAAGCGTCCCGGCGCGTCAGGCACCAGAACGCGCTGGAACGTCTTGACCCCGTTAATTATTCCGTCTTCTACGAAGCTGCGGTGAAAGGAGTCGTTCTCGAACGCGCGCCATCCGGGTACGTCCTGCCATATCGGGTCAGGGAGCGTGTCGAAATTTCCCTGGCCGCTTATGGTGACTGTCATGGTTAAAGATTCGCCCAACTCGACCCAGGCGGCGTCTACGCTCGCTTCTATATCGTACTTGCCGACCGCGCCGCTGAAAGTCGAAGGCTCGTTCATCGGCAGAGGCCGTACCTGCAATTCGACCGGAGGCGAGGCGTAGTCTCTTATCCTCAACGAGAGAATCCCTGACGGGATAGTTACCGAACTCGGCTCGATTGAAATGTTCCCGGCGAGCGTAGGGAACAGTATCGCGCTGGATTCGACCACCGAGTACTCAGTCCCCGAAATATCGTCTCGGTACTCGCGCCGATCTGTGCGACTTGGGTTCCAGAATCCTACGAAGTCGGGAGCGCTGTGTATGGGTCTTGTATATGGGTTTGATGAATAGAACCTGGAAGTATATGTAATCTGCTCTCCGAGGTATGGGCTCTCCTTGTCAACTTCCGCTTCGATGAAATAAACGCCGTCGTCTGTCGAGGATTGAAATGAAGGGTCGCCCTGGTTGGGCGGGGACTGTGGTCGTAGAAACGATCTTATACCCGGCGAAGATGGCGTGGGAATAGCGACCGGAGTCGGCGGAACTCCCTGAGTGACATCTAAAGTTATCGGAGACGTTTCGTGAACACCTCCTCCCACTGCGACGCTCACCGGCCCTATTTCGATAGTTCCGGTACGCCTCGGCTGCAGAATATAGACAAACTCAAACTTGGCGGATAGCTGACCATTGCGTAGCGTCTGCTCAGACGAGACCCTCCTGCCCACCATCTGAAGTCCGCTGAGCGACGGAAGAACGGGCGGCCCAATGTTGCTCTCGCCGGTTACCGTAATTGTCAGGGCGACAGTATCGTATAGCGTGAGGTCGGTGCGGTCCACTTCGGCGGTGACGTGTGGAGTCTGAGCGTACGCCGGCTGCAGCGCCGCCAGAAGCGTCAGCGTGACAGCGAATATGACGATTCCTTTTCGCAAAATCCTCATTTTCACTCTACCAATCCTTCTCTGGCTGAGGTCCCGACCAGAACAAAGTCTGACGGAGCATCCTGCTTCTCAGCGTATCCGTATTGTTTCCGACAGATTCCAGGAGTTGTTCCGCCTGCTCCTCCGTCATGCCGGTCGGAGGGACCTCCTGCGGCTCCGAAGTGGACTCCGTCGAGCTCGACTCACCCTCCTGCGGCTCGGACTCTTCGGATGGCTCGCCTTCCTGCTGGTCCTGCTCGCCCTGATCCTGCGGCTCCGGCTGATCCTGCTGTTGCGGCTCTTGCTGTTGTCCCTGTTCGCCGGGACCGGATTCCTCCCCCTGTTCCTGTTCCCCTTCCTGCTCTTCCTGCTGCTGCTGTTGCTGTTCTTCCCGCTCTTCCTGTTCCTGCTGTATCCTAAGAAGAGCCAGCTCGAGATTATGCTTGGCGTCCCCGTCGTCTGGATCAAGCCGCAACGCCTGTTTGTAAGCCTCTACCGCCTCCTCAAACTCTTCGGATTGGAACAGAGAGTTGCCGGAGTTGAAAACCGCTTTCTGCGACAGATCCCGCAGCGCTGTTCCCGCGCTGCTATCGTATCTGCTGCGCGCTTCGTCATACTGCTCTTGCCTGTATTGCGCGTTCCCAGAGTTGTAAGTGGCTACGGCGCTTTCCTGCATTGCGTCCAGGGCGCGGTCATACGCTTCCTGCGCCTGTCCGTACTCTCCAACTTCAAACGCCTCGTTTCCTTCGCGTATCGCCACCGGACCCTCCCGGTCACAGGACACCGCCGCCATAAGAGAGAATATCATTAAAGCCGGCGCGGACAAGGCTCTCAGATTCATAATGTCCCTCCGACGGTTGTGGATTTGCCAGTCCGTCTTCTATCCGGGATTAGCTCGCACCCGATAAGCAGCGCTATGGCCGCCAGCGCGAATACTTGGAACCGCTCTATCTTCGTAGTTTCGATCTCGCTCCCGACCGCGGACCTCTGGAGCTCCGAGAGCTCCTCCACGAATTGGTCCGCGGCGTTCGCTGAGCCTTCCAGTCTTATGAACTTGCCGCCTCCGGCTTCCGCCACTGATATGAGAGCGTCCTCATTCAAGCGTGAGAAAACCATGTTGCCCTGTGCGTCCTGTACATACCGGATCAATCTTCCACTGTCGGCGCGGAGAGGAATCGGCTCGCCGTCAGTCGCGCCGACTCCAATCGCATACACCAAGATGCCATTGTCAGCCGCCGCTTGCGCGGCCTCAACCGCGTCTCCGCTCTGATCTTCACCGTCTGTGACTATCAGTATCACCCTCTGGCTGATTAGTTCATCGTTGAAGCTGAGACTGGCTATTTCTATCGCCTCGGAGATGTTGGTGCCCTGTCTTGATATCATCTCCGTATTTGCGTTCTCAATGAAATTTCTCGCGCTCGAATAGTCGAAGGTCATGGGGAACTGCAGGAACGCCGCTCCCGAGAACAGAACAAGACCAATCTCGTCCCCTTGGAGTTTCTGCATGATATCGTCTATTTCGAGCTTGGCGCGAACGAGGCGACTGGGCTTCACATCCTCGGCCAGCATCGATCTGGAAATATCCAGCGCCACTATTATTTGCGCGCCTTCGCGCTGTACCGTTTGGACGCTTTCCCCCCACTGAGGCCTAGCGAGCGCCACTATCGCCAGACCGAGACCCGCTATAGCCAGACCCCTGCCTACCAGTCGGCCCCGGGTATTTACGCTCGCGGTAAGCCTGCTCACCAACCGTGGGCTGCCGATGCGGTCAAGCGTGCGGCTGCGGCTGCGGACCGCCCAGTAAACAACCCCGATAGCCATGGGCAGCGCTATCAGTAGAATCAGGTATTGTGGGTTGGCGAAAGTCATTGTCGTCATCACGGCATAGGTCTGAAAATCGTTCCGCGCGCCAGAATCTCTAGGATTAGAAGCAATGCGGCCGGTATAAGCAGCCAGTGAGCCAGCTCTTCGCGCTTCGTATATACGGACACTTCGTACTCAGATTTCTCCAGATTGTTAATCTCCTCGTATATCTGGCGGAGACCCTCGGTGTCGGTGGCCAGGAAATACTTGCCGCCCGTTCTGGCCGCGATCTCTCTCAGCGTATCTTCATCTAGATCAAACCTCTGGACGCCTCTCTGCGTTCTGCGGGACAATAACCCGCCTACTTCGGGTGTGCCCATGCCTACTGTGTACACTCTTATCCCCAGGGTCTCAGCCGCTACGGCCGCCGTCAGCGGATCTATCTCGCCGGTGTTGTTCACACCGTCCGTTAGCAGAACCACAACTTTGCTTTCGGATTGAGAGTCGTTGAGAATGCTGGACGCCGCCGCCAGTCCCAACCCGATTGCGGTTCCGTCCTCAATCCCAAGCTCTGCCGCAAGCTGCACATCTTCCATGAGCAGGTTGAGCGTGTCGTGATCAACTGTGGGAGGGCTATGCACGAACGCTTCACTTGCGAATACAACAACTCCTATCCGGTCATATTCCCTCTGACGCACGAATTCCGTTATCACTTCCTTCGCCGCCTCAAGCCGATTGCTCGGGTCGAAATCCAGCGCCGCCATTGACCCTGAGATATCCACGGCGAGCGATATATCCACCCCCTCTCCCCTTACTATATCGTGCGCCTCGCTCGATTGCGGTCTTGCGGCGGCCACTATCAGCAGCGCCAGCGCGAGCCACCTCAACAACGGCAAAAGCGGACGCGTCCGCAACTTCCAGCTGCTCGATTGCGACCGCGCCGCGTCCGCGCTGGTGAATCTCATCGCCGCGGGGCGAAACCTTGTTCCCGTGTACCAGGGCATCAGCGCCAGCGCCAGTACCGCCGGAAGCAGAAAGAGCAGGAACGGTGTGGCGAAATCGTAGTTCATGCCGTCTCCGCTCCGGCGGCCACAGCCCCCCGTTCAACCGTGGGAACTATCCCGGTTTCACGTACAAACCCCTTGGAGCGGCTGATTAGCTCTCCCGCGTCGTCGGTGTCTGGCAACAATCTGGCGAACTTTACCAGATCGCACTCCCCGAGAATCCCAGACAGACTGCCGATGGCGGACCCCGAAATGTCGGACAACTCAAGACTCTGCAGGGTCTGGCCCGTCGTGAGCTCCGGCGCTCGGACGCCGAACTGGTCGCGCAGATACGTTCGCAGACAGTCGGATACTAGCTTGTAGCATTCTTTGAAATCTTCGGGCGACACCGGATCCATGGACGCGATTCTGTCCAAATTACTGAGAGCGATCTCCGCTGGCGAGCCGGGAACGGCCGCCGCCGGAATCAACCTTCTGCGCCACAAATATATCGCCAATACCGCCAGACCCACCCCGCTCGCCGCAGTCAGTATAACTAACCCGTTCCCATCCCGCGCGACCCACAATAGATCGAGCGGAATCGGCAGTTCCGCCTGAGGCTTGATGTCCTTCAGCTCCGCGTCGTTGTCCGGAAGCACGGAACTCACAGTCAGATCTATCGGAGGCGCCGGGCGGTTTATGATTGTGCCGTCCGGTCTCCGGATAGCGACGCTCAGCGCGGGCGTAGGTATCTCCCCCGTGGAAAACAGAACCGCCTCTATCTCTATCGAGGACGTGAGCGTTCCATCACCGTTATTGGCGGTCGGCGTTGAGACTTGACCTCGAACCTCCAACTCGCCCCATTCCGATTCTACCTGCGGGAAAATCACGTGATAGTCGCTCGGATAGGTGGCGGAAAGCGTAATGATGAAAGGGTCCCCGACGGTTATGATCTTGGACTCTGAAATCAGAGACAGCTCGACCGGCGTAGTCTGCGCGTAAACGCTCCCGACGCCCCACGCTGATATCGCAATCAGGAGCGACGCCGCGAAGCCCGCCGCGCAAAGCGAGCGCCGCATAGTCGAACGGCGCAGAACAGAACAGAGCGTCATCGTGAAAGCCTGGTCGCTCTTCTATGGAAGAACTCGTTCAGCGCCGCTACATACGGCTGGCCTGTCGTTATATCAATCCTATCAACGCCCAGCGAGTTCATCGCCTGAATTTTTTCCAGTTGCCGCTCCGCCAACCTCACGCCGTATGACCAACGCCACTCCTCGCTGTCCGTATCAACCCAGACAGTCTCCCCGGTTTCAGCGTCTTCCAGCGAAATGACTCCGACCCGCGGAATCTCATACTCGACGGGATCGTGCAGGTCCAGCGCTATAAGGTCATGATGGCGCGCGGCGGACGAAAGCGCGAGCCTATAAGACTCGGGCTGCGCTATAAAGTCTGAGATAAGGAATATGATGCTCCGCTGCTTTAGCAACCGATTCGCCGTATTCAGAACCATGCTAATATCCGTACCGGCGTTCTCCGGCTGAAAAACAAGCAGGTCGCGCACCATTCTGAGTATGTGTCGTCTTCCCTTTTTCGGCGGAACCAGCAGTTCAATCTTATCCGTGAATATCGTAAGACCCACACGGTCGCTGTTGGCGGTGGCCGCGAAGGACAATACTGCGGCAAGTTCGGCCGCAAGCTCCCTCTTGAACTGGCCCGACGTCCCGAAATCCGACGACCCGCTGGTATCAACTAGAAGCATCACCGTAAGCTCGCGCTCCTCTTGGTATCTGCGGATGTAGGGCGAAGCCATCCGAGCGGTCACATTCCAATCAATCCGCCTTACGTCGTCACCCGGAAAGTAAGGCCGAACCTCGTCGAACTCCATGCCTCGGCCCTTGAAAACCGATTGATACTCCCCGGCGAACACGTCCGTCACAAGATGCCTCGCCGTGATTTCGATTCTATTGATCTGCTCAATGAGCTCCTGGTCCAGCATAGCGAGTCTATTCGATTATGGAACTTCTACATGCTCTAGGATAGTTGCCACGATCTGAGACGACGATATAGCCTCAGCCTCAGCCTCATAGGTTGGAATTACGCGGTGGCGCAACACGTCCTGGGCGATCATCTTCACATCTTCAGGCGACACATATCCCCGACCCCGGATGAACGCGTTCGCCCGAGCGGCCGTAACCATATAGATACTGGCTCGCGGAGACGCGCCGTAGGAAATCAGAGAACCCAGATTCGACAGCCCATTCTCCTGAGGGTAGCGGGTAGCCATTACCAGGTCCAGAATGTACTCCTTAACATCATCGTCAACATATATGTCACGGACTATTTTTCTCGCCCGCAGTATGTCATCGGGCGAAACAACCGCCTGTATCTCAGGAAGCTCCTTCCCCGTCATCCTGTCTATAATCGCCTTCTCCTCCGACCTGAGCGGATACTCCACAATGACCTTCAGCATGAATCTGTCCACCTGCGCCTCCGGCAGGGGATAGGTCCCCTCCTGCTCAATGGGATTCTGAGTCGCCAGAACCAAGAACAACTCCTCCATCTGATAGCTCGTGTCCCCTATCGTAGCCTGCCGCTCCTGCATCGCCTCCAGAAGTGCGCTCTGCACCTTCGCCGGGGCGCGGTTCACCTCGTCCGCCAGTACCAGATTGGCGAAAATAGGACCCTTGTGGACGCTGAACTCAGACGTGCGCGGATTGTAGATCTGGGTGCCGATGAGATCGGCTGGCAGAAGATCCGGCGTGAATTGCAGCCTGGAAAACTCGGCGTCTATCGCCCGGGAGACGGTGTTGACCAGCAGCGTCTTCGCAAGCCCCGGCACACCCTCCAACAGGATATGGCCGTCTGCCAAAAGGCCTATCAGCACTTTCTCGACCAGGACGTCCTGGCCTACTATCACCTTGCGGATCTCATCCTGAAGCCCATTCAGAAACTCGGACTCCTTACGCACCCGCTCATTAAGCTCCTGAATACCGTTCAGGTTCATACAATCCTCCGTTTTGGATAGCGGAGCCGAAACCGACCGCTCAAAGCGACCATGAGACCAGATGCCCCGCCGAATGGCGGGACGCTCCGGGAGACTCCCTCGCTAGACAGTAATACGTCTCACGCTCCGACAGCGGTTTTAGAAGACCGTTCACAGGCCCCTCTTCGGTTGCCATTTCGCGGAGAAGGCCTCCTCTTCAGACCCCCGAGTCCACCCGGAATCATACCCCTTCGTACAACTCCTCAGTCAGGCGGGAATTCTGGAACGACAGATACTGCCCCTTGCTCATCGTGGGACGGCTGGAATCGAGAATGCGCCTTCCGACCCGCGCGTCATCGTAAAGCAAGTCAATCACCGTCATCGCCATAGCTATGGCCGGCCTCACCACGGCCTGTTCATAATCCGTGACAACATAGTCCGTGCTGTGGCCCGAACCGACTGCGGCCGTTGTGTACGGATGAATCACCGGCATAACCTGGCTCAGGTCCCCCATATCGGTCGAGCCGCCTCGGTTCAGGTCATCCGGATGTTCGATCACTTCCTCCGCGCCCACCAGCTCCGATGCGTTGCGCTTGAAGACATCCATCATCTCATGGTCGTTCTTCATAGGCAGATAGCCCGGCAGCGTGACTATCTCCACGCTGCCCCCCATCGTCAGAGCGCCCGCGCGCAGGCATCTATCCATCTTCTCGCTCGCGTCTGCTATGGCTTCGGAGGTTCTTCCCCTTACGCGACCCTCATATCTCACGTCCGCCGGAACAGAGTTGACCGCCGCTCCGCCCCTGGTCATAATGCCGTGCAGACGCACGTTGTGTTCATTGCGAAGCGTTTCGCGCTGAGTGTTCAGAGCGTTCAGCGCCACCATCGCCGCCTGCAGAGCGTTTACGCCCAAATGCGGAGAACCCCCCGCATGGGACGCTTTTCCGATGAACCTGACGTACTTGACCACGTGTCCGTTGGAAGTTCCACCCACTGCGAATTTGCCGCTCTCCTGCGAATCCGAAGCAGTGTGAACCATCATAGCCATGTCCACGTCGTCGAACGCGCCCAGACGTATAAACTCCTGCTTGCCCGCCATCAGGCCCAGCTCGCCTCCCTTATGCAGCCCCCATCTGTACTCCACGTCTATGAACTCCTCGGCCGGCAGAGCCATGAACGCTATGTTTCCCGACAGAGACTCCAGAACCTCCGGAACCAGCAGGCCGACCGCCGCCCCCAGCGCCATCGGCGTCTGGCAGTGGTGGCCGCAGGCGTGCGCCGCGCCCGTGTCACGGTCTGCGTGAGGATGCTCCAACACCCGAAGCGAATCCAACTCGCCTATCACCGCCACAGTCGGGCCTGGCCTGCCCCCGCGAACCACCCCCTTCAATCCCGTCAGCGCTATCCCGGACTGGTGCGCTATTCCCAACTGACTCAACTTTTCGCTCACGAACCGCGAAGTCTTCACCTCCGTGAAGCCCGGTTCAGGGTTCTCCAGAATCGTCTTCGCAGCTTCTATCAACCATTCCGCGCGGTCGTTTATCGCGGCGCTGGCGCTGGATTTCAGTTCTTCGAGTGTGGCCATATTCTGTCTCCGCCGTGAACTATTCGGTGTGAGTCGTCTCTTTCAGCATAGAACGCATCAGACCCAGATACGACGCCTTCGTAAGCGGAGCTTGATAATCCCCCGCTATCCGGCGCCCCTGCTCAGCCCCATTGGAAAGCAAGTCTATAACAGTCATAGCCATCGCCTTCGCTCCGGTCAGAACGCCAAGCTCATAATCCCGCACAACATAATCGTTGCCGTGACCGTTGCCGGTCGCGGCAACTACGTACGGGTGAATGACCGGCATCAACTGCGATACGTCACCCATATCGGTCGAGCCTGTGCGGTGTCCCAACCTGCTCACTTTGAACTGACCCACAAGACCGGCGGCGTTCTGCCCGTACAGCTCCAGCATACTTTCGTCCGATCTGATAGGAAGATAACCGGGCAGCGTGGTTATCTCCACCGACCCTCCCACCGCCATCGCTCCCGCACGCAGCGCGCGGTCAACCTTGCTCGACGCGTCCAGAAACGCCTCCGTCCTAGCCCCGCGCACATAAGTCTCCATACGCACATCGGCCGGAACTGAGCTTACCGCCACGCCCCCCTGCGTTATGATCGGATGAACGCGCACCGTATCCGGGTCCTGATACGTCTCTCGCTGAGCGTGAATCGCGCTCAGCGCTATCATCGCCGCATTCAGAGCGTTCACCCCCATATGCGGCGCGCCCCCCGCGTGCGACGCCCTCCCAAGAAACCTGATCCGCTTGGCCACCATGCCGTTGTTCGTTCCGCCGAACGCTATGCCTCCCGCCGCAGCGTCTCCGCTCGACGTGTGCGTCATCATCGCCATGTCAACGTCATCCAGCGCCCCAAGCCTGATGAACTCCGGCTTGCCCCCTATGAACTCCAACCTCCCCTCGCGCCTCAGATCGTCGCGGTATTCGACCTCTATATACTCCTCCGCCGGAACAGCCATCAGCGCCACCTGGCCCGATAGCTCATTCAGAACCCCGTCCGCCTGCAGAGCGGCCGCCACCCCCAGCATCATCCCTATCTGACAGTGGTGACCGCAGGCGTGAGCCGCGTCGGTCTCCGGGTCCGCGTGCGGATGCCCCAGTACCCTCAGCGAATCCAATTCGCCCATCACACCTACCGTCGGCCCATCCGCGCCGCCCCGCAGATCTCCCCTCAATCCGGTTATGCCAATCCCGTCCCTATACGGAATCCCCAACCCCCGGAACGCCTCCGCCACCGTTCGCGCCGTCTTGAACTCCCTGAACCCGGGCTCGGGATTATCCAGTATCCTCTTGGCTATCCCGATCAGTTCTTCGCCTCGCCTGTCTATCTCTGCGGTCGCTCTCGCCTTCAATTCAGCAACGGTCATCATATCTGCGCTCCACGCACGTGTCATACATGGAACGATTGTAACAGAGGCGTTCGCGTGGTCAAACCGGTATCAACCTGATAGGCATAGCCTGCGGCGCGAAAATTCCGGTCGCGGCCTAACGACATCGGCATATGATCTTCCAACTATTCGGCGCCGTTATCTACCTTTCCGTCTTTCCGCGCGCTCGGTAGCGTTTCCTTTCGGGTGGATGGGTTATAAGATGTGGTCTGAGACAGAACTGTGGAGGTTAGCAAGATGTCAGGGCTACTGTATCAGTTGGAAGAAGAGAGAGACCGGACGATAGTCCAGTATATGCAGGACAGACTCCAGTCCGCCCTGGACGCATACGGGCCCATGTGTTCAGAGTGCGACCTTGCGATGAGCAAACACCAGAGCTATCCGCGCTCGATAATCACCAAGGACGGAGAACTAAGGCTTAGCGTTCCGAAGTTTCAGTGTGGACGGATGAGTAGCGGGATGGAACTTTTGGGATCGGTACTCAAAAAAACCAGAGAGAAAGCGATAGAGTTGGCTGCGATGGGTCTGAGCTACGCTCACTGTTCGGATTCGCAAAGAGTACGCTAGCAAGTGGATAAGAAGGGAGAAACTCTCAGAGACAAGCATGGGTGGGCATGGAGATGGACGGGCTGTGGACGCGAACGGCGAACGGCGCCGTGGAGATGAAGGTGATCCGTGACGATCTGGGCAATGTGATGGCAACGTTCGGCGATTGGGAAGCGGCTGTGAACGAGGCGTATATGCGTGGCGCGCAGTCGCCTCGACACATATGAGCGATGGAGACCGCGCGATAGCGTCGGCGATAGATATGGTCTATGGCGACGCGGCCAACCATCAGTTGTGCCAGTTCCACCTGCTTAGAGAGTACCTTAGAAACATAGGCGAGACGGGCTTTTCCGAAGCGCTGAAACTGCTGCGGTCTGAGAGTGTGGATGAGGCGCGTACACACGCTAAACACGTATCTGAGTGGGGGTGAAGCCGAATACTGGTGCGAGAAGGCTCTGGACAAGGGGTTGGCGCATCTTGTGAGTGGACAGTCGCGTTACAAGACCACCTCACTGCTTGAACGGCTGAATCGTGAGCTTCGGCGTAGGGAGCGGATGGGAACCTGGTGGAATCCTCACAACCTACTTGTTCTGCTTCAATCGCGTGGACTGCTGACTTCAACCACCTAAAAGGAAACGCTACCGCGCGCTCTGCGGGGTTGCCCGCTCGTATTCGCTGTGCTACATTCGTTAGCGAACGCCAGATTACATCATGGAGTGTTTATCATGCCGGGTTCGTACTCCGTTACATTCGATTACAATGTGCCGATCATGATGAGAGACGGAACTACCACTTATGCGGACATATTCAGGCCGCGTGTCGAAGGCCCCGTTCCGGCGCTCTTGCAGAGAACCCCGTATGACAAGTCCTCCCCCGCCAGCCGGACAGGGACGCTGGACGCCATTCGTGCCGCCAGCCGCGGTTACGCCGTCGTTATACAAGACGTCAGGGGCAGATACCTCTCCGAGGGCGAGTTCTACACTTTCTTCAACGAGATAAACGACGGCCATGACACCGTGGAGTGGGTCGCGTCGCAGGCTTGGTGCAGCGGCAAGGTTGGAATGTTCGGAGTATCCTATGTCGGCGCGACACAGTGGCTCGCCGCCAAGTCCCGCGCCCCTTCGCTCGCCGGCATCGCCCCCGGAGTGACCGCATCCAACTACCAAGAAGGCTGGGCTTGGCAGGGTGGAGCGTTCGAACTCGGATTCAACCTCTCCTGGGCCATAGGAGCGCTCTCTGCCGCCAACTGGGAGAACCTAGCGCGCAGGCATCACCTCAATTTACACGATTTCGAGCGGCTGCTCGCCGCGAAGGACGGACTGACCGAGTGGTTCCGGTATCTTCCCATGACGGATATGCCTCATCTCAAGGAGATCGCCCAATACTACTATGACTGGATGGACCACCCCGAGTACGATGACTACTGGCGACAGGTATCCATTGAGGAGTCTCACTCCGACATAGGAATTCCCGCGTACAATTTCGGCGGCTGGTACGACATATTCATGGGCGGAACCATCAGAAACTACGAGCGCATGAGGGCGATGGGAGCGACTGACATTGCCCGTAGCGCTCAGCGCCTCACGCTCGGCCCCTGGATTCACGGCGGTTCTCCGCCATCCGTCTCAGGCGAGTACAACTTCGGAACCCGCGCCGCCGGCGCCGCCATTGATCTCATGGGCGAGATCCTCCGCTTCTACGACCACGTGATTCTCGGAGAGGACAACGGCTTCGCCGACGACAAGCCCGTGCGCCTATTCGTAATGGGCGAAAACGCATGGCGCTATGAAGACGACTGGCCGCTGTCGCGCGCCGTGGAGACGAACTACTACCTGCGTAGCGGAGGAAAAGCGAACTCGCTCCACGGCGACGGCGCGCTCAGCCTCGAACAGCCCGCCGACGAGCCGCCCGACGCATACATCTATAACCCCATCAACCCCGTGCCCACCGTCGGCGGCGGACTGTGCTGCGACCCCGCCTTCATGGCCAACGGAGCCTACGACCAGCGCTGGGTCGAAGCCCGCGACGACGTTCTCGTCTATTCTACTCCGCCCCTCTCCCAAGACACCGAAGTGACCGGTTGGATCAAGGTCACTCTGTTCGCTTCCACCAACGCGCCCGACACCGACTTCACAGCCAAGCTCGTTGATGTCGAGCCGTCCGGCTACGCCAGAAACCTGACCGACGGCATCGTAAGGGCGCGCTACAAGGAGCCGCGCCGGCCGGCCTCGTTCATTCAGCCGGGCGCGATAAACGAATACGAGATAGACCTATGGGCAACCTCGAACCTCTTCAGGAAGGGACACAAGATCCGCGTCGAAATATCCAGCTCCAACTTCCCCAGATTCGACAGGAACGCCAACACCGGCGGCCCCATCGGCTACGATATATCCTTTGCGCCGGCCTTACAGACCGTGTACCACACACCTGAATACCCATCCCGAATCACTTTGTCCGTAATTCCTCGGTAGCATATGCCTTTCCCCAATTGATTTGATACTAAAGTCGAAAAATCTAGAATCTTATGATTGGTGGAGATTCTGATTGGCATGGATATTCACATCCCTCGAATACCAGTCTTGATAGCGGTAGCGATGATAGTCATTGCCGGCGCCGGAATAATAGGCCTGAAGGAAATCAGCCGCAACGACGGCCCAAAGACCATAGTCGGCAGGGCCGAGGCCGCCCCGAGTGCCCAGACCCCCGAGACCAAGGAGGAACTCGGACGGCTGCTCTTCCACGACGGACGGCTCTCCGGCGACGGCTCCACCCCTTGCGTCTCCTGCCACAAGCCAAACGAATCATTCACCGACGGCGAGCCCCTATCCGGCGGATACAGCCGCGGCAGCCTGCACTTCCGAAACGCTCCGACACTCATAAACGCCAGCAAGATGCCAGTTTACTACTGGGACGGACGCTTCTCGCGCGGAGACCTCGCCAGCGTAGTGAGAGACCACATAGCCGAAGCGCACTTCATGAACCTAGACGGACGCCTGCTCATCGAGCGAATGAGGCAGATTCCGGAATACGAGCGAGGATTCATCCAAGCGTTCGGCTCGGAAGTCTCCTACGGCAAGGCGCTTAACGCCATCGTCGCTTATCTGGAAACGCTGGAATCATCTGAAGACAATCCTTACTTGCGCTTCAGGACAGGCGACCGGAGCACCCTAAGCGCTCAGGCTCAGCGAGGACTCCAACTATTCGAGGGCAAGGCCGGATGTGTCGGTTGTCACAGCGGGGAACTTCTCTCCGATGGCGACTTCCACGCCCTAGGAGCGCCGGACAACGACTCCATATTCGCCGAGCCTCTCCGGCACATAACGTTCAGACGATTCTTCCGCACTCTCGGAGTCAGCGAGTTCGTCGCGATGAGAGACGACCCCGGACTCTTCGCGCTTACCCAAGACGAAGACGACCGAGGAAAATTCCGCACGCCATCCCTGTTAGAGGTTGCCCGAACAGCCCCGTATATGCACGGAGGCGCGCTCCCCACCCTCAGAGACGTGGTAGAGTTCTACAACGAAGGCGGAGGCGTCTCACCCAATAAAGATGCAACTCTGTCGCCACTCAGACTGACCGAATCAGAGATAGATGACCTAGAGACCTTTCTACGGAGTCTCGCCAGTCCGTCAGCCGATGAGGATGAGGCCCCCGACCTGCCCGCCTACCAGTCCAGGACACTCGGAGAAAACTGATGAGCGCGCGCGGAATCATAATACTCCTGCTGTCCGGGTGGGCAATCCTGCACGCCCTTCTCGTCGCCGTGGCGTTCGTATTCATATACGAAGAGTTTCGGCCTGGCGAAACTATGCTAACGCCGTCCCCGCCCATCATATCTCGCGCCGCCACGCCGACCCCCATCACAGCTCCCAGACCCGGCCCCGCCGCCGCCGAGTTGAGGTCGCTTGGCCTGAACGCGCTTCCCCCCGTATCCATGCCCGACGACAACCCCCTGACCGACGAGAAAGTTGAGCTTGGGAAGCTTCTCTTCTTCGACCGCCGAATGTCCGGCAACGGGCTGGTCTCCTGCGCCTCTTGCCACTTCCCCAATGCCGGTTGGGGCGATGGAAACCCGCTCTCGCTCGGCTACCCCGGAACGCTCCACTGGCGCAACTCCCAGACCATCATAAACTCCGCATACCAGGCCAAGCTATTCTGGGCAGGGGAGAAAACCAGCCTGGAGGCGCAGGCCAAGTCCGCATGGACAGGCAACATCGCAGGCAACCTCGATTCCATAATGGCGGAAGAGACCATGCGGCAGATACCTGAATATGTCCAGCGCTTCGGCGACGTGTTCGGCGCCGACTCCCCCACCTTCGACGACGCCTTGCGGGCGCTCGCCGCGTTCGAGGCCACTATCGTCTCCCGCAACGTCCCCTTCGACCGCTATATGCGCGGCGACCAGAACGCCCTGTCCGACTCCGCCCTGCGCGGCGCCGAACTATTCTCCGGCAAGGCCGGCTGTATCCAATGCCACGGCGGACCCCTGTTCACCGACCAAAGCTACCACAACATCGGCGTCCCCAAACACCCCGACTTCGAGACCGACTCCCTGCGTCAGATAACCATGCGCTACCAGCACCGCGCCAGGGGCGTCCCGGAAGAAGTCTATCGCAACGCCGACCGAGACCTGGGCCTGTACTACACCACCAAGCAGGATGAGGACAAAGGCAAATTCCGCACGCCCCCGCTGCGCGAGGTCGGACAGACCGCCCCCTATATGCACAATGGCGTCTTCACAACCCTGAGAGAGGTCGTCGAGTTCTACAACCAAGGCGGAGGCTCGGACCCCAACAAGGACCCCGCGTTGCGTCCCCTCGAACTGGAGCCGGACGAAATATCCAACCTGGTGACGTTCTTGGAAAGCCTCACCGGAGACCCAATAATCGTGCAGACCCCCGACCTCCCGGAATATGGAACGTTCGAGTAGCCAGAGCGCAGGAGCGAGCAGTGAAAGACGATCATCCTACTACTGAACTACCCAGGCCGCCGTCGCCTCCACCCCTTTTGGACAACTGCGTGACAAGGCGACAGTTCCTCTTCATGGGCGCGACCGTCGTCGGCGCGGTCACTCTGGCCTCCGTAATTCCCGGCTCACTCGTGGACGCTGAGATAGCCAGGTACGACGGCATGAAGGTCGGCAGCCTGAGCGCCCTCCGCGTCGGCGAGCCGGTCAGGTTCAGATACCCGTGGGACCACGGCAACTGCGAAAACTATCTCATAAAGCTGGGAACCGAAGGCGGAGGCGGCATAGGCCCCGACAAGGACGTCGTCGCCTTCAACACCCTATGTTCGCATATGGGAATCTCCTTGCTCGGAAGCTACAAAGAACAGTACCAAGTACTCGGACCGTGTCCGCTGCACCTCAGCGCCTACGACCTCACGCGGCACGGCATGGTAATCTCCGGACACGCCACCCAAGGGCTGCCGCAGATAACGCTGGAAGCCAGAGGCGACGACATATACGCCACCGGCGTCATAGCCCTCATATACGGGTTTGGAAACAACGAGGTTCAGCCAATTTAAAGCCAATAGCCGAGCCTGATAGCCGCTCCACAAAGGAATGCCACAAATGGGAAGTTTCAACGAGTACGTGCCGAGGGACAGCGTACCCCTGCCCCCGCCCGACGCCAATATGGTCACCACGGCCTGCGACTACTGCATCGTGGGATGCGGCTACCGCGTGTTCACCTGGCCCGCCGATAGGGAAGGCGGACATCTCGCCTCCGAGAACGCCTTCGGACTCGATATGCCCGCCGGAGCCCTCAGAGGCTGGATCAGCCCCAACCAGCACAACATAGCCACCATCGGCGGACAGCCCCACCACATCGTCGTGCAGCCCGACCCGGAAACCGACGTGGTCAACCGAAAGGGCAACCACAGCATCCGCGGCGGCACGCTCGCGCTGAAACTGTACAACCCCGACACCCCCACACGCGACCGACTCAAAACTCCGCTTCTCAGAGTGAATGGCGAACTCGCCCCCATAAGCTGGGACGACGCCTTCGAGATAATGGCCACAGTCTCAAGGAACATAATAGACACTCACGGCCAGGCCGCTTGGGGAATGAAGACCTACTCCTACGAATATTTCGAGAACACCTACGCCATATCCAAGCTGGCCTTCAGATCCATCGGAACCCCGGCCTACTCGCCGCACGACAAGCCAGGACCCGGCAACGACACCGCCGGCCTCGACGACAGCGGCATCATACCCTTCAGCGCCTCCTTCGAAGACTGGTCCCTCGCCGACGTCATTTTCATCAGCGGCACAGACCCCTTCGAGACCAAGACAGTCCTGTTTACCGAATGGATGATGACCGGCAACACCGACAAGAAGCTGATATTCACCCTCCCCAGAAAGACCGCAGGCGTCGCCTGGGCGGAGAAGAACGGCGGAATATGGCTGCCCGTCATACCGGGCTCGGACACGGTCCTCCACCTCGCCCTCGCTCGCATAATCCTCGAGAACGGCTGGGAAGACTCCGACTTCATAGAAAAATGGGTCGCCAACCTGTGGGAAATAGATGCCGGCATGGGACGCGGCACCCGCAACACCCCATGGCAGTGGCGCACCACCTGGGGACGGCTGGGAACCGACATCGAGGGCTACCGCGAATGGCTGTTCCAACAGCCGCAAGCCGAACTCGACAACGCGGCCCGGATAACAGGCGTACCCAAGGAACTCATAGCCAGGGCCTCCGAGATGATAGCCAAGCCCATCAACGGCCAACGCCCCAAAACATCCTTCGGATTCGAGAAAGGCAACTACTGGTCCAACAACTATCTCAACACAGCCTCCTACTCCGCCCTCGCATTGCTGTGCGGCGCGGGCAACCGTCCCGGACGCATGGTATCTCGGCTCGGCGGACACCAGCGCGGCTGGATGGGAGCCGCGTCGTACCCCCGAAACGCCTCCCCAAACAAGCTGCCCGGACGCCGAAGGCAGGAGATAGACCTCGACCGCTGGGTAGAGGACGGCAACCTGCGCTGGGCATGGGTCATCGGCACAACCTGGACGCAGGCTATGGCCGCCTCCAACGAATTCACCAACAGATTCCTAGAACTTACACGACAGAACCCACACCAGGTCGCCACCGCTGATGTCCAAGACGCCGCCGAAACCCTTATCCGCAGGGCCGACAGCGGCGGCATGGTCGTGGTTGACCAAGACATATACCTCAGAAATCCGATTGGAAAGACCATCGCCGACATCGTTCTGCCCGCCGCCACCTGGGGCGAAGAGAACTTCTCGCGCTGCAACGGCGAACGCAGACTTAGGCTCTACTCCAAGTTCTACGACCCGCCCGGCCAGGCAATGCCCGACTGGAAGATAATCGCCGGATTCGCTCAACGAATGGGCTTCGACGGCTACGACTGGCAGGACTCCAACGACATATTCGAAGAAGCGGCGCGCTTCAGCCGCAACGGAATGCTCAACTACCACCCGCTCGCAGTCAAGGCCAAGCAAGAGGGCAAATCCGGCCACGAGAAGCTCCGCGAGCTTGGCACAACTGGCATCCAGACCCCCATCCGCCTTGTCAACAACGAACTCGTAGGCACTCGGCGCCTGCACGATTCCACACTGAAACTCGGCCCCCCGGAAGGCGTTACCGTCCATCCCAAATGGCTGACTCACTTCCATTCCCACTCCGGCAAGGCAGTGCTGAACAAGTCCCCATGGGAGTGGTTCAGCGACTTCTACGAGCGCGTCACGCCAACGGGCGACGAGCTCTGGGTAACCAACGGGCGCATCAACGAAATATGGCAATCCGCCTTCGACGACATTCGCAAACCTTACATAGAAGCCCGCTGGCCGGAGCATTTTATCGAGATACACCCCGACGACGCCCAGCTTCGCGGCGTCGAAAGCGGCGACGAAGTGCGGATAGCCTCCGACGACATTCTCGTCCAGACCGGGGGCTTCAACTTCACCCGAGGCGACGACTTCCTGTTCGCCAACCTCGAAAAAAACGGATTCATCCGGGCGGGAAGCGGTGAGATGACCGCCGTCGCCATAGTCACCGACGCGGTTCGCCCCGGCGTGGTGTTCGCCAACTTCCTCCACCCCAGATGGCCCGGAGCCGCGGCCAACAGCCTGGTCCACAGAGTGCCCGACCCGATAACCAACCGTTACAGATTCAAGCTAGGCAAGGGGATAGTGACCCGACTGGGCGAGTCGCCCTACAAGCGCTCCTTCGACAAAATGACATTCAAGCCGCGCACCATAATGTAATGCGGCGTAGCCCCGGCCCTCTCCCGTCGCAAGAGGGAACAAGTGGACGAAGGCTATGACAGAAAGTCCCTGACCAGCCCTGCGAACTTCGCGGGATGCTCATGCGGAAACATATGGCCGGAGTCCGACATCGTCACTGCCCGGGAGTTAGGAATGAGAGACGTAAGCGTATCCGCGTAGGCCGGCGGCACTATCTGGTCGCCGTCTCCCACTACTACCAGCGTGGCGTTCTTTATGCGGCCGGCGCGTCGAATGAGCCCCTTGTCCGGTATCGGCCACAGAAACTTCCCGACCGCGTTCAGCGATTGCACGCGATGTATTATCTGCCAGCCCAGCTCCTCGTCATCCTTCGGCTTCGGGTATATGCTCAGCGCGACGTCCGATTCGGCGTCCGCGAACAGCGCTTGGCGCATCTCTGTGATAGGCGTCGTGTTATAATCCCGCCCCGGGTTGTCATCCTGCCAAAGTCCGGCGGGCGCGGCCAAGACTATCCTGCCCTTGTTGTAGGAGCATATCGCCGCCATCTCCGCCGCCGCCATCGCGCCGGAGTAGTGGCCGACCATGTGGGGCGCGCTCAATCCGAGCGCGTCTATCAGATCGCTATGATAAAGGGCGAGATCCAACAAATCTTCAATGTGATCAATCCCGCTATCCCCCTCAAAGCCGGGATGAAGCGGAGCGTAGACCGTGAAATTCTGGGAAAGAATGTCCAAGAATTCGGGCCAGCCGTCGTATCCGAAAGCGCCGTGAAGGTAGAGGAGCGGATGTCCGTCCCCCTTCTTCTGGTATTTCGTGATTATAGGCCCGACTTGGACAGTCAGCTGTTCGGGAGTTTGAGTCATTTCCTGCTTCCTAATGCCAGATTCGACAAAATCAGGGGCGACATATAACTCGCCCCTGAGACTAATAGCTTAAACTTCAGCCGACGCGCGCAGGTTCCGCGCGCTCGGACTCGGCGACGGCCTGCGGCCACCAGCGATCTTCGTACTCGTCCCACATATCCTCAAGGTAGGGCTTGACCTGCGTAGCGAACAGTTCCGTGTTCTTCATCGTCAGGTCTTTAGGCATCGAGCCAATCTGAAGAAGAGTCTTAAGGTGTCCGACCCTAAGTCCCTCCACAGCGTTGCGGAGCTGCTCTATAACAGTCTTGGGACTGCCCGCTATGACATAGCCCTGCTCAACATAGTCCTCCCAGGTGAGACGCTGTCGGAATCTGCTCGCTGCGGCTCCAACCTGCTGAACCGCGCCCGACTTGATAGTGCGGATAGTGCGATAGCCGGGCGCCTCGGCGAACCCCTCGTACACGTGCAGGCACTTCTTATAGAAGTAATCAACGTGTTCGGCGTAGAGCTCTTTGGCCTTCTCATCGGTCTCGGCGACGCACACAAGCTGAAGGAAGCCCGCGCGGTAGGGATTGTCGTCAACCCCAAGCCGCTCCATCTCTTTCCAGAAGCCATCCATAACCTGTATTCCGCGCTTATACCCAAAATAGCTCAGGTAGCAGTAAACGTAATCCATCTGCGCCGTCCACTCCCACGTCTCCACGCTGCCCCCTCCCGGTATCCAGACCGGCGGGTGAGGATCTTGAAGCGGGCGCGGCCAGATATTCACGTAGCGCACTTGGTTATGCTTCCCGTTGAACGCGAACGGTTCTGGCTCGGTCCACGCTTTCATTACCAAGTCATGCGCCTCATAATACTTCTCGCGCAGGCTCGCCGGAGTCGCTCCGTAAGCATAATTAGTATCCATAGACGTGCCGACCGGGAATCCGGCCACCAGCCGGCCGCCGCTTATGCAGTCGAGCATAGCGAACTCCTCGGCCACCCGCAGCGGCGGATTGTACAGCGCGAGACTGTTTCCCAGAACTACAATCGCCGCGTCCTTAGTGCGACGCGTAAGCGTCGCCGCCGTTATGTTGGGCGACGGCATAATCCCGTAAGCGTTATTATGATGTTCATTCACACAGATGCCGTCGAACCCAACCTGGTCAGCGAACTCAAGCTCGTCCAGATACTCATTATAGAGTTCGTTCGCCTTGACCGGATCGAACAATTGGCTAGGTACGTCCACCCAGACACTGCGGTACTTCTCCTCAAAGTCCTCGGGCAGATAGCGGTAGGGCATCAGGTGGAACCAGCAGAGTTTCATTTAGGCGCTCCTGTCTTTAATCATTGGTCCTCAGTTCCTGGTTATCGGCTCGCGGATATTCTAGCACGGAACTGGGATTTATGTATGGCGTTACGCGAAACCGGTTCCGATTCTGGACAGACCTCATTCTGGAACATAGATAGCCGGTCGGGACAAGCGCGCTCGAACACGCTAAAGTCGTCTTCCACCCTGTGAATCAGACCCAGACCCTTCATTCGAGCCCCAACGACCCGGCGCGATTCGGGCGCGTCGTCCATGCCGATAAAGCGCCGTCCCAGCCTCGCGGCCGCTGCCAGCGTACTCCCCCCGCCGGCGTAGCAATCCATCACCGTATCGCCCGGATTGGAGGATGTAAGTATGATGCGCTCCAGCATAGCGGCGTTCTTCTGCGTAGGATAAACTGACCTCTGTGGGTCCTTATACTCCCACACATCCTGGGGAATCTTGCCCTCCGCCTCATCCGCGTAGTTGATCTTGCGCGGGTTGCCGGTCGCGCTCCAATGGACGAGGCCGGCCGCGTCAAGCTCATCCAGTTTCTCAGGCGGGTAACGCCAGTGCCGACCGCGCGGAGGCATTCTGCCGCGCCATGGCTGGCCCGTCGGCCCATCTTGCGTTACGCCGGGCGCGTGCAATGGCGTTGTAGCGTAGCGGCGTCCGTCCGCGCCAACGCGCGGGTACAGCCTCTTCAGCTCCTCCTCGTTCAGCGGCATCCTCTGTGGATTCCAGGTTATCTCCCTTGGCGAGACAGAGTAGAAGAGGATAGTGTCCCTCACATTGCCGTAGGAATATCGCCCAAAATTCTTAGGATTGCACTTGATCCGAGCGATGCTGTTCCGAAAGTTCCGAGACCCAAACGCCTCATCCATCAGCAGACGGACATGATGCTCCATGTTGACGCCAATGTGGACGTAGATAGACCCCGTCGGCGACATCGCCTCTCTGATAGCGAGCAGCCGCAGTCGCAGCGCATCCAGATACTCGGAGCCTCGGATCGTATCGGCGTAGGCAAGCCTGCCGGACGCGCTGATTGTATTTGCGCGGTCGGAGTCAACCAGAAACTCGTTATTCGTAGCGAAGGGAGGATCAATATAAACAAGGTCAACTCGCGCCCCGCGGCGCGCAAGCGAACCCAGCCCGACCAGATTATCGCCCGCATAGAATAGGTGCCGCATCATCTTACGTCGCTTCGTCCAAAGTTATGGCGCCTCCCTCCGGAATCATACCAATCTCTGCGCTCCAAATATCCCCCTCTCATACGATAGACCGCTAGGGAGCGCCCGGCTAAAGCGGATAGGCAGTGTCATCTAGCGGCGCGTTTACTCCGTCTGCGAACTGACCTATTCTTATGAAATTCATGGTCGCGCCGAATTAGTCCTGTCACTTGGCGCCGAAACCAGAACAAAAATTCCTTACATTTACAATAAATGCAACATCTTAAAGCAAGGGAATTATAATTTGGATTTTAAGCATAGAGAGCGCAGATTCCTATCGTATATAAAACGAAATTACTTCTCGATTACTCCTGAAGGGGTAATCTTTCGCCATGCAACTCGTCGTAGGGGAAGATATAAAAACCGCACTTGGAGACGCCATCAACCCAAGCTCGCTACTATTAAGTCAGGCGAATATCTCGGAGTTAGCCCGAATCTCTACAACAAGCAATGGACAGCATACGCTCATAGAATTGTTTACATCCATTTTCACGGCGATATCCCCGAAGGCTATGTAATCAATCATAAAGATGGCGACAAGCATAATAATCACCCATCTAATCTTGAAGCCGTCACCCACCGAGAGAATACTCTTCATGCAAAGGATGTACTTGAAGTTGGGGACCTTGGAACAAAAATAGATCCAAATAAATATACATCAAATATTGCATACTCAGATTGAATCCATGTATAAGACCTTCAAAAGCCCAATACTCCGCTTAAAGCCGTTCTCATGGCTCACACTCAACCTACACCACGCCATTGATGGCACTCACCTCCAGCGCGCGCCCTCCCGGTGTCTGTCCGGAACGGCGAAAATCTTGACTCCACCCGTACGGCCGCTCCTTCACATATTCCACCCCCATCCGTGACGCTAGATCCTAATCCTCTTCCAGCGTGCTGATGTCCCCCTCCGGCAGTCCCAGCTCCCGCGCCTTCAGCAGGCGGCGCATTATCTTGCCCGACCGCGTCTTCGGCAGGCCCGGGATAAAGTCCAGCTCCCGCGGCGCGACGGCCGCCGACAGCTTCGTGCGAGCGAACTGCATTATCTCGCGGCGCAGTCGCGGGCTTTCCTCATAGCCGTCCTTAAGCGACACAAACGCCTTCACCACCTCCATAGCTATCGGATCCGGCTTGCCTATGACACCCGCCTCGGCGACCGCCTCATGCTCAATCAGCGCGCTCTCGACCTCGAACGGGCCGACAAGGTGTCCGGCGGTATTGATAACATCATCCGCTCGTCCCACGAACCAGAAATAGCCATCCTCGTCCACCCTCGCGGTATCTCCGGTTATATACCAACCCTTCTTGAACCGCGAGTTATACATCTCGGTGTTCTGCCAGTAGGTGTGGAACATAGACGGCCAGCCCGGTCGCGCCACCAAATTCCCGTCCTCGCCCACCGGAACAGGGTCGAAATTCTCATCAACCACGCCGAGTTCTATGCCGGGCAGCGGCCTGCCCATCGAGCCGGGCTTTATATCCATAGAAGCATAGTTCGCGCACATTATCGCGCCCGTCTCCGTCTGCCACCAGTTGTCATGGAAAGCGTGTCCAATCGCCTCATCGCCCCAGACGACCGCCTCCGGATTCAGAGGCTCGCCCACGCTTGCGGTAAACCTCAGCGAGGAAAGATCGAAGCGCTTCGGAACATCCTCCCCAGCCTTCATCAGCATACGAATGGCTGTGGGCGCCGTGTACCACACAGTCACCTTGTGCTTCTGTATCTGCTCATACCAGGCGCGCGCGCTGAATCCGCCCTCGTATATCAGTTGCGTCACCCCGTTCGTCCAGGGAGCCAGCATTCCATAGGAAGTCCCCGTCACCCAACCCGGATCCGCGGTGCACCAGTAGATATCCTCCTCATGAAGATCAAGCGCCCACTTGCCGGTAGCGTACTGCTGAACGACAGCTTGGTGTCTATGCACCGCGCCCTTCGGCTTACCCGTGGTGCCGGAAGTATAGTGCATTATGGAATAATCGTACTGCGATGTGGCCACTGTGGTGAAGTTGGCCGACGCCTTGCCCATCTCCTCATAGTAGTCAAGGTCCTGGGAATCAATCGGCATCGGGTCGCGCCCGTCCTTGTTGACGATAATAATGTGCTGAAGGTCGAACAACTCCGGAATGATGTGCGTGATCTTTCGGCGAAGGTCGGGCTGAGTAACCAAAACCTTCGCGCCGGAGTCGGCCATGCGGTCCTTAACCGGATCCGGACCGAAAGCCGAGAACAGAGGCCCGGCTATCGCGCCCGCCTTCAGAATCCCGAAGACCGCGATATACTGTTCCGGCAGCCTGTCCATGAACGTGAATACGCGATCGCCCGTCTCAATCCCAAGACTCTTGAGAACGTTGGCGAACTTGTCCGTCTCGCGCTTCATATCGCCGAAGGTATAATCCTCGCGCTCCCCATTCTTGCCCTCCCATATCATCGCGACCTTGTCCCGCTTCGGACCATTGGCGTGCCGGTCTATCGCCTCATGCGCTTTGTTCAAACCGCCGCCGGGCAGCCAATCAAGTTCATCGAACATCCGCTGCCAGTCGAAATCTTCAACACTATCCCTATCCAGGTTCGGCGCCACCTCGAAATCGCTTATCTGCCGTTTGTGAATCGTATCGAACGAAGATCCTGTGGTCATGTCTCTCACTCCGGTGTCAAAATTAGTTCATAGGCGCGATTTATGCGCTGGATATGTGATGCTGCCCGCATTATACACCAGAGGAATTTGGAATTGTGAACTTAGAATGAAGCGGCCATGCGATTCGGCGGGAACATCCATTTATCCAACCCGCCGGCCCTCACTTTCTCCCCATAACCGCCGTCCCTCTCCCGGACAACCGACATCCCGCCGCTCAAATCCTCCGTCCCTCCCCCCAATTCAACTACACACCCACTCCCATCCTCTACTACAATAAGAACATCGTATCTGAGAACCGGCGACGAACTTCCCAACAGCCAACATAAAGCGGAGATTATGATATGAAAACCCGGAAGTCCCAGAAAATTTTACCCTGCCATTACAGGCGGTTGCAGGTGAATTACAACTAAAAAAGCCACCTGTCGGCCATCAGTCAAAGTGCCTGTCCCCACCTGCCCCTGCATAAACCGGGCCATATGCCTCACCCATCCCGCACAATCCGATAGCCCGATAGCCATAGCGAGAACCGCATACCGGGGACGCGCGGCCAGAAAAGCGCCGCCTCCGCCATCGGGAAGACAGGCTGCAAACCCGCGCTGCCCCTTGAACCATCGCCGCTAGGATAATCCAAACGAACTACCGCGATTCGGGGCATTCTTGACCCATCTTCAAGGCGTTCATATAATGGCGACAACTAAACGTATTTGGAGAGGCGATTGAGTTACGAACACCTTATCCTTGACATACAGGACCACATCGGAGTGATCACTCTGAACCGTCCCGAAGTTTTGAACGCTCTGAACCGCAAGCTATTCAGCGAGATTGACGCCGCCGTCACCCGGCTTGATAACGACGATGACGTTCACGCCATCATATTCACCGGCTCCGGCGAAAGAGCCTTCTCAGCCGGCGCGGACATCCACGAGATGGCCGAGCAGGCGAAAATGGACAACCCTCCCCCTCCGGACCCGAGGCGTCCCGAATACTCATGGCGCATCGCCGCCGCCGCCAAGCCGACCATTGGCGCGCTGAACGGTCTGGCCTTCGGCGGCGGCGCGGTGCTCGCTTCCAGCCTAGACATAAGGGTTGGCTGCGAACGGACTCGCTTCCGCTTCCTCGCCGTGCAGTACGGAAGAGTGAACTCCACATGGAGCCTGCCTCAGCAAGTCGGCTGGCCTATCGCCAAGGAACTCCTGTTCACCGCGCGGGTAGTGCAGGCCCAGGAAGCGCTTCAGATTGGTCTTCTGAACCATCTCGTGCCATCCGAACAGCTAATGGACAAGGCGATGGAATTGGCGGGCCTCATAGCCGCGAACGACTCGCGCATGGTGCAGGGCGTGAAGAAACTGCTGATTAGGAACATAGGCGAAGACTGGCGCTCGTACTACGATAACGAATTGAACGCCCAGGCGAACGAACTCGCGCCGACGCCGGTGCTGGAGGGCTTCAAGCCATTCCTGGACAGAAAGGGACGGACTTAAACATGACAGAATTCAACACACCGCTCCAAGGCCTCAGACTTCTGGACCTCGGACGATACCAAGCAGGTCCCCGTTGCGCCCTCATGTTCGCGCGCATGGGCGCGGAGGTAATTAAGATAGAGTCGCTCGGCGGCGACGAAAGCCGCCGCAACGGGCCAAGAGTCAGAGGACAGAGCGCCTACTGGGTACAGTACAACTCCGGCAAAAAGAGCTTGGCCATCAACCTGAGAACAGACGAGGGCAAAGAGGTACTGCGCGACCTCGTGAAAGAGTCCGACTTCTTCCTCCAAAACTTCAGGCCCGGCACCATAGACATCATGGGCTTCGGCTACGAAGAACTGAAGAAGCTGAATCCCCGCATCATAATGATAAACGTATCCGCCTACGGACAGTACGGCCCTTACAAAGAACGGGTTGGATTCGACCCGATAGGGCAGGCCATGGGCGGCCTCATGTCGCTGACCGGATTCGAGGGCGACCCGCCCATCCGTACGTTCTTCCCGCTGATAGACCGCATCACCTCCCTTCACGCCACCATCGGAGCGCTCGCCGCCCTCAGGGAGCGCGAGCTTTCGGGCATGGGCCAGGAACTTGAAGTCTGCCTTGCCGACACCGGATACACCGTCAACGAAATCCCCATCTCCGCCTACCTCGGCGACGGCTACGAACAGCCCCGCGAGGGCAACGGGCGCGGCACCGGCGGAACCTACAAGACCGCCGACGGCTGGATGATAATCGCCGCCACCAACGAAAACATGTGGACTCGACTCTGCGAAGCGGTGGAGCGCCCCGAATGGCTCGAAGATGAGCGTTTCGCCACCCGCGAACTGCGCTCACACAACGCCGACGCCCTGGAAGAAGGCCTGTCCGAGTGGTTCGCTGACAAGAAAATGCAGGCCGCCGCCGACCACCTTGCCGCCCTGGGCGTCCCATGCTCTCCGGTCAACACCACCGCCCAGGCCGCGCAAGACCCTCACCTGACCGAGCGCGAGATCATGATGGAAATCCCCGACCCTGTAGCCGGAACAATGTGGGTCACCGGCAAGTCCATCAAGTTCGGTAGAACCCCCATGGTCGTCGGCTCAACGCCCATCGTTGGCGAACACACCACCGAAATACTGCGCGACATCCTCGGATATGGAGACGAGAGGATCCGGTCTCTACACCACTCCGAGATAGTCCGGTCGGCGGAAATAGCGGCCGCGGCCGCGGACTAGGCGCTACGTTGGAGGCAATACACCTGATAGCCCGCGCCCTATAGCGCGAGGGATGTCCGCCTACCGCCACACCTGTCCGCGCGAACCGCCGCCCGCCTTCCACCATCGCATATCACAGGACCGGCGGGTCAAATCCCGCTTCTTCCGCCCGACACAGGAATATCTCTTTCTAGGCAAGCGCAAATACTCGGAGTTGCGGAACAGCGGCGAAACAATCCTCAATCCCGCCGCGCCTTCCTGATTCACGAAAGTGCGATAATAGAAGTGCAAAAAACAAAAGAATAACAGCTAGGAAACGACCACTCCCCAGCGATTGGAGATCGCAGAATTACATATGATAGAGGGACAACCATGACAGCCGAAACCAGACCTTTAGAAGGCAAAGTCGCGCTCGTGACCGGCTCGGGCCGCAACATAGGCCGTGCCACCATTCTCGAACTTGCGCGGCGCGGAGCCGACGTCGTAGTCAACTCAAGGTCGAACCGCGAAGAAGCGGAGTCTGTCGCCGCCGAAGCGCGCGAACTTGGCGCGAACGCTATCGTCGCCATGGCCGACGTGGCGGACCGCCGACAGGTTTACGACATGGTTGGGGCCGCGATTGCAGAGTTCGGGCGTATTGACATCCTCGTCAACAACGCAGGCATGAGGCAGTCCAAACCCTTCACTCAGATGACGGTTGAGGACTGGCGCATCGTGAACGGCGTCAACATGGATGGCCCGTTCTATGCCTGCCAGGCCGTCGTTCCCGGAATGATAGAGCGCGGTTGGGGTCGGATCGTCAATGTCTCCGGCCTCAACGCCTTTACCGGAAGGGCGGAGTGGGCGCACGTGTGCGCGGGGAAGATGGGCGCGCTCGGGCTGACACGCGCCCTAGCCGTCGAACTGGCCCCGAACCGCATACTCGTAAACCACATCGTTCCCGGCGCTTTCGACACCACCCGCCTCCAGGGCCAGAGCGCGCCCTCCGCCGTAGGTCAGGCGTCCGCCATACCCGTAGGCCGTCTCGGAATGCCCGACGAGATAGCCAAGACAGTCGCCTTCCTCGTTTCCGACGGCGCGAGCTATATCACCGGCCAGACCATACACGTGAACGGCGGCGCGCTGAGAGAGTGAGGGAGCTCATGAAAGTCGAAGTGCTGCTTTTCGCAAGCTATCGGGAAAAAGCCGGAGTCCGGCGTTTGGCGCTGGAATTGCGCGACGGCGCGACCGTCGGCGATCTGGGCCACGCCATGCGCGCCAGATTTCCCGGCTTGCCGGAGCCGGAACGCATAGTGGTGGCCGTGAACAACGAATACCAAGAACACGATTTCGTCCTGAGCGATGGAGATGAAGCCGCGCTGATTCCCCCCGTCAGCGGCGGATAGCGGGAGGCCTCTATGATAATGATAACCCATGACGAACTCGATGCGAGGCAGGCAGTTTCCGAGGTAGCCCACCCGGGCGCGGGCGCGACAGTCACCTTCATCGGAACGACCAGGGACAATACGGCGGGACGCAGGGTACTGTTCTTGGAATATGAGGCCTACCAGCCTATGGCCGATCAACAGTTGGCGCGCGTAGCGGACGAAATGCGTGGCCGCTGGAAACTCACCGGAGTTGCCATACACCACAGACTGGGCAAACTGGAAATAGCGGAAGCGAGCTTGGTGGTCGCCGTATCATCGGCGCACCGCAAGGAGGCGTTCGATGCCTGTCATTACAGCATTGATCGCATTAAGCAGATAGTTCCAATCTGGAAGAAAGAGTTCTTCGAGGGTGGCGAAGTCTGGGTTGGGAGTCAGTCGGACTTTGACCCCGTCAGTTCCAGCCGGACTGTTGTCTGATCTGTAACCGTCTGTCCGCTCCATTCGCGAATACGTGAATTTGAGGAACAATTTCCGTCCCAAGCCGACTTCGCTATTGGCATGGAGTGTAAATCGTGATAAATATGCAATTAAATTCGGCGATATGTACGATATACGACATTGTTTATTGGTATAGTGCAGAATTTCACAATCACATTTCTTGATGCTGAGTATATTCTCTGATATAGTTGTGTCTCAATATGGAAGGTTCGCGTATCTACCGACCTATGAGAGTTTAGAATGCAAAGCTACTACGTCTGGACTATCGGATGCCAGATGAACAAAGCTGACTCAGAGCGTCTTGAGAGCGCGCTCGGTCAGATGGGCTTGTCCCCGGGCGAATCGGCTCGCGACTCCGACGTTATCGTACTGAACAGTTGCGTGGTAAGGGAGAGCGCTGAGGACCGTGTGGTCGGAATGCTGACCCATCTCAAGCCGGTCAAACAGCGCGACCCTGATAAAGTGATTGCCCTGATGGGCTGCATGGTCGGCCCGCGAAAGGACACGCTCGGAGAACGATTCCCCTATGTTGACGTGTTCATGCAGCCTCAGCAGTACGCGCCCCTGATAGAACTTCTCGGAGATCGGCTAGGCATAGACCCGGACGGATGCGTCGGACCGCTGTCTGCCGTTCCCAGCGTCTCCACCTACATCCCCATAATACACGGATGCGACAAGTTCTGTTCCTTCTGCATAATCCCTTACAGGCGGGGCAGAGAGGTAAGCCGCTCAATTGAGGACGTTGTGAATGAAGCGACGCATTTGGCGCGGCGTGGCGTCAAGGAGGTGACGCTTCTGGGTCAGAATGTTGACTCGTATGGACATGATCTGTCGGGCGATATTGACCTTGGCGACCTGCTCGCCGCCGTCAATGAAGTGGAAGAGCTGGAGCGTATCCGCTTTCTCACATCCCATCCCAATGACATGAGCGATCATATAATTGGCGCGATAGCGGACCTAGACAAGGTATGCGAGCATGTCAACCTTCCATTCCAAGCCGGGGACGACCGAGTGCTTGCGGATATGCGACGCGGATACACCAACGCCCAGTACAGGGGTAAAATTGACCTGATCCGTGATCGAATCCCTGGCGTTTCCCTGGCGACCGACCTCATAGTGGGCTTCTGCGGGGAAACCGAAGAGCAGTTTGAGCGCACCGTCGAACTTGTCCGCGACATACAGTTCGACAAGGTGCACGCCGCAGCGTATTCGACCCGTCCGGGAACCATAGCCGCTAGGCTTATGGAGGACGATGTCCCCGAAGACGAGAAGCGTAGGCGTCTTAAGATGATAGAACAAACGCAAGAAGAAGTAGCCGGCAAAATCAATTCGAGACTGCTGGACACAGCGCAGGAAGTTCTAGTCGAAGGCAGGCGAAAGGGTAGATGGTTCGGAAGAAACCGCAATGACAAGCTGGTGTTCTTCGACAGTTCGGACAATCTGACCGGCAGTATAGTCAGTATCAGGATAGAGCGTACAAGCCCATGGTCTCTCCAAGGCGCGCTTATTGATGAGAAAGATATAGTCGCAGCCGGGCGGTAGTGGCCTGAATCCGCTTGGGGTTGGAAAATTATGCTAAAGACAGAGACCAAGTTGCCAACCATACCTATAACGGAGATAGAACAGTCCGCGTTCTGCACGACTGACGAAGAACTAAGTTCCAGAACTTTGGACGACGAGTTCTCTGTGGGCGTTCGATGGCAGAAATTGCCGATAGAATATATGCGGATGAAACCGGACGAACTGGACGCCCGTATATTTGAAGCCCGCTCCCGGCTGGGCGATACCCTTGTCGTCTTAGGACACCACTACCAGCGGGACGAGGTTATCAAGTTCGCCGATTTTCAGGGCGACTCATTCAAACTGTCCCAGTTCGCGGCCTCGCAGCAGAACGCGGAACACATCGTTTTCTGCGGCGTTCACTTCATGGCTGAGACGGCCGACATCCTGAGCTCCCCTTCCCAGAAAGTGATTCTCCCCAATCTGACAGCTGGATGCTCTATGGCGGATATGGCGCAGATTGACGATGTTCTGGACTGCTGGGACGACCTCGAATACGTTCTTGGCGGCCATGGCGGCGTGACCCCGATTACCTATATGAACTCCACCGCGGACATAAAGGCGCTTTGTGGTCGAAATGACGGCATTGTATGTACCTCTTCCAACGCGCCCGCCACCTTCAATTGGGCCTTCGGACGCGGCAGCCGGGCACTATTCCTGCCCGACCAGCACTTGGGCCGCAACACCGGCCTCAAAATGAGTATAGAACTCGAAGATATGATCCTGTGGAACCCATTCAAGGAACTCGGCGGAAACACCGAAGAAGACCTCGTGAACGCGAAGGTGATCCTATGGCAGGGACATTGTTCGGTGCATACTCGCTTCACCGTCCAGCAGATAGAGCAAGCGCGGGAGAAATACCCTGAAGTCAACGTTCTTGTTCATCCTGAATGCACTATGGAAGTGGTAGAGGCCGCCGACTACAACGGCTCCACCGAGTACATTAAGACGATGATAGCCGACGCTCCTCCGGGCTCTGTGTGGGCCATCGGCACCGAGATAAGCCTTGTCAACAGGTTGGCCGCCCAGAATCCGGACAAGCTGATCTTCTGCCTCGACTCTGTCATCTGCCCATGCTCCACGATGTACCGAATTCATCCCGCTTACGTATCATGGGTGCTCGACGGACTAAACGAGGGAGTGGTGGTCAACCGGATTGAGGTGGATGAAGACACGGCGTCCGAGGCCCGTATAGCGCTCGACCGGATGCTGTCGGTGGTATAAGTGAGGCGGCTGTCGTCCCTAGATGTACAGGGAGCGTTTGTTTCGCATCAGCATGATAATGGAACGATTATCAGCGCGAGCGCGAAGGGCCGACATCAAGTCTAGGCTGAAGATGACTGGCGCGGAAACGCGAGAGCCACAGCCCCTATCATTCTTGCCGACAGCCATCGCGTACTTACTGGCCCTCATTCCATGTTTCGCGGCCGTCAATATCGCGCCGGAGCTTTCCGTTCCCGCCTGACCGCCGGATTGATACACCACCGACGCCCTTGTACATCCGTGCTTATTTGATATAATAGACACATGACTCGCCACTATGAAGATGAAACGCTCTACCGGACGCCCTGCGTCCCCGATCGGCAACCGCGCCCTGAGAACGATAAACCACAATATATGACAAACCTGACAGTAAAATATTTTCGCCCATTTAGCTACGAATTCTGGTGAATGCAGGTTGGGTGCAGGCGCCAGACCCCACCTGCAGACCATCTGAAGTTGCCCGTTGTATGACCAGCAACCATATAAACGGGGCTATATAATATAATCCCGTCTGCTGAAATTCTAGATGTAATTGCCCTAGTACTCAATATATCAATCCGTAATGGTTTATAGAGATCGCGTCATGATGGAGCCCTTGCAACTATGCTAATCACGTCCGACATTCAGAACCTGATTGATGCGGCCCTCGCCGAGGATGTCCTTGTTGGCGATCCGACAACCGACGTCCTTATCCCGCCCGCGCTCACAGGCCGCGCCGCGCTCGTCACGCGAGACTCCGGCGTTCTGGCGGGTGTCGAGATAGCGACCGCCGTATTCAAGAGGTTCGATCCGTCCCTACACACGAAAGTTCTCATGCCGGACGGGTCGAGCGTATCGCCGGGCGACCATCTCGCTCAGGTAAGTGGCAATGTCGCATCCATCCTCAAAGCCGAACGAACTGCGGTCAACTTCCTCCAGCATCTCAGCGGCATCGGTTCTGAGACCCGCCGCTACGTTGAAGCGGTTTCCGGGCTCGGCGCAAAGATAGTGGACACTCGTAAGACAACCCCTGGCCTGCGCAAACTCGAAAAATACGCTGTAACTATGGGCGGGGGACACAACCACCGCCATAATCTTGCGGACGGAATACTCATCAAGGACAACCATATTGAGGCGTTGGCCCTCCAAGGATTCAGCATAGGAGATATCGTGAGAAAAGCGCTCAAAGGGGCGTCGCATACCATCAAAGTCGAGATCGAAGTAGAAACTATTCCCCAGCTTGAAGAGGTTCTCGACGCTGGCGCCGCTCTCGTGTTGCTGGATAATATGGAGCCCAAGCGTATGCAAGAAGCGGTCGCTATCGCGAACGGTCGCGCCATAGTCGAGGCTTCCGGCGGAATAACCCTCGAAACCGTCAGAATTATTGCAGAAACAGGAGTTGACATAATATCGATCGGAGCGCTCACGCACTCCGCGCCCGCGATGAATGTCGGCCTAGATATGGTGATAGATGAATGACGGTTTCCCCTGGCAAATACTTTGCATTAGTGCCCTTGGGAGTGGTTCTCGTCGCTATAGCTGTACTGGGAGGCAATGGAGGAATAGCCGGACAGGGCGACTTGTGGCCTCCTGAATATACGGCCAATCGCATCGCGGTTGTCACATCCGACCGACAGGTGCGCTCATACCGGCCCGATGGCCTTGGCGAACGTTCCATATCCACAGGCTCCGGATTCTTTACATGGCCCACTTGGGCGCCGGATGGTCGGAGCATCGTCTATTCGGGCATTGTCGAGAACGAGAATGGCCAGCCGGTCACAACCCTGTTCCTATATGACACCGCCGCTCGGGAGTCTCATACCCTGTATGAAAGCTCTCCGGGGTTCGCCGGCCTGCTGGCCGACGGCGTTGTCCACTATCCACTCTGGTCCCCGGATAGCCGCAAGCTGGCATTCATCGCCGCTACCCAGGAACGCGGCCTTACCCTGTACATCTCTGATCTCACAAATGCCAAAGGCCCAGAATACATTCTGGATCGCGGACCGTTGTGGATGTCCTGGTCCTCGGACTCGACCAAGCTGGTGGTTCACAGAGGGGATACGCACTTTGTTGTCAGCGCCGAAGGCATCCCACAAGTTTCAAGGACCTCACTGGAATCGCGAGCCTACAGGGTTCCGGCCTGGAGTCCGGCGCTAGACGAATTCAATGCGGTTAAGAGGGTATCCGGTCCGGTGTTCGCGCTATACTCCGCGCCGGAGTCTGGAGGTGTGTCTGCGAGGCCGCTGGCGAGAGTAGGAGCCAACGCCGCGTTCCTGTGGTCCGGGAATGGGGCGCATCTGGCGGTAGCCGACGATGTGAGCCCTATCCTGTATAGAAATACTGTAATGTTCGTTTACAAGCGACTTAGGATTCTGGCCCCGGTGGACTTCGACGCCACGATTGAAGTAAGAGAGAACGTTATATCCTACTTCTGGTCGCCTGACTCTTCAAAGATAGCGTATGCTACGCTCGCAGACCCGAGAGGTGGGTTAAGGTGGAAGTTGCTGGATGTGGCCTCGGGAGTGAGCAGCCCGCTGGTGGATTTCCTTCCCTCCCCAGACCAGCTGACGATGTTCCAGTTCTTCGACCAATATGCCTACTCGCACCAACTCTGGTCTCCGGACAGCCGATATTTGCTGTTTGCCGGCAAGCTGAACGAAGGTGCCGCAACCGTGGTATTCGGTGGACAGTCAGACAACGGCAGCCGAGTTTTCGTCGTGGACACCGGCCCCATCCGGTCGGTGCAGTTTGTAGCGGAAGGTGTGCTGGGCTTCTGGTCTCCGGTCTAATGATTCAATCCGTGCCTACAAGCCTGGCATTCCTAATACGCGCGGATAATCTAAAATAGAGTTGGAATCTCACATGGAGGACAACAGAGATAGCCCGACCATGCGCCTACAACCATGATGTACGCTGTCCACGCTGTGGCTCCAACTGGACGCCCAAGGACGGACGCTCACGAGGCAAACAGACATACCTCTGCAAGGAATGCAGCCATCGTTTCACGCCGGACGGCAACCGGCCGCTGCTGCCCACGCAAGACCATTGTACCGCCCTGAATATGTACTCTGAGGGCGCACAAGTATATCGGCCATGGGCAGAGCGTTGGACATAAAGCCGGGCACAGTCTATTCTTGGGTCAAAAAAGCGCGCCGGGCGCAAGAGATAATGAAAGTGGACAGAGAGCGGCGGTGCTCCTCAGTCGCCTGACATTCCCGCTCGCCGCGGCCACCGTCTGTATCGCTTCATACCCGACAGCCATCGGCCTCAGCCATCTGAGAAGACCAAGAATCTGGCTGTGGCGATGTACACCGAGGGCATGGGACTGTCAGCTATCAGCCGAGTGTTGGAGAAAAGGAGGAGACGGTGTACAGCCGGGTCAAAAAAAGCGTGTATGGCATGGGAGTTGATAGTCAAGCTGAGCGCCCAGCAAGCGTGTGGATACAAGGGACGGAACTATGCGCGGGTCAGATCCTTCAATGAGATGTGGACTTATGTGGGAGCTAGACATGGAGCCGAGCGTCGTTCGGTATGGATATGGACCGCTGTTGTCGAGGAGCAAGATGGCAGTCGGTGGGCGGACTTCGAGGTGGGAGACCGAAGCGAGAAGCCTTTTGTGAGACTGTTGGAGCGTTTGCCGGACGCTCGTGTCTGTGAGACTGACGCATATGATGTGTATAGATGGTTGCCGTCCAACCGACACAGGGTGGGCAAGTATGACGCGGTGAACCACAATGAGGGACTGCGCTCTGTGTTGAGAGGGAAGTTGAGTCGGCTGGTTCGCTCACGCTGAGGGATATTCCAAGAGTATGCGGATGCTGAGGGATTCGATAGCGTTGGTCTGTCTGAGACTGGGATATATCTAATACCAACACCTATTGAGAATACGGAATACCCAGAAGTCTCGTATCTACGCCTGATCCATGCTAGGATGATATAATCGTCTTAGCCCTCATAATCTGGCGTTCGCGCGCGCATTGACGGAGAGAAACATTGGGAACGAGCATTCCTGACATTCCGAATCTGTTGATTGCGTTAGTGACTGCCTATCTGCTTGGCGCTGTTCCCCTAGCGGACCGTATTAGCAGACGCAAGGGAGTTGATATATTCAATATTGGCACCGGACTCGCGGGGGCGTCGAATGTGCGGCGCAACGTAGGCACAGTTCCGGCGGCGGTAGTGGTCATAGGCGATGCGGTCAAGGGCATGGTTGCACTCCTGATTGCCCGACTGATAGGTATTGAGGGGCCGTGGTTATTCGTTCCAGCCACAGCCACTGTCGTAGGCCATTGGAATTCTATTTTCACGCGATTCAAGGGTGGCGACGGCCTTGTTGTTCTCGGTGGAATCTCTCTGGTAATGTTCTCCGACTTTACCGGGTATGTTATCTCCCTGATAGGAGTGGCTGTGGGTGTCGTGGTGTCGCTGGGCGGTCAGAAGATGCCGTACACTTCTCTTTTCTGCATAATTTCCGGATATGGGGTGGTGATAGCCCTTACCCGCTTCTGGAACCCGGATGAGATGGACACCGCGCTCGCTATTGGAATTCTTGCGATGATCGTGTTCGGACACGCTGTGCTGGGACACGCGCGCCGCCGCAGGTCCGGGGCGCTTGGAGACTTGGCGAGCGACAGCTAAATGATTCAGCCTTGCTTGGGATTGGGAAGGTTGATCCATAAGTTCTAAGGCCCCTGATCCGCGATCTCGTTCATACGAAGCAGCAGGGGAGCTACTCTCTGCGCCTCCACAACATAGACCGTTGATGTGGTCGGAAGCTTCAAGTAGAAAGTCAAGTCGTCCCGTTTTAGGAAGCGCAGTCTGGTTGAGGGTGTAGGGGCATCCTCATGTGTTATCACACGCACCATCGCGTCCGGCGCTGTGAAGTCCAATGTGTCCGCTACATCCCCATCCTCAAATCCGGACGCGATAATAAGTTGCAATGTGCCTATAATGCCATTCAAGGCGAACGGGTTTATCGGCTCCTCCTCGGAGCTGTCAGCGCTTATTACGAACCACTCACCCTCTTCATTCGGACTCAGCAGAAACTGCTCGTCGCGGTAGGTGTACTGTATCTCGGCTATCTCGTTGGGCGGTATGGAGGCGACAACCGGATTCTTCCAACGGTCAGGATCCGGATCGAAGATGTTTCCGCCTGGGCATGGTATCCCATATGTTTCGTCGTGTCCGGCTCGTCTGACGTAGCAAAGGCGGGTTGTAGGTTTCCATGTTCCGACTATGAACTTCTCTTGCAGCGAGCGTCGGTCTTGGAAGAAAGACAGCTCTGTAGCGTCGCCTTGGACAACGCCCATACGTTCGTGGTTTGTCGGATTAGTTGATACCAATTGAGCATCATATAGATCATCAACTCCTTGCCAGAATTGTTGGAGCCACGGCTCGAAGACGGGCTGTCGGTCAACGAACCACGCTCCCTGTTCGGCCTCGCCGAGACGCTGTAACTCGGTTGTGAATCCGTCGCCTTCTATGAGTACCCGGTCGCTTGCTTGTGAGGATACCTGGACAAGACCTTCAAGGATCACCTCATCCGACCCCGCGGCGATGATACGGAACACCAATCCGGCCACGCCTACGGCTATCAGCGCTATCAAAACAAATCCGACCTGCCTGCTCTTCACTCGTCATTCTCCTGCCGAGACTCTGACCGCCGCCTAGCGGCTCTGCCTTCAGTGTCCTGACCGTACAGAGTAAACCCGAATCTCCGCCTTCGGACTGACCGAATCGCGCCAAACAGGATGAAAAACAAGGGTATGCCGGCGATATTTATCCAGCGAGCGATGTTTTCGTGAGTTGGAGAGGAGTACAGCAAATCGCGTGAAGAAACCACTTTCGAGCGGACTGAAGCGAGCTTATCTTCCTGGGCCAACCAGTCGACTAGATTCAGCCCAAGCGCGATGTTTTCCTGAGATCTGGAGATTATGGCGTCTGTGAGCCAGCCGGAATCACCTACGACGACTATTCTGAAAGCGTTCTCATCATCCGGAGTTTTCTCGGCGATTGCAACAGCCATCAAGCTCTGAACCAGATTATCGGGCGTTATCTGCTCAAAGATTGGCGAATTGGGGCTTATATTGCCATAGTTGAAGTCAATAGCGGCGAATTCGCTACTCTCCAGTATTGGAATCACCTCGATGCGGTCGCGTTCCGATTCGGCTATTCCAAGCGAACTTGCCCAAGGCAACATTGCTGATTCTACATTGCCGGCGACCTTTTTATCTATAACGGGCGCGCGAACCCAGAAAGGGTAAGGCAAGAAAACGTTGCCTACCTGAGTTCCGAAGGACAGAGTTTCATTTGATTGGAGATCGAAAATCAAGTCGTTCTCCACTATGACGCCGAACTGCTCGGGCAGATCTCTGAAACTGTTGCGGTTCTCTCCGGCTACAAGCCGAGCTTGGTCAACGAGGACCGAATCAATCATCAGCAAGGCTTTTCCACCATTTGTGAGATATTCTATGACCGCGTCTGATGTCTCATCGGGTATTGACTGGGTTGGGCCGCCGATAATAAGGACGTCAACTCCGGAAAGGTCTATGTTGGGGTCCTCGGAAGCGATCAACTCCCTGACTTCATAGGAGTCCGTGAGAAGGGCTGAGAAGGTCTGGTAGCCACCGGACGGACCGGCTTGACCGTGCCCTGTCAGAAAGGCGGCGGTTTTTTTCTGGTCTTCTACCATCTTATTGATGAGAGACGCTAGGCGATATTCGAACCCATCGAAGCTGTTGATGAAAGGAATCGTCTCACGCTGGTCAACATACGTCATGGACAGGCCCAAATAGCCGGACTTTATCTGCAATTCGCCCTGGCTCCGGACGTTGAACTGCACCGGAGGCACACCGGCTATCTGGGCCTTGCGGAGTTCGTCATCATCATCGGGGAATCTTCTTACCAGTTTGACTTTGCCGTCGGAACCCGCGGAAAAGTCTTCAAGGAAGTCTCCGACGTCTCGAGCGGTAAGGGCTACTTGTACAGGAGGTTCTCTCGACTCATAGTACTCTAGAGTCAGAATGTCGTCTAATTGGTCCACTATGTCGGCCGTAGCGGAGCTTATGGTGAACAATTTGTCCTCTGTCAGATCGAGTCTTCCTTCGATGGAATTGCCCGACCAGCCGATGAGAACGCTGAAAACTATAAGCCCCGCTGTTCCGAGTTGAAGGTTGCGGTATTGGGTTGACTTGTGACTTAGCGTCCTCCCACGGACTATCAGGAAAGTGGCGCTCATGAATGTCGAAATTAAGGCGATGAAATACAGCACGTCGCGTAGATGTATCACTCCTCTGGCAACGCTAGAGAAGTGGGTAACTGGGCTGAGGTCCTGAAGCAGAGAGGCCAGACGCTGAGGCAAAGTAACCGCCACGATGTCTAGTCCCATAATCATCAGAAGCATTGTCAGGGAAAGACCGAGAATGAAGGCGACGACTTGGTTACGAGTAAGACTGGATGTGAACAGTCCTATGGATACGAATGAGGCCGCGAGGAACAGACTTCCGATGTACTGTCCCACGGCGGCTCCGATGTCCAAATTTCCGGCAGTCTGCACCGCGATTGGAATTCCAATAGTCGCCAGAATGGCGAATGCGACGAATATGAAGCCAGAAAGGAATTTTGACAGTAGAACTATCCACCCGCGGATCGGGTGAGTGAGAAGAAGTTCAAGCGTGCCGTCCCTGTTTTCTTCGGCGAGCAGTTTCATTGTGGCCGCAGGCACGAATATGGCAAGCAGCCAGGGCAGAGAGGGGTTGTCAATCTGAAAATCAACGGTAAATAGCGGGCGTAGAGACGCTTCCGCCGTCAGGAGAGCTTGGCTGAAGAATACGTAGGATAGAACCGCTACGAATGGCACTATGAGGATGTATGCGGCGGGCTGGTCGAAATAGCTCTTGATGTCCTTCTTGACAAGAGCGAACAGTGGCGAACTCATAGTCTAGGAACCATCTCCCGCAGTGGCGGGCTCTGCCGTCAGTTCATGGAACACATCTTCCAAGCGCGGACGTTCCTCGTGCAGTTCCCAGAGGACCCAGTCGTTTGACTTGGCAAGCCGGAAAATTTCGGGGCGAGGATCGGCTTCGGCGGTGACCGATAGACGGTAATGTTTCCGACCATCCCGTATGCCGTGGCTATGGACTTCTGTGATTTCCTCAATGGTAGCCAGGCCGGACTCGACGCCGTTTCCCTCGACTTCCAGATGAATGCTCCTGAGTTCCATGGCCTGTTGGAGAAGGTCTTGCACGGGACTGTTGGCCACTAGTTTGCCGCGGCTGATTACCAGCACGCGCTCGCAGGTGTTCTCGACTTCCTGCATAACGTGGGTGCTCAGAAGCACTGTTCTTTCTCCGCCCAGATGACGGATGAGATCGCGTATCGTTATGCGCTGGTTAGGGTCGAGTCCTTCGGTTGGTTCGTCCAATACCAAGACTGATGGCCTGTGAAGGATAGCTTGCGCCAAGCCTACGCGCTGGTGGTATCCCTTCGACAGCTCGTATATAGGACGATAGTAAACTTCCTGGATCCCGGTCTCTTCAACTGTGAGGTCTAGGTTTCTGATGCGTTCGGAGCCTGACAGTCCTCGAAGTTCGGCGACAAATGTGAGATATTCGGAAACCAACATATCCTCGTACAGAGGATTGTTCTCAGGCAGATAGCCTATGGCCTCACGTGTAATGATATCGTTTTCCTGGGTGTCCATTCCATTTATGGAGATGCTACCGATGTCCGGGGTGTAGTAGGAGGTGAGCATTCTCATGGTGGTTGTTTTGCCCGATCCGTTAGGTCCTAAGAATCCGACAATCTCACCCCTTTTCACGTTAAAGGAGAGATTGTCCACTGCCACACGCGCGCCGAATCTCTTGGTGACGCCTGTGACGCTTATAGTGGAATCGGATCCGGTGCCGGAATCCTGAATAGCGGTTTCTTCAATTTGTTCTGACATCTCAGCGTTCCTCACTATGGATACGCAAAGCGTTGGGCGAGCGGTTTTCGTGTCGGTCTGTCAATTGCGAGAGTCGAATATTTTGAATAATTTCCATGTATCAATAGCAGACCCTAATCATTATGAAAAGGGTCTGCTGACTTGCCAATTGGTTGGATGGGGATCTCTAGTCGTCGTATGGGGCGGGCAATTTCATCGGATTTAGTTCTGTGATCAGGGACTCGGTTGTCAGAACCATGCCCGCGACGCTTGCGGCGTTTTCGAGCGCAGAGCGCGTAACCTTTGCGGGGTCAACGATTCCAAGCTCGAACATATCGCCGTACCGCTCGGTTTCGGCATCGAAGCCGAAGTCGTCCGCTCCCGAAGAAATCTGGTGCAGCACGACCTCTCCGGTGAGTCCGGCGTTGTGAGAAATCACCCTGACCGGCTCCTCGGCGGCCTTCAGGACGATGTTCACCCCGGTGGTCTCGTCGCCTGTGGCTTCAAGTTTGGCGGCAGCCTTCTGGGCGGCCCTGAGCAAGGCAGTGCCTCCACCCGGCACTATTCCTTCTTCCATAGCCGCCCGGGTGGCCGATAGCGCGTCTTCCAGGCGCTGCTTCTTTTCACGAAGCTCAATTTCCGTTGCGGCGCCGACCTTTAGGACGGACACTCCGCCGGCCAGCTTGGCGGCTCGCTCTTCCAGCTTCTCCCTGTCATAGTCGGAAGTCGTGCTTTCGGCCTGGTTGTGTATTTGACCGATGCGTGCCTGAATGTCAACGGCAGAGCCGCTGCCGTGCACGAAAGTGGCGTTGTCCTTGTCGGCAATGACGCGACCGCAACTGCCTAGATCAGCGACTGTGATCGAGTCAAGACTTCTACCGGACTCACCGCTTATGACCTGGCATCCAAAGAGTATGGACATATCCTCCAGAATAGCTTTCCGGCGCTCGCCGAAGGCGGGGGCCTTTATCGCGAGGCAGTTAAGCGTTCCCCTGAGATTGTTTACCACGAGAGTAGCGAGGGCCTCTCCTTCCACGTCCTCGGCGATAATGACCAGATTTCTGGATACTTGCGCCGCCTGCTCTAGGAGAGGGAGCAAGTCGCTGACCGCCGAGATCTTCTCGTCAGTTACTAGGATGCGCGTGTTCTCGATTTCGGCTATCATTCTGTCCTTGTTAGTGACGAAATGGGGAGACAGGTAACCTCGGTCAACCTGCATCCCTTCTACGAAGTCTATTTCGTAGTTGAGTCCCTTCGACTCTTCTACTGTTATTATGCCCTGCGGTCCAACCTTGTCTATGACGTCGGCTATGAGTTCGCCCATTTCGGGGTCGTGAGCGGAAAGAACCGCTATCTGGCCTATCTGCTCTCTTCCGTTGACTGGGCGCGCCATATCTCGGATTTCTTCTCTGATGCCGGCTACGGCTTTTTCGATACCTCGCTTGACTGCCATTGGGTTCGCGCCCGCGGCTAGATTCTTAAATCCGTCGCGGATCATTGCCTGCGCCACTACTGTAGAAGTCGTGGTGCCGTCGCCAACATCGTCGTTGGTCTTGCTGGCCGCCTCTTTCAGGAGCTGAGCGCCCATGTTTGGGAAAGGCTCCTCAAGCTCGATCTCCTTTGCGATGGTGACTCCATCGCTGCATACGTGCGGGGGCCCGAACTCCTTATCCAGAACAACATTTCTGCCACCGGGCCCGAGCGTAACGCCCACAGCCGCAACCATGGTATCAATGCCGTCCATCAACTGACGACGAGCATCCGCGTCGAACTGAAACTGTTTCGCCATTTCTGGTCCACCTCACTAAATATGATTTATTTTACTATTGTGTCAGTTATTCTCTTTGTGGTTGAGCGCCCTGATTATTGAGGATGGGTTCATGGGCAACTTGTTTAGACGTATGCCTATCGCGTCGTGTATCGCATTCGCAATCGCGGCCAGCGGCGGGACTATGTTCGCCTCTCCGACCCCGCGCACGCCGAATGGGTGTCCGGGGTTCGGCGCTTCGACAATTACCGCGTCTATCATGGGGACGTCCAAGCTGGTTGGCATACGGTAGTCAAGCAGGGTAGCGTTGAGCATATGTCCATCGGCGCTCATGTAATACTCTTCGTTAAGAGCCCAGCCGATTCCCTGAACCGCTCCGCCCTGTATTTGTCCTTCCACGTAGGATGGATGGACCGCGGTCCCGACGTCCTGGAACGCCGTGAACTTGAGGATGTCAACCTTGCCGGTTTCCGGGTCCACTTCTACGTCAACAAGATTGGCGGCGTATGAGCCGCCCACGCCCCTCATTGGGTTGACACTGCCGCGTCCCACTATGGGGCCTCCGGTCGCGTTTAGGCTGGGGGCGATGTCTTTGAAAGTCATGCTCAGTTCAGGGTCGGACTTGTGTCTTAGGGTCGCGTCGTTGTACTCGACATTATCACTGTCGGTTTCCCAGATTAGCGCCGCGCGCTCTATGAGCTGGCTCTTGATGTCCTGCGCGGCTTCATATGCGGCCCATCCGGTCTTGTAAGCGACACCGCTGCCGCCGGTGTTGGAGGTGTATCCGATGGAATCGGTGTCCATTACCTGCGGGTTCACGTCGGTTACCGGAATTCCCAGCACCTCGGCGAGTTGCTGCGCGACCGCAGGCCTAGAGCCGCCGACGTCCACCGACCCTTCGTTCAGGGTTACTTTCCCGTCCGGGGTCACTCCGGCTACGACATTCGAGGGGCCCGCGTTGTTCCGCCAGAAGCCGAACGCCAAGCCGCGCCCTCTGAGTTTGCCGTCCGATTCGCCCAATGGCTGGGAGTAGTGTGGGTGGTTTCGCACGGTCTCGACGGTTTCGACCATGCCTATGCGACCGTTAATGACACCGTCCACGCGCCGGGTTCCCTCTTTGGCCGCGTTGAGAAGCCTGAACTCCGTACGTTCGATTCCAAGTTTTTCGCATATTTCGTCAATGACAGTCTCTACCCCGAGAGCGCCGAGCGGAGCGCCCGGGGCTCGGTAGGCGGTTGTCTTCGGTTTGTTGGTGACGACGTCGTAGCCGTCTATCTTGACGTTCTCTATGTCGTATGGGGAGAGCATACAGGCCGTCGCTCCGCCTATCGGGGAGCCGGGGTACGCGCCCGCCTCGAAGGCCAGATAGGACTCCGCGGCGGTGATCCGGCCTCCATTAGTGACGCCTATCTTCACCTTCACGCGCGAGCCTGAGGTCGGGCCGGACGCTTCCAGCACCTCCGCTCTGCTCATGTACATCTTTACCGGGGCGCCGGACTTGCGAGATAGGACGGCCGCCACAGGTTGCAAGTAACTGGCGAGTTTTCCACCGAATCCCCCGCCTATCTCCAGCGGGACGACCTTGATTTGGGAGACGGGTATGCCGAGAATCGTGGCCGTCGTATCCCGTATTCCGAAGTGCCCCTGGCTGGAGCACCAGATCGTGACCTTGCCGTCGGAGTTCCAATCGGCGGTCGCGTTCTGGGGTTCGATGTAGCCTTGGTGAACGGACTTGGTTCTGAATTCGCGCTCCACAACCAGGTCCGCCTGCTTGAATCCTCCGGAGATGTCCCCCAGAACGAATTGCTGGTGGCTTGCGATGTTGGTTTCGGTGGGGTCGTTGTCGCCGAGACTGGCTGTTGTCATGTGGGCGTGTAGTATCGGCGCGTCCGGGGCGAGCGCGGACTCTACGTCGGTAACGGGCGGCAAAGGTTCGTAGTTGACATCTATAAGGTTGAGCGCTTCCTCGGCGACGTGGGCTGTGATGGCGGCAACCGCCGCTATCGCATGACCCTTGTAGAGGGCCTTGTCCGAGGCGAGAATGTTGTCCCGGATGTACTTCATGCTGGTATAAACATCCTCGCCGATCTCTTCTATGCGGTCTTCCACGTTGGCGAGGTCTTTGTATGTCGCCACGGCCTTGACGTCAGGGTGGGCTTCGGCCCTAGATGTGTCAATTGACTTTATACGGGCGTGGGCGTGGGGACTTCGCAAGACCTTTCCCCAGAGCATACCCGGCAGATTGAGATCCGTTCCGTAAACGGCTTTGCCCGTTACTTTGTCGGCGCCGTCATGTCGGATTGGGCGTGTTCCAACAACTTTGTAATCCGGCTTTGCCGGCGCTGTTTCAGTAGTCATCTGGGCTATTTTCCACCTTTTCTTTGCGACCCAAATCTGGGTGTAACTGACTTGCCACGAAAATTTTAGCATCTTTGGCGCATCGGACGCACCATCAGAAAGTCGGACGCTGTCAAAGCTCCGCGGGGCCGGATTCACGGATTCGATCTAGGGTTGTGGGTTGGAAATGGCGGGAGAAAAGGGTGATGTACCGCGCGAGATTGCTCATAGCGGGCGGAGTGTTCTCGCGATAGTCGGTTATTGCGTCTTCGTCGGCCAGATCGCTAACGCATCTGACTTCAATATAGGGGACACCGGCGAAATCACAGGCCTTCGCTCCGCCCGCGCCTTCCCAGGCGGCTACGATTCCTCCAGTCTTGTCCATCAATTCGCGCGCCCTGGCGACGGAATCAATTCCTTCGTCGCCAGATGCCACCGGGCCGTATCTCACCGATACGCTCGCGGGCATGGATGACGCTGACGCCTTGAGCGCGTCCAAGAGCGTCGGGTCGCTCTTGAACTTGGGAATTGGACCCTCGGTGAGCTTGCGGTTGAAGTCGTGTTCCACTGTTTCAGTCGCCACGATTATATCACCGATAGCAAGACTTGGGTCCAGGGCTCCGCACGTTCCGAGACAAATTATCCCGTCTATCGGCGGACCGCGCTCAATGATGTGAAGCGTCGTCACTGCGAAGTTCACTTTTCCAAGTCCGCCTTGCGCGACCAAAACCCGTCGGCCCCAATATGACAGGCATGAGATTCGCCCGATGTCCGTCGGCGCGCCGTGGAGTCCAAGCGCCTCCATCGCGACGGTGAATGATTCTAGTTCGCCCGTAGTGGGAATCAGTATCGCGAGAGTCACGATTTATCCCTGCCGCCGGCCCACTGCTTCGCCACGTCAATCGCGCGGGCGAATTCGACGCCCTCGAAGTCTTGGATGCGCTCTATGAGCTTTTCGAGCATCCGCAATCGCCCTGGACGTCCGATAATGTATGGGTGCATGGTGAGAATGAATGCCCGTCCGTAGTGGTATGCGCCCTCGAAACCTGACGACCATACATCGTAAACTTGGCTTGGGCTTGCCATTGGGAACCTCGCTCCCAAGGATGGGGCGTAGCTGAAGTAGGGCGCGTCGTCCAGTTCCCAGTGGACGGGAATCTCTATGAGAGTGCGGTTATCCACGTTGACAATGTAAGGGATGTCGTCGCCCATTAGGCTGGAGTCGTATATGAAGTCTCGGTCCGCGAGCAGTTCCAGAGAGTTCTCGCTGAGTTCCCAGCTTGGGGATCTGTATCCGGCGGGGGCCTCGTCTGTGAGACCGCTGAGAATCTCGATGCCCTTGTCCAAGACATCGGCTTCCTCGGCGCGGGTGAGGGTAGCGGGCGGCTCGTGCATATATCCGTGGTGAGCGATCTCGTGGCCGCGCTCGTGGATGTCCCTGACCAGGGAGGGGTGCGTTTCGGCGACGTATCCGGGTATGTAGAAGCTGGCCTTTATCCCGTATCGCTCTAGGAGGTCTAGAATCCTGGGCGTGGCGACGGAAGGGCCGTACTCGCGGGCGGACATGAGGCTGGGCAGGTGGGCAGAGGCGGGGTCGCGGTTTATCGCGCCGGATACGCCGTCTATGTCGAATCCCAGCAATACGAGGCATCTGGTGTCGCCCGGCCATATTCCGCTCATGTCGCTTCTCCCGCTCCCGCTGATTTAGGGTAGATTCTATCCGATGTTGGCGGCGGTTTGAAAGAATTAGCGCAGGCGGGCGTTTGCGCCGCCGCCTGAATCCGTAGCTTGTTTGTCGGGGCAACCGCGTCTGAACTTTGGGGGTTCTATATATCAATATTTATAGTTGTTTGGGTCATGCTGGCGCCGGTTCAGGTGGAGCGACAGATTCCTGCAGGTGAGGCCTGGCGCCTGTATTCGACCTGTATCCACCAGAATTTGTAGCTAAACCGTTGTGTTTTTCTTCCCTTCCAAGTTTATTATATATTATGGTTTATGGCGTTCAGCAGTTAGTCGCCGGTTTAGGACGTTGGGCGTCCGGTCAAGTGTTGAGAGCCGATGGAGACATTATAGTCGAATCAGTACAGATGTGCAATGGTCAGGGCGCTAGAGACGCGAGCGGAGCGCGTGGGTAGCGACCTCACCCGCGCGAGCCGCGCGGAGAGTTTCTTCATCCCGTTCTATTGCTCGAATCCGAATACGAGCGCTTCAATGGGAATGGCCGGTAGTATGATTGATCCGGAGCGAACGCTATCTGAGTTCGTCTCTTGTTGCCTGTTCCCGCGCGGGGATGTTGTTGTACAATCGCGGCGGTCCGAACATTGTCATGAAAGTTCTTATGGCTCTCCGCAGGAATTTCCGCCCTGATACTCGTCGCGCTCATAATAGCCCTTCTCGCTCTTACGGCTCTGTATCTCATTCTGGCCTATCTGATAGCGTCCGGCATGACGAGGGTGGGGAAAGCATGTCTGATGGACGCCCCGTCGGATTATGGGGCTGAGTTCGAGCAAGCGCGGTTCAGGTCGCGGCGCGGAGACGTGACGCTGGACGGCTGGCACTTGCCCAGACGAGAGGGAATGCCGGTGGTCATCTTCGGACACGGAATACAGGTCGGCAGAACCGGGGACGGGATGACTGAATTGGCCGCTATGCTGAACCGGAGGGGGTTCGGTGTCCTGATGTTCGACTTTCGCGGCCACGGTCTGTCGGAAGGACACAGGGTTTCTTCAGGCTGGCATGAGCGTATGGACGTGCTGGGCGGGTATGACTATCTGGGGTCGCTGGGAGTCTTGCCCGACGAAATTGGTTTGCTTGGTTTCTCGATGGGCGCCGGCGCCGTGTCTCTCGCGGCCGCGGAGGAGCCGGGCATACGCGCGCTGGCGCTAGATACGCCGTACGCCAGGGCGTCGGAACTCATCATGCGGGAGACGAGCTTAAGGACAAGGCTTCCGAAGTGGTTCGTGGCGGCCTTCGTTCCGTGCGCGGTCTTCATGGGACGTTCGCTTTTCGACATCAGCGTCGGGGATATGGCGCCTGAGCGGGCGGTTTCTCAACTTGATTATCCTATCATGGTGATATATGGCGCTGAGGACAGCCGGATTCCGCCTGAACATAGCCGCAGGGTGTTTGACGCCTCAGCTAAGGGGAGTTCTCTCTGGGTGGTTGAGGGAGTGGGCCACGCGGAGTCTTTTGTCGAGAACAAGTCGGAGTACACGGACAGGGTTGCGGAATACTTCCTATCTCGCCTGCGCCCTGAGTAGCTCGTTTATCCTGTCTATGGTCTTGTTCATGGGGACGGTATCGGCGTTCGCGGAATCTCGTCGTTTGATCTCCACTACGCCCTGGTTGAGGTTGCGCCTGCTCACTACGATACGCACGGGGAGTCCGATGAGGTCGGCGTCGTTGAATTTGACGCCCGGCGACTCGTTTCTGTCGTCGTACAGGATTGATAGGCCGGTCTGTCGCAGTTCGTCGTAAAGCGTGTTGGCGGCGGTAGCCACCTCTTCCACGTTGGTGTTGAGTCCCAGCAGATGGACGTCGTAGGGCGCTATTGGGGCGGGGAAGACGATGCCGTTGTCGTCGTGGTTCTGCTCTATGGCTGCGGCGAGGAGCCTGCCGACACCGATGCCGTAGCATCCCATGATTATCAGGTGACGCTTTCCGCCGCTGTCGAGATATTGCGCGTCCAGACTTTCGCTGTATTTTGTACCTAGCTTGAACACGTGGCCGATTTCGATTCCGCGTCTGGTCACGAGAACGCCGTCGCATTTGGGGCATTGGTGGCCTTCATGCGCCAGCGAAATGTCGGCGACGAGGTCCGGCTCGAAGTCGCGTCCCACGTTGGCGTTGAGCAGGTGATAGTCGGGCTTGTTGGCTCCGACCGCGAAGTTGGAACCTATCTTTATGGAGTCGTCGGCGACTGTCCTCACATCTAGGCCGACCGGCGAGGCGGACCCGGCCACTACGCCTGCTGCGGCTACCTCTCCGGGTGACGCTAGGCGCAGTTCGGCGGGCTGCCCCAGCGCGTTGCGCAACTTGATCTCGTTGACTTCCATGTCGCCGCGAATGACTACGAAAAGCAGTTCGCCGTCCACTATGTAGAACACTGCTTTGAGGGTTTTGGCCTGGGGGATATCAAGGTAGTCGCAAAGTTCGTCAATTGTCTTGATGCCCGGGCTGTGGACATCTTGTATGGGGAGGGGTTCTTCGATGGGCATCGGGGTCTTGGTGAACTCGGCCTTTTCGGCGTTGGCGGCGTACTCGCAATCCTGGCACAGGATGATGGTGTCTTCGCCTCCGTCGGCCAAGAGTATGAATTCCTGTGAATCTTTGCCTCCGATTGCGCCGGAATCGGCATCTACGATGATGGGGTTTAGTCCGCATCTGGCGAATATGTTCTTGTACGCGTGGACCATGGCGTCGTAACTGCGGTCGAGGCCGTCTTGGTCGGCGTCGAAGCTGTAAGCGTCCTTCATGTCGAATTCGCGCACTCGTATAAGGCCCGCGCGGGGTCTGGGTTCGTCCCTGAACTTGGTCTGTATCTGGTAGAGCGTGACGGGGAGGTCGCGGTAGCTGAGAACGTTGGCCTTGACGATGTTGGTCAGCAGTTCCTCGGATGTGGGCGCGAGAACGAGCCAGCGGTCGCGGCGGTCTCGCAGTCTCATCATGTCCGGGCCGTAGGACTCGTCACGTCCTGATTGTTGCCAGATCTCGCGCGGCTGGAGCATGGACATATGGATTTCCTGTCCGCCTGCGGCGTCCATCTCCTCGCGGATTATCTCCTCGATCTTTCTGATGGATCTCCAGGCTAGTGGCAGGTAGCTGTACACTCCCATCAGACTTTGATGGATCATTCCGGCTCTTAGCATCAGCTTGTGGCTGGCGAGTTCGGCTTCGCTGGGGTCGTCTCGCAGTGTTTTACCGAACGACCGTGACATTCTCATGGCTGCAATCCTTTTTTGACGAGTCTTTGTAAGTGTGTTTTGAGGTTAGACGCCTGAAGAAACCGACGCGACGATTTCCGATTCCGCCTTGTCAACTTCTTCCATAAGGGCGGTCAGCATATCGGCCTCGGCGACTATACGAGCTTTCTGGCCTTTGCGGAAGATAATCGCGCGCCCGGCGCCCGCCGCGATGCCGACGTCGGCGTCTTTCGCCTCGCCGGGTCCGTTTACCTCGCATCCCATGACCGCCACTTTGATGGGGGATTTGGTCTTTTTGAGCAGCTCGTCAACCGTGTTGGCGAGGCTCACGACGTCCACGTCGGCTCTTCCACAGGATGGACAGGCTACCAGAGTAGCGCCCTCTTTGCGTAGTTCCAGCGATTTTAGAATCTCGAAGCCGGTATAGACTTCTTCAACCGGGTCGTCGCTGAGGGAGACGCGGATTGTGTCTCCGATGCCGTCGTAGAGCAGGGCGCCGAGGCCGATGGCGCTCCGAATGCCGCCCGACCTGGCGGTGCCGGACTCGGTGACGCCGAGGTGGAGAGGATAGGGGACGAGCTTGGCCATGCGCCTGTATGACTCGACGGTGGTGTCTATGTCGAAAGCCTTTAGCGATATTTTGATCAGGTCGAAGTCTAGGTCTTCGAGGATGCCGATTTCCCAGAGGCCGGTCGCTACCATGTGGTCCACGACGGAGTATTCGTCCTCCGCGCCCGAACCTTTCGCCAGCATATTGACGCCGTCCTTGTGGCGGGAGAGTCCCCGGGTCTTTCCGATGCCTCCGACGGGGGGAAGGCTTCCGAAATTGACCCCGATTCGGATGGGAACGCCGCGCGCCTTCGCCTCGCGGACCACGAGTTCGACTTTCTCGCGGTCCCTGATGTTTCCGGGATTGAGCCGAAGGCAGTCAACTCCGCTTTCGAGCGCTTTCAGGGCGAGTTGGTAGTGGAAGTGAATGTCGGCGACCAGCGGGATGCGTATGTGCCGTTTTATGTCTGCGAGCGCCTCGGCGGCCTCCATGTCGGGAACCGCGGAGCGGATTATTTCGCAGCCGGCCTCCTCAAGTTCTTGGATTTGCCGAACGGTGGCGGCAACGTCGCGCGTGTCGGTTTTGGTCATTGACTGTACGGAAATGGGGGCGTCGCCGCCAATCTTGACATCGCCCACGTATAACGCCTTGGTCACTCTGCGCTTTATCATGGTGGGAAAGCTTCTCCTCGCCGCTTGGAGCCGCATTACGGTCAGTGTGTTCGTTTATGAGCTTAAGGTATCAGGCTTTCGCCGGACAAGATTCGGGTTATGTCGAAGAAGCTAACCACGAGTATCAGCCCGATCAGTACGGCGAATCCGACCACGTGGACTAGTCCCTCTTTTCTGGGAGAAATGCGCTTTCCTCCGCGCGCCCATTCTATCAGTACGAAAACCAGCTTTCCCCCGTCCAGCGCGGGTATCGGCAGAATGTTTATGATTCCGAGGCTGATGCTGATGAACGCGACGAATTCAAAGAAGATGGTGAGGCCATGTTCGTCCGTCACCTCTGCCACCTCGCCGGTCACCTGGGCTATTCCTATGGGGCCGGTGAAGCCCGGGTTCGGGCCTCCGGAAGCCCATCGTTGAAATGCGCCGGTGGTCTCGGTGAGTACGTACCATATTCTCGCGGCGGCGTTGGGGACTGCCTGGATAATGGTCTCGCGCTCCCTGACGGTTCGGGGGTTGCTTAGGTTTATTATGACGCCAACGGCGCCCTGGGTGAGCGTGTCTCCGACGGTGAGTTGACCGTTGTATCGGCGCGCTTCTCTTAGGCTGACTTCGGTCCGGGGGTCGGCGACGGTTTCGACTACCCGGAATTGGGGAGGATTTCGTCTGGGCATGACGGTTACGTTTTCGACCACTGCGGTGTCGGGCGATTGTCCCAGTCCGGATACGATAGAGCCGCGCCGTATGTTGAGTTGGGTCTCCTCTCCCAGGTTGGACCTCACTTTGTCTATCAACTCGGCGGGCTTTGAGACGCTTTCCCCATTCACGGAGAGTACTTGGTCGCCCGGCCTGATTCCGGCCTCCGCCGCCGGAGAGCCGGGCGCTACGCCGATGACGGTTACGGTTCCCACGACCGTATCGTGGGGCAGCAGGAGAACGACGGTGAAGATGGCCAGAGGGGTGATGAAGTTCATAAACGAACCGGCTACAAGCACGATGACGCGCTTGTAGGGATGCTGTTCGGTGAAGCGGCGTCCGCTGTCGGGGTCGGGGTTTTCGGATTCGAGCCGGGCTTGTTCCGCGGAATCGGGGACGGCGGCGGCGTTCTCCTCGCCGAGCATCCTGACGAATCCGCCCAAGGGTATCCAGTTTATCGAGTAGATGGTCTCGCCGTATTTGACTCCGAAGAGGCGGGGTGGGAAGCCGAAGCCGAATTCTAGGACTTTGATGCCGAAGCGTTTGGCGGCGATGAAGTGTCCAAGCTCGTGAACGAAGATGAGGAAGGCGAGGACGGGGATTATGAGCAGCCAGGAGGGCAGTCCGAACATTCTAGCCTCCCGCCAACTCGGTTACAGTGTCGTAGCCGAATCTGCCGGCCCGGACGATGTCGGATAGATCGGGGTTCTCTACACTCAGGTGACTGTCCAGGGCGGAGCGTATGACCTGCTCGATCTCCAAGAAGCCTATCTGTCTGTCGAGGAAGGCCTGGACCGCGGCGTCGTTGGCTCCGCTGAGGGCGGCGGGCCATGTCCCGCCACGTTTGGCGAATCCTATCGCCATATCAAAGCATGGGTATCGCTCGCGTTCCCAATCCTGGAAGGTGAGGGAGCCTATGGCAACAGGGTCGAATCGGTCAATATGCGGGTTTTCTATGCGCTCGGGGTATAGCAGAGCGTACTGTATGGGCAGGCGCATATCGGGTTTGCTCATCTGCGCCTTTACCGAACCATCCACGAACTCCACCATGGAGTGGATGACGCTTTGGGGGTGGATGACTATCTCTATGTCTTCCCAAGGCATTCCGAAGAGGCAGTGGGCTTCTATGACCTCGAAGGCTTTGTTCATGAGCGTGGCTGAATCAACGGTTATCTTGCGGCCCATATCCCAGGTGGGGTGCTTGAGCGCTTGCGACGGAGTGACCGAGGCGAGTTGGTTTAGGGGGGTGTTCCTGAACGCGCCGCCGGATGCGGTGATTATCAGCCTGGATACGGTGGGGCGTTCGCCTCGGATGCATTGCCATATGGCGTTCGGCTCGCTATCCAGCGGCATGAGGTCAACGCCTTCGGTTCTGGCGAGCGATGTCACCATTTCGCCAGCCATCACGATGGTTTCCTTGTTGGCGAGCGCTATTTGCTTGCGCGCGGATATCGCGGCTAGGGTTGGGGCTATGGCGACGTCTCCGGTTGTGGCGGTTACGACGATGTCCACTTCGTCTTGGCAGACTAGTTCTGTCAGGTCGCATTCGGCGACGCCGTTCGCTATGAGACGGGATTTCTCGTCCTCCGCGCCGTTGCAGTGGATGTAGCGAGGACTGAATTCCTCGATCTGTTTGCCCAACAGTTCCAGGTTTCGATTGCATGTGAGCGCGACGATATTGAGCATGTCGGGGAATGCGCGTACCACGTCCAAGGTTTGGGTTCCTACCGAGCCTGTGGAACCTAATATCGCGAGACCTTTTTTGCTAGTGTTCATAATATCAATCTTACACAACAACAGGGTCTAATCCAAACGTTCCGCCGGGCGATTCGCTTAGGCGCCGGCTCGCCGTCTGCGTCTGCGCCACATCCGCATCCAGAGTATCGGGTTTCGTTTCCAACCGAGATTCGATGATACGAATCGGGCTACCGGAGGGCTTCCGAGGACGAGCGGCCGCGCCCATCGCCTGAGTTCGCGCACGTTGGTTTGGTTGGTTTTCCATTTTTCGACCAGCGCGTTGGATTGACGCCAGCTTAGGGTGGGAAACAAGCCGAGCGGCCCGTAAGCGCGCTCTCCGACCATCAGCGCCGCTCCGGCTTCCATAGCCACCGCCACGCCGCCCACTATGTCCCACAGATGCGGGTTGGATGTGTACATATACTGTGTGGCGCCGCGCGCGACTAGGATGAGTTCGTAGGCTATTGAGCCGGTGACTCTTGGGTCTCCGGTTATGCCGCGCATCGGGTTGTCGAATCTGTACAACCAGTCGAAGGAGCCCGGCAGCGTGACAAGCTGGTTGGCCTGCGGCGATTCCAGATCGGCGACGCCGATAGGGTTTCCATTGGCGAATGCCCCACCTCCCTTTCTGGCGTGATGCACTACGCCGCCGCTCTTTTCCGGCCAGGGGGTATAGACCGCGCCCACGACGGGTTCGCCCCTGTACAGCACTCCGACGGAGCAGGCGTACACCGGAATTCCGTGCAGGAAAGTTCTTCGTGCCGTCTAGCGGGTCGAGTACCCATAGAAAGTCGCTCGCCACATCTTTCGCGTTGTGGGCCTTTTCGTCGTCTTCTTCTCCGAGTATGTCGTGGTTTGGGAAACTCTCTGTGATTCCCTTGGTGAGGAAGTTCTGGGTTTCGCGGTCCGCGTCTGTTACCGGGTCTCGCCGGTTGTCGTCTTTGTACTGTATGTTCAGGCTGCCGCCGAAATAGCCGGATAGGATGTTGCCGCCTTGACGCGCCAACTCGACCGCGCGCGTCTCTATTTCGGCGAGCAGGAGATCGTCGGGGGGTCGTTCTGTCGGAATTGATTCGTTCATATCTTTCTCTTGGTTTGCCTCTTGGGGCATTTGTGGGCTGTGGCCGGGTTGTCAGCCCATAGTTCTCAGAGAGGGTATCTGCAACTCGGCGCATATGTCGCTGAACCACTCGATGACTTCTCTGTGAAGGGGGATTCCGTTCTCGCGGCGTTCTCGCTCCTCTTCGTATTCGGATAGACCGGGGTAGAGGACGCGCTCGTGTCCGGGGGCGGGCGGTGTTTCGCGGAGCGTTCGGAGCATATCGTCCATGTTCTGTTTGAATTCGTCGAGGTCGCAGAAAGATTCGATGTTGTAGGCGGCGAAGTAGTGATGGCCGGCTCCGCCGGCTGTGAGCATTGAGGGTTTGTCGCCGGATAGCATAGATGCCAGCACTTCGGACATAAGGCTGAAGCCGTAGCCTTTGTGGGAGCCTTGTTCTCGTGTTCCGCCTAGGGGGAGTTGGTAGTATTGTCCGCGCTCGGGCATGGGGACTTCGTCTATTATCGGGTCGCCGTCGGTTCCGGATATCCAGCCGCCGAGCAGGTTGGCGCCCACGCGGCTGGCCAGTCCGAGCTTGTTGCCCGCGATGGCGGAGGTGGCAGCGTCGAAGAGAAGGAACGGTTCGGATTTGGCGGGCGCGGCGATGGCTAACGGGTTGGTTCCGAGGCGGGGTTCTGCTCCGAATGTCGGTAGGACAAGGAGGCCGCCGGCCGTGGCGGTCATGCCGACCATGTCTTGTTTGGCGGCGAGCATGGCGTGGTGGCCGATTGCGCCGGAGTGTCCGGCGTTGTACATCGTCACCGCTCCCATGCCCACGGCGCGCGCCTTCTCGATGGCGATCTCCATGGCTTTGGGTCCGAGTATGACCGCGAGTCCGCGGTCGGCGTCAATGGTGGCCGTAGCGGGCGATTCCCGCACTATGCGCCAGTTCGGTCTTGGGTTCAGCGTTCCCTGGGGAGTAGCCTTGCACGTATGACCTGAGCATATTGGAGACGCCGTGTGTTTCTACGCCTCTGAGGTCGGTCGAGACGAGCACGTCCGCGCCCAGTTCGGAGTCCTCGGGCGCGACGCCCATCTTCTCGAATATGGAAGCGACTGTCTTGCGCAACCCGTCCTGCGGGACGTGTATCTCATCCTCTTTCGGCACCTTGAATCGTTCGAGCATATTCTTCCACCTTCTGCGCTTGCCGCGCGATAGCTGTGAATTTGGAGTGGTAGGATTGTATCAGCAATGGCGGCCGCGCCGCCGTTATATTCTTGCGATCTTGTATCGAACGATGGGCGGGGCTGAGTCATTAGCTTGGTTTATACAGGGTCAGGTGAGAGCTGGCGCTTGAGTCAGATGGCGTCAGGTGAAAAATTCAGCTGCTTAGGCCTGTAATGGCAGGGTAAATTTTTCTGGGGTTTCTGAATTTTCATATGATAACCTCTACTTTATGTCAGATGGGATTAAATCCGTCTCCGTTCGCAAGATAGTATGTTCGTATTGTAGCACAGAGCGGGAGGGTTGGGAATAGTGAATTGAGCGTTTGCGAGGCGCGCAAAGAGAGTGGATAGGCGCGTCGGCCGGATAGTCAAGTGGTTCTGAGGGACGTGGAATGGTTTGTGTTTGGAGCGCGGAGGCGCTTGAAAGTTTGACCCGGGCTTGCATAGAATGGTCGCGGAGAAGGCTCGAATTCGAGTCGGGAGAACCCTTTAAGTTGGTCCGGCGAGGCCGGCAAGGGAGTAATTAGAGTGGGAAGTACGCGCGAGCCCGGTTTCCTTCGCTATATCGCATACCTCTTGCCGGCATGGCGAGAGGTATTTTTGTTTGTCTGAAAGTGAAGTTGCAATCCGTCGTCGGATACTCACAGATGACGAGATACGCCGCGCCCTCAGCCGTATCGCTCACGAGATCATGGAGCGAAACGGGGGCGTGGGGGATGTGGCGCTTGTGGGGATGCACACGCGCGGCGTTCCGATCGCGCGCCGCATAGCCGGGTTCATTCAACAGTTCGAGGGTGTGGAGGTTCCGGTGGGTATGCTCGACATAGGGCTGTACCGCGATGATCTAGCGGGAGGGGGGCGACCTGTGATGCGTCCGACTTATATACCGGACATACAGGGCAGGCGGGTAGTTCTGGCGGACGATGTGCTGTACACCGGTCGCACTGTGCGTGCGGCTATGGACGCGTTGACCGACCTGGGCAGGCCGAGTCAGATTCAGCTTGCGGCGCTGGTTGACCGGGGACATCGGGAACTGCCAATCAGGGCGGATTATATTGGAAAGAACGTTCCTACATCGCTCGACGAGCAGGTGTATGTGAGGCTGACTGAAATAGACGGGGTTGACGAGGTTCTTTTGTGGAGGGGGGAGGAGTCATGACAAGCAGGATAGGCGTAGAGGCTCGAGCGCGACGAACGAACGGCGTCTCTTCCCAGCCGACTTACAGGCCGGGACGAAGGCATGTTCTGGACCTGGATGATTTCTCTGTCCAAGAGATTGAGGAGGTTTTCCAGAACGCGGACGCCATGGGCGAGGTAATGAACCGCGAGATAAAGAAGGTGCCTACTCTGCGCGGAAAGACGGTTATAACGCTCTTCACGGAGGCCAGCACCCGCACCCGCGTGTCGTTTGAGCAGGCTGGCAAGATCCTCAGCGCGGATGTGATAAATGTGTCCGGTTCGGGCAGCAGCGTTGAGAAGGGCGAGTCGCTGTACAACACGGCTCTGACGCTTCAGGCTATGAACGCGGACATTATTGTAATAAGGCATACGCATTCCGGCGCGCCCCACTTTCTCGCCAGACACCTGGACGCGTGCGTCATAAACGCGGGGGATGGAACTCACGCTCATCCGACCCAGTCGCTGTTGGATATGTACACTATGCGCGAGCGCTTCGGGCGGGTGGAGGGTCTGAAGGTGGTTATTGTGGGGGATATAGTGTACAGCCGAGTCGCTCGGTCCAATCTGTGGGGTTTGGTCAAGATGGGCGCGGAGGTGACGATTTGCGCTCCGCCGACTCTGATTCCGCAGGATATGATGAAGGGTTTATCGAATGTCGCGGGTCACCCGTTCGCTTCGGTAAAGATAGAGAACAGCGTTGAAAGGGCGTTGGAGGGCGCGGATGTGGTTTACGCGCTCCGTCTCCAGCTCGAACGCCAGCGCGCGGGGCATCTGCCTTCCCTTAGGGAGTATTCTAGGACATACGGGATTAACGAGGAGCGATTGAGGGTTGCGAAACCGGACGCGCTTGTGATGCACCCGGGCCCGATGAACGAGGGGGTTGAGATAGATCCGGAGGTCGCTCATGGAGCGCGTTCGGTTATCGAGGAGCAGGTGACCAACGGCGTGGCTATCCGCATGGCGCTGTTGTACAGTGTCTCCACGCCCATTCGAGAGCAGTTGTTTCGCTTGCCGCCGAATGAACGAATTCGCAAGGAAAACTGAACGAATGAATCGCCCGTCGCATGGCAGCGGATGTACTTATGTCGCAAGGTCCGGCGCCCGCCCGACTAGCTACCCAGGATGGGATGGCGAATTGCCTCGTCATCGCGCGACTGTGGTTCTCATGCGGGATAGTCGGGTTTTGCTGGTTCGGGATAGAGGCCGCTTGACCTACGCGCTGCCCGGGGGCGGGATAGAGGACGGCGAATTGCCGATAGCGGCGGCGGTCCGGGAACTTTATGAGGAGACGGGTTTGGAAGCGGATGCCATTAGGCGCTTGTTCGTGTTCGAGGGCAAGTACAACAATCACTATTTGTATGAGGTTGAGGCTAATGGAGAGGTTGCGATTCGAGGTGAGGTGGATGGGTTCACGTGGTGGGATATGGAGGATGACACGCCGGTTTATCCTCATGTGAGGGGTATATTGGATAGGCTGAGAGGGTTGGGCGGTTAGTGTGGCTGAGGGCAGAATTCGGCGCGGGGCGATGGCGATAGTGACGCGCAATGGGAAGATTCTGCTTCTGAGAGAGTCCGGGCAGTCCGAGTTTCAGCTGCCGAGCGGGGGAATCGCCCGTATCCGCTGTCGTTAGGGAGTTGTATGAAGAGACGAGACTTATCGCGGCTTCCGTTCCGGAGTATCTTTTCGGTTACTGTGAGTTGTGGGGCAGTGGGAGTAGATATGACGGACAGGTTCGTTATGTGTTTCGCGTAGATACGTAGGGAGTGTCCTTGGAGTTGAGCGTTGTGAGTTCACATGGAGGATAGAGCCTAGGATGCGTCTGTTCCTGACTATGTCGGACCGATGATGTGTATTTTTATGAGGAGTGTGTAGGTGGGAAAATTTCTGATAAAGGGCGGAAGGGTGGTGGATCCGTACCAGTGTATGGATATGGTTGGCGACTTGCTTATCAGCGAGGGCAGGGTCGCGGGTGTGGAAAGGTCAATCGCGTTGGAGGATGGGTACCGTGTGATAGACGCGGCGGGCATGGTGGTGTCGCCCGGCTTTATAGACCTGCACTGCCACCTGCGCGATCCGGGTCTGGAGTATAAGGAGACTATCGCCACTGGGACGCGGGCAGCGGCTAAGGGCGGGTTTACTACTGTCTGCGCGATGCCGAATACCGAGCCTACTATGGATACCCGCGCGACGGTTGAATATGTTCTGGAAAGGGCGCGCGCGGAGGGAGCGGTTCGTGTGCTGCCGATAGGGTGCGTTACCAAAGGGTCTTTGGGCAAAGAGTTGTCCGAGATGGCTGAGCTGGCAGAAGCGGGCTGCATTGGTTTCAGCGATGATGGCCATCCGGTGTCGGACTCCAACATAATGCGGCAGGCTCTGAGCTACGCTTCGGGTCTCGGTTTGCCGATAATCAACCATTGCGAGACTCCGGACCTTTTTAGGGGCGGCCATATGAATGAGGGCTGGGTATCTAACCGGCTTGGGATTCAGGGCGCGCCGAATTCGGCGGAGGAGACTATGGTCGCACGCGATATATCGCTGGCGGAGTTGACCAGCGGCCATGTTCATCTGGCGCATATATCAACTCGCGGGACACTGGATATGGTGAGACGCGCCAAGCGTGGGGGAGTTAGGGTCACCTGCGAGGTGACGCCGCATCATCTCACTTTGACTGACGAGGCTGTCATGGGCGAGCAGGGGGGCGGTCCATTCGCGCCGCTGGGAGAGAGCGCGTACGATACCTACGCGAAGGTCAATCCGCCGCTCAGGGCGCGTCCGGATATGAACGCGATGGCTGAGGGTCTGGCGGATGGAGTTATAGATGTCATCGCCACTGACCACGCGCCGCATGGTAGGGTGGAGAAGCTGTGCACTTTTGAGGAGGCCGAGATGGGGATAAGCGTACTAGAGACGGCGCTGGGGTCGGCGCTGTCGCTGGTTCATGCCGGACACGTCGGCCTGCCGCTTGTGATAGGGAAGATGACTTCCGCGCCCGCCGAGTTGTTGGGACGGTCGGATATTGGAACTTTGCGTCCCGGATCCCAGGCGGATGTGACGGTCTTCGACCCCGACGCGGAGTGGACGGTGGACACGGAGGCGTTTGAGTCGAAGGGGAAGAATTCGCCGCTGCATGGGGCGAGGCTGAGGGGACAGGTGAGGATGACGCTGGTCGGGGGGGAGGTGGCGTTTGAGGATGGAAGAACGGCTTTATAATTATCTATCATCAAAGGGTTGAGAGTTGTCCGTGGTTATAGAGTGATTGTGTTTGGGTCGGTTCACGCATAGAGAATTTGGATGTCCGAGGCGCTTACGACAAAATGAACATTCCCGCCCATCTTGTACTGGAAGACGGCACGTCCTATCGCGGATTCGCGTTCGGCGATACTTCTCGGCGAACGCACGGCGAGGTGGTGTTCAACACTTCTATGACCGGATACCAGGAGATACTTACCGACCCGTCATACGCAGGGCAGATTGTTGTGCCGACCTATCCTCTTATCGGCAACTATGGCATCAATCTGCAGGACTCCGAATCGAAGAGGATACGGGTGTACGGTTTCGTGGTGCGCGAGCACTGCGACGCGCCGAGCCACTCGATGAGCGAGATGACGCTTGACGAGTTTCTCAGGTCTCAGGGGGTTCTGGGCGTCAGCGGAGTGGATACTCGGGCGGTGACGCGACGGCTCAGGTCGAGGGGCGTGATGATGGGGACTGTGGCGGTGGACGAGTCTCCTGAGAGCGCGCTGGCGCGTTTGAGGGAGTTGCCTACCTATGAGGGGACGGACTTTGTTCGAGAGGTTTCCACGCCCGAGCCGTATTCGTGGGACCAGGCTGTTCCGGGCGCGGCTCCTTCGGAGTTGCATGTCAGGATAAGAGCCGGTAGTCCGAAGATTTCCGTCAATCCGGTTTCGGAGCATCAATTCAAGATACTGGTTGACGACTGCGGACTGAAGTTCAATATACTTCGGATACTCCGCGATCTTGGTTGCGAGGTCTTGGCGTATCCGGCGAGGACATCCGCTGAAGATATTCTTTCGCTGAAGCCGGATGGGGTGCTTATGTCGCCGGGTCCGGGGGATCCTGAGTTGCTTGATTACGCTGTTGACACCGCTAAGGGGCTTATCGGCAATGTGCCGATAATGGGAATATGCTTGGGCAACCAGATTTTGGCTCGCGCGTTCGGCGGTCGGAATTACAAGCTGAAGTTTGGACACAGGGGCGGCAATCACCCGGTCAAGGAGATAGCTACGGGGCGGGTGCATATCACGGCGCAGAATCATGGCTACGCTGTGGACGCGGACAGTCTGCCCGCCGAGGTTGAGGTCAGCCATGTGAATCTGAATGACGATACTGTGGAGGGGCTGGCGCATCGCTCGCTTCCGATAATGAGCATCCAGTACCATTCCGAGGCGTCTCCCGGACCGCGCGACAGTGAGTATCTTTTTCATCGTTTTCTGGAGATGGTCGAAGAGCATAGGGAAGGCTGAGCCTTCACCCATAGGCGCGCGCCCCTGACTTGTTTCTGAGAACAGGGCGGCGCGGTGAGGGCTGGCGATGTGAATGAGCCGCCCGGCAGGCCTGTCGGGCGGCTCATCGGCGTGTTTTACCAGGAAAGGGCGTAGCAGGCGCGGCGGGGGTCTGCGGAAGAGGCGAGGACGCCGGTCTGGGGGTTGCGCGTGTTTACGGTGGCTCCCATTCCCGCGCTGGCTACGGTCACTATGTCGTGTCCCATGGACTTTAACTCGTCGAGGGCGCTCTGGGGGATGCCGGGTTCGACTCCAAGCTGCCCGGGATAGTAGGTGTGTGGGTAGAAACTGTTGACGACGCCCTGGCTGGCGAATCTTGGGGCTTCGACAGCTTCCTGCGGGTTCATGCCCCAGAGCAGGGAGTTCAGGACGAGTTGCATATTCGCCTGCGCCTGATGGTCGCCGCCCGGACAGCCGACGGTCATTATGGGGACGCTGTCTTTGGTGACGATGTAGTTTACTAGGGTTGTTCTGGGTCGCTTGAACGGCTCTAAGCGGTTGGGGTGGCCGTCCTCGAAGTTGAACATTTCGATTCGGGTGCTGAGGGCGCAGCCTAGTTCGGGGAAGTACACGGACTTGCCGAACGAGCCGCCGGACGGGGTGGCGCAGATCATGTTGCCGTCGCGGTCTATGGCGGATATGTGGGTGGTGCCGCTGTCCGCGCCGCCGTCAGCCGCGGCCGTAGGAAGGGTTTCTCGCGGCTGGGCCGGGACGCCTGACATTTCGGAGTGTTTGAACGGGTCGCCCGGGGGCGGGAGTTCGGGCATGGCTTTGCTTGGGTCGATCATGGCGGCGCGCTCTTTGGCGTACTGCTTGGATAGCAGACCGTCCACGGGGACTTCTACAAAGTCGGGGTCGCCGTAGTAGGCCTCTCGGTCGGCGAAAGCTAGGTTGACCGCTTGGCTGACGGTGTGGATGTACGCCGTGGAGTTGTGTCCCATGCCGCGTAGGTCGAAGTTTTCCAGGATGTTGAGCGCCTGCATGAGGACGGCGCCCTGGGTCCAGGTTCTCTGGCCGTGCACCTCGTGTCCCATGTATGAGGTCTTCAGCGGCGTCTCGTATTTGGCTTCGTATGAGGCGAGGGATTTCAGCCCGAGTACGCCGCCCACACTGTGGGCGCAGTCGTGGATTATCTGCGCTATTTCTCCGGTGTAGAAGCAGTCTCGCGCGGCGCGCACTCCGTTCACGCGATGGCCGGGCGCGGCGCTTTCGGCCTCGACCAGTTTTCGCAAGATTAGGCCGAGCGATTTCTGCACCAGCAGCGAGCCGGGTTCGGGGATTCGGCCGTTATCGTAGAAGATGTCGGTTCCGCCCGGGGGGTACTCGTCCCACTGGCTTCTGGTTCCGGGGTTGTCAATTCGTTCCAGCATATATTCGTAGTTGGGGATGCCGCGCTCGGCGTAGTGAATGGATGGTTCCAGGACCTCGCCGACTGTCTTGCTCCCGTACTTCTCCAGTAGGGATAGGTAGGCGGCGACGACGCCGGGCACAGTGAAGCTGAGGTGGGCGAGCGGGCCGGGGCCTGTGGGTATCTCGTTCTGGCCCTGGGAGCGATACCATTCGACAGTCGCCAGCCTGGGGGCGGTTCCCTGTCCGCTCAGGGATAGCAGGTCTCCGCTTTCAGCGTGGTATAGCATGAATACGCCTTCGGCGGCGAGCGAGTAGGCTGCGATGGGTTCGGTAACCGCGGCGGCGAAACCGGCGGCGACTACCGCGTCGAAGGCGTTTCCGCCGGATAGCAGCATTCTCATGCCGGCCATGGAGGTGAGATAGTGTCCGCTGGATATGACTCCCTGGGCGCCATAGACTACAGGACGGCCTGTCTTCTGCTGCCCCAAGTTGCCTTGCTCCATTGCGGACGCCGATGCTGATAGAGTGTTTCCGATGGTCATAGCTTTCTCCTTAAATTCGCTCCAGTGTACTAGTCGTATTGGCGTCGGGCTTTGGCTCGGAGCTTCGATGCCGCGCTTAAAGCAGCGGGCGGCCTATTTTCCTGTGTCTGGGCGCGTTGGGCGCTTCTTTCGTTCGTTTGCCGGATAGTTTATAGTGTTTACTTGTCGGTTGTCAGTATGGCGCTGGGGCCCGACTGCCGGCTAGGGTCATTCCAGGGGTCGGGCTAAGGGTGAAATTCCGGTTCAGAAGTTTCTTGTCAGATGGTCTTCAACTGTATAAACGAAGATATAGAACGGTGTTGAAATTTGGATGCAATTGGCCTGTGGATGCGGTCGTTTGGCTTTTATAGCCGCTCATATTCGGTTAAAATTGAAATGAATATTGTCAAGGACGCGAAAGCTCCATTGGGCGGCGCGTGAGCCGGAAGGAAGAGGTTATGACTAGATTGAGCGGGTTTGGTCTGCTGGTCCTGGGGGCAATTCTGATTATTTTAGGGTTTGTCTTCAGGTTGGGTATAATACAGTGGCTGATAGACCTGACAGGGCTAGTATTGATAATTCTTGGGATTGTGGTTCTGGTGGTTGGGGTAATCGCTATGTTCACCGGAAGGAATTCGTCGGATTACTGATGGACATTCCGGTCCGTACAATGGTTCAGCTGAATTTTCAGGGGGTTTGGGAAAATGGGTCTTATGTCCCGAATATCAACGGTAGTGAAAGCCAAGATCAACAGGCTCGTGGATGATGCGGAGAATCCGGGCGAGAACTTGGATTACGCGTACGAAAAGCAGAGGGAGATGCTTCAGAACGTCAAGCGCGGCATTGTGGAGATGGTGACGACGAAGCGCAGGCTTCAGATTCAGGCGGAGAAGGTTCGGTCGAGCATCGTGAACGTGGAGAATCAGGCTCGTCAGGCTATGGCCTCGGGCAGGGAGGATCTGGCGCGAATGGCGCTTCAGCGCAAGCAGACGGCGCTTATTGAGCTGGAAGGGCTTGACGAGCAGATAGCTCAGCTTGAGCTGGAGCAGGAGAAACTTACCCGAGCCGAGCAGCGTCTCACGGCGAAGGTGGAGGCTTTCCGCTCTCGCAAGGAGATAATCAAGGCGCAGTATAACGCGGCGCAGGCGCAGGTGAGGATAGGTTCGGCGCTGTCCGGCATCTCGGAGGAGATGGGGGACGTTCAGCTTGCCGTAGAACGGGCCGAAGATAAGACTGCGAACTTGCGCGCCAAGGCGGGCGCGATAGACGAATTGGCCGAGTCGGGCGTTCTGGATGACCAGTTGACGCCGGGCGGCGGGGATGTTCTGAGCCGAGAGTTGGCGCAGTTGACGGCGGAACAGAATGTGGAGGCTGAACTGGCGAATCTCAGGGCGAGTTTGCCCGCTTCGAGTCAGAGTAGGGCGCTTCCGAGCGGCTAAAGCGCGTTTTGGAGAGTGGGATAAAGCGATGATTGTACGCATACTGACCGAAGGGCAGTTCAATCTTCCGGGCGCGTTCATTGATGAACTGAACGAACTGGATAACCAACTGGTCGAAGTGGTTGAACAGGATGACAAGGATAGGTTTGAAGCGGCGCTGAAGGCGTTGCTTGACCTTGTTCGTGAAAATGGGGTTCCGGTTCCGGTGGAAGAACTCGTAGAGTCCGATCTGGTTCTGCCGGAACCGGATATCACGCTGAAAGAGGCGGAGGAACTGTTCGTAGGCGAGGGACTGATTCCGGATTAGCGCTCCGCTAGGTTCGGGCGTCGAAGTTGTCAGATTCGTAGGTGAGGTGGGACGAGTCGTTCAGGCTGACCACCGACCAGCCGTCTCGGTTGAATATGAACCGTGATATGGATGTGTTGTTAAGCGCTATCTTCCACACGAGGGTGTCGCGGAAGCCCATGATGTACTGGAAGAGGCAACGTGAGGCGGTTCCGTGTCCTATGACGGCTACGGTGAGGTTGTGCGGCTGCGCGGCGAGTTCTTGGTTGTAGATGAACTCGGATTCTATCCAGCCGGATAAGCGTCGTTGGACCATTCGTAGGGATTCGCCCTGCGGCGGCACGAAGTCTAGGCCCTTGTTGACCATGTAGGCTCTGTTTTCGGGAGTGAAGACCACGTTGGCGGGAACGCCGCGCCAGCCTGGGATTTGTTGCTCTATAAGCGCGTCCACCGCCGGAACGCGTCGTTTGGTTTCACCCATGGCTTCGAGTATATATCGCGCGGTCTTGCGCGCGCGGTCCAGGCTGGAGCTGTAAACTCGGTCGAACTTCACGCCCTCCCGCTTGAGTCGGCTGCCTAAGAGTTTCGCCTGACGCGCGCCTCGCTCGGTGAGGGGTGAGTCGTAGTTGGCTCCGGCCGCCATGCCGGGGGTGGCGTTGGATTGGGACTCGCCGTGTCTTATGAAGTAAAATTCGCATGTGAAATCTTTGTGTATCAAGTTGGTCTCTCCGGATATGTCATGAATCTCTAAGCGAGGGAGGAAGCATATTGGGTATGGTGTCGGCGATTGGGTAGATTTCGCCACATTCGGCGCAGGTTAGATGGCCTTCGACGATTTCGTCTTCTTTCTGCATGGCGATACTGAGGTCCAGAGATCCTCTGCATACCGGACAGACCAGTATTTCCATAAGCTCCATTTTCAAGGTGTCAACTCCTATGGCGCTTTCTCAATCAGGAATTGGGATTGGCGGGATGCTGAATATAATGTTTCGGGTCGCGCGGATGGCGTTCTTCAACGTATGGCGATCTCGTACAGGGTTTTGAGCAGGTCTGCCAGCAGGAAGACTATCACACCAAGAATGACTATTGTATTGTAACCGGAGATTGCCCGGATTATCTTTCTGAAGGCTCCGGGCCGCGGGTCGGGGTTCTGTCTGTACATATCTATGAGGGCGGTTCGACGGCGCCTGCCGCGCGCGAGGATGAACATCCATACGCTGAGCGCTATCTTGATGCCCAGAACTATGCCGTATGAGGGTCCGGTGAGGCCGCCGCTCAGGCGGTTGAAGGTCATGATGATGCCGGTGACCAGGATTACGAAGATGCAAGTGTCAACCAGGACTCTGAATTCGGCGGCGGTCGCTTCGTTTATCTTGCGTCCGGCTTCCGGAGAGCGGCGCAGCGCGGGCCTGAGAACGAGTAGGTAGAAGATTCCGCCGCCGACCCATGCTGCGGAAGCGACGAGGTGGAGCCATCTGACCGTTACGAGAAAGGCGTCGCTTGCCGTCATTCACGCTCTCCGAGATTTTCGCGCGGGTATTGCACACCGTTGTTTGAATCAGGATTTGGGCGATGCCGTATTAACCGGACGCGGATTCCGCTTGATAGGCCATTTGTGGTTTGGCGGAGCTTGACAAGGGCTAGAGGATTTCTTGTATGAGCTCTTCGAGTTTTTCGAGGTTCATGGCCCCTGACCAGGTTCTGACTATATTGTGGTCGCGGTCAATGAATACAGTGGTTGGGAAGCCTGAGATTTGGTAGTTTTTGAGTATGTCGCCTGATGTGTCGCTCTGGCGGTCGGGGCCGAGCATATAGTTGACGTTCAGGTCCTGTACGAATTTCTGGCCGTCTTCGGCGGTATCGAGACCTAGCAGCTGTATGCCTATCATGCGTAGGCCGTCGTCCTTGTGCTTCTGGTAGGCTTTCTCGAAATCGGGCATCTCGGCGACGCAGGGCGGGCATGAGGGGAACCAGAAGTTCAGTACTATGGGCCGGCCGTGGAATTGGGATAGCGTGATGGTATCGCCGGCCTGATGTTCGGCGTTGGCGTATAGGGTCAGCTCGAAATCGGGGGCCGGGTTGGAAGGGCCTTGATTGTCTTCGCTCGGAGCGCCGCAGGAAAGGAGGAGGATGGCCAGAGTTGGGAGAAAGGCTGAAGCGAGAAGGGATCGGGAGGGCGATGGGAAGTGAAATTTCACGATTCACCGTTGTCTGAATCAGGATTTATTGTATGCCGGGACTTTGATGGTTGGATGCGATGTGGAAAGGGATGGGTTCAGGCGGTGTCATGTTCGGCGATGAGGCGTTCTCCTCGCTCTAAGAGGTTTTTGGCGCGGTCGGCGGGTGTGTCGCGGGATTCTAAATAGCGTTCGAGGAGTTGTGACGGGGTTAGTCCCTGCGAGTATGTTCCGTCGAGCCGGGTGCGTGGACGCTCGGTGATCTGTCTGGAGATGGCGGCGATGTAGTGCGCTTCGGACAGCGCTTCGCGTATTTCGGAGTCGGATAGGAGCGGCTCGATGTTCACGGGCATTTGGATATTGAGCTTGATGATAGCGTCCCGAACGCTGTGCCGGGATACTTGGGCGGCGATTGTTTGATTGGGCGCCGGGTCGTCGCCGCTAAGCTTGACGTCTATGGTCAGGAATCGCCTTGCGTTCACAGGTTGGAAATGGAAGTCTTTCATGCGCTTTCCCTGTGGAGAAGAGGGATCGAGATCTATGACGTAGAAGCCCTTCTCGTCCTTTTCCTCTCCGAAGTCGATCCTCTGGAGGCTTCCTGAGTAAGCGACGAGTGGGTCGCTTCCGAGGGTCTGGCGCTTGTGTATGTGTCCGAGGGCGACGTACTCGAACTGTGGCAGCGCGATTGAACCTCTCAGCAAGACATGGTCGCTCCCCAGCATCATGGATTGCTCGGAGCTTGTTTGGGCGTCGTTGACGGTTGCATGGCCGGCTAGAATGGCGGGGATGTCGGGGTCGAGGTCTTCGGCTTGAGTCTGGATGATGTTTGTGAGGGCGTCGCTGATCTTGGCGTTGATTTGGAAGGTGGTGAGTCCTCGCATATCTTCACGCGCCAGAAGTTGGCTGCGACGCACCCACGGTGCGGCTACTATCTGCACCGGTCCCGCGGGGGTCCGGATGAGGTAGGTTGTGGGGCTGTCGCCGATGGTGACGCTGGGCATCGGCAGAGTCCGGTAGATGTCTAACGAGGTGGCGCGGCCTTGAACGTGGGGAGTGTCGTGGTTGCCGACCAGTAAGAAGGATGGGATGCCGGCCTCGGAGAGTCGGACTATGCGTTTGGCGAATTCGCGCTGGTGGGTTTGGGACGGGTCTCGGCTTTTGTAGGCGTCTCCGCAGAAGAGGGCGAGATGCACGTCGGACCCTATGGCGTAGTCCACAAGTTCGTCAAAGGTTTCAAGGAAGTCGTGGAGTCTTGTGGATAGGCCCGTCGCGGGGTCTATGCGCGAGTAGTTTTCTACGCCGATATGGACGTCGGCATAATGCAGTATTCGCATATGTCTAAACCCGGATGTGGATTGGTTGGTTGTATCGCGATTAATCTAGTCGTTCAGATCTTGCGCCAGCTTTTGCGGGAGTTGGGATATGGGTACGCGGGTCTGTTTCATGGTGTCGCGGTATCGGATGGTTACGGCGTGGTCGTCGAGGGTGTCGAAGTCCACGGTTACGCAGAGGGGGGTGCCGATTTCGTCCTGGCGGCGGTATCGCCTGCCGATGCTCTGAGTATCGTCGTATTGGACGAATCCCGGTATCCGTCCGGATATACGGACGGTCTCAAAGACTTCGCGGGCGGTGGGCGTCAGACGGGGGTTTCTGGACAGCGGCAGAATGGCGACTTTCACGGGGGCGATTTCGGGGTGCAGCTTGAGCAGTACGCGGGTTTCGGTCTTGCCGGAAGCTGTTGGAGCTTCCTCCTCGGTGTAGGCGTCCACAATGAAGGTCATTAGCGCGCGGTCCACTCCGGCGGACGGTTCGATGACGTAAGGTATGACGCGGCGGTTGTTTGGCTGGTCGAAGTAGGTTAGGTTCTGTCCGCTGGCATCCATGTGGGCCTTGAGGTCGTAATCTGTGCGGTTGGCGATGCCCTGTATTTCGCCCCAGCCCCAGGGGTACAGGTACTCGATGTCGTAGGTGGCCTTGGCGTAGTGGGAGAGTTCGTCGTCTTCGTGCCGCCTGACGCGAAGACGGTTGGGGTCTATGCCCAGTCCTGTGTACCAGCCCACACAGTCTTTTATCCATTGCTGATGGGTTTCTTCGTCCTCGCCCGGGTTGACGAAGTATTCTATTTCCATCATCTCGAACTCGCGGGTTCTGAAGATGAAGTTGCCGGTGGTTATTTCGTTTCTGAATGTTTTGCCTGTTTGGGCTATGCCGAAAGGGAGGCGTTTGCGAGTGGATGTAAGCACGTTGTCGAAGTTGACGAAGATGCCCTGAGCGGTTTCGGGGCGGAGATAGGCTTGGGCGGCCTGGTCTTCCACGGGGCCGATGAAGGTTTTGAACATCATGTTGAATTGGCGTGGTTCGGTGAGTTGGCCTCCGCAGTCGGGGCAGTCGGGGCCTTCGATGTGGTCTTCCCGGAAACGGAGATGGCACTCGCGGCATTCTACTAGCGGGTCGGTGAAGTTGCCTAGGTGTCCGCTTGCGCGCCAAACGTCGGGGTGCATGAGGATGGAGGAGTCCAGCCCCACGATGTCGTCGCGGCTCCAGACGAAGGTTCGCCACCATGAGTCTTTGATGTTTTTTTTCATCTCTACGCCGAGTGGTCCGTAGTCCCATGTGCTTGCGAGTCCGCCGTATATCTCGCTGTTCTGGAATATGAATCCTCTGCGCTTGCACAGGGAGGCTATTTTGTCCAAGTCCACGCGGGAGTTTGTGGTTGCCACGGTCACCTCATTGAGAGCATAGTTTTTCAGTGTTATTGCTAATAATAGTAAAGGAAGCGTGTGGGCAGTTTCCAATCAGGGCGAGATTTCTCTGCGAGTACGCGTCCGGCAGGGCCGGCGCCTATGATGATTGTGTCGTATTTCATGAGGGTTCTCGGCAATTGGCTTTGAGTTGTTGTGTCATCTGACTCTATGTGGGGCGAGGGCTTCTTCGTTAAGGCTGATGCCGAAGCCGGGGCGGTCGGGCGGGCTGACGTGTCCGTCTTCTACCATCAGGGTTTCGTTGAACATATGTCCCCACATTGGATCGGTGGAGTTGCTGTAGTATTCGACGGTTAGGCCGTTGGGTATGGCTGATACAAGATGTACGTGCACGTCCTGGTTGCCGTGGGGAGCGATGAGGAGGTCGTGAGCCTGGGCGAGCGCGGCTACTTTCATGAATTCTGTCACTCCGCCCATTATCAGGCCGTCCGGCTGGAGGATGTCACAGCATCGCCCTTCGATTAGCTCTCTGAAGCCGTAGCGAGTATATTCGTTCTCGCCTGTGGCTACCGGGATTGTGGTGGACCGGCTGACCAGTCTGTGGCCTTCGTAGTCGTCGGGGTTGACCGGCTCCTCAAACCAGAACACGTCGTAGGGTTCCATTTTGCGCGCTATTTCCTGGGCTTCGAAGTGTCGGTAGGCGCAGTTGGCGTCAACCATGAGTTTGGCGTCGGGGCCTATGGCTTCTCTTACGACTCTCACTCGTTCTACGTCTTCGTTTATTGGCGCGCCGCCTATTTTCATTTTGACGGCGCGCGCTCCGAGCTCTACCGCGGTGGTCATTTCCTCAGCGAGTTCTCCGAGTCCTTTGCCTTCTTCGTAGTATCCGCCCGCGATGTAAACGGGCACTTTGTTAGTGTAGCCGCCGAGCAGCTTATAGACGGGAAGTCCGGTTATTTGGCCTTTGAGGTCCCAGAGGGCGATGTCAATTCCGCTGATGACGCGGGTTGTGATTCCGCGCCGTCCGACCAGCTTAGGTTGCCACATGTTGTCCCAAATGCGTTCGGTGTCGAAAGGGTCTTGTCCGACGACGACCTGGGCGAAGTGTTCGAGGATGGCCGCGCCTATCTCCTCGGCGCCTTGTACGCCGCCGGCCAGACCGATGCCTGAGAAGCCTTCGTTGGTCTCGACTTTGACTACGTTGAGGCCAGCGGTCGGATACACGTACATTCCGTTACGGATTGGGGTGGCCCGCTTCCAGCGGTAGGTTTCCATGGTGAGGGTTGTGATTTTCATGTTGGATGACCTCGATGGGTTGGCTGATGGTTTTAGCTTGGCGGTTCGGTATGCCGACCGTAGGAGATGGCTGAAGCGTCCATAAGTGTGACGATGCCGGGCGCTAGCGGGTCCGAGATGAGCGGTGAGGGTTCAAATCCCTCCGCGAATTTCAGGACGCGCCGGTGGAGGTAGAATGGCGAAGGCCGCTGTCAGCGTGGTCAGTGTGTCCATGGGCGGCTCCGGAGTCCGTGGCCCGCGTCGTGAAGGCTTAATGAAATCTTCGTATTTACGGTGATTATCGGTATCAGGGCGCCGATTGTCAGCGGGTCTATGACGTAGTCCCATAGAGTCTGGAATGTATTGTAAGGGAAGTAGTAGTAAGAGATGAACGGAATCGCGGCGACTACCCAGCAAAACGCTCTGAAGAGTCTCATTGGGTTTCGGCATAGTCGTCCTCCTCGGCTGGTCGAGAGTATATCACAGGGGGACGCTCGTGGACCGAAACGCGGCGGTCAGCCTATGTTTGTACGTTGCGCTAGATCGTGGCATGGTTGACAACTCTTTATTGTCTGTCCTATAGTTCGTTTCGGTTTCTGCGCGATTGCATGGACCATGGGGATGCAAGCCCATCTTCCGGAGTTGGGTTTGATCAGGTATGTCTTGTGTATGAAGTATGGAGGGCAATGTTGAATCGCCTGTGGTTTGTAGTAGCTATCGTCTTCGCGATAATGGTCGGCGCGGCCGGTTGTGGAGGAGGAGGAGAGGCGGCTCCGGAGGAAAAGGCGGAGCAGGCGTTGGCGAAGGAAGTAGCTGAAGACGCTAGGCGCGCGCAGAGGCCGGGCCAGAGAACGGTTCTGGATGAGGATAGACCACAAAGAGTAGCGGGCGAGGGAGAGGTCATCTTCCCGGATCCCACTGTTGAAGAGGCGGTCCGAAAAGCCCTCAAGCAGGATGAGGGGCCCATTATGATAGCTGATGTGGCCGAATTCACCACGTTCAGTCTCAATCAGCTGTTGTATGTGGCGGATATTTCCGGTCTGGAGCATATGGTCAATCTGACTGAGTTTGACCTTTCGCAGAATGCTACCAGCGACATCTCCGCCGTGGCGGAGCTTACTAATTTGACGAGATTGGATATGGCCCAGAATGACATTGGCGACATTACTTCGGTGGCTGGGCTAACTAACCTTACTTATCTCAGACTGAAGGACAATCGGGTGAGCGACCTGACTCCGTTAGTCGGACTGACCAACCTGACCGAATTGGATCTTTGGGAGAACCAGATAAGCGACATTTCGCCTCTGGCCAGCCTCACGAATTTGACGACACTCAATTTGACCAAGAACCAGATAAGCGATATTTCGCCTTTGGCTTCGCTGTCTAATTTGAACCATCTAGAACTCACTAGGAACGACATAACGGACATCTCGCCTCTTTTGGAGTCGGGCTTAGGAGAGGGCGATACGGTCAGGCTGTGGGGTCTGAATCTGGATGATCATTCCAAGAACGTCGTTATACCTAAGCTGGAAGAGGCGGGCGTTAGAGTAGATAAGTAAGGGCGTTAGAGTTAGATGACTACTTATATTATTAGAAGGCTGCTTCTCACTATACCGACTCTGCTGATTGTCACTCTGCTGACGACCGCGGCGCTCAGGATAATCCCGGGCGACGCGATAGATGTGCTGATAGGGCAGATGGACCTTTCCGGGAAGGAAGATCGAGGGCTTCTGCGCGCCGAGTTGGAAAAACAGCTTGGGATAGATGTTCCGATATACGTGCAGTACTTCAGGTGGTGGAGAGACTTGATACTTCACCAGGATCTGGGTGACGCGGTTATCATGGGCTTCGATGTGAGAGACCAGATAGTGCAGAGGTTGCCTGTCACTTTCGAGCTTGGAATCCTGGCCATAGTAATAGCTATGCTAATCTCGTTCCCGGTGGCTATATATTCGGCTGTGCGTCAGGATTCGGTGGCGGACTATGCGTTTCGGAGTCTCGCGATTCTATTTATTAGCCTGCCGTCGTTCTGGGTGGGCATCATGGTGATAGTTTTCCCTTCAATATGGTGGAATTGGTCTCCGCCAGTGCTATACGTACACTTTTGGGAGGATCCTGGTGAAAATCTGAAGATGGTAATACTTCCGGCAATCATCATGGGTATGGCTATCAATGGGGTCAATATGAGGTTGATGCGAACGATGATGCTGGAGGTGGTCAGGGAGGACTATATCAGGACCGCTTACTCGAAGGGTCTGACCGAGAAGGTCGTTATATTCAGGCATGCGGTTAAGAACGCGCTGATTCCGGTGATCACGGTTTTGGGACTGAGTGTTCCGGTGGTGATAGGCGGTTCGGTGATAATCGAGCAGCTATTCGGGCTGCCGGGGATGGGTCGTTTGGCGGTGGAGGCGGCATTCCTCCGAGACTTCCCGGTGATTATCGGGGTGACGCTCGTGTTCAGTTTGTTCGTCCTGCTCATCATACTGATAACGGATTTGAGCTACGCTTGGCTTGATCCTAGGATTCGATATAGTTAGAGGCGCTCGGAGAAAGTATGGCACAGGCGACTTTAGGCGCTCCGCAGATCCGGCAGAGACGCAATCAATACATCGACTTTCTTGGGCGGTTGGTAAAGACGAAGCCGCTCGGCACGGTGTCGGCGGTTGTTGTGTTGGTGTTCTTCACTGTCGGCGTATTCGCAAACGTTATAGCGCCTTACGGCTACAACGATCAGAAGATCAGGAACGAGGACGGGACGTCCACGCGGTTTGAGCGTCTGGCTTCACCGTCGTTTGATCATTTCTTCGGCACCGACAGCATAGGTCGAGATATGTTCAGCCGTATCATTTACGGGGCGCGTATCTCTATGCTGGTGGGCGTGATCGGAAGTATCACTTCATTAGCGGTATCTTGCCTGATAGGCATCCCCTCAGGATATTTTGGAGGCAAGTTCGATCTTGTAGTGCAAAGATTTATTGACGCATGGCTTGTCTTCCCTGACCTGATACTCTTAATACTGTTGGTGGCTCTGGTGGGGCCAAGTCTCTGGAATATAGTGTTCATTTTGGGCCTGCAATACGGTTTGGGCGGATCGAGGTCGGTGAGAGGCGCGGTTATCGGAATCAGGCAAAATGCCTACATAGAAGCGTCTCAGGCTGTCGGGGTGTCTACCCCTAGGATACTGCTGAAGCATGTTTTGCCGAATGTCGCGCCGTTCCTGCTAGTCTTGGTCACTACGCGAATGCCGGGGATGATGTTGGCTGAATCGGGCCTGAGTTTCTTGGGTCTCGGCGTGCCTCCGCCTGCGCCCAGTTGGGGAGGGATGCTCAGCAGCGCGGCTATGTCCTATATGCAAAGGGCGCCTATGCTGGCTATATGGCCGGGCTTGGCGTTGAGCATTGTGGTGTACAGCACGAATATGTTCGGCGACGCGTTGAGGGATCTGCTGGATCCAAGGCTGAGAGGAGCTTCGGGAGGCAGGTATTAGGAAAATCGAGGGCAAGAGGGAAGAGAGCGGTCTCTTGACATGGCTGAAAAGTTCACTATTATTGATTCGCTCGTATAGACGGCGCCACTTTGTGTGGTCTAAGGCTTATGAAAGGATGGGGTAACGGAATTGAGAAAATTGTACTCGATAGCAGTAATGGTATCGCTGGCGATAGCGCTAGTGGCATTGGTGGCTTGTTCCAGCGACCAGCCGGCGGCTCCCGCTCAGCCAACGCCGGATGTGGCCGCGATAGCGGCGCAGGCGGCGCAACAGGCGGTGCAACAGGCGCAGCAGCAGGCTCAACCGGCGCCTGCGGTTATGCCGCAGGGGGCGACGTCTGAAGAAGTCGCGAAGGCCGTTCAGGAGGCGCTGAAAGCGCAGGAGGCGCAGATCGCCAAGTCTGTAGAAGAGGCGGCCCAGAAGGCGGCTGAGGCGGCCGTGGCGTCCGCGCCGGTTTCGATGACCCAGCTGAGGCCTGAGGATATCAAGACGGTTGAAGTCAGGACCGGACCGTCCTACGGGGGACAGTTGAGACTGGCGACCGCGAGCGACCCGGGATCCAAATGGGATATGTGTGAGTTCAAGAATCAGCATCTGCTCACATATTCGGTTGAGAATTTCCTGTTTGGCGATTACAACAAGGGTCCGACCGGAAGCAGTGAGACCACGTATCTGCCGGTTTTGGGGTTCGGAACCGACAAGCTGGCGACCGGAGCGCTTGCCGACTACTGGGAAGTGCCGGATCCGTTGACGTACAGCTTCCATGTCAGGCCGGGCGTCAAGTGGCAGAATAAGCATCCCACTTTCGGCAGGGCAGTTGAAGTGGATGAGCTGGTTGCCGAGATGAACCGCATTAAGGATTGTCGCTGGCCTAGGCATGACTTCTTGGATGAGGTCACCGGTGACGATACCGATGGCGATGGTGTCTCCGATACGGTGACTTATCACACCAACAAGCCGGTCTCGTTCTGGGGCTATGAGTTCGCGTGGGGGCCCTATCTGATAGCGGCGCCGCCCGAGACTATTGAGCTTGGCACCGAGGATCCGTGGAATCAGTCGGGCACAGGTCCGTGGATGACTGTGGAGAACGGATACGTAGCCGGCAGTAAGATAGAGTTCGAGAAGAATCCGGACTGGTGGCATACTTACAATGTGAATGGACAGGAATACGCGCTTCCGTTCATGGACGGCGTGGTTGAGATAATTATCCCGCAAGAGGCCGCTCGACTGGCGGCTCTAAGGACGGGCAAGATTGATAAGCTGCGCGATGTGCGAACTACCGACCAGGCCAGCATAGAAGAGTCCAATCCTGACCTCGGCAAGGTGAAGCCGCTCCAGGGCGCCCACATATTCTGGATGCCGATGAACAAGCCTCCGTTCGACGACCTGAGAGTGCGCCGCGCGATGAACATGGCGCTGGACAGACAGGTCTTCTCGGACAATCTGTACGAGGGCGACTCGGTGCTGTTTGCGTTCCCGTCGTCTCCTGAGTGGCCGCTCCACTATGTGGCGCTCGACCAGCAGCCTGAGTCCGTGCAGGAGTACTTCGAGTACAATCCTCAAAGGGCGGGTGAACTGTTGGATGAGGCCGGCTATCCGCTGGACGCGGACGGCACGCGCTTTGAGATTGAGCTGATGATCAGAAACACTATCGAGCTTGAACTCGAATCGGCTCAGATAGCGCTCGGCTTCTGGGACGATATAGGGGTAAAGGTCTCACTCGACTTGGTGGACAGCCCTGTTATTCAGAGCCGTCTGTTCGAAAAGCAGTACGACTTCATGTTTAACGCTCTTGTCGCCAGGCCGAACGCGCTAAACGACTTCAGGGCAGGACACCAATGGAATAGGTCCAACTTGAACGATCCCGAATGGCACGCTATGTGGGAAGATGTTCTGGCCGCGACTGACTCTGATGAGCAGATAGCCCGGATCAAGGCCGCGAACACCGGCTTCCTTGAACTGGCGCCGGCAATCCAGATCCCCGCCGGCTTTGGCGGTGACTACTGGCAGCCGTGGGTGCAGAATCACAATGGCGAAAGAGTCTTGGCGTTTGTGGACTACGCGTCCAAGTGGGCGTATGTCTGGCTTGACCGCGACATGAGGGCTGACAGGACAGGCTTCCGGTAGGCAGTTTCTAGGGGCCTGATTAGCAAAATAACGAGTGAAACGGGGTGTGGCGATTTACTGTCTCCACACCCCGTTTGTGATTGTAGCCGCAACGCGGCAACCCGGACGCTATGCTGAGGATTCGATATAGAACTACAAATTTCCCCCACTCCCTCTATGATAGCGGGTTGAAGAAGCGCCGCGTCGTGGGGCTGACCCTGATCGCGATCATGCTGGCTCTGTTTCTGGCATTCAATCGAGTGCCCAAGCTGGATACGGTTCAGGCTGACCTCGCGGTGGCGACTTCGCCTGTGGCGGAGTGCTTTCAGGGTTTCTGCATCGAGGGACCGCCGGAAAAGTCGTTCTTCTCCCGATGGTGGGAGTTTTCCCTGACTTATCTCAGGCTGGTGGCTGTGGGGATGACTTTCGCCTTTCTGGTCGCCGGGGCGACAGAGGCGTTCGTTTTTCCCAAGTCTTCGGGGTGGAACGTTTCAGGGACAGGCATAAAGGGATCGTTGAAAGGGCTGTTGATCGGGCCGGCGATGAACCTTTGTTCCGCGTGTATCGTTCCGGTGGCCTCCGCGTTTCGGCGGCGGGGTTCGGGTATCGAAACCACTCTGGCCATTACGCAGGGATCCTCCACGTTCAATCTGCCGTCTCTCATAATGGCCGCCATGGTGTTCGCTCCGCTGATCGGGGGAACCCGTATCGCCGCAAGTCTGGTGGGCGTTCTGTTGATAGGTCCCCTGGTGTCGAAGGTTCTGAAACAGGACGACAGCGGTTTTATCAGTCTGCCATACACTCCGACTGCCCCGGATATGACAGGGTGGCGGGAGGCGATAGAGGAGGGAGCTAGGGAATGGGCGAAGGTCACCGCTAGGCACGTGACGCGCTTGGCTCCCGTAATGGTTCTGGCCGGGTTCGCTAGTGGCCTCGCTATCCAGTGGCTGAGTCCGCAGACTGTGACGGCGTGGCTCGGCGACGATGTTTTGGGAATAGCAATCGCAGCGAGTATCGGTATCGCCATCAACGTTCCGCTCCTGTTTGAGATTCCTCTCGTAGCGGTGTTGCTCATGGCGGGCATGGGGACCGCGCCTGCGGCGACTTTGCTGTTCACGGCCGCGGCCGGGGGGCCGATTACTTTCTGGGGTTTGGGCAAGGTTATGCCGAAGAAGGCTGTCGCCGCGTTTGGGGCAAGCACGTGGGTTTTGGGGGTGGCGGGGGGCTTGGTTGCGCTGGCATTCGTGACGCTCGGCAGCGGTCCGGACTTCGGCCTGCGCGCGGATTATAGCTCTTCAACACATTATACGCCCGCAGTCGCCGTTGACGTCTCCGAAACTGGCGATGATTGGGCAAGCGCTATGAGTTTCACGGATGTCACCCTCGCCTCGGGGATTATACATACTCATGTGGCGCCTGAACCTATATTGGGCAAGGTTGAACCCGGAAACATGGTGGGCGGGGCTGTCGCAGAGGATTTCGACGGTGACGGATGGGTGGATCTTTTCGTACTGCGTGGAGGGGTCGAGCGCAGTCTGTTGTATATCAATCAGCGTGACGGGACATTCACCGAAGAGTCGGTAGAGAGAGGGGCCGACGTTCCAATGAAGTATGGCTCCGCCGCGGCGGCGGCGGATTACGACAACGACGGCGATATAGACATTGTCGCCGTCTCGCAGAAAGCGCCTCATTATCTCCTCGTCAACGACGGCGGCGGGCGTTTCGTCGTTGACGAGGAGATGCTGACCAAGCCGGAGATGTTCGGCACAAGCCCTAGTTGGGGGGACGTAAACAACGACGGAACGCTCGAATTGGCGCTTGGGGAATGGAATCCGGAGACGGCGAAAAACTATGACGCCGCTACCAAGGCGAGCGGCGACTGGCCGCCGGTATCGAACAGCAATCCGTTAATCGAGGGGAATGACCTCACTCCTCTGTTTGTGTACGCCAATGATGGGCAGGGTAGTCTGACTCCTTATGACTTTCGGGTCAGGCCCGGCATTGACTTGTGGGTCTTCGCGCCTAGATTCGCGGATATGGATGGGGATGGCCTTGCCGACATCGCTGTCGTCGCGGACTATGGAATGTCGCGCCTCTACCGCAATGTTGGGGATGGAATGTTCGAGCTTGAAAGATCGGCTTCCAGCGTCTTTACGGATGAGAATGGGATGGGGTCCGCAATCGGAGACTATGACAACGACGGTGACCTCGATTGGTTTGTATCCAGCATATTCGGACAAAACAACTCGGAGAAGGGTGTATTCGGGGGCACTGGGAATCGTCTCTACCGCAACGAGTCCGGTATGACGTTCGCCGACCTGAGCGCCGAGGCGGGGATACGGGATGGGGGCTGGGGCTGGGCGGCCAGTTTCGGCGATCTGGATAACGACGGGGACCTTGACCTGTATCATGTGAATGGCTGGGTTCAGGAACAGGCGGAAGGCAGTCCGGCTGAATTCAACAATCAGCCTGCGCGTCTGTTCGAGAACGCGGGCTATCGCGGGTTCCATGAGATCGCCGAACAGGCAGGCGCCGCTGACAGAGGTCAGGGCAGGGGCGCGATATTGTTTGACTTTGATAATGACGGCGACTTGGATATTTTCATAACGAATAATCATGAATACGCGGCTGACGGCGCGGAACCGGTTCGGGGTCCGGGGACGCCCACGCTGCTCCGCAACGATACCGCGGGCGGGAATCACTGGCTGAAAGTGACGCTGGAGGGCGCTCCGCCTCTACACCGTAATGGCATTGGTTCAAGGATCTATGTTACCGCCAATGGCGTGACCCAGATGCGAGAGTTGCATGCCTCGACCAATTACGTCACCCAGGAGCCGGGCAGGATAGCTCACTTTGGTCTAGGCGAGGCGACGACGGTTGATGAGATTCGCGTGGAGTGGGCCGGGGGCGAAATTGACGTGTTGACCAACACGCCGGCGGATCAGCACATCTCTATTTCGAGCCGATAGCTCTTGTCATCTCCGGCGTACTTCCGGCGAGACGGCGGAGCGGCATTGACACGTTAGCGCCGCCTGCATATCATTGGCCCAATTCGCTTGGCCGCCTGTTCGGCCGTTTGAGAGGCATTTTATGGTCAGCTACCGCTATTCCAACTGGGACGGCACTCAGAACCCATTCGATTTGGACGAGGACGACGTTCTGGAAGCCTTGTCCGAAGACATAATGAATCATGGCGACGTCAATCGGGCGATGCGGAACCTCATGCGACAGGGTATGGGCGATGAGCAAGGCCAACGGATTACGGGGCTTCGTGAACTTAGGGAGCGGCTCAACCGTCTCCAGCAGCAACAGTTGGAACGATATAATCTTGAGTCGGCGATGGGGGACGTCGCGGAGCGGCTGGAAGACGTCATATCCACCGAGCGCGGCGGTATAGAAAGCCGTCTTAACGAGGCCAGGGAGCAACTGGAAAGCGCGCGAGACGATGCTGATATGTCAGATCTTCTAGGAAACGCGATGGATCTCCTGGAAGCGCGCGCGCGGCAGAATCTTGAGAAGTTGGACCTATTGCCTGAGAGCCCGGCCGGACAGGTTCGTTCTCTTTCGGACTACGACTTTATGGATCCGGAGGCGCGGGAGAAGTTCCAGGAACTGATGGAAATGTTGCGTCAACAGATGATGCAGAACTTTTTCCAAGGGATGAAGGACGCGATTCAGAATATGTCCCCTGAGGATATGCGCGGAATGCAGGAGATGATTCAGGCGCTCAACCAGATGCTGCATGACAGGGCGATGGGTGAAGACCCGGACTTTGAAGGGTTCATGGAGCAGTACGGACACTATTTCGATCCCGACCGACCTGCCAGCTTGGACGAGTTGATAGAACAACTTCAGCGGCAGATGGCGTCCATGCAGTCGTTGATGGATTCTATGTCGTCGCAGATGCGAGATGAGCTTGAGAGTATGCTCCAGTCATCCATGCCCTCGGAGATGATGCGGGATATGGCTGAGCTCGCCTCGATTATGTACGATGTGTTTCCATTTGATGACATGGCCGGTGAGTACCCGTTTATGGGCGAAGAGTCGGTGACTCTCGATCAGGCGATGCGACTGATGGAGCAGTTGCAGGATATGGACAGGCTGGACGAGCAGCTTGAGTCCGTTATGCGGCGTGGCGGAGTTGAGGACATTGACCCGGACAAGGTCGAAGAGCATATGGGAGAGGATGCGCGGCGCGAGCTGGAACAGCTTCAGCAGCTAATTCAGCAACTGGAGGAGGCCGGATATCTGCGGCGCAAGGGCGACAGACTGGAATTGACCGCAAGGGGTATGAGAAAACTCGCTCAGAACGCGCTGCGTGAGGTCTTTTCCGAGATGAAGAAGGATCGTGTGGGCAGACACGAGGTCTTCACGCGGGGAGACGGCGGCGAGTTCACCGGCGAGACGCGCCAGTACCAGTTCGGCGATCCGTTCGACGTTGATATTCATCGCACCCTGTTCAACTCGGCGTTGCGGAATGGTCCGGGCGTTCCTCTGCGGCTGTCTCCGGAAGACTTGGAGATACACCATACCGAACTCCTGACCCAGACTGCGACAGTTCTGCTTTTGGATCAGAGCAAGTCAATGGGGATGTTCGGTTACTGGGGCCCGGCGAAGAAAGTGGCTATGGCGCTGTATTGGCTGATTCACTCGCAATTTCCCAGGGATTACTTCTATCTCGTCGGCTTCTCCGATTACGCTATGGAGTTCAAGGAGGAGGAACTGCCCGAGATAACCTGGAACTATTGGAATTCCGGCACAAATATGCAGCATGGTTTCATGCTGGCGCGCAAACTGCTGTCTCGTCAGAAGGTAGCCAACAAGCATATAATTATGGTTACGGATGGCGAACCGACTTCCCATCTAGAAAATGGTCACGCTTACTTCAGCTATCCGCCAAGCTATCAGACGATTGATGAGACTCTGAAGGAGGTCAAGCGTTGCACGCAGGACGGCATAACTATCAACACGTTCATGCTGGAAGCCAACTACTATCTGATGGATTTCATAGACCAGGTGACGAAGGTCAATAAGGGCAGGGCTTTCTACACTTCTCCGAACCAGCTAGGTCAGTACGTGATGGTGGACTATATGCGCGCGAGGAAGAAGCGAATAGCGTGAGGCGGAGCTAAGACGGGTTTCCGGAAGACTAGGAACTAGGAGCTCTTGGGGTATCGTACAGGGTAGTGACTCTTTCCGCAGTCACTACCCTGTAACTAAGTCTAGGGCGCGTCTAGGGGGACGCTAGGGGTGTATGTCAGTCTCACGGAGAGTATCTCTGGGTTGAGGACGGTGGGTGGATAGGCGGGACGGTTTAGCCGAATGGCCACCACCATCTGCGCCGCCCTGCATCCGCGGTTGCCTGTTGGGTGTCAGAGGCGGTCGGTATCTGGATTGGCTGGCGGCTGAACAGACCCAGCGCGCCCAGGACCCTGTTGAACTGTTCCAGCTGAAGCGGCTTTCGGGCGTAGCGGCTGGGGGGAATTGAGTAGGATTCCAGAAGGCTCGCCTCGGCCTCTGTGCCGGTTAACAACATCACCGGTATTGAAACGAGGTCTTCGTCTGCGTTTATTTCGGCGAGAACCTCTGTGCCGTCTTTGCGAGGCATTCTGAGATCGAGCAGAATTAGGTCCGGCCTCGGCGTGGATGCGTATTCGCCTTCTTTCCGCAGCATGGCGAGAGCGATCTCACCGTCTTCGGCGTGTGTGATATTTGCTTGCTGAGACGACTGCTCTATCGTATCCTGGGCGAGTCGAGCGTCCGCCGGATTATCTTCTACTAATAGGACTTCGATTGGCCTGTCATCAACCTGGGTAACCATGGGCATCTCCTAATGGTGGGCATCATTATCCAACTACCGGTATATTGAAGCGAAAGGTCGCTCCTTTGCCGACATCCGATTCGACCCAGATACGTCCTCCGTGGCGTTGTGCAATCTTACTACACAATGCCAGACCTACACCAGTACCTTCGTACTTCGCTCGGGAATGAAGTCTTGAAAACATCCCGAACACTTTTTCCTGGTATTCGGGCGCTATTCCTATGCCATTGTCCTGTACGGAGAATATCCATTCATCGTCTTGCAACTCTGCCCAAACACGGACGACAGGTTTTCTGTCGCCGCGGAACTTGAGCGCGTTGCTCAGGAGGTTCTGGAAGAGCCTGTGAAGCTGGGATTCGTCGCCGTTTACTACGGGAAGAGGTGAGCAATTCACGACTGCTTCGTTGCGCTCTATGGCTTGGTTCAGACTTCTCAGCGCCGCGTTTATGGCGTCGTCGCAGTTCACCGATTCCAACGGGCGTTCCTGAACGTTCACGCGGGAGTATTCGAGCAGGTCGTTTATGAGCGTCTGCATGCGTTCCGCGCCATCCACCGCATATTCGATGAACTCCTGAGCGGTATCGTCTAGGTGACTCGCATACCTGTCCTTGACCAGTCCGAGATATGAGGTGATGGTTCTCAGCGGCTCTTGAAGGTCGTGCGAGGCGGCGTACGCGAACTGTTCCAGATCCGAGTTGGAGCGCGCAAGATCGTCCTGAGTGCGGACTATGTCGGCGTAGAGGAGTGAGTTCGCAATCGCGGGCGTTATCTGGGAGGCTACGCGGGATAGAATTTCGGTGTCTTTTTCGGTGTAGGCGTTCAGCTTGGATGATCTGGCGTTGAGGACTCCGAATAGTTGTCGTCGGTATATAAGCGGGGCCAGCGCGACGGAGGGGAAGCCCAACAAGTTGGGGAATCGCATCTTTAGTTCCATCGGGTCTCCCTGTATTAGCATGGAGTGTCTGGAAAGCACGGCTTCTTTGGTTACGGTTCCTTCTAGTGGTATGACGTCTCCGACCTGCCGTCCGGGCACCTCCTCGCCGAGGATGTAGGCGTTGGTGAAGGTGTCGTCGTCGAGATTGACCAGACTGATAGAAAGTCTGTCAAAGTCAATTAGCCTTCGCACCTGGCTGGCGAAGCCGGCGTAAACTTCGGTTATATCTGGGCTGGAGCTTATGATCCGTCCGATTTCACCGAGTATCTCGTTCTCCTGCGCTAGGATACGCGCCTCGTCTCCGGCGGCGCGTAGGGATTCGTGGGCGGCTCTCAGACGGGATATGTCGCTGGAGTAGATGCGGATAGCCAAGTCTTCCGGTATATAGACTATCTTCTGCTCGAAGGTTGATTCATCAACGGTGACCTCGCGTGTGATAAAGCCGGAGCCCGCTCTGAGGAGCTTTCCGAGAAGCGGGCCGACGTCCTGGGCGAGTGGGTGACCGGGCGACGAATCTCTTTCGGACGCGTACTCTTCCGCGGAGGGATTCATGAAGGTGACGTTCCCGTCCAGGTCAATTTCCACTACCGGGTTGGGGTTGTGCTGCGGAAAAGAGGCGAGGCGTTTGGATAGGAGTTCCGCGTTTTCTTGTATCTGTTCTTCGGAAGCTCGATCTACTCCGGTTAAGCGTCGAACAATACCGGCTATATGATTTTCACGGCTTCGCATTTTCCAACCTCGGGATGTTAATTCAAATGGATTACGCGCCGAACCTGTCTCCGGGATTCAGGCCGATGCTCTCAGTCCACTCGTGTGCCATGACTTTGCGTTCGCGCTCCGGTTGAACGCGGCCTACGCGGATAGCGCCGCCATTGGCCGCTATGGTGAAATCGTTGTCGCCGACCTCGATGACCTCTCCGGGCGGTTTGCCGGTGTCGTCCGAGATTTTCGACGCGCGGAAGAATGCGACGGGGGAGCCGTTGAGGGTGGTATTCGCGCCCGGACTTGGGTCGCCGCCCCTGATCAGGTTGTAGATTTCTTCGACGCTCTTGTCCCAGTCTATAACCGTGTCTGCGGGATTGCACCATCCTTCGTAGGTAGATTGCGAGTGGTCTTGTGGAATTTTGGGGGCGTTCCCGTCTTTTACCAACTGCACCGACTCTACTATGGCGTCCACGCCCATCTGGTAGAGTTTTCCAAAGTATAGCGAGCCTAGAGTATCGTCGGGCGTTATCTCGACCTCTTTCTGGAGCAGGATTGGACCGGTGTCCAGCCCCTTGTCCGGCCAGAATATGGTCAGGCCGGTCGTTGTCTCGCCCCAGATGATGGGCCAGTTCATGGAGCTTGGCCCGCGGTGTTTCGGCAGAAGGGAGGGGTGGTACTGTATAGTTCCATGAGTGGGGGCTTCGAGAATCTCGTCCGGCACGATGTCGGTGACGAACGCCATAACGCACAGGTCGGCGTTCAGAGCTAGGAATGCGTCAATCGCGCGCTTTCGTCTCATCCGTCGAAACTGAAATACTGGGATTCCGCGCTCTTCAGCCTCTTGTTTTATAGGGTCCGCCGGTCGTCCCTCGCGGTCGGGCGGGCAGAACACGCCTACTATGTTCTCTGAGTTGTCGGCGAGCGCGGCCAGAACGTCTTTTCCGAAGGCTGCCTGTCCTATAATAGCGATTCTCAAATCATCCGCCATACTTCAATCTCCCATTTTTGCGTAGAGAAGCGCATTTTGCCTCAACCTTGACCTCTCCGACCTATGGAACGGGCTTTGGGCGATAGCCTGCGCGATTTCTGACACTGAATTTACCACTTAACCGCGATATGGGCAAATCTAGTTTTGAGCGGGAACGGGGTTGGACCGGCGCTGAAACACTAAACAGGTACGCAAGGGGTGATTTCGCTGACAATTCTGGAATAGAATTGACTGGCAAACATAGACATCGCTAGAATTTAGGAGACGGACGGTTTCCAAATCAAGCAGGCAAGGAGTAGCGCAGTCATATGAACTCAAGCTTTATAAGGAAGGTCGAAAAGGCCAAGGATTACGCGCTTCAGAAAGAAAGAGTGAACCTGACCGGCTGTACGGTGCTATTCCAGGGTGACAATGGCGACCATATGCTAACTTATGAAGCGGGCAGTTGGAACTGTGACTGCGATTACCACATAGGCCGCGATACTTGCACTCATGTCATGGCTATGCAGATGATGCTTGAAGATATAGTCGGGGCGGTTCCCTCAACCGGCTGATATCGCCAAATGAGCAGACTAAGTAGGACGCTTGGAGGTTCGGGCGTCCTTCTTTTTCTGTCCGCTTCGCCGGATTCTTCTCTTTGCGGCGTCGTCAGTCGTCGAATCTGCTGAATACGACGCAGGCGTTCTGGCCGCCGAATCCGAAGCTGTTGGATAGCGCGGTCGCCACGTCGGCGTTCCTGGCTTGGTTGGGGACGTAGTCCAGGTCGCAATCCGGGTCCGGGTGTTCGTAGTTGATGGTAGGGTGGATTATGCCCTGCCGGATGCTCTTGACGCAGGCGACGGCCTCTATCGCGCCGGCGCCGCCCAGCACATGGCCTATCATGGATTTAGTGGAGCTTATTGGAACCTTGTAGGCGTCCTCGCCGAATACTTTCTTGATGGCCAGGGTCTCTACGAGGTCGTTCTTCGGCGTTGACGTGCCGTGCGCGTTGATGTAGCTGATCTCGGAGGGCTTCAGGTTGGCGTCTTCCAACGCCCATCTTATAGCTCTCGCCGCGCCGGAACCGTCCTCGTCAGGCTGAACGGCGTGGAAAGCGTCTGAGGATACGCCGTATCCGACTATTTCCGCCAGGATTTCCGCGTTTCTGTCTATGGCGTGTTCGAGGCTTTCCAGAACTAGTATGGCCGCTCCCTCTCCTGGAACGAAGCCGTCCCGCTTGAGGTCGAATGGCCTGCTTGCCTTCTCGGGGTCTTCGTTTTGTCTGCTCAGCGCCTTTATGACATTGAAGCCGCCAAGACCGAGCTGGCTGATGCCTGCCTCGCAACCTCCGCCAAGGACCACGTCCGCCACGCCTCGTTGGATGGCGACGGCGGCTTCGCCGATGCCCTGTGTTCCGGCCGCGCAGGCGGTGATGACAGTGGAAGTGTAGCCTTTGAGGCCGTATATGCGGCTGATGTTGGCCGCCGCCATATTGGGTAGAATCATTGGTATGAAGAACGGGGACATCCTCATTCCGCCACGCCTGACCAGAATGCGGGCGTTGTCTTCGGTGGTGGGAAAGCCGCCGTTGCCATTCCCCATTACGACGCCGATGCGGTCGCTGTCCTCATTGGACAGGTCAAGCCTCGCGTCCTCTATGGCTAGGCCGGCGGCGGCGACGGACATCTGTGAAAAGCGCGCCATTCGGCGGTGTTCTCTGCGGTCTATATAAGTTCCGGGGTCGAAGCCGCTGACCTCGGCGGATATTCGGGAAGGGAATTCGGATGGGTCGCACAGGGTCATCGGACCGATTCCGGCGCGCCCGTTCACCAAGTTGTTCCAGTATTCTTCAACCGACTCGCCGAGCGGCGTTATAGCTCCCATACCGGTGATAACTACCCTTGTTTCAGCGTTTTTCATTTTGATTCTCCCGCCGCGACCGCGAAACTAGATTTGCGGAGGGACGCGGCCCTATCAGGTTCTTGTAAATCTCCGGCTCTATCCCATGAAGTTCTTCCAGCGTCTCGGCGACGACGGCCAAGGAGCCGGCGCATAGTATGAGGTCGGTAGTCTCCGCTATTTCAAGAGCGTGCCTGAATCCTTCGGATACTGAGTTCGCCTCCATCAATAGATTCATGCTCAGGCCGCGAACTTTATCCGCCACAACGCTTGAATGCGACGAGCGCGGGTGTCTGGAATGAACTGCGACTATTTGGGGATCTAGAACTGAAAGCTCTTTGAGCATATCCTCGGCGCTGTGCCCGCCCAATGCGCCGAAGACAAGGATTACGTTGTCGAACTTCACATAGTCGCGGAGGTTTTCTACAAGCCTTCTGATAGAGTATGGGTTGTGGGCGCCGTCCGCTACTATGGACTTTCCCGATTTCTTGAAGACCTCGAACCGACCGGGCCAAGACACTTCGCGGACGCCTGCCTCTATGGCCTCCGCCGGAATTTCGTATCCCTTTTCTACCAGTGTCTGGGCGGTCCCCACAGCGGTGGCGATATTCTCAGCTTGGTAGTCGCCCAGCAGCGGAGTCCGTAGATGATACGTTTTTTCGGCACTGGACAGGGTGATGGTCTGTCCCCCGATGTCCGCGTTTTCCACCTTCCAGCGAAGTCGTTCTGAGACAGGTAAAATCGTCGAGTTCTTCTTCTTCGCGGTCTTCTCGAACACACGCATCGCGTCTCTCTCCGCCTGCGGAGCCACTACGCACGGTACGCCGTCTTTTATGATGCCGGCCTTCGCTGAAGCTATCTTCTCTATCGTGTCTCCTAGAGTCGCCACATGGTCGAGACTGATGGATGTGAGCACCGAGACCTCAGGGGTTACTATGTTTGTCGAGTCCAGCCGACCGCCCATCCCGACCTCCAGCACCTGGAAATCGGCTCCGACATTCCTGAAATGCGTCATGGCAAGCGCGGTCAGCATCTCGAAGAAAGTCACTCCTCCGTACCCGCCGTCTCTTCCAACCGATTCGACGGCGGGCCATATCTGGCTGATCAGGGTGGCGTAATCATTGGTCGAGATTGGTTCGAGGCCGACGCGCACCCGCTCGCGCACAGTGTGCAAGTGGGGCGAGGTGAAAAGCCCCACTTTGTATCCGGCTTGGGACAGGATAGATGTTATCAGCGCGCAGACGCTGCCCTTGCCCTTGGTGCCGGCGACATGGACGCAGGGGGTAGCCTTGTCCACATCTCCCAGACGCTCGGAGAGAAGACGTATCCGTTGCAGGTGAAAGAAAGAGTGTCCCGGCCAGTTCGTTGAGCGTTCAAAATCGGCCAAGCTCATAGCAAGCTCGACCGCCTGATCGTAGGTAAGGCGCCGGGGAGTGTGGCTGTCTGTCATAAACTGTGATTTCGTCTGAGCTTCAATGTCGGATAACCTGGTTGCGCTGACATTTGGTTCATATGCGGAGACAGTGAGATGTATGCGCTTGTGGCCGGATGTCGAGCGACTCTTATTACATTATAACCCAGTGGCGTCTATATCTTATAGGGCGCTTGTGTTCGACGGAGAGTTTTCCTGGTCGCCTAGGGTAGGTCGCTTCGGAGTTGAGTAGGTGTTTCCTACCTGCCGATAAGGATATATTCCAGGGCGTCCGAGGCCATGTCGAGCAGCGCCGGGATGTATCTTTCTAGGGTGCTGTAGTCGGGGTAGGGGTGGGGCAGGTAAGGGACTATGTTTCTTTGGTAGTGGAACGCGGATTCGAGCGCGGCCAGCGGCTTTGAGATTTCAAACCCCGCGCGCAGATTCTCGAAAGGGGCGTAGCCGCTCCACTCTCGCAGGTACGTTGCCACAATGTCCGGGTTCCTGCGCGCCTGCGCGGGCGTAAGCGGAGTGAAGAAGGGGTGAGAAATGCAGGCGTCCGACCAGTCCATGAGAACGGGGGACCCGTCTCTGATGAACACATTCGTCGAGTCGAGGTCGCCGTGTTCCAGCGTTTGGGGCAGACCAAGCCGTTCCAAGCCGCGCGCTATCTCTGCGACTTTGTCCAAGCTTGGCTGCAGTCGCTTGAGCGCGGCGGCGTTCTCTTCCTGAAATATTCGGAGATTGGCGCGGGCCGGGTTTTCCACCCATTCTGTTAGCGTCTCGACTATATCGCCTATCGTTCGCTTCTCGATGCCCATCTGTTCTATCGAATCCGCGCGGTCAATATACCCTTGCTGTACCCGTGCGATGGTCTTCATCGTCTCGCGCCAGAGTAGCGGGCTGTCCGCCTTGCCCAGTGTGAGTTCGCCTAGGTCTTCCATAAGCATCCATCCATGCTGTGGCTCGGCGGCCGCAAGCACGGGGCTGACTTCGGGGAACCGCTCTGCGACATCCTGAGTAACAGCGACTTCGGACCGGAAATAGCGCGGAGACGCTTTGAAGTAGAGTCGCGCGCTACCGGAGGTCAGCCTGAATACCGAGGATATTGACCACGACCTTATCTGCGCCATTCGCCATGGTTCTCCCTCTGTCGCAGGGGGAAGGTTTGCCGTTATCCACTCACGGGCCTTCTTGTGCCAGCGTGTAGGCCAGTCCCATGGAACAGGCGCGTGGGGAGGCTCGTCCGCAGACAGTCGCTCCAGTTCCAGCCTCGCCATCTTCATGAGTCTCTCCGGGACTGGACTTCCGAACGATGGTTCGTCGAGGTTGATCCATTTGAAACCCGGGCACGGTTCGTCGCGTTCGGACGCGCATACAGCCGAGTACAGGCGCGGTCTCCCCTCGTTCGCGTCTCCCTCTTCGAGGCAGCGGAGTACCGCAATCTCAAGTCCGCACACGCGGCGGACGCTCTCGACGAACTCTTCCACTTCCGGGTAGAAAACCGGAGTCAGCCGGAAATCGGGGAGTCCTCGGGAACTATCACGCGCGAGCATTCTGCGCCCCTCATAGTCGAGCAGAAGCGCGTAAACGACAATAGCGTCGGGGCAAGACGGGGGCTGCGCGGTTGACATGCTAGGACTTGACTATGCCTACACCGTTTTTGATCTTCACGTCGACGCCGAACGGCTTGGACAATCGCTTTATCCTGTCTAGCGCGGTCCGCATAACGCGTCCCTCGGCGAGAACGGGACGTCCACGCTGGGAGCGCGGCTTTCCGTGTCCCATATCTATTGGATGAAGAGTTATTCTGTCCAGCTTTCGCGACTCGAACCTGCATTCCGCGATGACGCTCTGCCAGTAGGCCGCGTCGCCCGGGAAACCGCGTGTATCGTTCTCGCTGCGCCGGTCGTAGAAGTCGGCGGGAGTCGAGTCCGGTCCAAGTCCAAGACTCTCGTAGTTAAGCGCGGGCTGCCAGCGAACCGTGTCGTTCTGAAAGATGAAATTTCCCAAGCTGTAGAATATGGGCCTACCCCGGAAGATCTCTATGCCTCTGGTAACGTGCGGTCCATGTCCCAGGAATCCGTCCGCTCCGGCCTCTATGCAGGCGTGGGCGAATGTTCGCAGGAATTCGGGCGGGTCGTCAACGCTCTCGCCGTTCTCGTGGCAGTGGAAGGACACGAATACCCAGTCCGCCATGCGCTTGGCGTCGCGTATCCACTTTAGATTGTCTTTCATGTCGCGCCGATTGGGAGTTGTCGAGGTGCTGAACTGTTCCCCCCTCAGGAATTTCCGGCCTAGGAAGCTAATCTGGGCATCGTTGTCCTCCATAACCGTTCCGGTGGGTCTGAATCTGCGCTGAGCCGCATTTCTGGACTCGAAACCCAGCTCGCGGCTCACACGCCTTATGGCGTCGAACGCGCGTTTGTCAAGAGTGTGAGCGGTGGAGTGTCTGAGCGCGTTAAGGCCGGGCCTCCCGTTGATATCAGGACGCTGATTCATGGCTCGGCCAGCTTCGTGGAAAGTGGAGGACGCCGCTATCAGGGCAACTCTGCCGGCAGCCGTATCCAGGTATCCGGGCGCCCGCGCTTCGCTGAGATTCCTGCCTGTTCCCGCAAACACTAGTCCGGCGGCTTTGAGATGCTTTATGTTGGTGAGCGCTCCGTCTCCGCCGTAGTCGTAGCTGTGGTTGTTGGCCGTGGACACCAAGTTGATGCCGGCCCACTGCAATTCCTTGAGATTCCTGGGGTCGGACGCTGTGAAAGTCCCACCGGCCATCCCGGGCGCGTGCTCGAAATCGTGCATCAGCATTTCCAAGTTAGCGTAGCCAACGTCCGCGTTCCTGAAAAGCTCTACGAGAGACATGAAGCGCGGCTCTCGGAATACCGACAGCCGCCGGGTTATCATCGTGTCGCCACTCGCGGTCAGGGTCAGATTGCCTGATTCCGATTCGTACAGCATAGAGAATCAGCTCTCCGACCTATTCGGATGCGTCGGTCATCTGTGTGTACTCGGTGGCCAGAATGCCCATGACCGTCGAATTGAACCTTGACCCCTCGTGCGGTCTGCTCTTGCGTAGAGTGCCTTCATGCACAAACCCAAGACGCTCGAACAGAGCGCGAGCCGCCATGTTATATTCAGGGATGTCAACCCAGACTCTATATAAGCCGTATTCATTGAAGGCGGTGTCCAGCGCGGCGTTCACACTCGCTCTTCCGTACCCTCTATTCCACAGATCTTTCCGACCTATCAGGATGGATAACTGCCCGTCTCCTAGTACCTCTTCAAGAGTGAGATGCACTTCACCGATATGCTCTTCCCGCTCAGTGTAGATTGATAAGGTCAGATGCTCCGGGTTCTCAAGCGCTCTGGCGAACTCTTCGTCGCTTGCGTTCTCTATCTCATTGGGGCGGTATCCAAGGTGAGCCGGTTCTCCGTATGAGTATCTTCCGAACCAACTGTCGGCCACCTCATCGTCTTCCAGCCATCGTTTGATGCGCGCCACATCTTCGCGCGTGACCTGTCTGAAAGCTATTTTCTGATCAGTGGACATAGATGTACTCCCAGTGCAATCGAAGTAACGAGTTGTCGAAAATCGCGGAGGCCGGCATTTTCTACGCTAATAACTAATACCAGATTTCGGGCTGTTTATCCACACGAAGCGCCCTAAATTTCAGCTTCCGCTCCCTCACTTACCAGCGCAATTCTGACAACGGAGTCTTGCCGCCCTGCGGCGGGCCGTCGCTTATGACTCGTCCGCTGCTCATCTCAACCACTCTATCGGCGATTCGGGATATTTCGCGGTTGTGGGTAACGACCAAGACGGCGCGGTCGGCGGACGCCTGCTCTATCAGGAGTTCGAGTATCTGCGCTCCCGTACGGAAATCGAGCTCCCCTGTCGGCTCGTCCGCCAGCAACACAGGATTTCCGGTCGCCAGCGCTCTTGCAATCGCCACGCGCTGCTGCTCTCCGCCGGACAACTCGTGCGGGAAGTGGCTGATTCTGTCGCCCAAACCTACGGATTGCAGTATTGCCTCGGGCGAGGTGATGCCGCGCTTTCCGGCTACATCCATCCCGAATTCTACGTTCTCCAGCGCCGTCAGACCGGGGAAGAGATTGAAACTTTGGAAAATAAAGCTCACGGTCTGGCGTCTAAGAGTGAAGAGTTCTGTTCGAGAGGCGCTGGCGATGTCGCGCCCGCCAACAGAGACGCTCCCGGAGGTAGGAGTGTCCAGCGCGCCGATGATGTTCAGCAACGTCGTCTTGCCGCTCCCAGAGGGTCCCAAGACAACGACGAACTCCCCATCGTCCACGTGCAGTTCCACGTCGTCCAGCGCTCGCACCTCGACAGGGCCTATCTGGTATATCTTAGAAACCCCAATCAGGTCTATCAACTTTCTGCGCCCTCCCGGATTATCCGTCCTATGGTCTGCTTAGACCGCCTCTGCATCACATTGTATCAAGTCGCAGACTGTTCGGCACGAGGAATCGAAATCTGGTATTCTCAATAGGTGTTGGTATTAGATATATCCCAGTCTCAGACAGACCAACGCTATCGAATCCCTCAGCATCCGCATACTCTTGGAGTATCCTTTGGTCTTTCTGACCAGCCTGCTCAACTTACCCCTCAACACTGAGTGCAGCCCCTCATTGCGGTTCACCGCGCCATACTTGCCCACCTTGTGCCGGTTTGTGGGCAGCCATTCATACACATGATAAGCGTCGGTCTCGTAGATGCGCGCATCCGGCAGACGCTCCAACAGCCTCAGAAAAGGCTTCTCGCTTCGGTCTCCCACCTCAAAGTCCACCCAGCGTCTGCCGTCTGACTCCTCCACAACAGCAGTCCATATCCATACAGACCGACGTTTGTCTCTACGCCTAGCTCCCACATATGTCCACATCTCATCGAAGGATATGACCCGCGCACAGCTTTGACCCATCTGTCTCGACGCGCGCTGAACGCTCAGCTTGACCATCAACTCCCTCGCCATACACGCTTTTTTTGACCCAGCTATACACTGTCTCCTCTTTTTTCTCCAACACCCGGCTGATAGCTGACAGTCCCATACCCTCTGTGTACATCGCCACAGCCAGATTCCGGCTCTTCTCTGATGACTGAGGCCGATGGCTGTCGGGTATGAAGTGATACAGACAATGACCGCAACGATAGGTCTGTTTGCCTCGGGAACGTCCGTACTTGGGTAGCCAGTTGGAGCCACAGCGTGGACACTGCATGTCCTCTCGATACGCGCGTTGTCTGACCATGTTCACACCTGACATGTCTGGATTCACTACACTCTATCATCAATGCCAACACTCGTTGAGAAGACCGCCTCGTCGCGACCCTGTTGCACATCCGTACTGATTTGCTATAATAGCCCCGTGACTCACAAATATGAAACTTCGCTCGGACGCTTATTGTCCCAAACCGACAACCCGACCCTGAAAACTATAAACCATAGTATATACAAGCCCGACAGGAAAATTTTTCCCCGGTGATTTAGCTACAAGTGCAGGTGGAAGCAGGTGAAATTCAGGTTCGGTTGTCACCTGTTGAGTCACCACTTAAGCATCATCTTCCAACTGTTAAATGACCCCAAGCATATAAACGAATATATATGAAACCACCAAAATTTAGATGTGGGCGGCTCACCCCTCGCATGACCGGCTCCCTCAAATGACAAAGGAGAAATTATGGCTACATTCGACATGAACCCTGTGGAGGTGTCTCGGGATGTTCTCGACGGACTTAAAAGCGTTCCCACCGCTACCGTTTACAACGCGGCGCGAGCTATGGGGTCTGTGATGACAGTGTGTGAAGGTCTAGCGAACTTCACGCCGAGCGGTGAGCGGATGGCCGCGCGCGCCCGGACTCTCAGGTTCCTCCCAACGCGTCCCGACATAGCCGCTGAGAGGGCGCCCGGAGAGGACTCGGTAGAATATGTGGCTATGGGCCGTTGTGGGCCGGGGGACGTGCTGGTCGCCGACATCATGGGGTCGAAACAGGATGTCGTCGCCGGGGACGTCAAACTGCTGCAATTAGCCATGAACGGCGCGGACGGAGTGGTTATAGACGGGGCCATCCGCGACTTGGATGTCATCTTGGATGAGGACTATGGGCTAAGAGTTTACGCCAAAGCGCGCAGCTTTCACGGCAATCCGACCGCCATTCCGGCTGAGGAGAACGTACAGATACAGTGCGGCGGCGCTCTCGTGAGGCCGGGCGACGTTCTGGTAGGAGATAACGACGGAGTCCTCGTCGTGCCATCCTGGATGGCCGAGTCCGCATTGGATTGGGCTGTTGAACACGAGGGGGCTGAGAACTACATAAAGGAGAAAGTCCGCGCCGAAGGCGTCGCTCCCGGAAAGTACTACCCACCCAACGACGACCTGATGGCTGAGTGGCTCAGAGTCAGGGCCGAGCGCGGCGGCGCATGAATCAAGAACTTAGACGCTCGAGACAAGTTGGTTGTTCAAGCATGAATCCTTACATTGCGCGAATTAACCGCCATTTGCTATAGTTAGGCTTGCTTCCCGCGTCCAATCCGTGGGGCTGTAGCTCATCTGGGAGAGCGCTTCAATGGCATTGAAGAGGTAGGGGGTTCGAGTCCCCCCAGCTCCACCAAACTTGACGGTAGCCAGTACCGGCCCGTGCAGGGTCACTTCCTCGGCGTCCCTTCCATCTATCGGGCTATCCTCCGGCATGAGGATTGTATAGCTCACCACCGCTCCGCCGGGTTGCACGATCTCCTTGACGAAGGACTCGATGAAGGCCCGGCGCTCGGTCAACTCGCTTTCGTTTAGGTCCTCGCTCAGGTCCTCGCAGTAGGCGGTGATGGTCTCCACGTCGTCCAGGACAACGCGCCGCTGGGACAGCATTGACCGCGCCTCGGTAGCCGTGGCCTCAAGACGCTCCTGGCGCTCTCGGTGGTCCTTGATGTGGGGCTTGAGGTCCTCGATGTCCAGGTCGGTGGTCTCCGCCAGGTTGTAGAGGCGGTCCAGCCTACGCCGCACGTCTTCCGGTTCCGCCTCGGCGGTCTCCAGCCTTTGCCGTTGTTCTTTGGCGATGCCGTCCATCTCCTCGTCCACCAGCCTGACCAACTCCCGGATAAGGTAATGACCCGGATTGTGGCTTCCGAGACGTGAGGGGGCTGTACGGGAAATCGATTTCGCTGCAAGTTGCAGATTCGGCCTGTTTCAAAGCTGTGGCAGGGAGAAATCGGCCCCTACCGGACGGAACCAGCGAACACCTTCCGTCAAGATCTGGTTACAGTGAATACGCAAGTTGCAGGGGGCGCGAGAGCGATGAAATCGGATGACGGGCGGAAAATCTCGACTGCGGGAATCAGTGGACGCCCAGACCAGCCGCTTGGAAGAGCTGGAGTGTCGGAGGACAGTGCTGGAACGAAGGAACCGGAGGCCTGACGATGACGGGGAAGTTGACGTTGGCAACGGTCGCCCTGATGGGCAGCACAGCAATGTTCAGGGAGCGGGCTTGGCGTCCTCCCCAGTTGCACAATGCCCGACACCGGAGTGGTTACCCTGGAACAGCAGCCCTACGAGGAACACGCCTTCGGCCCGGCGGCGACGCTGGTGGCCGAGTGGCGGGAGTTGCTGAACAGGGCTGAAACGGCGGGCAGCCTGGTTGACCGAGCCGGGGCTGGGGCGCTCCGAAGGGAACTGGAGGCGGCGTTGCTCCGGGACTTCCAGTTGACCCTGACCCCGGAGACGGAGCCGTGGACGACGCGAGAAGGCGCGACCATGTTCGCTGGCGACGGGAAGCCCTAGCAGAAGCCCGCCGGGAGTTGAGCCGGGCCAGGCGGTTGCGGCGGTTGCTCACCCTGGGTCTGGTGCGACGGTAGCTTTCCCAGATGATCCGCCGCCTTTACCCACGGCATCGTTGAAGTATTTCCGCAGGGAGCAACGCCCGGCTCAGTGTCACTTGGCGGTCATGAAGCTCCAACTGCGGCGGGGCGCCGCCTGGCAGGGCCTTCTTCTGAATGTAGATGTTGCCCACCGGCGCGTCCTAATCAACCGCGTTATAGCGGTAGGTGTTCTTGGTCTCTCTTGACAATTTGACGGTGATGGTGATGGGTCAGTTGGCGCTCATTGGTATTCCTACTCCTGTTAAATGCCCACTTCCGTTGGTCCAAGATACGAGCCCGTGCGAGCAAACTATGCGAATCACCAGCGGCTTCTGTGCCTGTGGAACAGCGGAATGTGGAATAGACTGGACAAGCCAATGTCTCATGGAGACTCAAGACTATGTTCTACAACGGGAGCGACTTTCCTGCTTCCCGCAGTTTCTGGCGGCGTTGTTCCACGTCCGGCAGCACACTGGCCAACATTCGCCAGAAATCGGCGGAGTGGTTCTTGATACTCAGGTGTACCAGTTCGTGGACGATGACGTACTCCACCAGGGACGGTTCCAACATCATAACCCGCCAGTTGAAACGCAACGTGCCGTCGGGGGCGCAGCTTCCCCAGCGTTGGCGCTGGTCTCTAATGAGTATCTGGGGTTCGCCGCCGTTGCCCAGGCGAGTCCACCAACGTTGAACCCCACTCCGCAACCGCTCGGAGGCTCGGTTGCGGTACCAATCCACAACCGCTCGGCGGATGCGCTGATAATGGTCGTCTCCTTCCAAACCTTCGGGTACCGAAACCCGGAAGCGCCAGTGGTCAAAGCGGACTTCTGGGACACGCACGTCCCCAGGTTCGACAATCAGGCGGACGTTGCGGCCCAGGTAGGGTAGGGTTTCCCCGCTGACGAAGCGCTTGGGAGAGGGGCGCAATCCACCATCGGCGGCGTGGTTGAGAATCCAGGCCGCCCGCTTACGAACGATGGCCCGCAACTCGCTGTCCGGCGTTTTTATGGGCGCTGCCACCTGAACCCCGTCGCCGTCAACAGTAATCTGGACGGTCTTCTTCCGGCGCTCGCTCCGGCGCACCTCGTACTCAATGGTGGCGCCGCCGAAGCGGACCATGTCCCGGCTAACCACCGTGTCCTCCCCGGCGGGCCAGTTCCACGATGCGGTTCGCCAGTTCGTCCAACTGTTCCTCGGTGTAATCCCCGGTGGGCCGCAGTTTCCGCTTGATGTCCCGGCGCATCTCCCGCTGCACGTCCAGGTTCGACTGCCAGTCAATCACGTCTTGGTGTTGAGCGATGACCTTCTCGACGCCCTCGGAAACCCTCTTGGTCTCCTCATCCAGCTCGGTTCGGTATCCGCTTTGCCCCTCGGCCACAACGGACTTCAACGTTTCCCCGGCCGGGAAGTTTTCCAGCAACTGGTACATGGCGAAGGACACCGGGGTCATGCCGTAGCGGGCCGCAATGCCAGCCACGCCTTGTACCTCGTGCCTTAGGGCCGCTAGGCGCCGGCAGGCTTCGGCAGTCTCGATCAGCCGGTTGCGCAGGTCCCCGATGATGCGGGCCAACCACTGCGACAACCGCTCGTAGAAGACCGGGTTTTCAGCCAGCCGCTCGTGGATTTGGGCGCGGATGGCGTGCTCCATCACCGAAGCCCGGGCCGCATCGTGGGGAAGGGCGGCAATTTTCTGCTCGAAGTCCTGGTCCAGGATGGACAGCGGTTTCATCATCTCCCGCACCTGGGCGCTGATGCGCTGGTCCACCAGCTTCTTTACCTTCGCCCCAATCTCGGTCCAGTCCACCTCCGCGTCCTCACGGAGGAACTGGGCCCGGACGTAGGCGCGTATCTCCGTAAGCCGGGCCAGCCGGTCGGCGTAGGCCAACGCCCGCGGGTCGGGCAGGAAACGGTCCATGAGGCGGGAGAACCGGCGGTAGTCGGCATTGAACCGCTGGAACAGATCGGCTTTGTAGTTGCCCTCGGTATCGGCGTCCGGGGCGAAGACGGTGACGCAGGCCCAAGTGTCGCGCAGGTCGCGGCCCTTGAAGTGGGACTCGGCCTGTACTGTGGCGGCTTCCATCATCGGACCCGGGTCCTCTTCCAGTTCCCGCATACTGTCCTGGACATCGGGCCAGTCGAAGGTGGAAAGGGCCTCCTCCAGGTCCCGGGAAACGCCGTGGTAGTCCACCACCAGGCCGTAGGTCTTCTCGGTTTCCACGCCGTCCCGCCGGTGGGAGAACCGGCGGTTGACCCGGGCGATGGCCTGAAGCAGCCCGTGTTCCCGCAGCGGCCGGTCCAGGTAGAGCGCCTGCTCCACCGGGGCGTCGAAGCCAGTCAGCAGCATATCCACTACTACCAGGATCTCCGGCTCCCCTTCCGGGTCCACGAAGGCGTTGGTTACCGTTTCTTGGTCCAGTTCCCGGGCCGGCTGAAACTCCGGCCCGTCGCCGGGCGTGGTGGTGATGACGGGGTAGGCTTTGACGCCGAAATCGTTCAGTTTGCCGGCGTAGCGCATCGCGGCGGCCCGGCTGGGCGCCACCACCTGGGCCTTGAACCCGTTGGGACGCACCCTTTCTTTGAAGTGCCCGGCGATGTCTAGGGCGATCATCTCGATGCGCCGCTCCGCCTCGGCCACGGTCTCCTTGTTGGCGTACCTGCGCGGGATTCGCTCCCGGACGTTTTCAGGCTGGTCGCCGAACATGGCGTCGAACAGCCGGTCCAGGGTTTCCGGCCCTTCGACGGCCAGTTCGGGCAGCCGCGCCTCGTAGAGGATGGGCACTGTGGCGCCGTCGGCCACCGACTGGGGGATGGTGTAGGCGTCGATCAGCGGCCCGAAGCGGCGCATGGTGCTGCGCCCGAACCCCTTGTCTATCGGCGTGCCAGTGAAGCCGATCAGCGTGGCGTTGGGCAGCGCCTTGGACATCAGCGCGCCCAGGTCGCCGTACTGGGAGCGGTGGGCCTCGTCCACCATGATGACGACGTTGTCCGAGGGATTGAGCAGGTCCAGCCTTTCGCCGGGCGTGGTCAGGGCCTCTTCGAACTTCTGGATGGTGGTCATCACCGTGCGGCTGCCGCTCTGCTTGAGGACGCTCTGGAGGTCCAGAGGAGCGGGCTGACCGGGCCTCTCCATGCGGCGACGGTCGCGGCGCTCAGTAGGTTCGGGCCGGGACCGCTCCATCCGCTGCGGGCCGGGAAAGCCGCACCGCTCGAAGGTCCCGGCAATCTGGCGGTCAAGCTGGGTGCGGTCGGTGACCACCACGATGGTGGCGTTGGCGAGACGCGGCTCCCGGCGGATTTTCGTCGCCAGCCACAGCATGGTCAGGGATTTGCCCGACCCCTGGGTGTGCCAGACCACGCCGCCCCGCTCGGTGGGCTGGCCGCCGGTGAGGATGCGGGACAGGGCCGCCCGCACCGCCCGGTACTGTTGGTAGCGGGGCAACTTCTTCACCAGCCGGCCCCGCTCCGGCTCGTAGACCACGTAGTCGCGCAGGATGTCCAGCAGCGTCGCCGGGGCCAGCAGGCCCATGATGAGCTGGGCCTGCCCCTGGGGTTCCACCCCGAATTTCTGCCGCACTTCGTGGTCGGAATATGGCCCCACCGATTTCCACTCGAAATAGGCGTTTTCCGGCGCGCCCAGGGTGGCGTAGGCTGCGGCGGCCCCACAGTGGGCCACGCACAGCAGGTTGTAGTGGAACAGCTCCGGCGCGCCCCGGCCTTGCCACTCCGGCCCTGCCTCTTGGTAGCGGCGCAACTGGCGCACCGCCTGGGACTTCCACACGTCCAGCAACGACGGCGACTTGGCCTCCATCACCACCAGGGGGATGCCGTTGACGAACAGCGCCAGGTCGGGGATGACCAACCGCTGGTCGTCCTCAAGATCGCCCCGCTCGTTGCCACGGCGCACCCGGAACTGGGTGGTGACCAGGAACTCGTTGCGGCCGCCATCAGGGTGGTCGAAGTCGAAGAAGCGGACGTTGCGGGTGTCCCGGCCCCCTGGCCCGTCCACCGTCAGGGGCATCCCGTAGGTCAGGTACTCGTGGACTTTCTGGTTGCGGGCCATCCCGGTGGCGTTGACGTTCTCCAGCTCGAAAATGACCCGGTTGGCTTGGGCTTCGGTCAGCCACTCGTTCAACCGCAACAGGGCGGCCCGCAGCCGCCCCTTCAGCAATACATCCCGCTCATCCCCCCGTTCCGCCGCCAGCGTTTCGCGCGGCGCGTAAGCCCAGCCCAGCCGTTCCAGCAACCGGCGGGCCGGCTCCTCGGCGTGGTTGTACTCGTTTAGCCTAGCCGGGGTGGTCATGGTCCTGCACGCCTCTCTAGCTCCGGGAAGTAGGTCCTATAGAAGCCGCGGTCCCGGGTGAGGAAGGAGTCGGCCGCGGCAATGGCGTGGGCGCCGACCAGGAAGTCGGAGATGATTCGTTGCCGGGGCCCGCCGGCCCGACGGTATTGTTTCCAGCGCAGCCCGGTCTCGTAGGCGATTGACGCATTGGTTGGGGAGAGCGTCACGTCTAACTCCCGAAGCACGCCATCCAGTTCGGCACGGCTATTGAACGTCGGAACCAGCTCCGCGTACACCACGTCGCAGATGACAATGGCGCCCGCGTCGTAGGCGGAGCGCAGCCATGCCGCCGACCGAGGCCCGTGCTGCTCGTCGGGCAGGACAACGTCCAGCAGGACATTGGTATCAACGGCGGTAATCACCTGTCCCGGATTTCCTCTATGTAATCGTCGACGCTAACTCCGTCGCCGCGGGATCCCCTGCCGAGAATTCCGTACACGCGGTCCACCGGGTGCTTCGCGGCTGTTCGACTCTCCCGGATAGCGCGGTCAAAGGACTCCCATTCCGCATCGGTCAAGTCCATCGGCGGCAGTTTATCCGGGTCAAAGATCTTCGGAGCCGGGGGCGGAAGTATCCATTGACCGCCGGGATGTTGACCGGAGCCGACTGCGAAGGGATCAGGATGCCCAGCCGCTTTCCAGTCGCGATTGTCGCCGCGTTCCTTCAATTCCTGGAGGACGCGGGCCCCTGCCTCCATTGAGACTTTCTCGTTAGGATGCCAGAGGTCAACCCTCGGGAAATCGGGTTCGTCGCGCGACCCTCCCTCCGAGTGGTAGAAGGTAAGCATCCAACGAACTGTGTCCTTATCGTCCATCGCGTTTTCCTCCATTGGGACAACCGGTCCAGCCCAGCCGTTCCAGCAATTGGTGGGCGGGTTCCTCGGCGTGGTTGAACTCGTTGAGCTTGGCCGGGGTGGTCATGATAGATTCATTCAAAGATGTTACCGCTTTTGATGTAATAAACGGAACCGTCCAATTTGATCAACACTATGGCGTCGAAAGCGGACAGATCGATGTTGTTCCAAACTTCAGATTCCCTACCACCAACCGAATCAACAACATCCACCAACAAGAGACAGTAGCGAGAGTAACTTGAGCATTTGTTCCGCTTTTCGGTCTTTTCAGACATGGCTTTGATTAAGGCTTTGTTAACGCCACTGTCCGTTATACGATTCTGGACCGCCCTTTCAATCTTGTCCCTGTCAATTTCCTTGTCAACTTTGACATATGAAACCATTCCTGATTCTATGCGAGTGACTTCAACAGCCCATTCATGTTCGCCTGCGATTAGTTCAAAGTCAGGAAATGTATCGTTCCCTAAGGGCTCATACCGATACTTCAAGCCTTCAGGTGAATAGTTGCGATGTAAAGCCAAGTCACGGCAGAGTGCATTGATAGCGAAGTACTCCGGGTTTTGCTTGACGGCGTAGAAGTCTGTAATCTTTAGGCCTTCTCCACGGTCGCTCTCCACTAGATACTCAGCAGCAGGATCCGAGGGATTAGCCAACCCGATCACAAGACTGTCTTCAGGAATGGACCTGTTCTCATGCAGATCAACCTCAAAGGCGAATACATCCTCCTTGTAGCGAACACTCAATAGCTTGCGAGGACAATTGGGTTGAGGTGACACAGGGAGCTTGGAAAGGATTGAAACCAACTTTTCCCGTTTACCTGGGTGATGCATGATGGACAATCTATCACATCCACCGACCCACTCGGTGGGGTTCTGGGAAATGATATGTGCGGCCTCCTCCTTCAGGAAACTGATCGTTAATTCTTGACCATCGGCGGACATATGAGGGACCGATTCGGACAAGGCCATAGCTTCCATACCCAATTTTAGGTCTCTTGCGACTTGAAAAAATTCATGGGCAGTGTTGCCTCCAGATTTCGGGACCAAGACGAAATGGAAACGAGGGACCGTCTGGTATTCCGGATCCGTCTTACAGACATAGCGGGTTGGGAATGCAGATGTCATAGACTTCTCTCTTTAAGTAAGTTTGGAGTTCTTCTGAAACCGTTGCAATCTCAACTCGAATGTACCCTCACCCGCCCGGTCAGCAGCGCGTTGGCGGTTGATTCTTTAAGGCATTTTAGCATATATATTTCCCTGCGGCTATGTTCAATAGTCTCATCTACCCCGTCCAGCACGGCGGCTATGGCTTGCTGCTCAGCCAAGCAAGGTAGCGGTATTTCAATGGTTCTGACGCGTTCCAGAGCAAGTTTTGGCTGGCCTAACGCATTGACTCGGTGATTGATTTGAGACTGCCCATTATATGAATCCAAATATGACGACATGAAATGCTGAGATAGTTTGTTCAGATTTGCAATAACAATCTTGGCCGCATTCTCGGTCAGGTTTGCGCCATCAAGGCAGGCAGGAATGGTTCCTACAAGACCAATTGTTCCTGCAATCGAAATGTAAACATCGGTACAGCTAATCGTATAGCTGCTGATGGATTTGTGGATTTCAGGACGAAGAAATCGAATGTCGCCTGTGTTCACTGTGCGATTATGAAAATCGACGACACGAATGTAAGGCAGGCCTGTATCTCCGTCGGCAAAAGAGGCACCTTTTGGAAGACGCTTTCCACCTTTGACCTCCGCCACCTCCCCCAACCTAACCACCTCCCACCCCGCCGGGATTGTCCCCAGGCCCGGCGCCTCCCGCCACTCGGTGTGCCAGCCGGGGACGCCGTGGGTCAGCAGCTGGTGGAGCAGGGAGTCGCGCAGTTGCCCGGTGGCGGCGATGACCGCTTCGGTCTGCTCGATGGCGTCGTCAATGGAGTCCAGCACGGCGGCGATGGCCCGCTGCTCCGGCAGGGGCGGTAGGAGGATCTCGAAACCCCGCAGGTGTCCCCATGACGTGCGGGGCATTTTGGTGCCAGTAATCCCCTGCATAGCGTACCCATGTAGTTGTTCACTCCTAAGCAAGTGGTTAAGGAAATAGGCATCGGCAGAATCCCGGGCTCTGACAGCGAGAATCTCTGTAGAGCACACACCATCAAATTCGGCACGAACTACTTTCCGCAGATTGGGACGGAGCTTTCCATACAGGATATCTCCCTTGCAGAACGTAGTTTTGTAGCTGACTGAGTCGCTCGCCTTTCCGTATCCTGTAAGTGACCCTCCGGAGACAATATGCTCCAGAGCGACATACGGTTGGGAGTCGTACCCCACGGGCTTCACTCGCTCTGTGCGAAGGGAAGCCACATCCCCCAGCCGCGCCAAGCGCCAGCCATTGGGTATTTGCGTCTTACTTGGCATTGGTCTCCCGTTGTTGCCGCTCCTTCTCGTAGGCGTTTAGCGCGTAAATCGTCAGCCCGCGCCCTTCCCTTTTGGCCTCCAGCCATTGCTTGAAGGAACGCTGGCTTTCCCCCGACTTCCGTCCCGCCAGAAAACCCTCGACGCTCAGGTCTTCGTCCAAGTCGGGCCAGTGGATGCCCTGTCCAGTCCCAATCAGTTCCCAGTTGTCGCGTTCCTCGGGCGTGGCGTGGACCAGGCGGGGATACCACGACAGCGGAACCGATACGGTGCGTCCATCGCAAAGTTCAGCGGTCAAAGTGTCGTCGGTCACTGTCACATCTTCCGCATCTGGAACACTCACCTTAAGGGTTGAAACGTTCATCCCAAGCCTCCAACAGCAACGTTTGATTCTCCCGGATTATCGTTTCTATCCGGCGTAACTCGTGGCGCCTCAACCACCGGTTCGTTGCAACCTGACCGGATCCAACCAGAACTTGGCGATTCGGTTATCACGTTCAACGTGTATATGAGGAGGCTCGCCCCGGTCGCTCGCGTAAAAGAAGAAACGGAACGGCCCCGCTCTCAGTATCGCCGGCATCGCCGTACCATCCTACCGGGCATACCCCATCTCCGCCAGCAATTCGTCCATGCTGGCCACCGCCTCATCTCGCCGCCGCTCCGCCTCTCGCAGCTGGGCCAGGGCCTCCTCCACCGGCATCACCTCCACCGGCTCGTTGGTGTCCACGTAGCGGCTGATGTTCAGGTTGAAGTCGTTGCCCGCTATCTCCGCCAGGTCGGCGACGTGGGCGAAGCGGTCCACGTCCTCGAAGGCACGGTACGTCTGCGCTATTTTTGAGATGTGTTCCGCATCAATGTAGTTCTGGGCCTTGCCGGGGCGGAAGTAACCCTCCTGGGCCGCGTCCACGAACAGCGCCTTGCCCCGCCGTTCCTGTGGCTTGTCCCGATTCAGGATGCAGACGGCCACCGGGATGCTGGCGCCGAAGAAGAGGTTGGGGGCCAGGCCGATGACCGCCTCGAACAGGTCGGCCTCCACAATGCCCCGGCGTATCTTCCCCTCAGCGCCACCCCGGAACAGGATGCCGTGGGGCATCACCACGCCCACCATGCCCTGAGCGTTGGTCACTCCCAGCATATGCAGCAGGAAGGCGAAGTCGCCCCGGGTCTTGGGCGGCACTGCCCCATAGCGGTCGAAGCGATGGTGCGGGTCGTTGGGCGCGAAGTCTTGGCCCCAGTTCTTCAGGCTGAAGGGCGGATTGGCGATCACCCGGTCATAGGAAAGCAACCGCCCCGAAGGGTCCACCAGGCCCGGCTCGGCGATGACATCGCCGGCCTCCAGCCGGGCGGAGCGCAGGTCGTGAAGCAGCAGGTTGAGCTTGCCGATGGCCAGGGTTCCCAGGTTGCGCTCTTGGCCGTGCAACACCAGGTTTCGGGCGTCTCCGCCCCGCTCTCGCACGTATTGAGCGGTGTAGATCAGCATTCCGGCGGAACCGGCGGCGGGGTCGCAGATGCGCATTCCTTCCCGGGGTTCCAGCAACTCGACGATGAGCCGGACAACCTCGCGCGGGGTGTAGAATTCGCCGCCCTTCTTGCCGGCGTCGTCGGCGAACTGGTAGATGAGGTACTCGTAGGCGTCGCCCAGGACGTTTCCCGTACCTCCCTCGTCGCGCAGGTTGGCGTCCCGCAGGTCCAGGTCGCTGAAGTGGTTGACCAAGCTGCGGATGATGCTCTCCCGGTTGGCCGGGCTTCCCAGCTTGGTCTCATCATTCCAGTTAGCGCCGGCCAGCACCCCGTCCAGCCGGGGCGTGTTGGCGTCCTCGATGGCGTGGCTGGCGATGTTCAGCGTTTCGCCCAGGTTCATGGAAGCGGCGGCGATGGCCTCCCAGCGGGCAGATTCCGGCACGAAGAATTCGTGCTCGTCCCGGTCGGCCAGCGCCGTCTCCCTGGGCACCCCCGAGGCCACCGCGTCTTGGATTTCCTCGTCGAACCGGTCGGAAAGCCGCTTCAGGAAGAGGATGGAGAAGATGTAGTTCTTGTAGTCCGCCGAGTCAATCTGCCCCCGCAGGATGTCGGCGGCCTGCCACAGCTTGGACTCCATTTCTTGCTTGGTTAGTGGCATTATCTTCTCCTCAACGGGGTTCGTTCTTCTTCAGCTTGAAGCTTTGAACAATCCCATCACGTAGAGTCTCCCGGCGTAAAACTGTCGTTTGCAGCGCCGCAGCAAAGTTTCTCTTCGAAGACTCTACGAGACGGGCGACCCGCTCCAAATCACCAGGTGGGGGCACAGGTATTTCAATCTCACCCAGGCTTCTGGCGGAGAGGGATTTCATGGTGGAGCTGTTTGGTCATCTTCGCCCGCCCAAACTTGGAGGTCAAGAAATACCAAAGCCAGTGGCCCATGCCAATCGTGGGATCTCTTGGCCGTACCGCGAGCAGGGTAACCCCCGCCACTGTCCGCGAAATTTGCGGTGGTACTAGGGCAGCTTGTACTGACCCGGCCCGCGCGGTAACCGAGACGTCAAGGGGGCGGAGAAGATGCCGTTCTGAACGGTGACTCCAGGCCATACCAACCTCCCGGAGTTGTCCAGGTGAAAGCCATACGTTTTCGGTAATGTCTCCGCTCTCTACGATTCGGACGAACCACTCGCCGCGTCTTGCGCCTGCTCCGTGCCCTGCGCGGGCGAGGCCCTGCGAGACTAGCGCAATTTCCCTTTTAGCATTGCCATTCATTCACTGTAATAGTATTGGCTATGGAATGCAATATTGAACAGTGTTGTATAGCCCACGAAATCCTCTCGTAGGGCAACCCGCCGGACAAACAAGCCAAGTCTGTTCAAACTGTCCTGGAGGTTCTGTTCAGTTACGGCGGATAGTGTGGGAAACGCCATGCGGTGTATCTGCGGTAAGTAAACGACACTGTCCTGGAACAGGCCGAGGCGTTGTCCGAATGGTGGGCGATGCCTTGAGGCGATTTTGGCACAGCAGCTACTACAAGGTCAGCCCCAGTTCAAAGATGGTACTGCCTACCGTCAAGTCAGGCCCACCAAGTCAATAACCCAACTCGGAGAGGCTCCTTTCGTCCGTGTAAACACGGCAGTCCGCTTCCCTTTGCGCGCGTTGCGCCAAGATAGTGGAAGGAGAGTCGTCCGACACTCATCTCCAGTGTAGAGTAGATGACGCCGGGGCTTCTACGCGAACTGCGGCTCCACCCGGAAAGCGTGCCTGGATAACCTTCCCAACTCCAACTCCTCCGAAGCGCTGATTATGATGTCGGTGGCCGCGTCAAGGTTCATCTCGCTGGTATTGATGACTAGGTGGTAGTGTTCCGCGGCGTCCGGGCTGTCTATCCCGAAGAACCGCTGAAAGTAGTTGAGCCTAGCCTCGTCTCTAGAACGGATGGCGTCTTCGGCGGCGCTCTTTTCCAGACGCTCGCGCACCATGACGCGCTCGACCCGATCCTCGAACGTGGCTACAAGTCCTACGCGCAACACATCCGGGTTGTCCTTGAGGATGATATGCGCCCCGCGTCCTACGATTACCACGTTGTCGCTGGACGCCAAGTCCTCTATCACATTCCTTATCGCGGTAATATATGCGTCGTCGTCTATCTCGTGGCCGCGCGTGGCTATCAGGTTAGGGAGCTCGTCGTATTCCGAAACAAGGAACTCCGGGTACACAGTGCCGAAATAGGGGTCGGAGCCTCCGCCGGTATAGGCGGTTCTCTCCATAATGCGCTGTATTATTCTGGAGAATCGCTCCGAACGAGTGGGGGGGCGCTGTTCACGCTGGTCAAGCGCCTCCACCGTTGCCTGAAGTTCGCGCGCGACGTTGGAGAGTATGAGCCGGTCAACGTAGTCGGCATCTATTCTGCGGGACAACTCCGGCCCCAGAAATCTTCCGCCGCCTCCTGCCAGTCCGCCTGTAACTATAACGGCCATCTCAGACCTCGCTTTCAGAACTTTTGCTTCGGGCAGAGAATAGAAAGTGGATGATCTGCCCGCTTCGCGCAAAGTTGCCATACAAACATAGGTGTTTCCACGCTTGCCACGTTACCGTCGAAACGTCATAATGCTAAAGGCATATATCAAGGCTCGCGGGCGTTTGGCGTGGCAAACCCGGTAAAGTCAAGCAGAGTCTATCTGTGGTTTCACGAGTATGTCAATATGGAGATTCAGACATGAATTCCGCTTCTATAATCTTGATGCGGGAGATTCCATCTTTTCTTGAGGTAGCTTTGTGACAATCCAGGATGCGGAGTCCCCCACACTGGAAACGCGCCTGCGTCTTGCCCGAGAGCGTATAGCCGAGCTGGAAGCCTTGCAGCGCAGGAGTAGACGGGTAAGCGGCGTGTTGACCCGCCTGGCGACCTTAGCGGACCATAGTCCCAGCGCGATAGTAGAGTTCGATGGCGTGGTCACCTATCTTAACCACGCGGCCAGAGAGAGTTTCCCGGAGCTGGGCGCGCTGGGTCTTAACCATCCCCTTCTAGCGGGTCTTGACGAAGTGGTGTGTGAAATGAGGCGAACGGGAGTCATGTCCAGGACCAGGGAGGTCCGCGTGGATGAGAAGGTGTTCAGCCAGAAAATCGTTCTCGACAAAGACGCTCCACAGGTAAGCCTATACTCCGACGACATCACCGAAGATCACAGTCTGCACAATGCCTTGAAGCAGGCTTCGGATGAGACTGAACTGTTGGCCGCTGAGAACGCTCTGCTGGCCGAGATAGGCATGATAATCAACTCCTCACTGGACATAGGCGAGGTTTACGAGGGTTTCGCGAAACAGGTGAGAGAGTTGATACCATTCGACCGGATTGCCATAAGCCTCGTGGATATGGAGTCGTACACGTTTAACAACCAGTACGTCTTTGGGGTTCCGGCTCCGGGTCGAGAGGAGGGAAGCGAGGTTCCTTTGGAAGGCACGATGGTCTTCAGAGCCGTGGAAGAGAATCGCGCTCTCATCCTTCAGGGCGATGTTGAAGGCCTAGCCAGACGCTTTCCCATGATGGTCAGGTCTGGGTTGAAGTCCGTTCTACTAGCCCCGATAGTGTTCAAGAACGAAATTCTGGGGGCGTTGCATATGCGCTCTCTCCAAGAGAATGCGTACAACCCGCACCATCTGGATCTGGCCGCAAAGGTGGCGGCTCAAATAGCTCCGGCCATAGCGAATTCACAGCTATACGCTCGGCATACCGAAGCCGAGTCTGAGACGAATCGGCTCGCGCTTCAAAATGCCGCAATAGCGGAGATTGGAAGGATAATAACGGCCTCGCTCGACATCGAGGACGTGTATGCCGGTTTCGCGGAGCAGACTCGCCGTCTCATAAGCTTTGACCGCATCGTAATCAGCTTACTTAGCCGGGAGTCTGACGACTTTACCAATGCCTACGTGATCGGCGTACCGGTTTCCAATAGAGACCGGGGAGACCTCGTAGGGCTGAAGGGAACGTTCACGAATGAGGTTATTCGGCAGCAGAAGGCTATCCTGTTTCTCCCAGACTCGCTGTGCGAGGCTCGCGCCAAGTTCCCCGGCCTTATGCCGCAGTATCGCAGCGGTCTTCGCTCGTTTATCAGCGTGCCGCTTGTTTACAAAGATACCACCATAGGCGTGCTGCACTTCAGTTCTGTCAAACCGAATGCGTACAGCGACTATGAAGTGGGTGTTGTCAGCCTGATAGCGGCTCAGATAGCGGGCGCGATTGAAAACTCGCATCTGCACGCGGAGACGCTGGAGTCGGACAGGGAGCTTCAGAGGCAGGCGCAAGAGTTGGCGCGTTCCAACGCCGAACTGGAGCAGTTCGCGTATGTCGCGTCGCATGACCTTCAGGAGCCGTTGCGCGTGATAGCAGGCTACGTGAATCTACTGGAAGACCGATATGCGGATAAACTCGACCAAGACGCGCTCGACTTCATAGGATACGCTACTGACGCCGCTTACCGCATGAGGGCGCTCATAAGCGCTCTGCTCCAGTACTCTCGGGTCGAGACGCACGGGAACCCGTTCGAGAGAATGGACTGCAATCGCGCGCTGGCCGAGGCGTTGGCCGACCTGGAAGTGTCCATATCCGAGACCTGCGCGGAGGTCACCGCCGAACATCTCCCACAGGTTCTTGGCGATCACATTCAGATAACACATCTCTTTGAGAACCTGATATCTAACGCTGTCAAGTTCAGAAAGGATGATTGTCCACCCAAGATTCACGTATCGTGCGAACGCAAACAAGATTGCTGGCAGATGTCGGTCTCGGACAATGGGACAGGCATCAGAGCCAGGTACCAGGAACGCATATTCGGGATGTTCAAGCGCGCTCACAAGAGAAGCAAATACCCTGGCACCGGCATAGGATTGTCGCTGTGTCAGAAGATAGTTGAGCGTCACGAAGGGCGAATATGGGTCGAGTCAGAAGTTGGCGTAGGCTCAACATTCCACTTTACTATTCCAGCGATTAAGGAGACGAAAACATGACACTCGGAGATAGCAGACCGGTGCACATTTTGCTGGTCGAAGATAACCCCGCTGACGCGCGACTTACACAAGAAGCGATCAGAGATACCCAGTACAGGTACCAGCTACACCTTGCGGAAGATGGGGAAGAAGCTATGGAATTCTTACGTCAGGAAGGAGATTTCACTGACGTCCCCAGGCCCGATCTGATTTTGCTGGACTTGAATCTTCCGGGAATGGATGGGCGGGAAGTGCTGGCTGAGATAAAGTCCGATGAGGATTTGGGTTCCATACCGGTTATAGTGCTTACTACTTCTACTGCTCAGCAGGACCTTCTTTACTCATATGGCCTGCGCGCCAATAGCTACGTAAATAAGCCGATAGACAGAGACCGATTCAACGATATGATAAAAAGCGTGATGGAATACTGGATCAATATTTCTACTCTTCCCAATCGTCAGTAGTCGTCCACTTTAAGTAGAGGTGCGCCAAATGGCTCTCAGGAAATTTTGGCTCGTGAAATCCGAACCCGGAGCCTATTCGTTTGAAGACCTTCTAAATGAACGGGATCAGACAGCCGAATGGGACGGGGTTCGCAATTATACCGCCCGCAACACTATGCGTGACGATATGCAGGTCGGGGATGGAGTGCTGTTCTATCATTCCAACTCCAAGCCGAACGCGGTGGTAGGGTACGCGACAGTGGTCAGGGCCGGATACCCCGATGATACCGCTTGGGACCCGGATTCGGAAAACCTCGATCCCAGGAGCACACCCGAAAATCCGATCTGGTATATGGTTGACATTAAGGCGGAGAACAAGTTCCGCAGTCCGGTTACTCTTCAGCAGATCAAGGCGCATAGCGACCTCCAGGATATGGTGCTTGTCAACAATTCGCGCCTCTCCGTACAGCCGGTCAGCAACCGCGAATGGAAGATAATCCTGACGCTCGGCATGGACGCTTGATTTGTATCCCTGGCGATCGGACCCGAACCTGAGCGGAATCTCCGACAGCGACTATCTCGACCAACTCGCCCTTCATCTCACCGGCGAGATTAGCCGGAACCCCGATTCTTCCAGGCTGTACTTTCTCAGGGGCAACGCCTATCTGGACTTGGGGCGTTTCCACGATGCGATTGACGACTATACCAGGGCGATACATCTGTCTCCGTCGGACGCCGCCTGCTACAACAACCGCGGTATCGCGCGTCGCTACACTGAAGAATTTGACGCTGCGATAGACGATTACAACCACGCTTTGCGTATAGACCCGGATTACCGCGACGCATTCACAAATCGCGGGGTCGCATACGCTGACAAGGGGGAGTTGCTCCATGCGGTCAGCGACTTCGACAGGGCGATAAAGCTGGATCCGGAATGTTGGTTCGCGTACAGTCAGCGCGGACTCGTTTTGTGGGCGCTCGGCAGACGCGATGAGGCTGAGGCTGATTACGCTATGGTACGAAGATTCCGGCAACGATGAAGGTCAATGGATATTAGCGAAAAGTTGTTTGTTTTGGACTTGACAACACATCCGTACTGTTCTATTCTTAGAACATCTTAGTTTGGACTGGAAAGGATCCACATACATCCCATCACACCAAGACGGGATGGTCCTATTCAGGACGAGGAGGCCAAGTCAAACTCCTCTCTAGGTCTGCGCGGCCTATCTCTCTCATCCAACGTGAGGGGTAGGCCGTAATCACTCACGATATTAGCGGGACATCTCAGAATACCCTGAAAGACCTGTACATGATTGTTCCGCAAGCCGCGAAGATACTTACGCTCGTTGGGGGAGACTCTCATAATGAAGGCGTCGGCAAGCATAGTTATTGACAAGCCAATAGCTGAAGTCTGGAACTTTATCGCAGATATAAGGAACATGGACAAGTGGGTGACCGGAGTAAGCGCTCCTAAACCTACGTCGGAAGGGAGGTGGGGAGTAGGCTCGACTCTCGAAAGCGACTATACCTACGCCGGCAGGACGCACAATATAACCTATGAGATAACCGGGTTCGACCCGCCAAATCGAATGTCAATGCGCTCCACTTCTGGGCCGTTTCCGTTCGAGGGTTGGATCGAGTTGAGGAAAGAAAAGGATGGAACTCACCTCATCAATACGATAGACGCCAAGCCGACCAACGCATTCCTGACACTCTGGTTCGCCATGACGGGCTTCATACTCCGAATGATGATGCGGACTCAGCTCCGCAAGGAACTGACGTTGCTGAAAGCGAGACTGGAAGGGACCGAATTGGTTGAGATGAAGTAGAAGTCTCTACCATCCGACCGCGAACCCGTCCGCGCGCGGCTCGCTTCCGCCCGTTAGTACTCCGCTATCTGTGTCGCGCGCGATTATCTGTCCGCTTCCAAACAGTATGCCGTGCGGCGGCGTCATCATAATCCGGTGTCCCCTTGAGGCTAAGTCCCGCCCAACGGCCGCGTTTGCTATGCTCTCGAGAGCGATCCCTTCTCCAAGCCTGACGCTGAAGCGCGGCGCGTCCAGCGCCTGCTGAGGATCCAGCCCGAAGTCAATCATGTTGGTAAGCGCTTGAAGATGTCCCTGCGCCTGCTGCATCGCGCCCATGACGCCGTAACTCGCCCATAGCTCTCCTTTGCGTGTCACCATTCCGGGAATCAGGGTGTGGTAAGGCAACTTGCGAGGCTCCAAACAGTTGGAATGCCCGGGGTCTAATGAGAAAGACACGCCCCGGTTGTGCAGCGCGATTCCCGCGTCGGGAACGACCAGACCGCTCCCGAACGACATGAAGACGCTGTTTATCAGCGAGCAGGCATTGCCGTCCCCGTCCACCGCGCTCGCGTACACGGTGTTGTGATGCGCCGGAGGCTGACCCTGAGAAGCTAGGGGCATAGCGTGGTCCGGCGAGATGAGCTTGCGCCTGACATCGGCGTAGTCTTTGGATATGAGCGAACTCACTTCGGTCGTCATACTATCGGGATCGGCGACGTAGTGAAGCGCGTCCGCGAAGGCCAGACGCATACTCTCTATCAGGTGGTGAAATGCGTCCCCTGTCTGAAATCCCATTTCCTCCAGGTCGAACCCTTCGGCTATGTTGAGCGCCATCAGCGCGTTCACACCCTGAGAGGGTGGGGGACACTGCCAGCAGTCGAAACCGCGGTACGATGTTGACACGGGTTCTACCCACTCCGGTTGGTGTTCGGCCATGTCGCTCTCCGATAGCCAGCCGCCCATTCTCTGAACGAATTGGGCTATTCTCGCCGCGAGAGGGCCTTTGTAGAATGCTTCACTGCCTCCTTCCGACACTTCCCTCAGAGTTGAAGCCAGCGTAGGGAGTTTCATCAGCGCGCCCGGCGCAGGCGCGGCGCCATTGAGCAGGAGTTCTCCGCCGGCGGGGCCTGAACTCAACCTTGGGGCGCCCGAGGTCCAATGGTCGCTGATGACCTCAGAAACCGGAAAACCGTCCTCCGCGTATCGTATTGCCGGACGCAGCGCGTCGGACAGTTCGATCCTTCCGAAGCGGTCCAGAAGCGCGTCCCAGCCGCTGACGGCGCCTGGCGTGGTGACCGAGTAAGCGCTAGTGTCCGGGATATGCGTGAGGCCCCTGTTGGCTAGTTCCTCAAGAGAAGCGGCTTTAGGAGATCTTCCTGACGCGTTCAGCGCTCGTACCTGTTTCTCATCGGACATCCATATCAGCGCGAAAAGGTCGCCGCCCACGCCGGTGGAATGGGGTTCGACGACATTCAGGACGGCCGCTGTCGTTACCGCTGCGTCAATCGCGTTGCCTCCGTCCATTAGCGTCCTCAGTCCCGCCATCGCAGCGAGGGGCTGAGTAGTGGAAACCATCCCGTTGGTCGCGCGGACATTTGATCTTCGGGAGTTGAACTTCATAAAGCGCTCCAAAATCAATCAGCCGGATATGGACTTGCCCGTTTGGGAAGCGATAGCGAGGGCTCTGTCGGGTTCCAGCACTCTGGGGCCTTTCCGGCTTAGCTTGACTTCGACTTCGGCGCGCGGGGGAAGGCTGAATGAGCGCTCGCCGTCCAGCGCGATTGTAGAAGGCCACAGGCTTACCCGTATGCCTGGGCCGCAGGCTTTGATGATCTTCCAATCCGCGATTCCGACGTTCCTAACGAGTCCGGGCGCGATAGGAGCCTGCACCCTAGAGCGTCCCTCGCCCAGACGTATATAGAGGCCTCTTTCTTCTTCGGGCGATACTTGCTCCAGACGCGCGCCGATTGCGGACAAACCGATGCTGGTGGGTTCCGCGCGTGTCAGAAACACCTCATGCAGCGTCGCGATGTCCCATATGGCGCGCGCGCCGACGAACCGCTCAGTCGAGACTGCCAAGTCAACCAAGGCGATGTCTTTGAAATTCCCATCCATATAGACTTCAAGCCGCGTGTGGCGAGTTGTAGCCTTATCCGGGTCAATCAATCCTTGGGCCACTGCCCCGCCGGCTAGTCCGGCTATTGTTCCCTCCAGCATCATGGGGAAGACATTGTTTGTTCCCGTGGATATGGGCATTATGGGGATGTCCCCACATTCCTTGGCCACTGCGCGGTTTGTTCCGTCGCCGCCCAAGGTGACTATGCAGGCCACTCCCGCTTCCCTCATCGCTTTCGCGGCTCTGGACGAATCGTTCTGTTCATGGAATATCGGCATACTGACGAACTGGGCGGAGAGATCCAAGTTCAAGCCTGCCAGCGCGTTGCGGCCGAGAGATCCGGTGTCCGGCATGAATATGACCTGTTCGACGTTCATGGCGTCAAGGCCTGCCAGCGCCTGCTTGAGTATGTTCACTTTTTCATGATTGGGTATGAACCGCCCCTGCGCCACTATCCGCCGTATGTCTTTTCCGGCGGCGGGGTTGGCGATTATTCCGACTGAACCCAAAACTTATCTTCTCTCATTTGGTCCGGAGATGAATGAGCTTACTCATTGAATCGGAAGCCAAGCGGGTCTTCCTCAAACTCGATTGAGGCCAATGCCTGTTCAGCCGCCTCTTCCACAGCGGGGTCGCCCCGTTTCATGGCTTGGGTTAGAGCGCGCTTGGCGAGCTCTCCTCCGATGTTCCCAAGGGAGAGCACAGCAGCCAACTGAACCTGGCTGTCCGCATCGTTGAGCATATTTATCAGGTGCGGGACCGTTTCGTCGTCGCCTAGGTACCCACAGGCGATTGTGGCTTCGTACCTTGTGGCGGCGTCGTGATGGCCGATTTCGCTCAGAACGGTTGAAAGCCAGCGGGAATCTGAACTGCGTCCCATGGCGTATATGGCGCTCTGTTTCATCTGCGGATTTTCGTCATTGTAAGACTGGAGTATGGTTTCACGCACACGCGCCGAGCTTATCGGGGCAATAGCTTCTATGGCGCGGCGACGGGTCTCACTTTCTTCATCCGGGTTATCAATCACGGCCATCAGCGAGTCGCTAATCCTCTGCCTGTCTCGTTTGATTAGCTTGCCGTCCTCAGCCATCTCGGCGAATTTGCCGAGGGTGGTCGCGGCGGCGGCGCGCACTTCGGCGGACGGGTCTTTACTGAGCAGGTCCACGAGCGGACGTATCACAATACGGTCGTCGGAGTCCCACAGGCCGCGCGCGGCGCTTGCTCTTACAGCGGCGTCTTGGTCGCGCAGGCACGCTCTGAACAGGGCGGCGAAGTCCAATTCTATGTTGTCGTCCAGAAGCTCCGCCATTTTGTCCAGAAGTTCGAGCCTTCGTTCCGAGCTTATGTTGGCCCAAGACGAAATCACGTCCATGACCTCCACCCTGGAAAGACCTGACAGATGGACTAGGTCTGTGTGTCTGATCTGCCCGTTGGGGTCCGACAGTTCAGCCATTATGTGTTCAAGTGTCAATATGACTTTCTCCCAGGGTCAATCAGTTCGCGCGAAAGCGGATGGAGGGTAATGGAGCTAGGCCGAATCCTTCGCTTCTGCCCTAAGTTCACTATCGCCTTAGAGCTGCGGTCGCCTCCGGCGGTCGGCTCAATCTCGTAGAATCCAGTGATTGAAATGACAGTAATAGAGCGATTTGGGTTGTGTCAAGTGGATTGGGCAACGAACTCGATTGAAGTATAATCCGATATTGTGAAGTTATCCGATAGGAATTTCAGGAGAGGCGCTATGACTGGCATAAGAAAGCGTGCGCAGGCCGCGGATGTGATGTCGTACCTGGAACCGCTGTATGGTCCGGTGGAGTGGGAGCCGAGATACAATCCCGCTGAGGAGTTAGTTTACACCATACTTTCCCAGCATACCTCTGATATCAACTCTGAGCGCGCCTTTCTGAATCTGATGAAGACTTTCGAGAGCCTCGATAGGATAGCGGACGCGCCGGTGTATGAAATAGAGCGCGCTATCAGGTCGGGCGGACTGTCCAAGCAAAAGTCGGCGCGCATTAAGGAAGTACTGAATATAGTGCGCGCCGACGTCGGCTCGTTCGATCTGTCGTTCCTCGGAGAGATGCCTCTGGAAGAGGCGAAGGCCTGGCTGAAAAGTCTGCCGGGCGTAGGGCCGAAGACCGCTGCTATCATACTTTGCTTCTCGCTCGGAATGCCCGCGATGCCGGTGGACACACACATATACCGGGTGTCGAGGCGGCTGGGTCTGATAGGCCCGAAAGTGTCGGCGGATAAGGCGCACGACATACTCGAACCCATGGTGGATGAGGATGACGTGTTCGCGTTTCATGTATATCTCATAAGACACGGCAGGCAGGTCTGCAAGGCGCAGCGTCCAAGATGCGACGACTGCGCGCTGGCGTGGGGGTGTCTGTCCAAGGGCAGGGTGGACAACAAGAGAACTAAGCGCCGGAAAGGGCGGGTCTCCTGAAGCCGGCGGAGGGGGCGCATAATGGTCGAGTCGAATGTCCTGGTCAGCTTGGACGACATACGAGACGCGGAGCGCGTTATCGCGCCACATATCCATAGGACTCCGATTGTGTCCTCGGCGTATCTGGGCGGGCTGGTCGGCGCGACCCTGTATCTGAAGCTTGAGATGTTCCAGAAGACGGGGTCGTTCAAGCCGCGCGGCGTACTGAACAAGATGGCAAGTCTGAGCGATGAGGAGAAGAGTCGGGGGGTGGTGTCGCTTTCGGCGGGGAACCACGCGCAGGCGCTCGCCTACGCTGCGACCATGGTCGGGGCGACCTCGATAATCGTCATGCCGTCCGGGGCGGTCAGGTCGAAGATAGAGGCGACGCTCGGATACGGTGGAGAGGTAGTTCTGACAGATGAAGATCTGCTCCAAACCGCCCTAGATATACAGCAGGAGCGCGGAATGACACTGGTTCATCCATTTGATGACCTGAACACAATCGCAGGGACCGGCACGCTGGGACTGGAGGCGCTTGAGGATGTTCCGGGGGCGGATGTTGTGGTCTGCGGAATCGGGGGAGGCGGATTGATTTCCGGGGTCGCGGCGGCGCTCAAGCTGAGCAAGCCGGATACTAGGGTGATAGGCGTTGAGCCTGAAGGCGCGCCGGGCATGACTCTTGCCCTGAGGAAGGGCGAACCTGTCCATATGGAGAGCATGAACACCGTAGCCGACGGTTTGGCCGCTCCGTTCGTAGGCCGCCACAACCTGAATCATGTTCGCGCGTTCGTGGACGATGTTGTGACGGTGGGAGACGAGGCTATCGTCGAGGCGATGGCTCTGATCTTGGAGCGAGTGAAGACGCTTGCCGAGCCTGCCGGGGCCGCGTCATGCGCTGCCTTGCTGTCGGGCAAAGTGAGCCTGAAAGGCGACGAGAACGTTCTGTGTGTCCTGAGCGGGGGAAACGTGGACAGGGAGCGTCTCATCGAACTGCTGGCCTAGCCGGAGTAGATGATGTAGCCTCCGGTCTGGTCTCGATTCAGGCGGCGATTCAGGTAGAGGCCCTCTAGGATGAACTCCACGGCCGAGGCTATGGAGGCTGGATCGTCGGACGGCTCGATTCGGGCCACCATTTCTCTCATGTTCGCCATCTGGGGGAGTTTATCGGCGTAGTCGTCCGAAGGAACATTCGCCCCGGTTTCCATAGCGAGCCCTTCCTCGAAGCGGGTCAGAACAGCGCTGAACTCGCGTGGGCTGAAGTAGCGTCCGAAAGTGTTCTGAACCGCTTTTTTCACAAGACCGTCCACTACCTTGAACTCGCGGCCTTCCTCGACACTTTCCATTTCCACCTTGCCGTTGGTGGAGGCTACAATGGCGGGCAGGTCGCTAACTCTGGGGCAGGCTTTCTCGTCGAGTCTGAGGCTACGCTTGAACGCGCTTCCGATTACTGTTTCGTAGTTGGCGATGGAGACACGCAGACTGACGCCCGAACGCTGGTTTATCTCTGGGCTTCGCCTAGCCAACGTGGTTATTTCCGCCACTACCTCTTTCATGTATTGCGGGATGTTTACCCACTCGGCCGAGTCGGCGAACGAAGTGCGCTCCTGCTCCATTATCTTGATTTCCTCGCCTAGGTCGCGAGGATAGTGTGTACGAATCTGCGCGCCATAGCGGTCTTTGAGCGGGGTGATGATGCGTCCTCGGTTGGTGTAGTCTTCCGGGTTGGCGCTGGATATGAGCATCACGTCCAATGGGAGCATGATTCTGTACCCTTTTATCTGGACGTCTCGTTCCTGCATAAGGTTGAACAGACTGACTTGTATCCGCTCGGACAGATCCGGCAGTTCGTTAATGCAGAAGATGCCCCGATTGGAGCGAGGTATGAGGCCGTAGTGTATAGCGAGTTCGTCGGAAAGGTAACGGCCCTCGGCTATTTTGATGGGGTCTATCTCGCCTATGAGGTCGGCGACGGTGATATCGGGGGTCGCCAGCTTTTCAGCGTACCTCTCTTCGCGCGAGACCCACCTGATGGGAACATCGTCGCCCTTCTCGGCTATCGCATTCTTGCACTGAGTGCATATGGGGGAGAACGGGTTGTCGTTAAGCTCACAGCCGTCTATCGCGGGAATAGCTTCGTCGAGCAGTTCCACCATATTTCGTATGAGCCTGGATTTCGCCTGCCCGCGTTCGCCGAGCAGGATGATGTCCCTGTCCGGCGAGAATGGCGTTTTCGACCTGCGGTATAACTGATTCGTCGAAACCGACGATGCCGGGGAACAGGTCTTCTTTGTTCCTTATCCGATCTATCAAGTTCTTTCGGATCTCTTGCTTGACAGGCAGCGGATGATAGTCGGATTTTCTGAGTTGCGCAATGTTCTGTGGTCGGCGATCGGATGCCATGTTCGAGCGCGCTCCTGTGTCCAGTGTAAATAGGTGTGTACTATCCGATGAGTGAGTATTTCAAGCTCAAGTCTTGCATACAGAACCTAGAATTGGCAACCGCGCCCAACCGGAGCTCCATGATGGAGACAGCTAATCCGGACCAGATTTCGCCGACGAGACTCAGTTGGTCTCTGGCGGAAGATTGATATAAACTGGGATTGAGCGATTATGCGCGTGTATTCATAATATTCTCGGAGGGACAAAATGGGATACGAGTTCAATCATGTTCATCTGAAAGCGTCCGACCCACGCAAGACGGCGGAGTGGTACGCGACGGCTTTCGATTTCACAATCGTGAGCGACATCGTGCGGCCCTATGGCGACCAGTTCGTGGTAACGAAGACGCCGGACGGGGTTACGGTCAATATATCGGGGGCTCGCGCCGGTGAGGAACTAGACAACGGAAACGCGGACGTTCACTGGGGCCTGGAACATATAGGCATTACTATTGACGATTTGGACGCTGAACTCGAGCGATTGACAGGGATGGGCGCCGTTCTCAAAGAGGGGCCGATAGATGTCCCCCAACGGGCCGCGCATCGCGTTCATCGCCGGCCCAGACGATACTCGGATAGAACTGCTCCAATTGCCCGGATAGCAAAAGCCCAGTAGTGAAGGAGGGGTTAGCGGATGCCTAGAAGAGTCTTCTTTCCAAATCCTAACAACAAGCCATCGGGTTTCTCGCCCGCCACACGAGCTGGGAACATGGTCTTCGTCTCCGGTCAGGTGTCTGTTGACGCCGAGGGGAACCTGGTAGGCGAGGACGACGCGCTCGCGCAGTCCGTACAGTGTCTGGAGAATGTGGAGCAAGGTCTGCGGTCGGCGGGGGCGACGCGCGCGGACGTTACAAAGATTACGGCCTTCCTGGTCAGCGCGGATGACTACCCGGCGTACGCGAAGGCGAGGCTGGATTTCTTCGGCGATCCCGGCCCCGCTTCCAGCACAGTCTTCATCAGCGCGCTGGTGGGTCCAAAGTATCTTGTCGAGATAGAGGCAATCGCCGTAACCTGAACTCCGAGAGTGAGAGATATGAGCGAAGATTGCGTCTTCTGCAAAATCAGAAACGGCGATATCCCGTCGGATATCCTATATCAAGATGAGCATTGCTTCGTCATACGCGACATCGCCCCTATCGCTCCGACGCATCTGCTCATCATTCCCACGCGGCATTTCGAGTATCTGATGGAAATGGAGCCAGACTTCTACGCCACTCTAGGCGCTATGTTCTCCGCCGCCAGAGACTCGGCTCAAGTCGAGGGTATCTCTGAAAGCGGCTACCGGCTTGTGGTGAACCAGCGTGACGACGCGGGACAGATGGTCCCGCATTTGCATATGCACGTGATAGGCGGTCGCCGCCTGGAAGGATTGGGTTAGCGAAGCGTGCCTCATCACCTTCCGGACGCGATTGACGCGCGACTGAGAGAGCTTCCCTACGGCCTGCGAGAGCACATCGAGCGTTCGAGAGTGGTTGCGCGGGAACTCGCCGTCAGATATAACGTGGACGCCTGGTCCGCTGATATTGGGACTGCCGCGCACGATCTGGCGAGGGCGGTGGACAGTAGAACGCTGCTGTCTGAAGCGGAGAGCATGGGTCTGCACATTGGATATGTGGAGAGGCGCGAGCCTATTTTACTACATGGGCCTGTCGCCGCCGCTTGGCTTGTGGATGATATGGTGGGGCGGGACGTTTTGGAGTCCGTCGCGTGGCATACGACGGGCAGGCAGGGTATGAGCGACGTAGCCAAAGTGGTGTTCCTAGCGGACAAGCTGGATCCTCGGAAGATTGAGAAGTTCCATTTCCTGGAAAAGGTGGCGGCCAAGGCGAAGTACAGCATGGATTTGGCGATTCTGGAATACTTGGACAGGACCATTGAATACCTCGTCGGCAGCGGCGCCCTAATTCATCCGGCCTCGATTGAGTTCAGAAACGAGTTGTTGATTCGCACGAGTGAATAATGGAAGGCGCGCTCGCAAAGGATTTGACGGGTCTGCTGGGACGGGGCGCAGTATCGTTCGATGAGAATGATATATCGCGCTACGGCGGAGACGCGCTCGGCTTGTTCAGGGCGTTCAAGTCGGCGCGCCGTTTAGATGAACGCGCAAGCGCGGTGGTCTGGCCGGAGAGCGCGGAGAATATCGCGAAGACTCTGAAGTTCGCCACCCGCCACTCAGCGCCGGTCGTGCCATATGGCGGCGGAACGGGCGTAATGGGCGCGGCGACAGCGATTGATTCAGCCATTATTCTCAACATGCGTCGAATGGATCGGGTCATCAAGGTGGATGCGTCGAGTCGCGTCGGCGCCTTCCAGTCCGGCATACTCCTAGAAGACGCTCATCGCGCGCTAATGTCGGGAGGACTCAGGCTCGGCCACGACCCATGGAGTCGGCCAATCGCCACGATTGGCGGGGCTATTTCCACGAACGGAGTGGGATATACGGCGTCGGGTCACGGGGCGATGGGCGACCAAGTTTTGGGGATGCGCGTCGTGCTGGCCGACGGCGAAATTATCGAGACTCGCGCCGTGCCGGGGTCATTTTTCGGAAATTCCCTAAACCACATCTTCATAGGGTCGGAAGGGACGTTCGGGGTCATAGCGGAGGCTGCTGTTCAGGCGTTTCCAATCCCGACGCGCCGTAGGATGGTCAGCTTTGACTTTCCCGAATTCGACTCTGGGTTCGAGGCTATCAACGCGATGTACGCCCAGGGGCTGAGTCCGACGGTGATGGATTATGGAGACCAGCTTATGGCGGACGGCTCAGGTCGCCGCGAGAACGCGACAGTGTATTTGGCGTTCGAGGGGACGGATGATAGAGTGAAAGCGGATGTGGCGGAGACTTCCGCGATATGCTCACGGCATGGCGGCAGGCCCGGAAGCGTGTCGGAGGTCGAGCGATACTGGAAGAGCCGTCACGCTTCGGCGCACAGATATAGGGAGAATGTTCTCGAAAGCGACCCCCCGGATCTCGCCAGAAAGAACGCGTCAGCGTACAAGATGGACTATCTCCATGTGGCGCTGCCGGCGGGCAGGGTACTCGAGTACCGCAGGGCGTGCGAGAGGATCCTGAGCGCGGATGGGATAATAGTAAGAGAGTGGTCTGTATGGGGAAGGCCGGAGTTCTTCTCGTTCCTGATAAGCGCGGGTCCCGACGCCGAGGCTGATAGCCTTAGTCGCGACGTTGACAAGGTATTGACCCTAGCGTGCGAGATGGGCGGCTCTATGGAATACTGTCATGGCGTAGGGCTGAAACTAGCCCACCTGATGAATGCCGAGCTTGGAAACGGAATGCCCATGACTCTCAGGATAAAGAAGGCGCTGGACCCGGCGAACATACTGAATCCAGGCAAGGCGTGGGGCTAGTTTCCGCCTTCCACAACGACAACCTGATCGCCGACAGAAGCGTTCATGCACTTTCGCGCATCGCCCTCGCCTATGGCGATTTCTAGCGTGTTCCGGCTGCCTATAATAGCCAGCGGCCTACCAACCGCCGCTTGGTAGGAGTCGCTCAGTCCCCGGATGACATAGCCCGATACGCGCACCTCCGAGTCGGGGGCAACCGCGTCGGCGGGGATGTTGGTGATGAGGTTGCCGTATGCGTCCACGTGGACCACTACTCCGGTCGTCGCATTCCCGGACGAGACGCAGATGGGCAGGGGCAGACATACGACCGATTCTACGGGTGAACCGAGTTCGGACGGTGGAACTCCGTTCGCTATGTGAGCGGCGGAGGGCGCGAAGATGTCCCGTCCGTGGAAGGTGCGGGTTATGCGGGGGAGCGAGTAGGCGGGCTTGTCGAGTTGGTAGGCGCGGCAGCCTTCGGGCGTTTTGACTATACCGGTCGCGCTCGACACGATGGCGGGGGGACGCGCTCCGAATTCGGTGAGGATGTGGGTCAGCGTTCCGTTGTCCGGGGATAGGTATGTTCCGAGCGGCGTTTCGAGCGCGAGAGCTTTTCTGGATGAGCCGACGCCAGGGTCAACAACGGCGACGTGAATCGCGCGGGCAGGGTAGTATAGGGACGCTGAGGCCAGCGTGTAGGCGGCTTCAGCGATGTTGTGGCGGGGTATTTCGTGGGATACGTCCACGATTGCGGCGTCGGGAGAGATGCTCAGGATCACGCCTTTCATGGCGGATGCGTAAGCGTCCCTTGCGCCGAAGTCGGTTGTGAGCGTGATGATTGGACGGGTCATGACAAGTCTATCAAATTGCTGGCGCTCACTATTGACAGGGCGATGAAGATAACCGCGAGCGCGATGGTAAACCTGAACAGAGCCAGCTCAAAACCACGCCGCGTCCTGAACGAGTTGTCTGCGGCTCCGAACAGACCGGTGCCCTGTCCCTTCACCTGGAGCAGGATAATGGCTACCAGAAGAATGGATACTGTTATATGAACGATGTTGATGGCTAGTTCCATGTCTTTATTAGCGCTCCCGTGGAGTGATTATAGTTTGGCTCAGGCGCTTGAAAGCTATTGTATCTGAATGGGCGGCCAGCTGTCCGTCGCTCGCTCTGTGAACCCGCATAATAGCGTCCGCCAATTTGTCCGAGTCGTGTCTGACCGGATGGGAGTCGTCAACCAAGTCGGACAACAGGATGGTGGCGTTTTTCAGCGGGCTGCCGTCGTGAACTACTCCCTCACCCTCGAATTGGTCTTGTATGTCCGGAGGGTTGCTGTTGGCGATAACGTAGTCGGCGACTTCCTCGAAGGTGTGTCTCCGGAGCGCGGCCACGTGCTCCGCAAGAGTATATCCGCCTGTTTCGCCTATTTGGGTCGCTACATTACATACATATACAACGGTGGCCGAAGTGTTTTTCACGGCTTCTGAGATTCCGCTCACCAAAAGGTTTGGCAGTATGCTGGAGTATAGGCTGCCTGGACCTATGACAACCAGTTCGGCTTCGGCTATGGCGCGTATCGCCAAGGGGTGCGCGGCGGCCTCTTCGGGCTCTATCATGAGTCGTTCGATTTCGCCATTATGCCGCATGATGCCGGACTCGCCCTTGACCTCGCTGCCGTCCTTGAAGCGAGCGGAGAGTTGGAGATTGGAGGTTGTGGATGGCACTATCCTGCCGCGCACGGCCAGGACGCGGCTGGCTTCGACCAGAGCTTGGTCGAAGCCGCCCGCCACGTTCGCCATCGCTACAATGAACAGGTTGCCGAAGCTGTGTCCTTTGAGGCCGTTGCCTCCCTCGAACCTGTATTGGAATAACTCAGCCAATAGCGATTCATCCTCGGACATGGCTACAAGACAGTTGCGAAAGTCGCCGGGGGGAAGAACTCCGAGTTCGCGTCTCAGACGTCCTGAACTTCCGCCGTCGTCCGCTACGGTGATTACGGCGGTGAGATTGTCGGTGTGTCCTCGAAGACCTTTCAACAGAACGGACAACCCCGTTCCACCGCCTATGGCGACTATTCTCGGGCCTCTGCCTCTGTGCCAGCGGTTGTAGATAGAGTCGGCCAGAGAGTCAATCGGCTGGGAGCGCGCCATGAATGGGGAGAGAGTTCTGTAAAAGCCGTACATGGACAGGATGATGAACCCTCCGCCCACTCCAAGTATAAGGAAGCCCTCGAAATACCAGGGAAGGAAGTCTGGGAACGGCAGCGCGAAGAACTTTCTGAGCAGGAAGGCTATGGCTATGGAGCATGTGAATACTCCAAGCGCGCCGATCGCAGCCCAGCGCTTGAGTCCGATTCCCGGGTACAGAAGCCGAAGAAAGGCGCGCGCGCGCGAGGAGATAGAGCCGTTCGATTCGGCGCGCGTTCCGTTGCTATACGCGCTCATTGGCGCATGGCCTCGAGGTTTTCTCTGACCAATCGGCTGGCTACTCGCGGGTTGGCCTTTCCACGCGTGGCTTTCATCACCTGTCCGATTATGAAGCCCATGACTTGCTGTTTGCCGCTCAGGTATTGTCGGATAGGGCCGGGGTTGTCTTCTATCGCCTGGCGCACGGCGGCGAGCACCGCGTCCTCGTCTGAAATCTGGACCAATCCTTCGTTTCGCGCTATATCGCCGGGATTATCGCCGGTGTCGAACATTTTCTCGAAGACTGTCTTGGCCATAGTGGAACTGAGCGCGTCGTCGTCAACCATGGCTTGCAGATCGGCAAGTTGCTTTGGTTCAATTTTCACGTCCGATATGCGAGCGCCACTCTCGTTCAGGAGCCGGGACATCTCGCCCAGCATCCAGTTGCTGACGGCTTTGGCGAAGGGAGCGGGGGTGGGAGCCGGGCCGGCGTCCAGAACGCGCTCGAAATAGTCCGCGTTGTCCCGGTTCGCGGTGAGCAGCGCGGCGTCGTAGGCGGGCAGTTGGAGTCGCTTCATGAAGCGCGCCTTCCGGCGGTGGGGGAGTTCGGGCAGGGACGAGCCGATTTCGGACACCCATTCGCGGGAGATTTGAAGCGGGGGCAGGTCGGGTTCGGGGAAGTACCGGTAGTCGGACGCGCCTTCCTTGCTTCTCTGCGATACAGTGACGGCGTCGGATTCGACCCATCCGCGCGTCTCCTGTACAATCCGACCGCCGCTTTCTATAACCGACACTTGTCTTTCGGATTCGTATTCCAGCGCGCGGAACACGGAGCGGAAGCTGTTCATGTTCTTGATTTCGACCTTCACGCCGAGTCGGGTCTCACCTTGCGGACGGATGCTGATGTTGGCGTCGCAACGGAAGTTGCCCTCTTCCATATTGGCGGCGCTGACGCCTATGTACTGGAGGATGGAGTGCAACTGCGCCAAGTAGGCGCGCGCTTCCTCTGCGCTCCTGAGGTCGGGTTCTCCGACTATTTCCATTAGGGGGACGCCCGCGCGGTTGACGTCCAGCAGCGAATAGGCTTCGCCGTAGTCCTCGGCGCGATGCAGCAGTCTGGCCACGTCCTCTTCAAGGTGGACGCGGGTTACGCCCGCGCTCCGCTCCGCGCCGTCAACCTCGATGGGCAAGCTGCCGTTGGAGGCGATGGGCAGGTCGTACTGCGAAATCTGGTAGCCTTTCATGAGGTCGGGGTAGGGGTAGTTCTTCCTGTCGAATTTGGTGTATTCGGCGATTTCGCAATTAAGCGCGATACCAGTTCGTATGACGTGTTCGACCGCTTTGCTGTTGATGACGGGCAGAACGCCGGGCATACCCATGCACACGGGACATACCATGGTGTTGGGGTCGGCGTCTTGGTATGTGGCGCTGCATGAGCAGAACATCTTGCTTTTGGTCAGTAGCTGGGCGTGTACCTCAAGTCCGATAACAGTTTCGTACTTCATTTTCGGCAGGGCCTTGTCTAGTAGCGTGTTTCCGATAGATCGTAATCAGTATATTTAACGGCGCGCGGGCTTTACAACACCGGCGGCGCGTGGTCATCAGGCCAGGCACCCTCGCCTATAAGCGGGACGAAGCGACAGGTTGTCAGCGCTTGAGCGGTGAAGCCCTCCGCGTTCTTGACCATCTTCATGAGTGTTTGTTCCTGGCGGTCGCCGACCGGAACGACTATCCTGCCGCTCGACCGGAGTTGGTTGAGCAGCGAGAGGGGCAGACGCGGGGCGGCGGCCGCTACGATGATCGCGTCGTAGGGCGCGTCTTCCTCTCTCCCGAGACTGGACCCTGCCACCTCTACGCGTATGTTGCGGTATCCGAGCGCGTCCAGCGTGGCGCGGGCGGCCCCGGCGAGTTCGGGGATACGTTCGATTGTGACCACCTCAACGGCGAGTTCGGCGAGGATGGCCGCTTGGTATCCGCTCCCGGTCCCGATTTCCAGAACCTTGTCGGATCTTCGGAGTTCGAGTTCGCTTACCATTATGGCGACCATGGTCGGCTGCGAGATGGTCTGTCCGGCGGCTATGGGCAGGGCAATGTCCTCGTAAGCCAGGTCGGCGGTCGCCGGCGTGACGAACCGCTCTCTGGGCACACGGCGCATCGCGTCTAGCGCTCGGCTATCCGATATGGCGGAAGCGAGCTTTTCGAGGAGGCTGTGCTTGGCGTATTCGGTGTCTGTCGTTTGGTTGGAGTTCATATATTCAGACTTATGACCTGACAGGTGGCTTTGGCGGGGCGACTGGTGGCTGAACAGGCGAAGGCTCACCAGCAATTCACCTGAATCCACCAGCCTTAGCTGTGGGGAATTTTTCTTTGGGTCACACTATAAATTTGAATTTATGTCATAGAAATTTTGTTCTTTATCTGTATCTTAGCGCATCACAGGGATGATTGTACAGTGTAATGGAAAGTCGGACTATTTTGATTATCGCGGTCGCTGCCTTTGGGTTGCCGTTCGCTCTCGGCTATAATGGAGAGGACTATACGCTAAGTTCGGGGGAGGAGAGCGGTGCCAAGATATTATCCGGCTTTCATTGACGTTCGGGGCCGCGACTGCGTGGTTATCGGGGGCGGCGACTTGGGCGAGGAGAAGGTTGTCAAGCTGCTGGAGTGCGAGGCGAGTGTCGTAGTGGTCAGTTCCGAGGTTACGGACAGGGTTCGGGAACTTGCGTCAAGCGGCGATGTTGAGTGGGTCCGGCGCGATTATGAGTATGGCGACTTGGAGCGAGCCTTCATCGCGATAGCGAATACCGGCGACGCCGAAATGGACAGCCGGATCTATGAGGAGGCGGAGGAGCGCAACGTTATCCTAAATGTGGTTGACGTGACGCATCTCTGTACTTTCATCGCGCCCTCGGTGGCGCGGAGGGGGGAGGTGACGGTGGCGACTTCTACCGGCGGAGCGAGTCCGGCGCTTGCGCGAACATTCAGAGAGAAGCTGGAGAGCAGTCGAATTCTCGAATACGCTGATCTTGCCCCGATACTCTCGGACGCCAGGTCGGAGTTGAAGCGCAGGGGGGCGCGCGTCGCTCCCGACTACTGGCAGATGTGCATTACCGAAGAACTTCTGAACACTGTGCAGGCGGGCCAATCGGAAAGGGCGTACAATACGCTTATGGCGGGTCTGCTGGAGAACGCCGAGCCAATCGCATGACTGCCCAACCTCAATTTATACGACGCCGCGCCCCGGAGGGCAAGGCCTCGCGCTTACCCTGATTCAGGCATGAGAGAGCGAACTGTAAGGGTGGGAACGCGTGGGAGCGCGCTGGCGCTGGCTCAGACGGATGAGGTGGTGTCCGCGTTGAGAGAGGCTTGGCCGGACTTTCGCTTCGAGACGGTCGTGATAACGCCGGACGGGGACCGCCGCAAGAGGGCCCCGCTGCTGAGCCTAGGACGCGGCGCGTTCGCGAAGGGTGTGGAAGAGTGGCTGCTGGACGGGCGGATAGAGATGGCGGTTCACTCGGCCAAGGATATGCCGACCACTCTACCGGACGGTCTTGCAATCGCGGCCTACCCTCGGAGGAAGGACGCGCGGGACATTATTGTCAATAGGTGGAACCTGGGGTTTTGCGAACTTCCCGGGGGCGCGAGATTGGGCACCAGCAGCCCGAGGAGGTCCGGCCAGTTGCTGGCGGCGCGCGCGGACATCGAGATTGTGCCCATCCGGGGGAATGTTGATACGCGAATGTCTAAAGTCGGCGACGACTGTCTTGACGGAGTGGTACTGGCGGCGGCGGGCTTGGAGCGGCTAGACAGGATTGGGGAGGCGACTGAATTCTTGGAGCCGAATCTGTGCGCGCCGGATGCCGGTCAGGGCGCGCTCGCGGTGGAGATACTCGCGGACGCAGAGCGTATGCGCGGGATGGTTGAGGTCGTGAATCATGCGCCGACTTGGGCCGCGGTTAGCGCGGAGCGCGCTTTCGTGGATGCGATAGGCGGGGGATGCCGAGTTCCGGTGGCGGCCTATGCCGTTCCGACCGGAGATACTCTCCGGATAGCGACGATGGCCTGCCTGCCCGACGGTTCGCGCATATTCAGGAACCGGGTGGAGACGCCGATTTCGGATCCCGAGTACGCCGGTCGGGAGGCGGCGCGCGCTCTGATGGCGACGGGAGCGGATTCGATTGTGTACGGGGAGCGTGACAGTTGAGACAGGGCAGAGTTTACCTTGTCGGGGCCGGGCCGGGAGACCCCGAATTATTGACGCTCAAGGGTCTGCGGCTGCTCCAGAGCGCGGATGTGGTGGTGTATGATCGGCTGATTGACAAGCGGCTGCTCGATCATTGCAGAAGCGATGTCGAGTTAGTGGACGTGGGAAAGTTTCCCGGTGGACGCGGACATGAGCAGGCGCGTATCAGCGAACTGCTGGTCGAAAAGGCGCTAGGCGGCAGGCGAGTCGTGAGACTGAAGGGCGGCGACCCTTTCATATTCGGCAGAGGGGGTGAGGAGGCGGAGGCGCTACGCGACGCGGGAGTTCCGTTTGAGGTGTCGCCCGGAGTTACGTCCGCGGTGGCGGTTCCCGCCTATGCGGGCATACCTCTAACTCATCGAGACCACGCTTCGGCGTTTACGGTCGTAACCGGCAGCGTTGCGCCTGGGAAACCGGATATGCAGACCGATTGGTCGGCGGTGGCGCGTACGCCGGGCACCTTGGTTGTTCTGATGGGGTGGCGCAGGCTTGGGAAGGTGGTGTCGGCTCTAATGCGCGCGGGCAAGCCGGGGGGTACGCCCGCCGCGATAGTAAGCCGGGGAACGACATCGGCCCAAGTGTCGGTTTCAGGACGGCTGGACTCTATAGAAGAGGCGGCGATGAGCGCGGGTCTCGGCGCGCCCGCCGTCTTGGTGGTGGGCGAAGTGGCCAAACTGAGCGATACGCTGAACTGGCGCGAAAATCTGCCGCTGTTCGGACGACGCGTCATAGTTACGCGGACAAAGAGCCAAGCCGGTGGATTGTCGGCGCGGCTCGCGGAGTCTGGAGCGCATCCGCTTGAGATACCTACAATCGAAGTACGCCCTCCGGACGACTTTGGCGAGTTGGACTCGTGCCTGCGTTCGCTGCCCGATTTCGATTGGATAGCGTTTACGAGCGCGAACGCCGTCCGCGCGGTTTGCGACAGACTCATCAACATGGGGATGGATATGAGGGCTTTCCATCCGGTTAGGGTGGCTGTGGTAGGTCGGGCTACGTTTTCGGAACTGCTCAAGCTCGGCGTGAGGGCGGATCTTGTTCCCAACAACGCTGCTTCGGCGGGACTGGCCTCATCGCTGGCCGAGCTTGGAGTAGATGGCAGTCGTATCTTGTTGCCTAGGGCGAACATCGCCACTGCCGAACTTCCCGAAGCCCTGCGCTCCGCCGGCGCGATAGTTCGTGAGGCGGACGCTTACCGAACGGTGGTTCCGACCGACTCCAGGGACGCCGCCAGAGACGCGATACGGGAGGGAGTTGACGCGATTGCGTTTACAAGCTCATCCACTGTCGCCAACCTGCTCAGGTTTCTTGACGATGACGCTTCCTCCCTGTCGGGAATCGCTATCGCGTGCATTGGTCCGGCGACCGCCGCGGCCGCTGGTAGGCACGGGTTGAAAGTTGATATAGTTGCTAGGGTAGTCGCCATAGACAGTTTGGCGGATTCGCTGATAGAACATTTTTCCAGAAAGTGAAGGAGGCTGCTGTGACCGGATTTCCGACTTCCAGAATGCGCCGCTTGAGAGACAATCCCGGTCTGAGGGGAATGGTCCGCGAGACACGCCTTTCCGCCTCTGACTTTATATATCCTATGTTCGTTGTTCATGGCAGGGATACCAAAGTGGAGATTCCTCCCATGCCGGGCATCTACCAGATGTCCTTGGATCACTTGGTGCATGAGATAGGAAAGGTGTACGAACTCGGAATACGCTCGGTTATGCTGTTTGGGATACCGGCGCACAAGGATGAGCTGGGCAGCGACGCGTATAGCCCCACCGGAATAATCCAGGGGGCTATTGAGGCGATAAAGCAGACTGTGCCGGAGATGACCGTGATAGGTGACGTGTGTCTCTGTGAGTTCACAAGTCATGGGCATTGCGGAGTCCTGGACGGAGATAGGGTTGATAATGACGCGACGCTGGATCTTCTGGGACAGATGGCGGTGTGTCAGGCGGAAGTCGGAGCCGATATGGTTGCGCCGTCCGCTATGATGGACGGACAGGTTGCGGCGATTCGGGAGGCGTTGGATGAATCTGATTTCTCCGATGTGCCCATCATGGCCTACTCGGCTAAGTACGCTTCGGGTTTCTATGGGCCTTTTCGGGTGGCCGCGGACTCTACTCCACAGTTCGGGGATAGGACCGGATACCAGATGGACCCGCCTAATGTCAGAGAGGCGATGCGTGAGATAGCGATGGATATCGAGGAGGGCGCGGATATGGTTATGGTCAAGCCCGCGCTGGCCTATTTGGATGTCTTGAGAACGGCTAGGGAGAAGTTCGCGGCTCCGATTGCGGCTTATAATGTAAGCGGCGAGTACGCGATGGTCAAGGCGGCCGCGGAAAACGAGTGGATTGACGGCAGGCGCATAACGATGGAGATCCTTACCGGAATCAAACGGGCGGGCGCGGATGTCATTCTCAGCTACCACGCCAAAGAAGTGGCTGAGTGGCTCCTAGCCGAGCGACTATAATATCGAGGTGCTTCTTTATGGCGACATACATTCTGCTTATGAAAATGACCCAGAGGGGCCGGCGAAAGATGATTGCCGACCCGGAGAGTATGCTCGCTTCGGCTCACAATATAGACGTGCCGGATACCGGTGTTTTGGGACTGTACGCGGTTCTGGGGGATTACGACTTTATTGGGATAGTATCGGCGCCGGACAATGAGTCAGTGGCTCAATTCTCCCTTCGCTTGGGAGTTACCGCTGGAGTGCAGATTACGACTCTTCCGGCAATTCCGATAGGGCGTCTTGGGGAAAGAGGTTTGCATGGAGATGACGCTGACAACGTGTCCGCGACTATGGAGCCGGAAGGCGAATTGTCCCGCGACGGGCATTAGGGGAGAGGTAGCGTAAGAGAGACTGTCGCAGAACTTTTATAGGGAGCGAGTGGCGCGCGGATAGAGCCTCCTTCCCCTGGTGGGGATGAGTTTCTTCAGAACGGGTCTTGGGAGGGTTGCTCAGCCCTGCATTTGGCTTACCTGAAAGGCGGCCATAGTCTCGCGGTCACAAGTCCGACTATGCTGTCCGCGCAGATAGGGCCGAGGGTTCTGCTGTCTGCGCTGTGGGCGCGGTTGTCGCCCATAACGAAGTAGCGGTTGTCGCCGATGTCGAAGGCCGTCTCGCTCAGGCTCGGATTGGCGGGCAGACCGCCGAGGTATGGCTCAGTATGTCGAGTTTCGTTGATGAATAGAAGCCCGTCCTTGAACGCGATTCGTTCGCCGGGCATACCGACCAGACGCTTGACCTGCCAGCGCGGCGCGTTGTCGGGGGGCATTTGTATGACCGCAATCCTTCCCCTGCGCGGCGAGCGGGGAGACCGCGTTACGAGCAATAGGTCTCCATCGCAAAGTGTGGGTTCCATACTCGTTCCCCTCACTATAAACAGTGTTGGCCGGAATATCGGAGAAAGCAAAGAGATGTCCTCCACCAATTTTACAAAAGACGTTAGCATAGTCTCCGAGCTCGGAGATTGTAGAGCAGTGGGCGCAGGTCGCGGGCGACAGCATCCCTTACCTTGCGGCGGGCGATTCGGATAGGCGCGTACTGCTGGCGCATGGCGCGGGCTCGAACCGGAAGACTTGGACGCAGGTTATGTCCGCGTTGTCTCCGCGTAGCAGAGTCGTCGCTCCGGACCTGATAGGCTTCGGGGACGCGCCTAGAGGGGATTTTGCCTATACTCCGGAGTACATGGCGGACTTTCTGGCGGGGTTCATGGACGCCGTGGGAATCGAGAGGGCGGCGCTGGTGGGTCATTCGATGGGCGGTCGGGTGTGCCTGGAGGTGGCGCGCAGGCATCCTGAAAGGGTGAGCGCTCTGATTCTAGAAGCGCCGATGGGGTTTGGAGAAGTGTCCCGGCCGGGCAGGATGTTCAGCATGGCCCGCTGGTGGGTGTCCAGGCTTCTCGGACTGAAGTCTCCGTATCCAAGACTCGATTTCCCCATTATCGAAAGCGAGACGGCGGGATTCGGCTCTCTTGCCTGTGAGACGCTTATGATATGGGGGTCGAGGGACCTGTACTTTCCAGCGGAACATGGTCTTCGCGCGCTGGAGATTATCCCTAACTCCAGGCTGGAGGTTTACGACGGAGTTGGCCATGGAGTGCACCGCTCGTTTCCGGCGCGTTTCAACGCGGACGCGCGTGAGTTTCTAGCGGGGATACAGTGAACGAGACGGCAGGGGTTGCGCGACCACGCTTATTTTTGTATCTTCATAGGCGTAACGGACAACCCTCAGCTTTCTGAAAGGAGAATGCAGGATATGACAATCACGTCTGCCCTTGCAAGACTAGTTCGCGTGCGGGAAGCCAGCGCGCACTGCGACATCCCATGCGGAATCTATGACCCTATTTCGGCCAAAATAGCCGCTCAAACCGTGCAGAAGATGGTACTTCGGATAGAGTCCTTGGAGGATGCCGGCGACGCCGCTTCCGCGAATACCCTATCCCGCTATATCACGGTAAAGGAAGAGCACGCCGAACTCTGCAAACACGAGCTGCGCGTTCTGTGGGCTGACTACACTTGGCCCGGCACGGACGCCAACGAAATCGCCGCCAAGTTCAACGCGGCGCTCAAGCTGGCGAGCCAGTGCAAGCAGACCGTCAGCATGGATAACGCCGAGTCTCTGGTTGCCGCCGTAGATGACATCGCCGCCGTGTTCTGGTCCACCAAGGGCGTCGAGTACAGCGACCCGGTGGCCGATGCTCGCTACGGCACGTAGGAATTTCCATATCTGAAAAGCAAGTGGGCGTTCATTTGAACGCCTTTTTCTTTATCTCGGGGCGGGACTAGCGCTTGTAGTCTTCGCGCGGCGGACTGAATATGTCCAAGGCGACGGCCGGTTTGTCGGTTGCCTTCACGTAATGTTCGACGCCGCCCGGGATTACGTAGGTCTCGCCCTTCTTTACCCGCGAGGTCACCCCGCCAATCGTGAAGTCGAACTCGCCCTCCAATACGATTCCGGCCTGCTCGTGGGGGTGTTTGTGCATTGGGACCTCTGAGTTCGCCGATATTTCGACCAGGCTCATCATTATCTTCTCACCCCACATCGTCCTGAGAAAGACACCGGGGGCGAGTTCTCTGCGTTCTATGTCATCCGGGTTGTATGTGTATTCCAAGTTTGGGTCCTTCCGGTGTCGCGGGTTGCGTGGATATGCTTTCAGCCGCCGGATACGGCTCTGTTGTGGGCGGGAGTCAGACAGGCTGTGATGAAGTCGTTGAGGGGAGTGGGCGTTCCTAGCTCGCGTCCCAGTTCGGATACTTTTCCGTTCAGGTTGGCAAGTTCGAGGGGCCTGCCCGCGTTGAGGTCGGAGTGCATCGAAGAGACTAGGCCGTCCCTCTCTTCGTATAGGTGGACCATAGTCGTCTCCGCAATGTTGTCCGCCAGGTTCACGCTCGAAGCCCTGCCCACCGCCGCCGCCTCTTCCATGACGCTGAGCGTCAGGTCGGCGGTCTGGGGCGTCTCCATGACTTCCTTGAAGGAAGAGCGCGTGATGCAGGTCATGCCGCTCAATCCGCAGATGTAAACCAGCTTGTTCCATAGCGCGACATCTATGTCGTCGGCTATTTCGGACTCGATTCCGGCGGATTGCAGCGCGGCGAGCGTTTCCGAGCAGCGCGCCGAAGGACGACCGTCCTGTTCGGCGAATAGTATGCGGCAGGTCCCGCCCAACTCGGCGAACACTCCCGGTTTAGGATGAGAGGCATCTACGTAGGCCGCTCCAAGCAGGACTTTATCCGCGCCGAAGGCGGCGGAGAGGTCGGAGCCTGAGCCGATGCCGTTCTGAAGCGTTAGGATGGTTGTGTCGTCGCCTATGGCGGGCGCTATTGTCTCGATGGCCGGCGCGTTCTGGTAGCTCTTGACGCAGAACAGCGTGAGGTCGGCTGTCCAGCCGCCGTCGAGCGAATCAACGGCTTTGGCGCGAAGCGTGAAGTTGCCGGAGTTCACGCTGTTGACTCTGAGTCCATGTTTTCTGATCGCTTCGAGGTTGTCGCGTCGGGCGACGAAAACGACGTCGTTGTCGGCGCGCGCCAGCAGGCTTCCGTAGTATCCGCCGACCGCGCCGGCTGCCATTATCAGAATCTTCATTTGCAGCCGACCGCCTATTTCTTCAATTCGACCAGCACGTTCACGTAGCGAGTGTCCGTGTTATTGACTACGCGGTGAATCTTGTGCTGTCCATGGTATCGCCATGCGCCGGGGCCGGACGGACTGTTCTCGGACGCGCCGTCATCGTACTCGACGGTCAGGCCGGCGCCTTCCACGACGATTGTGACGTAGTCCCGCTCGTGCATATGCCAGTCACTGGCCTCGCCGGGGTTGACTATCAGGTTCCAGATCTTCACGTTGTCGTTCTCGAAAAGCGCGTGAGTGGCGATATCGCCCAGTGGTTCGTTCCCTCTTGGCATTGTCTTTTCCTCCTACTTTCGCTTTATCTCCACGATGGAGTTGCTGTACGGCGCGTCACCTACGTTGCTTACCCTATGTACCGATCCGTGATGTCCCTGAACCACCTGGCCTAGCGCGAGATCGCTTACCGAGACCGAGCCGTCTTCGTACTCGGTCTTCAGCCTGCCGGCTCTGGTTACGGTGAACACGTAGGGCATCGTGTGCCTGTGCCAGTCGCTGGACTGGCCCGGCTCAAGCGCCAGGTCCCATGTCTTTACGTGATCGTCCTCCCACAGGAACTTCGTTCCCACGTCTCCCAATTCACCTTCCATGTTCGCCTCCTTGCCGGGTTAGAAGCCTAGATTCCTCTGTTTCATGCTGACGAAACTCTGTTGTCCTATCACGATGTGGTCCAGCAGTTCGATGTCCATCATTTCCGCGCTCTGGCTCAGCCGTCTGGTTACCAGTATGTCTTCCGGGCTTGGGGTTGGGTCTCCGGACGGGTGGTTGTGGACGACTATTATGGAGGGGCAGTTCTCGCGGACCGCCGGCCGCAATATCTCCGCGACCCTTATGGACGCGGAGTTCACCGTCCCTTGGTACACGTCCCTGATTGACATGACGCGGTTCTTGGTGTTGAGCAGCAGGACGCGCAACCGCTCCTGGGTCAACTGCGACATTTCGGGGCCGACTATGTTGTTCACGTCGTCCGGAGAGCCTATGGACGGACGGTGTTCGGGATTCATGCTCGCGGCGCGCTTTCCGAGTTCCACCGCGGCCACAACCTGGCACGCCTTGGCCTCGCTTATTCCGTGAAGTTCGCACATATCGCCTATTGAGGCGTCGGGAAGGCCGGAGAGTCCGCCAACCCTTGCGAGCAATTTGCCGGACATGGTTATGACGTTTTCGCCTCTGACGCCCGCGCGGAGCAGTATAGCTATGAGTTCGGTGGTGGAAAGCGCGCCGGCTCCGAGTCCGATGAGCCTCTCTCGCGGCCTCATGTCCGCGGGCATATCGCGGATCATGGGGTTGTACGAGGTTTGAGTATTGTTCATGTCTTCGGGCATTCTAGGCTTGTCGCCGGATTATATCTGGCCGCATTGTATCATGTCGCGGATGTATGCTGTCAGACTCCCGCGCCGCTGTGGCGTAGCTGGCGCCATCGGGTCACAGCGCGCTCTTCAATTCCCTTACCCGTTGCGACTCTTCCGAAGCCCCGACCATGTTCAAAACAGTGGAGATGTCGGTCAATAGCGCCGCGGATCTTTGCGTAGCCGTATTCTCTTTGAAGTCCGGGTGAATTGTTCGATTGCGGGCTGACTGTATCTTCCTCAACTTATCCGACAGCGTATAGGCATTCGCTCCGAAACATTCCGGATGACTCGATACCACATGGCTGAAGTTGCCGAAGTCCAGGACGGATTCAAGATTCGTCGCTCGTTCCATGACCACGCTGAGCCTATCGAGGGCTGACCGGACTCCCATCGCCCCTCTGTATTTGAGGGTAAGCCTTTCTATGATGAACTTCCGAACCGGATCGCGCATTATGTTCAATCCGTGTCCAACGAGAGACAGTTGACCCGGATTCTCCGACGGGTCGCCGATGAGCGAATCGAACCCGTTTCTCCCGTTCCGCGCGGCTCGCTCCTTCTGGCGGTAGTCTTGAAGTTGATTGTTCAGCCTGCGGATGGTGTCCTCTCGCTTGGCTAACCTGCCGGCTAACTCGTCCTTTTCGTGTCTGAGATCGCGCGCCTCCTCGCGCGCCCTCGCGATTTCGTCCGACTTTGAAACCCTTCCGAGTTCTTCTCCCAATCTCTCCACGTCTCTCAGAGCCGTGTCCCTCAGATTCTCGGCTCGTATTCGTTCGGCCTGTTCAGTGGCTAGAGAGCGTTCAAGCCGTCCCTGTTCTCTTTCCGCCTTCCTCACGCTCCGCCGAAGCCGTTTAAGTTCTCTGGGCTCGTCTATCTCAACGTGGCTTCGGAGTTGTTCGTTCCTAAACCGCATACAAGCGACATATACGGCTACAAACTCGCGGTCGAACGATTCCGGCGACGAGTTCTCGTAGAGGTCGTTCACCACATCGGATGTAAAGTCCGTCCGTCCGGGCATATAGAAACCTCCCCTCCCGCCTCCCAAGAAGTGGGGTCTTGCGTCAGGCCAGATGATTCTGGCAGCTCCGTTGCGGACGTCGAACTGGTAACCCCATTCCCTTCTGTAACGACCTCGCGCCGCCGCCTCGACAACTTGCGCCATTCCCAGCAACTGCTCTGACAGCCTCTCTATCCCGCCGTAGGGCAAATCGCCGCTGTTGTCCCTGCTCACCATTAGAACAGGCAGCTTGCGTTCGGGGTTGAACAGGAGCGTCTCCAAATCGTCTTCCTCTGGAGCCGCCGCTCCCAGCCTGTGCGGACCGACTCGACAGTCGTATCGCTCGACCAAGTCTCGCATGAACATAGGCGCGGAGCTAGACGAAATTTCATCTTCCAGGGCGACGCCGAAGAACACTTCCGCGCGAAGTTGGTCGTCATTTGAATAGAGCCGGACGCTTAGACGCCAGAGCTTGTCGTTCAGGCGCCTCTCAGCGTCTATTTTGGCGTGGGCGCGATCATCCGCCACGTCGGATTCCACATCGGCGCGCGAGTCGCTGTCTTGAACCTTTTCCACCAGGTAATCTCTGACTTCGGACAGCAGGATTGCGCGGTCTGTCGGACTGAGCGTGGATTCCCCGATTCGACTGATAGAAAATTCAGCGTAGTAAGCCATATCTCCCTCCTAACATCGGCAAGAAGCTCTTCAGAAACCTCTTCATGGAGTCAAAATCTACACTTCAACACCAAGAGTTTAACAATTAGTTCAGAGCGACGGTCTGCCTTTCGGTATTGTTAGATTTCAGTGTAAATAATATATACTTGTCGAATAGTCTCAGACAGGAGGGTGAAGATGGCGCGGCAACGCTCATATCGCCATGATGTGCGCTGTCCGCATTGCGGCTCCAACTGGATACGCAAGGATGGGCATACACGCGGAGAGCAGATTTACAAGTGCGGAGAGTGTAACCGCAAGCATTCGGCTGGCGCCAAGCGCCATCACTTCAGTGAGCGGGTCAAGGAACAGGCAGTGGAGATGTGCATTGAGGGGATGAGCTTGTCGGCCGCTGCGCGAGTGGTGGGCGCAAGCGTGCCTACGGTGAGTGGGTGGGTGAAAAAAAGGGGGTTCAGGCGCGGCAGAGGCTGCATGAACTTACTGAAAGGCGGACAAGCGGTCGTTTAGGCGTAATCCGAGCCGGTGTCATAGCGTTCGACGAGATGTGGACATACTTGTGGGTTAGGCGTGGTGAAAGGCGCAACGACCTGTGGGTATGGACAGCAGTGGTGGAAGAGCCGGAGGGGACGCGTTGGATGGACTTTGAGGTAGGAGACCGCAGTGAGAAGCCTTTGTTGAGGTTGTTGGAACGACTGCCGGACGCGCGCGTCTACGAGACGGACGCTTACGGCGTGTACCAGTGGCTGCCCAGAAACCGGCACAAGGTGGGGAAGTACGGCGCAGTGAACTGGAATGAGGGACTGCACTCGGTGTTGAGGGGGAAGTTGAACCGACTGGCGCGCAGGACGAAGGGCTACTCCAAGAGCGTAAAGATGTTGGAGCATCTGTTGTCGCTGGTGTTCTTGCGGATGCTTAAACTCAATATCACTGAAATATGAGAATACCTGCCTTTCCACGCTCTTGACACTTGGGAAGAAGCGTATCTATACTCTCTCGCACAGTTTAGATTCAAAGGCTGAGATCAGGATTAGTACGCTGTCAGGCGGAGCGGCAGAGAGCCGGGGACAGGTGAAAGCCCGGCGCTTGCGCGGTAGCCGAATGGACCTGGGAGCCGCCAACCGAATCCGCGAACGCGGTAGTAGGCTTGGCCGGCGAGGGCGCCGTTACCGAGGCCCGGGGCATCGAGGTCGTCATACCTCCGTGCCTGACAATGAGGCTGTTGAGCGCGTTAAGCGTCTCACGGCGAATTAGGGTGGCGCCACGGATACACCATACCCGTCCCTATGTGGGTCGGGTTTTTTTGTTGGCAGAGTTTCCCGTTGGAGGTGAAGGCGTGAGCAAAATAGTCCGCCGACCGTTGTGGAATGAATCCGTTGAGAACACTCGCGTAGTGGAACAAACGGGCCTTTGCCGCCCATTCACAGGGGAACTACTAATGACTGCTCAACTGACGGAAACAGTGGAACTATCTACGAATGCCGCGACCCGAAGGCGGGTTTTCAGCGGCGTTCAGCCGAGCGGCGACCCGCAGCTTGGCAATTACATCGGCGCCTTCAAGCAGTGGGTCGAAAACCAGGACGAGAAAGAGAATTTCTTCTGCATCGTTGACCTGCACGCTATCACTGTTGACTTTGATCCGGACGACCTGCGTCGGCAGACGCGCGAACTCGCGGCCATACTCTTCGCCTGCGGCATTGACTCTGACAAGAGCGCTCTGTTCGTCCAGAGCCACGTGACCGCGCACGCCGAGGGCTGCTGGCTCCTCAACTGCGTCACCCCCGTAAGCTGGCTGGAAAGAATGACTCAGTACAAAGACAAGTCGTTGGGGCGGGAGAGCGTTTCGACCGGCCTTCTGGACTACCCCGTGCTTATGGCCGGGGACATCCTGCTGTATAGCGCGAACGAGGTGCCGGTCGGCGACGACCAGCGCCAGCACGTCGAGTTGACACGGGATATAGCGGGTAGGTTCAACCGACTGTTCGGGGAAACGTTCGTCATGCCGGAGGCGGTGATACCGGAGATCGGCGGTCGCGTCATGGGGTTGAACGATCCGAATGTCAAGATGTCCAAGAGCCACTCCCACATTCGGGGCCACGCGGTGCGTCTTCTCGACGACCCGAAGGAGATTCAGCGCTCAATTATGCGCGCGGTGACCGACTCCGGAAACGAAATAATCTTCAGCGAAGACCCTGAAAAGGCGGGTGTGAACAATCTGCTGGGAATATACAAAGTCATTGTCAACAAGACCGAACCTGAAGTGGAGCGCGACTTCGCCGACGCGCGAGGGTATGGAGACCTGAAACGCCGTGTCGCCGAGGTGGTCATAGAGGAACTCAGGCCCATCAGGGAACGGTACTACGAACTGATAGATGACGTCGCCGAGCTGGACCGCCTGCTCGCCATCGGGGCTGATCAGGCGCGAAGCGTGTCCGAGCCTAAATTAGAAGAGATGAAAGATAGGGTGGGATTCGTCCTGCCCGGATAAGGAGACGCGAAATGTACTATCCATCGCTGGAACAGGTCGCGTCCTATGAGGGCAAGGCCAATCTTGTGCCCGTATATCGGGAGATAAACGCGGACCTGGAAACCCCAGTGTCTGCGTACCTGAAAGTCGCCAAAGGGCCGTATTCGTACCTGCTGGAGAGCGTTGAAGGCGGCGAAAGAATGGCGCGATACAGCTTCATCGGCACAGACCCGCAGAAGATAATCAAGACCGGCGCGGGCGAGAAACTTGACGCGATAGATCCGCTGAAGCCGGTTGAAGAAATGCTTTCCGAATATAAGCTGGCGGATGTTGACTATCTAGATAAGTTCAATGGCGGAGCGGTAGGCTATATCGCATACGACGCGGTGCGCTACTTTGAGGAACTTCCCACGCCGGATGCTGACCCTCTCGCGCTTCCTGAATCCATATTCATGCTGTCAACGACGTATCTCGTCTTCGACCACTTGCGTCACAAGATCAAGGTCGTTAGCCACGCGCGCCTGACCGGAGACGTCAAGAGCGCTTATGAGGAGGCTATCGCCAGAATCGAGGAGGTTGCGCGCAGGCTGAAGTCTTTCCCGAACATCCCCGAACCAAACTTGGATATGCGGACTGACGCGGATATCGAGTTCAACATGACCCGCGAGCGCTATGAAGACATGGTTAACAAGACCCGCGAGTACATCGTCGCGGGGGACGTGATACAGACGGTAGTCGCGCAGCGTATGTCGCGCCCGACCTCGGCGCACCCGTTCCAGATATACCGATCCCTGCGCGCGGTGAATCCGTCGCCGTATATGTACTATCTGGACATGGGCGACTTCCAGATAGTGGGCGCCTCGCCCGAACTGTTGGTGCAGGTGGTTGACGGCAAGGTCGCGGTGCATCCCATAGCCGGAACGAGGCGCCGCGGCCGGAACGAGGCCGAGGATCTGGAACTTGAACAGGAACTGCGAACAGACGAGAAAGAGCGCGCTGAACACATAATGCTTCTTGATCTTGGCCGCAATGATGTTGGGCGCGTGTCCAAGCCCGGCACAGTGGAAGTGACCCAGATACTGGACATAGAACGCTATTCGCATGTTATACACTTGGTGTCGCACGTAACCGGACAACTCCAGGAGCGCTACTCCAACTACGATGCCCTGAGGGCCTGCTTCCCGGCCGGCACAGTATCCGGCGCGCCCAAGATACGCGCGATGGAGATAATAGCCGAACTGGAGCCTGATCGCCGCAGCGTTTACGCGGGCGCGGTCGGCTACTTTGATTTCTCGGGCAACATGGACACCGCAATCGCTATCCGAACCCTTGTCGTCAAGGACGGGATAGCCCATGTACAGGCGGGCGGCGGAATCGTTTACGACTCCAACCCCGAAGACGAGTACATGGAGACGATGCACAAGGCGTCTGCTATATTCAAAGCGATAGACCAAGCGGAGCGGGAAATAGGCATATAGCCCGACGCGGGATACCCTGGGAGCGCGGCCATGATTCTCTTGATAGACAATTACGACAGCTTCACATACAACCTTTACCAGTACCTGTGCGAACTCGGCGCGGACGTGCAGGTGGTTCGCAACGACAAGATAACGCTTGAACAGATAGAGGATATGTCGCCCGAGCGCATAGTTATATCACCGGGCCCATGCACACCTGCGGAGGCGGGCGTCTCCAACGACGCGCTGCGGCGCTTCGGGCCAAGCGCGCCCACTTTAGGCGTATGCCTCGGTCACCAGTGCGTCGGGTACGCCTTCGGCGGGACTGTCGGCGGCGCGGGCGAGATAATGCACGGCAAGATGTCCCTCATACACCACACGGGCGAAGGCGTTTTCAGCGGCCTACCCAACCCGTTTGAGGCGATAAGATATCACTCGCTTGCCGTTTACCGAGACGACCTGCCTGATGAGTTGCAGATCACCGCGTGGACGGACAATGGCCTAATAATGGGAGTTCGTCATAAGAAATATCCCATTGAGGGGATACAGTTTCATCCTGAGTCCATAATGACTAAGGTCGGGAAAGATCTGCTGAAGAATTTTCTGGACGCTCCTGTCAAAGCGCGTGGAGGAGAGTGATGATACAAGACGCGATACAAGCGGTTGTGGGAGGCCAATCCCTGAGCGCCGACCAGGCCGCGGCCGCGATGGACCAGATAATGAGCGGAGAGGCGACGCCCGCGCAGTTCGGCGCGCTCGTGACCGCGCTCAGAATCAAGGGTGAGACTGTTGAGGAGATAGCCGGCATGGCGCGCGTAATGCGCGAGAAGTCTCTTCGCGTCAATGCGATGGGTAGGGTTGTTGACACCTGCGGCACCGGCGGAGACAGCTCCGGCAGTTTCAACATATCCACCACGGCCGCTTTTGTCGTGGCGGGCGTGGGGGAGAAGGTCGCCAAGCACGGCAATCGTTCCATGTCCGGTTCCACAGGCTCCGCGGACGTTCTGGAGGCGCTCGGAGTCAAGATAGACCTGACAGCGGAATCGGTGGGAAAGTGCATAGACGAAGTGGGCTTCGGCTTCATGTTCGCGCAGAGCTTCCACCCGTCTATGCGCTTCGCCGCCGGTCCAAGGCGCGAGATAGCTATAAGGACAGTCTTCAACATTCTCGGTCCGCTGACCAACCCGGCGAACGCTTCGCGTCAGCTGATCGGTGTCGCCGACCCATCCATCGCTGAGCGCATGGCGCGAGTTCTTGGACAGCTTGGCAGCGAGAAGGCGCTGGTTGTACACGGCTCGGACGGCATGGACGAACTGACCATCGCCGGGCCTTCTACTATCTGGCAGCTTGAGGATGGCGAGGTTTCCAGCTACGAGTTCTCGCCCGCCGAACTGGGCTTCGCGCTGTCCGACGCCGACTCCATCCGCGCTGAAAGCCCCGAGGACAGCGCTCGAATCGCCCGCTCTGTCCTCTCCGGAGAGCCCGGCTCTGCGCGCATGGCGGTTCTGCTGAACGCCGCCGCCGCGCTGGTGGCCGCCGGGAGCGCCGACACGCTGTCCGCCGCCATTCATATCGCCGCGCGCTCGATTGACAGCGGCGAGGCGGAGTCCAGAATGAACGCGCTCGTGGAACTGAGCCGGTCGCTGGAGTGAAAGCCGATGGGCAGATGCGCCATTCCTCTACTTGATGAAAAACGTTCCGCTCTTGGCGCGATTGGGGGAGACGGGAAACAGCGCCTGCGGTTGGTCTGGGGTCGGACTTGGGCGAAGGCTGATAAAGCATAGGCGAAATGTCAAACATCCTCAACAAGAGAAGCCAGGTCCATCCCGCCGTCCGAGACTCTAGAGCCGTCCTTTTCGACTTTGACTTCACCCTAGCGGACTCGTCGGTGGGGATAATCGCCTGTATCAACCACGCGCTGACCCGGATTGGGCTTCCCGAATCGCCGCCGGAGGAGATTCTAAAGACAGTCGGGTTGTATATACCCGAAGCTCTCGTCGCATTAGTAGGCGAGGAGTACAGACCAAAAGGGGAGGAGTTCTTCAAGTACTTCACTGAGAAAGCCGACGAAGTGATGGCGGATGGCACGCGTCTGTATCCGGGCGCGGGGATAGTGATTCCGGCGCTGGATAGGCTCGATTATCTCGTGGGCATAGTCTCGACCAAGTACCGCTACCGTATAGAGTTTATGATGGATAGGGACGGGCTTTTGGATTGTCTGGATGTCATAATCGGCGGTGAGGACGTTACCCGCCACAAACCCGACCCGGAGGGTCTGCGCGAGGCTGCCCGCCAACTTGGAGTTGAAGTCGGGGATTGCGTGTATGTGGGCGACAGCCACGTTGACGCGGGCGCGTCTCAGTCGGCCGGAATGCCGTTCGTCGGAGTTGCCTCAGGCACAACCTCCTTGAATACCTTCATGGACTATCCGAGTGTGGCGGTTCTGCCAAGCGTAAGCGGTCTTATCCGAGACGGGTTTTGATAGAATGCAATCGTCAGTGTTTCCCATGAGCGAAGTCTGAAAGAAAATTGCCCTATGGTTGTGAGAACGGATTCCCCGGACATTCTGAAGCAGATAGTCAAGGTCAAGAGAGCGGAAGTGGAACGGCTCAAGAACGACGCTCCGCTCGATACTCTGCTGTCCAGAATCGAGTGGCAGCCGGAGCCGCTGGACTTCGCTTCGAGGCTGAGCGGAAGCGACATCAAGATAATAGCGGAAGTGAAGAGGGCGTCTCCATCCAGGGGGATATTGAGAGAGAATCTGAATCCGGCGTGGCTGGCTAACGAGTACGTGAAGAACGGCGCGGCGGCCATATCCGTCCTTACCAACAAAGATCATTTCCAGGGCAGCTTGGAGGATATGGAGACCGCCGGGGCGGTGGCGCATACACACTTCGTACCCGTACTCCGAAAGGAATTCATCTTCGATCCTTACCAAGTACACGAAGCGCGCGCATACGGCGCCGACGCCATACTGCTCATCGTCTCGATGCTGGACGTGGAAACGCTGACTAACCTGAAAGACATAGCCGAAGGCTATGGCATGCAGTGCTTGGTGGAAGTGCATGACGAAGCCGAAATGGATATCGCAATCGAGATTGGCGCGCGGATTATAGGAATCAACAACCGCGACCTGCGAACGTTCCACACTACACTCGACGTCACCGACAATCTGGCCCATAAAGCACCGCCCGGGCGTGTTCTCATCAGCGAGAGCGGACTTAGAACGAGAGAAGACCTAGAACGTGTCAGAAGTATGGGAGCGTCGGGGGCGCTGATAGGCGACGCGCTTGTTTCCGCCCCGGACCCCGGCGCGAAACTGAGGAGTCTAATATGACGAGATTCAAGATATGCGGTCTGCGCGACGCGCCGAACTCGCTTGTCGCGGCTGAATCGGGCGCGGACTTTCTCGGGTTCAATTTCGTGGAAGGCGTTCGTCGGCAACTCGAACCCTCGGAGGGCGATGAAGTCATATCCGAGTTTCGTATGTCGTTCGACGGGGACGCTATGCCCAAGATTGTCGGACTGTTCGCCAACCAGACTGCCGAGTTCGTCAACGGCGTCGCGCATCGGTGCGGCCTGGATTACGCACAGCTATGTGGAGACGAGCCGCCCGAATTCTGGAACGACCTGGCCGTCCCGGTAATCAGGCAGGTAAAGGTTCGCGAGGACCTGTGGCGTTCCGACGCCGTGTCCGCCGCAACCCGACAGGTCGCGGAGGCCTTGGACGCCGGACACATGGCTTTATTGGACAAACACCAGCCCGGCGCGCTTGGAGGCACGGGTAAAACCTTCGACTGGAATATCGCCCGCGAGGTGGCCCCCGATCATGCTGTGCTGGTCGCGGGCGGCCTTCACCCGCAGAATGTAGCCGAAGCGATAAGAATCGCCGCGCCCTGGGGCGTTGACGTATCCAGCGGAGTCGAGACTGGCGGCGTCAAGGACGCCGAGAAGATAAGAGCGTTTGCCTCAGCCGTCAAACGCGCCGGGTGAAGAGCGATTGTCGAAACCAATCAAACTGAGTCCCCACAGTGTCGCCATAGACGCCCCGCGCGAGTTGGTTTTCCAGATGCTGACTTCCTTTCGGCGGGGCAGGATAGCGGGCGACGATACCGAATCCTCAAAGCTGGTCTCCGAGGACGGCGACAAGAAGATAGTGGAGTTCAGGACAAAGGCCGGCCTGTTCACCTATACTACGCTGGAGGAAGTAACGCTCTATCCATCTGAGAGGATAACGTTCCGCCACCTCAAAGGTCCGCTTCGCTTCTCGGAGGAGGAGTTCACATTCGAGGAGACGCGAGACGGTCAGACCCTGATGGCGCACAACGGCAGCTTCATATGGAGCGCGTTCCCGTTCTTCGGCTGGTTTGGCGGTATCATATATACTAGGCCCATGTACCACCGGGTGATCCGAAAGCATCTGGCCTCAGTCAAAGAGGCCGCCGAGGCAAGAGCGGCCCGCAGTCACGTGTTCAGACGTTCGAGGTAAAAAGACTCCGGAAGACCTTCGCCCGGTGAGACTCTTGCATAATGTCGGTTATCCCCGCGCAAGCGGCAATCCGCCCGCTGCGAATCAGGCCTGCCAGCCCCGAGCCGCGCCTGTCCGTACCCAGCCCCGAGATATGGCGTCTATGGGAAGAGAGCGCAGGTTAGGATAATCGAATGATCCCGCCTATATCACGTCCAGAGCCATCATGTCCTCGAAGGACTCGCGGCGACGGATGAGGCGCGCGTCGCCGTCGGCTGCAACGACTATGGCCGGACGTCCATTTAGGTTGTAGTTGCTGGCCATGGACGGGGCGTACGCCCCCGACGAGGGTATGGCTATGATGTCGCCGGACTCCAGAAGCGGCATCTGTATATCTCGCACCAGCACGTCGCCGGACTCGCAGTATTTGCCCGCCAGGGTGACCAGTTCGCTCGGCTGGGCGGACATCCGGGAGGCCAAGACGGCCTCGTATTCGGAGCCGTAGAGAGCGGGCCTTATGTTATCGCCCATTCCGCCGTCCACGGAGACGTACTTGCGGACGGTTGGGATCCGCTTGATCGCGCCCACAGTGTAGAGGGCGACTCCGGCGCGTCCGACGATGGAGCGTCCGGGTTCGAGGAGCAGGGTGGGCTGTCCGAAGCCGAGATCTTCGCAACGGCGGGTGAAGGCGGCGGTTATCACGTCGGCGTAGTCTTCTATGGCGGGCGGCAGTTGGTCTCGGACGTAGCCGATGGCGAATCCGCCGCCCGGACTGAATTCGCGCATATTCAAACCCTCGTCTATAAACTGGGCGAGGTAGCTTAGAACGGCGTCAATCGCGATAGCGTACGGCTCGAGCTCGAATATGGGCGAGCCGAGATGGAAGTGTAGTCCGGTCAGGTCGAGGTTGGAGGCGTCGAGCGCCTGTCGGATGGCGTGCGTGGAGTCGCCTGTTTCTATGGAGAAGCCGAATTTGCTGTCGAGTATGCCGGTGGTGGTGTGGATATGGGTGTGAGGGTCAACGCTGGGGGAGAGTCTGAGCAGGATTGGCTGTGTGACGCCGCGCCGGGCGGCGAGGTCGTTCAGCAGGTCGAGTTCGTAGAAGCTGTCCACCACTATGCGTCCACAACCGACATCGAGGGCGTATTCGAGTTCCTGGGGCGTTTTGTTGTTGCCGTGGAAATAGACCTTGCTCATGTCAGAGCCGGCGGCGACCGCTACGGCCAGTTCGCCGCCGGACACGACATCGAGTCCGAGCCCCTCCTCGGCGACTATCCTGGCTATGGCGGCGTTGACGAATGCCTTGGAAGCGTAGAGTATCCGGCTGTTGGGGTAGCGGGAGCCGAAGGCATCAACGAATCCGCGACACATACCGCGCAGGGTGGCGTCGTCGAAGACGAGGAGCGGGGTTCCGAACTCGTCGGCAAGCTCTGCGGTGTCGCAACCGCCGATGGCGAGGCGGTCACGCTCGTTTACGCCGGCTGTGAATGGGAAGAGCGCTATGTTGTCGAAGGGCATTTGGCGCCGGTCTCCTAGTCAGGGTCTTGTGTGTATGGATTCAATAATTTCGCGGATTGTAGCGTCTTCTCTGTCGAGACTTAGATGTGGTTCAGGCTTAGACGTCAGTCGGCATAGTCATTTTACATGGATTAGAGCCTCATATATTTGTCCGCGCGTCCACATGGTTATCAGGCCTCGCCTTGTCGCGGACGGCGGGGCCGAAGACGGCGACGGACTTGACGCCGAAAGTCTCTCGCAGTTCGTCCTTGTGATAGGATAGTATTCTGAGGGCTTGGTCTCGCCGCATACAGGTTTTCTTTCTGAGTCGGCTTTCAGATTATCGCTAAAGCCGACAATCTTATCGTACACATCGCGCTTGTGGATAACAACGCCGCTATGGGCGGACTCTGGCCGGGGCGACCACGACATTGCGGCTGTCGCGCGACCTTCTCATCCTATCGGGGATGCGAGTTCACCGGAGATTCATGCGTAGGGTAGGTTCACGGGATAGGCTGGGATCTCTCCGTCTTGGTCTGAAGTTATATCCTGGGACCCGGCGCCCGCCGCAAGATATTTCGGACTGGCTGCCTACTAAAGTGGGGGCGCGTGAGGGTCGGCGCGCTATGGCGTTTGACAAGTTTGGTTGGTACAATTGTCCGAACCGCGATGTTGACAGAGCGCGCCACTGGGCGCGAGGAGGACATGACGAATGAGAGTAGTTGATCTGCGTAGCGACACGGTTACACATCCTTCTCCCGAGATGCGGAGGGCGATGTACGAAGCCGAACTGGGAGACGATGTTTACGGAGAGGATCCGACGCTCAACGCGCTGGAGGCGAAGGCGGCGGAGCGGCTGGGCAAGGAGGCCGCGGTGTTCGTCGCAAGCGGCACTATGGGGAATCTGGTGTCTGTTCTCTCGCACGCGCAGAGGGGCGACGAAATTATTCTGGGCAACAAGGCGCATATTTTCAGAAGCGAGGCGGGAGGCGCGTCGGCGCTTGGGGGTGTATCGTTCCACACGATTCCGAACGATAGCCGCGGGATGCTGGATCTGGACGACATACAGTCGGCGGTGCGTCCGAACGATCCGCATATGCCCCGAACCGCGTTGGTCTGTCTTGAGAACACGCAGAATATGTGCGGCGGCGCGACGCTGACTCAGGACGATATGAAGTCCGTGGCGGATGTCGCTCACGCGAACGGGATACCGGTGCATGTTGACGGCGCGAGGATATTCAACGCGGCGGTGGCGCTGGAGGCTCCGGTGTCCGAATTGGTGAAGGATGTGGACTCGGTGACCTTCTGTCTGTCGAAGGGGCTGAGCTGTCCGATAGGTTCGATAATCGTGGGGTCGGAGGACTACATTCTGGAGGCGCGCCGCTGGCGCAAGATGGTCGGCGGGAGCATGAGACAGGTCGGCGTTATCGCGGCGGCGGGTCTTGTCGCGCTCGACTCGATGGTGGAGCGTCTGGCGGAGGACCACGCCAACGCGCGAAAGCTGGCGCATGGCTTGGCGGAGATTCCCGGGATAAGCATCGAGCCGGACACGCTTCCGACCAACCTGGTGTTCTTCGACGTGGAGCGAGAGGACAGGGACGAGTTGCACCGGCGGCTAGTGCGGCGCGGAGTGAAGGGCGGCGGCGGCCAGAAGCGTTGGCGGTACGTCACCCACTACGGCGTCACCGAGTCGGATATTGATTACACGTTGGAAACCGTTCGGGAAGTATTCACGAACGGCGGCTGAACGCCTGAGAGAAGCTCACAGACCTTAGGGGCGGGTTCGCTTGAGGGCGACCCGCTCTTTCTTGATTTATTCGCCTTTTGAATAGAGGTTACGGATGCTGCTTCTTCTGCGACATTCACAATTCCGCACGTTTTGGATAGCCGGGGCGTTTGGCGATATAAGTCTGCTGGCGTACTTCGCGGTGCACGGCTGGCTGGTTCTCCAGATTACCGACTCGCCTCTGTGGGTGGGCATCTCATCGTTCCTTGGCGGGCTGACTATGGTCGTCTTCTCTCCTATTGGCGGCGTGTTCATAGACCGTGTAAAGAAGGTGAGGGCGGTGCAGGGGGCGGGCCTGTTCAGGGGTATAGGCGCGGCGGTTATCGCGGTTCTTATATTCAGCGACTCGGTTGAACTGTGGCACGCGCTGCTGTTTCCGATAGCGTCCGGCATCACCGCGTCGGTGAGGATACCGGGACTTATGGCGTTGAGCCTAGACATCGTGGGCAGAAAGCGGCTTGTGAGCGCGACCGCCGCGAGGGTGGCCTCGATGATGGTGATGGGCGTTGTGGTTCCGCTGACAATCGGCAGGGCGGCGGACGGCGTGGGCATGGGCTGGGCTTATGCGGTTATGGCCGCGGGCGACCTGATATCGGTGAGTCTGCTTTGGCTGGTCAACCCTCCGGGCGGCAAACGTTCCGAAAAGTCGTCTCCAATAGAAGATCTGAAGGCGGGCGCGCTCTTTTCGATAAAGTCGCCGCTGGTGAGGACACTCCTGGGCGCGATTCTGGTAAACGAACTGTTCGGCTGGTCGCACGAGCCGATGTTGCCCGTAATGGCGCGGGACGTTCTGGGAATGGGAGTGACCGGTCTGGGCAACTTATTAGCGGCCGGCAGCATGGGCGCGGCGGTGACCAGCCTGGCGCTGTCGTCGTTCGAGAATCCGAGAAAGAAGGGGATTCTTCTGGTCGTGGGAATGTTCGGGTATGGCTTCTTTTTGCTGATCTTCTCCTTCTCTCGCTCTGTTCCGCTTTCGCTTGCCATGCTGGCTCTGGCCTACGGCACGGCCATCGTTTACGAGACGATGGTGAACACGATGCTTCAGACCGGCGTGCCTTACGATATGCGGGGTCGAGTGCTCAGCTTCCAGGCTATGCTGTGGGGAGTGACCGGAATGACAGGATTCCACACCGGCGCGCTTGCGACTTTTTTCGGCGCGCCGCTCGCGGTGGGCGTCGGGGCGGTCATTGTCATGCTGAACTCGCTCAGGCTCGTTCCGAGGGCGTCGGAGGTGGAGCGGCGGGCTGATCTGAGTTCCAAAGAATTCGAGGATGCGACGAGCGCGTCCACCGGCGGCGGCGATTAGCCAGAGCGCTCGCTTACTAGCTTTCTCGTTCGCCCCACCGGCGCCGCATCCTGACCGAAATCTCGGACTCGTATCCCTGACCGGATGGTCTGTAATATCGCCTGTCCTTGAGGTTGTCGGGCAGGTTCTGGGTTGGGGTAAAGCCGCCTTCGTAATCGTGGGCGTACTTGTAGTCTTTGCCGTAGTCCATGTCCTTCATTAGACCGGTCACGGCGTTTCGGAGATGCAGAGGCACGGGTTCGTTCATGGTGAGTTCGGCGTCTCGCATCGCCTCGTTTATCGCCATGTACGCCTTGTTGCTCTTGGGCGCGGAGGCTAGGTAAACGGTGGCTTCGGACAGCGGAATTCTGCCCTCGGGCATACCGATGAGGTGTACCGCCTGCTGCGCTGAGACTGCGATGGTGAGCGCGTTTGGGTCGGCGAGTCCCACGTCCTCGGCGGCCAGAATCACGAGCCGTCTGGATATGAACATAGGGTCCTCGCCCGAATGGAGCATCCGCGCCAGCCAGTAAACGGAGGCGTCGGGGTCGGAGGACCTCACTGACTTTATGAACGCTGATATGGTGTCGTAATGCTGGTCTCCGGACTTGTCGTAGAGTGTCGCGCGCCTCTGGATGGCGTCCTCGACCGTATCGAGTTCGACCAATCGCGCGCTGTTCTTGTCCGGGCGAGTTCCGTTCACAGCCAACTCCAGCGTGTTCAGCGCGGCGCGCGCGTCCCCGTTGGATAGCGCTATCAGCGCTTCTCTGGCGTCGTCCCGAAGCGCCGGCTTCAGCCTGGCGAGTCCACGCTCGGAATCGGACATGGCGAAATCCAGGATAGCCGAAACCTGACCGGCAGTGAGTTGGCGCAGAGTGTAAACGCGGGCGCGGGACAGCAGGGGGGATATGACCTCGAATGAAGGGTTTTCGGTGGTCGCGCCTATGAGAATCACAGTTCCGCGCTCCACGTGGGGCAGTATGACATCCTGCTGCGCCTTGTTGAACCTGTGTATTTCATCAACGAACAGGATGGTTCGCTCACCGTTCATTCCGAGCCTGTCCCGCGCCTCAGACATGACCCGGCGCAGGTCGGCCACGCCCGACGTTACGGCGCTCACCCTCTCGAAGTGGGCGTTGGCGGATTCGGCGATAAGGTGGGCGAGCGTGGTCTTGCCCGTCCCCGGCGGCCCCCACAGCACCATCGAGGGGATATGTCCGGCGTCCAGCGACCTTCTGAGGACTGTATCCGGCCCGATAATGCGCTCCTGTCCGACGAACTCCGCCAGATTTCGCGGACGCATACGTTCGGCTAAGGGGGCGAGCCGGCTGAGGTCGCGTTCCATTCTGTGATCAAATAGAGTCATGGGAGTCGGCGCGGGGAGATTTTTTATTTAGCGATTTCAGGGCTGATTTGATGGATTCGTCCTGATTGGGGAGGACGGTTCTGAGGTCCAGTAGAACGTCGTTGTCTTCTATGCGCCCGATTATGGGTTCGTGGGTTTGTCTCAGGCTTGCGAGGACGCCTTCCGCGCTCCGGCCGAGCGCGGCGCAGTCGAGGCGCAATGCGACGGATGGTATAGTCTCGCCGGGCAGACTGCCTCCGCCTATGGCGGCCCGGGATTCGACTATTCCGGCCCAGCGACCCGCGCTCTCCTTCCAAACGGACGCCCGCGCGCCCAGTTCGTCGAGCGAAGCGGAGATCATGCGCCAGATCGGGATCTTCTCGGTCGGGTTGTCCCGTATATAGTGGAGCATAGTGGCGGAAAGGGCGGCCATGCTCATCTTGTCAATCCTTACGGCTCTGGCGAGCGGGTGCGCGGCTACGATGTCCACATAGCTGCGCTTGCCAGCGATGACGCCGGCTTGCGGCCCGCCGAGCAGCTTGTCGCCGGAGAAGAAGCCGAGCGCGACTCCGGCGCGGACGCTCTCCTGTGGACGCGGTTCCGGGGCGAGTCCGTAGGTTCGGGTGTCCAGCAGGCAGCCGCTGCCCAGATCGTGCAGCACGGGGACGCCGTTCCTGTCGCCTACATCCACTAGTTCGGCGGTCGTGGGGGAGTGTGTGAACCCCATGACGCGGAAGTTGGAGGCGTGGACGGACAAGATAGCGCCGGTATTATGGTTGATGGCGGCCTCGAAGTCGCGGGCGTAGGTGCGGTTGGTCGTTCCCACCTCCACTAGGGTTGCGCCGCTCTGTCTCAGGACGTCCGGTATTCTGAAGCCGCCGCCTATCTCCACCGCCTCGCCTCTGGACACGATGACCTCTTTGCCCGCGGCTATGGAGGCGAGTCCAAGCATGACGGCTGAGGCGTTGTTGTTCACGACAAAGGCGGCCTCGGCGCCGGTGGCCCAACATACAAGTTCGGAGATATGCGCCTGGCGCGATCCTCGCTTCCCGGACTTCAGGTTGAACTCGAGGTCGCTGTATCCCAGCGCGGCCGCCTCGGCGGCGGCGACGCTCTCGTCGCTCAGCGGGGCGCGTCCGAGGTTCGTGTGCAGGATAACTCCCGTGGCGTTGATGACGGTCTGCGGCCAGCGTTTCCACCTAGATGTCGCGTTTCTCGCCACTGACCGGGCGACAGCGGCTAAGGGGGGAGGGGCGCCGCCCGCCGCCACAAGGCTCCTAGCCGAATCGAGCTCCTCCCTAACTATCTCGACGATCGAGTCGCGGGAATATCTGCCTACTAGGTCTGAGACTTCCTGATGCCGCAGCACATCGTTCACCGCCGGTATTTCTCTGAATCTTGATGTCATGCCTATCTGATCCGTTTCATGTAGATGTGGGTCCGTAGCATTATATACGGGTCGGTTTGGGTTCGTCTTAGCGTGTCTGACGTAGCGCGCGCGCTCTTTGCGATTCCGAGCTCAAATTCTTTATTTTCAATTCCATTTCGCAGGCTGTGTTGACCCGATTTCAGCCGCTCTTGTAGAATGTGAAGACTTTCGCAATTGCATGGTTTTTGAATGTTCGTTATTGGACTTACCGGAGGAATAGGCGTCGGCAAGACCCAGGTGTCGAAGTTTCTCCGGGGCCTTGGAGCCACAATAATCAACGCCGACCTAGTGGGGCATGAAGCGTACCTGCCTCATACTGAAACTTGGCGCGAAGTCGTAGAGGCGTTCGGTCGGGACATCCTTGACGATGAGGAGGGAATAGACCGAAGGAAACTGGGAGCCATCGTGTTTAGCGACCCCGAGCGCCTCCGGCGTCTCAACTCGATTGTGCATCCGAGAATATATGCTATGATCGAAGATCGAATCGAGTCCCTCAAGAATGACGGGGTTAAGGTGGTTGTGGTCGAGGCCGCGCTGCTGATAGAGGCGAAGTGGACTCCGCTCGCCGCTGAAGTCTGGGTCGTAACCGCTCCGCATGAGCAGGTCTTGTCCCGGCTGACGGGAAGGGGAATGTCGCATGAACAGGCCCTCGCCAGAATAGAATCGCAAATGCCCCAGGACGAGCGAGTGGCTCACGCGGACGTTATAATCACCAACGCTTCGGGAATCTATGAGCTAGAGTCTTCGATTGCGGAGATCTGGAATTCGAGAGTTTCCGCGCGAATAGAAGGATAGAAGGAGACCAGGCAGTCAGATGACATCACGGACGCAGACGCTTTTTCGAAGCTATATAATTGAGGAGTACCACCTTACGCAGGAGCCGTACTATGTTCCTCTGGGCGATGAGGTACAGCTGTTCGAGGCGGCATACGCCCAGAAGATTCCGCTTATTTTCAAGGGGCCGACGGGATGCGGCAAAACGCGTTTTGTCGAGTATATGTCGTACCGCTTGGGGCAGCCGCTGACACGTGTGAAGCAGGTGAACGGCAGCGAAGAGGCCGACGACAGGGACAATCTTCCGCTGGTGACCATCGCCTGCCATGAGGACCTGACGGCGAGCGATCTTGTTGGTCGCTATCTGCTTGAGGGCGATCAGACGGTTTGGATAGACGGCCCGCTTACGCGCGCGGTCAAGGTCGGCGGCATCTGCTACCTTGACGAGATAGTCGAGGCTCGCAAGGACACCACCGTTCTGATTCACCCGCTGACAGACCACCGCAGGATCCTGCCTGTCGAAAAGCGCGGGGAACTGCTTGAGGCCGCCGAAGGTTTCCTGCTGGTATTGTCGTACAACCCCGGTTACCAGAGTGCGCTGAAAGACCTGAAACACAGCACGCGGCAGAGGTTCGTCTCGATTGAGTTCAACTACCCGCCGCGCGACACCGAGGCCGAGATCATAGCCCATGAGTCCGGCGTTGACGAAGACACCGCGCTCCAGCTCGCCAAGCTGGGCGAGAAGATTCGCAATCTCAAGGAACATGGCCTCGCCGAGGGCGCAAGCACCCGTTTGCTGATATACGCGGGCCAGTTGATCTCGCAGGGCGTGCCTCCGCGCCGCGCCTGCCAGGTAGCCGTCAACTGGTCGGTGACCGACGATTTCAACATACAGCGCAGCATCGAGGAACTGACCACTTCTATATTCGAATAGGACGCGCCTCCGGCCTCCGGTTTGGGACCGCTCCAAGGAATGAGGGCCCGGATTGGGCTTGGATTTCATACACAGCGCAAAGAGAATTCTTGAGAATCGAACGACGGCGACGGTGGAAGGCCATTGTATGCTCCCCGCCGCCGTCCTTCTTGCGCTGTATCCTGTCGAGGGCGATGTGCGAATCGTGCTCCAGAAGCGCTCGGAGCATGTTGAACATCACAAGGGGGAAATATCTTTCCCCGGCGGTATGGCTGACGAGGATGATGAATCTCTCCTGCGCACCGCGCTCCGCGAGGCAGACGAGGAGATGGGCATACGTCCCGAGGACGTGAGCGTGCTGGGACGTCTGGACGATACCCCAACGATTTCCAATTTTATGATCTCGACTTATGTCGGGGCGATACCTTCGCCATACACGTTCACGCCGTCCAAAGTGGAAGTGGCCGAAACTCTGCTGGCGCCCGTTTCACGCCTGAGAAGGCCATCCTCGTTCAGAGATGAAGTGCGGCTGGAAGACGGCGAGTTCCACAGGATGCCTACCTACGTATATGACGGTCATGTTATCTTTGGAGCGACGGCGAGGATTCTGGAACAATTTTTAAGGCTGACAAAAGACGCGCCCTTGTGAGGAGGCCCCGTGGTTAAAGAGCAACTGCCAACACTAGATAAGCTCAGGGCTGAATTCAAGAGATTCCCGGCCCCTGTGCTTGAGGAGTTCGACAAGTCCCGCGCCATGATGCCGAAGACCATGGAGAAAGGCAACATTCTGCTGTGGGGGCAGGCCGGACTCGGAATAGCCGACCAGACTGTGCGATCATGGGAGGCGGCCGCCCAATACTTCAAGGTCAGCCCCAAAGTGATAGCCTATATGCCCTTCAACTACTTTATGAAGTGGACAGACTGCGGCTCCGACCTGTGCAAAGAGTCTCCAACCCTTGCGGCGGCCTATTTCGACGCCTCCCCGGCGGCTATGGGCAAGTTGCGCTCTCGCCATATCGAAAGCTGGGCCGCGCTTGGCGGAAGCCTATACAAAGGCACCTGGAAGTCCAGCACCCTCGCGTGCAAGTTCTTCACGTACAGTCCCGCGCTGATGGACAGTCTTACTTTTCCCGAACTGGAGAGGTTTGTCGCGTTTCTGGACGCGCTCTCGCACAGGTCTTACGATCTGGCGTCCGAGTGTCTGTCGCTGGGCACGCAGATTTTCCCGCTAATAGGGGAAGACAAGACCGCCTTCATAACCCTGGCTTCGGCGCTTGTGGAGTCCGGTTGGCGTGAAGTGAAGAGTTTCTTCGACGCCGGAGCGAAGGCGCTTCCCAAGATAGACCCGGAAGAGAGATTCAGGTTCCTAAAGATAGCCGAGGACCTGGTGCGCAAGGGCGGCTCCAACATACCCGGCGTGATGCTCGAAACCTCGCAGGCGTTCGCGCAGATTGACCCGGAGCTGCATTCGAGCATCCTGAATCTGTCGGAAGCGCTGATACAGGAATCGCCGGACGCCGTGCCGGAGTTCATAAAGTCTTCGGCCCAAGTTATGGACCGCCTGTCCATGAATCAGCTTGAGAGGTGGTACGGGGAGGGGGTGAACCTGCTTCGCCAGAACCCCGACGGCGGGCTCGCGTACTTCAAGATTGAGTCGGCGCACTCCGAAGAGATACTCGAAGCGCTCTCTTCGGGGGTGGAGTTCGACCGTATCAAGGCCATTATGGAGATGTATTGCCGCGGACTTGCGGGTGAGGAAATCAAGCTGGCCTCGTCGCCCGAACTGGTGGACAGGAATATAGGATGGGTGTCGGCGGAATCTCCCACCACGGAAGGCTCGACGGTCTTCGTGCCTGACGTTGTTGACCGCTACCACACGAAAGATGAAAACTTCTCCTGGTTCAAGGTGGTGTCCACTCACCAGGTGGCGCATCTCGAATTCGGCAGTTTCTTCTTCGAGTTCGACACTCCCTCGGCTCTGTTCGACGATCGCAGGCGTGAGGTGGAGGAGCGGAAAAGCGTCGAGGCTCCGGCCCCAAATGGAGCGGGCGTGGATGTGGAACTATCCGGCGAGGGACTGGAACGAGGTTGGGTAACGGATATGCAAAGGTTCTTCAACCTGTTTGATGACCGCAAGCTCGCTCTCGACGTCTTCACAGTCGTCGAGGACGGTCGGCTGGACTTCAGAGTCAAGTACGAATATCCGGGAATCAAGGCCGCTTACGCGCGCGTCCAGATGGACTCGTCCGAAGGCAGGCCGGAAATCACGACGTTGCCCGCGCGCGAGGCGTTGGTGGAGTTCCTGGTGCGGCTGAGCCTTCAGCAGTACCGCGAGATTCCGGCTCCCCACGACTATGTGGAACAGGCGAAGCAGATAGCGGCTGTGGCCCGCCATATTCTGAACGCCGAGGCCACGGTCGAAGACACCGCCGAAGCCACTCTCCGCATTTACGCGATCATATCCTCAATCCCGAACGAGGAAGTTCCGCCGGAAGACTGGGACGACGTGGACACCGAAGAGGATCAGGAAGAGGAATATTCCGATCCCGACGATATGCAGCAACTGCTCCAGCAGATGGCTATGGGCATGGATATGGAGTTCCGCCCCGACAGCGAACAGGAGTATGAATCGTCCGAAGAGGTTGATTACAGGGGAGACTTCAAGCCCGAGTTGGTGCAGCTTCTGACCCAGTTGCGTATGCAGCAGGACAACGCAGGCGAGGCGTCGGGCGAACCGATTACGCAGGAACAGCTCGAAGAATTGCTCCAGAACAGCGCGGAGCTTGACTTGCAGGCTGTCGAGGGAGACTTGCAGGACACCCAGGGGATGTTCGCCGACAACCTGCTCAAAGAGGCGGGAATGCAGCTTCCGGACAACCCGGAGTTCAGCAACGGCCCGTTCGTCCACATTGATGAAGACGGCGATTCGCTGGAGGCCAGCGAGCCCCAGACTTTCGTCTATGACGAATGGGATTTCAGAGCGGGGGACTACAAGCCTAGATGGTGCATCGTCAGGCAGAAGACGATGGCTGAGGGCGACCCCAACTTCTTCGGAGGAACGCTGCACAGTTACGGCGGTCTGGTGGCGCGCATACGCAGGCAGTTCGAACTCATGGTGCCGGAGACATTCCGCAAGGTTCGCAAGCTGGAAGACGGCGAGGAACTGGACATTGACGACGTAATAGAGGCGATAGTGGACATGAAAACGGGCGCAAGCCCTTCCGACAAGTTCTACTGGCGTCGGAACAAGGTTCAGCGCGAGGTGGCGGCGGCCTTCCTCATAGACACCAGCGCGTCCACCGCCGAGGCGATAGACGAGGGCAAGCGCGCGGCGGACGACTGGGACGCGCCGGACGACCCGGTGGAATACATGGTCTGGCTGCGCACTCGCCGCGGCGAGGCGGCGCGCCGCTCCTATAAGCGCATCATAGACGTCGAGAAAGAGGCCATCGTACTCATAGTCAACGCGCTGGAGGCCATAGGCGATATCTACGGCATATACGGGTTCTCAGGCTACGGGCGCGAGAACGTAGAGTACTACACTATCAAGGACCTGGACGAGGCTTTCTCAGACCGCGTAAAGCGTCGGATAGATAGGGTCGCTCCGCTCCACGCCACCAGAATGGGTCCCGCCATTCGTCACACGACCGCTAAGCTGGAAATGGCTGACGCGCGAACCAAGATACTATTTCTGGTGAGCGACGGACGCCCGCAGGATAGGGGATACAGCCGTGAGGGAGTTGAGAAGGAGTACGCCGTCCACGATACCCGTATGGCGCTCGAAGAGGCTCGCAGGAAAGATATCAACGCCTTCTGCCTGACCGTGGACAAGAACGGCCACGACTACCTCAAGACGATGTGCGCCGACATGGGATACGAAGTCTTGGACAACATCTATGACCTGCCGGAGCGTCTGCTGTTCCTCTACCGCCGCCTGACGATGTAGATAGCGGCTATCCCCATTGGGATTCGTGGCCGCCGGCGCCGGTTTCGACGCACCTAGCGAGTTCCAGCAGAGCGTGAGTTACCGCCCGGGCGCGGATTCGCAGACGCGTGGTAGGGTAGTGGCCGGAGCGGACGAACACTTCGTCGCCCGTCGCTATGCCTATGTGCGTCGTTCCGACAGGCCCGGAATCCCGGGTCTCGTCAGATACTAGGGGCGTCATGGCGAGTCCGACGTCCGCATCCAGTTTTTCGCGGACAGCCAACGCCATGCGGCGGGCGTCGGCGGGTCGCGGGCTGTTCGGGTCGGGCGGTTCATTGTCCAGCATGAGCCGGCTAGTCCGAGCGTCAGATATGACAACGCCGCCGGCAAGGACATCCGACCCGGACGCGGTCTCCAGCAGGGTACTGGCGAGCAGACCTCCGGTGAATCCCTCGGCTACCGCGAGCGACAGGCCCCTGTCGGATAGCGCTCCGAGCGCTGCGGATATGGGCGTGTCGTCATCCTCGCCCCAAATGGCGTGGCCCACAATCTTCCTTATCTCGCGTTCCATAGGCTCAATGAGTCTCTTGGCTTCGGACCGGGTTGTCGCGCTGGCGATGGCGCGGAGATGTATTCCGTCCTGCTTGGAGTAGATGCCCAGATTAGGATTCTCACTGCGGAACAGGGACGACAGCATCTCGTCCAGGCCGCCTTCGGTGATGCCGAAGGTCTTCAGAGTGCGGGTCACTATCACGCTCTCGGGGTTGAGCGCGCGTAGTCTGGGGCCAACCCGGTTGTCCCACATGGGGCTGATTTCTCTGGGCGGACCGGGCATCGCGGCGATTAGACGGCCGTCTTTTTCGACCCACCAGCCCGGCGCGGTTCCCATGGGGTTCGGGATTGCCTCGGCGGACGGAATGAGCGTCGCCTGCTTGATGTTGGTGGCGGGCATCTCTATGCCTCGACTCTCGAATTGGGAGGTGAGATGGGCGAGAAGGTCGTCCCGCACTTCCATATCCTCGCCCATCGCCGCCGCGATTGATTCCCTTGTTAGGTCGTCTGATGTCGGGCCGAGTCCTCCGGTCGTTATAGTGATGTCGGACCTGGCCCAGGCGCGGCTAATCGCCTCTTCCAGCCTGCCCGGATGGTCGCCCACTTTGGTGACCCAGCGAAGTTCAACGCCAATCTTGGCGAGTTCGTCGGCGAGGTAGGCGGAATTGGTATCCACTATTTCGCCCATAAGCAGTTCGGTGCCGATGGAGATTATCTCAGCGTTCACAGGGGATTGACCTCGCGTGTTCGTGGCTTAGGGTCGGGAGGGCGCGATAATTGCGGCGCAAGTATATCCCGACTGACGGAGTGATGGGAAGGCGGAGTGGGCGGGCTATCCCGACTGAGCGCTCGGTTCCGCGTAAGGTACGTCGCCGACCAAGTCGAATATCTTATCCGCCCAGACCGCGTCCAGCAGTACAACCGGTACCAGACTCTGGTCGGATGCGGGAACGGCGAAGTAGTGCTTCCCGTCCTCTGTCTTATCGCCTATGAGGAACAGAACGCCGTCAACGTACTTGGTGCCCCTTTCGGTTCTTCCGGAGAAGCGCATCTCGATGGAGTATCCGTCCTGGTCAATTCCCCAGTCGGCGTAGTCCCTGTCGCGCACGCGGTACTGCTCCACTTTGATGTCGCCGGGGCCGCCTATAAGCGGCTTATACTCAGACTCCCATACTTCTTCATCCAGCGGACGGTTGGCGGCGTCGTTGCTGAAGTGGCGCGCGAGCCACTGGCCATCCTTGTTCTGTATGCGGAGGTAGGGCGAATCCAAGTTGCCGGGTTCGCCCAGGACTATATTCACTTCGGTGATGGTCCCGGGGTCTCGCGTCTCCCACCATTTGGGAACGGGAGGCTCGTTGGCGAGTCTGGCAAGCACATCTCCCCAGAGGTCTGCTATCAGGAAAAGCTGAGGAAAGCCGATAACCTGGCCGTAGCTGTGATTGCCGTCGGTGGTCTTGTCGCCGAGCCTGAACTCCAGTTCGCGGTCTCCGGTCAAACCGAGGTTTACGATAAGGCCGGGATTGTCCAGTCCATATTGGGCGGGGTCCTCGATTGTGGGGCGGACGGTGGAGAAGTCGCGCCTAGTTTGCGGCCCGCTGAGAAGAAGCACTATGCCGCCCCAGCGCAGGTGGGACGGCGGGATGCCTTCCAACCTGTCGAAAACCCAAGAACCTTCTCCAATCTTGGTAAAACTCTCTACGTTATCGCCGGAGCGCACCTTGACATGTATGATGTCGTCGAAGCTGACCTGATAGAACCAAGGGGACTTCTCCGCCCTTTCCTCTTCATCCTCAAAGGGATTTATATATACGACGGCGCCAATCGCAACCGCGACGATGACCAGCCCTACGGTAAATTTCCAGTTCATTTTGCCGTCGGTTACCGACGCCTCCACCACACGAAAATTGCGAGTACAAGCATTATGATTGGCGGAACAAACCAGCTTGACCACTTGATGAAGTCGCGCTCGCGCTGGTTGACTACCAACTCACGGAAGGTGATAAGTTTAGGTCTGATTGATATTAGTTCGTAGTCCCCGGCAAGCCAGTTGACCGAGTTCAGCAACAGGTCCGCGTTGTCGCTGCTGTAGAAGAACTTGTTCTTGGCGAAATCCGAATCGCCGAACACCACTATCTTGGCCACTGTATCCTGAGCGGTGATCGGCTGACCTGTCAGCGTGGCCCCGGCCTGAATGACGGCTCCGACATCGAACGGCCCCTGGACATCGTCCCCCGGATCGTAGTTGACCTCCTCGGGGTGCATTTCCAGCCAACTGGCGGGGGTTGTGCGGGTGAGGGAGCCATACGTTACGTAGGGCGGGAGGTCTTCGAGGGCGACGACCGGCTGGACCGCTGTCGCATCCAAGAAGAATACGACATTCAGCTTATCGGCTATTGGAATCCCCGTCAGCCCGCTTGTTACGAACTGCGCGTTGGATTTCTGGGCCATTGGAGACTTGGCCTCGCCCGCCACGTTGCTTATCAGGTCGGCGACAGGGTTTTTCCCGACGAGCATCCCCCATTCGGCCAGCACCTGGCGGTAGGAGTCCGGAGAATCCGGGTCCAACAGCATAATCATCTTGCCGCCGCCGAGAAGGTAGTCCATCACAGCGTCCATTTCGTCCGGGTCCAGATCGCGTTTGGGCCCGGCGACTATCACGACAGCGGCGTCGGACGGAACTTCGCCGTCCTGTTTCAGGTTCAGCGGCCGGATCTCGTAGTTGTCTCTCTGCATTCCCTGCAAGGCGAAATCGAGACCCTCATCGTCTTGCTGACCCGTCGCCGGGTCCCGGCTGAGTGAGGCTTCTTGGTGTCCGGTGAGGAAATAGACTCTCTTCTGCTGGATGCCGGTCGCCACTAAGATGCCGGTCACGAAGTCTTGTTCGGTCAGGTTGAAGATGCCTTGCTGGACGCTGGTCTCCAGATCCTCGAACACCACGACCGGAAAATCCCGCACGTCATACTGTACGGCTACGCTCCTGTTGAGTTCGGGGTCTATGAACCGATAGGTAAAGTTGGAACTGCGCCGCGAGAACTCGTTTAGCAGGTCTTCGGCCTGCTGCCTGTCGAACGCGGTATTAGAATCGGACGGCGCGAAGAAGGCGTTAGCCCTCACCGGACTATCCAAGTTTTCCAGCACCTGCACGGTCTGCTGGGACAGGCTGAATACGCGAGTGGCGGTAACGTCAATCCTAGTCGGGCTGCGGAACAGCAGGAAGTTTATCAGGATGACAATGACAAAGAACGCTATCGTCATCACCGCTATATTGGCGCCGTAACGCCCCTGCCTCCCGGCCATGAACACCGCTATGGCGCGCGGAGAGAGCACCAAGGCTATGAAAAGCAGCGTCAACCCTATTATGAGAACCGAGACCGCGAAGTTTCTGAGCTCGTCCACCGTCAGGAACACGACGATTCCCGCCAGCGTGGCGACTAAGCCAACCACCGCGCCAATCGCGCTCCAGAATCCGGTGGACTTGAGAGATTCTAAAAGATCGAGGCTCAGGGCCGCTCTTCCGTCAGACTGCCTTGCCAATTATCGCCACCTGCGCGTTTCCAGAGATCGAATTGTCAGGAAGATGAACACCACCGCCAGGGACAGGAAGAAGACTACGCTCGAGGTGTCTATGACCCCGCGGCTAAAGTCCTGTATGCGCTGATTCATGGACATGCCGTTGAGGATGGATGACGCCAACCCCGTGACGATGCCGCCGATGAGATGCACGTAGGAGAGCATCAGCAGTATCGCTATGCCGACTACGGCGGATACTATCTGATTGCTCGAAATAGAGGAGCCCAGCATTCCGATTCCGAGCGCCGCGGCCCCGTACAATATAAGTCCGAGGTAGCCGCTCAGCACCGGCCCGGTGTCCGGTTCGCCGAATGCGTATAGCAGAAGGGTGTAGTACAAAGTTACCGCCAGTATCGCCACCAATATAAGCAAGCTGGCCAGGTACTTTCCTATCACGACCTCCCAGTCCCTGACAGGGGAGGTGAGCAGAAGTTCAAGCGTGCCGAGTTTTTGTTCTTCGGCCAGAAGTTTCATAGTAAGCAGGGGAGCGAGGAATATGATGAAAAAGCTGGCCCAGTTGACAATTCCGCGAACGCTGGCTTCGGCGAAGGGACTGGTTATTTCAAATACGAAAAAGACTCCGGTAAGCGCCAGAAACATCGCGCCGACGACATAGGCGGCGGGCGTTCCGAAGTAGGACTTGCTTTCCTTCCAGGCTATATTGAACGTGTTCATTCTCGGTCCTCGGTCGTCAGCTTGAGGAAGATCTCTTCGAGAGACATGGTTACCGTCTCCAGTCTGTGGAGTTCCCAGCCGTTCTCGATAACCTTCTGGGCGAGCGCCGCCGTTATCTCCATGCCCGACTCCGACTCCACGCGGTAGCGCGGAATCACGCCGCGTTCGATGTTGAAGCGGCGGACGTCTTCGACCCCGCCAACGCTCTCCAGCGCTATGAGCACCTCCTGCTGAGGACCCTTGACCTGCAAGTCCACTCGCTCTCTTCCGAGCAGTCGCCTGGCGAGATTTTCAGGGTCGTCGGTCGCCACTATCTGCCCTTCGTTTATGACGATGACACGTTCACAGAGCTGGCTGACCTCGGGGAGAATATGCGTGCTGACGATAAGCGTGTGATCTCCGCCCAAGTCCTTGATGAGCTGCCTGGTCTCGACGACCTGTATCGGGTCTATGCCGATGGTCGGTTCGTCCAGCACAAGCACGTCCGGTTCGTGCAGGATGGCCTGCGCGATTCCCAGCCTCTGCCTGAAACCCTTGGACAGCTTGCCGATGATGGACGTGTAGTAGTCTTCCAGATGGCATATGTCTATGACATCGTCAATTCGGGCGCGGATTCTGGCAGATGTCATGCCTCGCAACCTGCCCATGTAGTCCAAGTATTCCCGGACGGTCATCTCGGTGTAGAGGGGCACGGTCTCCGGGAGGTATCCTATATGCCTTCTCGCCTCCAGCGACTCGGTTACGATGTCGTAGCCGGCGACTGACGCGGAACCGCTGGAAGGGGGGATGAACCCTGTAATCACCTTCATGGTAGTGGATTTCCCAGCCCCGTTGGGGCCGAGAAATCCGACTATCTCGCCCTGCTCAACCTGGAAGTTGATGTCCATTACGGCAGGGAAGTTTCCATAGTATTTGGTTACGTCGTTGACTTCTATCATGGGGCTACAACGACCTGCTCACATATTCCGAGCGCCGCCCGCCGGGCGGACTCAATAGCTTCTACGTTGGATAAGCCTGCTGGGATTCACTCCAATCCTCATTCAGCGAAATCTAAGGGATTCTAATTGATGAGGTTAAAGCTAATCAAGGTCATCTTCCCCGACGCCGCGCCTTTTCATCGGCGCAGACAGGCGCTTCCCGCATATGCCGCGTTATCTCCGAGTTATCCCACGCCGGGCCTGTCAGTCCCACGTCGGCGAGCCGAATCGGATACAATGGAGGCCGGTGTAGATATGGCCAGTCGTAAATCTGAGTGAAGCCGTTCCCGGCCAGCAGACTGTCGGCGGCGGATATGTAGGCGATATAATCCGCAGTCAGGCCCAACACCATAGGTCGCCTGCCGCGCTAGGATGAGGGCCGCGCCGAGCGCGGCGATAGCGGCCATCAGCAAGCGATCGCTTTCTAGCTTTCTTTACCCGGTCAATGCTATTTCATGAAAACAGCTTAGTCAGAAGCTGTCCATATCAAGCTGCCAACAAAGATGCGGGACACTCTGGCGCGAGCGAGTTGTCGCTCTTTCAAAGGCGCTGTCCGCAATGTCTGGGCGAACACGCTTGGGGCTATGAAACGAGTCAAGTTGTATGGGCTTTGACAGTGATGATAAGCTAAGTCTCGGTTGGAGAGTAAACGCGGGCTTGAACGAGCCCGCTCATCCTTTTGGAGAGTGAAGTAGTTGCATCTTGTGATTGACGGTCATGGCGGCGCGCCTGATTCTCTGGGGAACGCGGAGTTAGTCTATGAGTTCCTTAGAGACTACCCGGACAAGATAGGCATGACAAAGATAGCGCCTCCGCAGGTCTATACATATCGCGGTCAGAAACCGGGAGACTGGGGGCTGTCGGGCTTTGTTCTCATCGCTGAGAGCCATATAACCGTTCACACGTTCCCGGAGCGCGGATACGTGAATATAGACATTTTCTCATGCAAGCGGTTCGACACGTCGGCGTCGCTGGCGCGCGTGAAGCGGACTTTCGGACTGTCGGAGGTCGAGGCCTGCGTACTGGAGCGCGGACTGGAGTACATCGGCGACAGAGAGACGTATTCAGGGATGGTGCGCGAGCGGGTGGGTCTGAGCGCGACCGCCGGAAGCGCCGAGTGACGAGGCCGTGTCGCTACTAGGCTATCAGTGGCAGACTTTTTTGGACACCCCGCCGGAAGAGCACATTTACCAAACGTCAAAGATGGTCGTAATTCCCGCGCCGTACGACAGCACCACGTCGTTCAGGGCAGGTTCGAGATACGCTCCGGCAGCTATCATAGACGCCTCGCGCCATCTTGAAGACTTTGACGTGGAGCTGGGCTTCGACCCCTCTGCCCAGGGCATCTACACGCTTGCGGAGCTATCTCCGGACCTTTCCGGGCCCAAACGTGTTGTCGGTCAGGTGCAGGCGGTTATAGCTCAGATTCTCTCGGACGACAAGACGCCTGCGTTGCTGGGAGGCGAGCATACCGTCGCTATCGGCGCTGTTCGCGCCTGCGCCGAGCGGTCCGGCGATCTGAGCGTGCTGTATCTGGACGCCCACGCCGATCTTAGAGACTCGTACATGGGGACGCGGTGGGGACACGCCTCCGTCGCCAGACGCATCTCCGAGATATGCCCGATTGTTGAAGTGGGAGTCCGCTCCATAAGCGTTGAGGAGCGCGATTTCGCCGATTCGCGGGGTCTGCCGATCTTCTACTGGCCTCAGCGACGGGACGGCGCGACCCTGATAGCGGACGTCTGCGCTCGCCTGTCGTCGAACGTCTATGTTTCCATAGACTTGGACGTGATGGATCCGTCTATAATGTCCGCTGTCGGTACTCCTGAGCCGGGCGGCATGACCTGGTGGGACATTATAGCTTTGCTGAGGGGAGTGGCGACCGCGACCAACGTGGTCGGATTCGATATAGTGGAGTTGAGTCCTGAAGAAGGCCCGGTCTCCTGCTCTTCTACCGCGGCGCGTCTTGCGTACAAGATTATGGGATATATTATATCCGGCGGACGCTGAGTCCATGTTACAATTATTGACAGTGCGCGAAATATCTGATGCTCAGGCTAGAAAAAGGTGTGATGTATGGTTCTGACCAAGGGTCTGATATACATGGACAACGCGGCGACCACTCCTGTCCGTCCTGAGGTGGTTCGCGCGATGATGCCATACTTCACCGAATACTTCGGCAACGCCTCCAGCATATACGAACTCGCCCAGCGCAGCCGGGGCGCGCTTGACGACGCGCGGCGAAGCGTAGCCCGTTCTCTGGGATGCCGCTCAAGCGAGATAGTGTTCACCTCGGGCGGAACCGAGTCGGACAACGCGGCGCTCAAGGGCGTGGCGTTCGCGCTGAGAAACGTCGGCAGCCACATTATCACTACCGCGGTGGAGCACCACGCGGTGTTGCACACCTGTCACCAATTGGAACAGTTCGGGTTTGACATAACGTATCTCCCTGTGGACTGCGATGGCCTTGTTGACCCGGAGGATGTCGCCAATGCGGTTACTGAGCGCACAATACTGGTCAGCGTAATGCTGGCGAACAACGAGATCGGCGTCATTCAGCCGGTTGGCGAGATAGCCGCGGCGGTCGGGCGCGAGGCCGACCGCCTTAGAAGAAAGATTTATACGCACACCGACGCGGTTCAGGGGGTGGGCGCGATCGAGGTGAACGCGCGGGAACTGGGCGTGGACCTGCTCAGCCTTTCGGGTCATAAACTGGGCGGGCCGAAGGGCGTGGGCGCGCTCTATATCAAGCGGGGAACCCCGTTCGAGCCGCTTATAACGGGCGGCGGCCAGGAGAGAGAGAGACGATCCGGCACGGAGAACATACCCCTGATTGTGGGGTTGGCCGAAGCTATGCGTCTGACGGACGCCGAACGCGAGCGAGTTACCCCACATATCACCCGGCTCAGGGACAGAGTGATACACGGGATTCAGGAACGAGTGGAGGGAACGCGGCTGAATGGGCATCCTACAAGGCGTCTGCCGAACAATGTAAACGTCTCGTTCGAGGGCGTGGAAGGCGAACCCATTCTGTTGGGACTGGATTTCGCCGGAATATGCGCTTCGAGCGGCTCCGCCTGCTCGGCCGCCTCCTTGGAGCCTTCTCATGTCCTGACTGCGATAGGACTGCCCGCGGATCTGGCGCAGGGCAGCCTTCGTATAACTGTGGGAAGTGACAATACCGATGAAGAAGTTGATTACCTCCTCGAAACGCTGGCGGACCTCGTTTCCAGATTGCGGGCGATGCCGGCGTTGTCGGGAGCATAGTTCAATCGAGACCGTGCGACGAAACTAAATGCGAAATCATACCAACTCTATAGATGAATTCCGAAATCCGAAATTCCGATATGGCGCGACCATAGTCGGAATGTTGAAAGCGGGATACCTTCCCGCGCTGCTGGCGATTATGGCCATGGCGGTTATTGGATGTTCGAGCGACCCCGACGTGATAGGAGTGCGGGGACGCAGTATCGAGATACACGCCAAAAGGCCGGTGGTGGCTGAGAAGCTGACCTATGAATCTCCGGAAAACCAGTACTATGTCTTCAGACCCAGAGCGTCCAACCGCGAGGTGGCGGCGGTTTGCGTCACTGTCGTGAACCGCACCAGCACGGTGATGCCGCTCGAGGTAAACCCTGAAGCGGCAAGGCTGGGAAACCGAAGGGGCGACAGAATATCGGCGCTCGATCCGTTTGAACGTTCGGTCATTGTGGAGGGCGCGTCTGACGGTTTAATCCTTGCGGATACGGGTGACGAGGAAGACCTGAGCAGGTGTACCCAGCTGCTCTGGGGGCAGATTCAGCTCGACCGAAACTTCCAAGTTTCGGGTTGGATGCTCTTCGATGTGCCCAAAGGCCTCACTCTTGGCACACTCTGGTGGGACGAGGTGGACGAGGTAGTGCTGGACTACGTGGAATACCGCAGACGCTAAATTCCGCGTCCTGAACCTGACACAACCCTCCCGCATCTAATATAATGAAAGCAAGTTTTATCCAGATTGGAGCGAAATATGGCAAACACAGTAGAAATCACAGATTCGACATTCCAGGATGAAGTGGTCAACTCTGACACTCCGGTGGTTGTTGACTTCTGGGCAGAGTGGTGCGGCCCCTGCAAGATGATAGCTCCCATAGTGGAAGAGCTTGCAGGCGAGTATGAGGGCAAGGTCAAGTTCGCCAAGATGGATGTGGACTCGAACCCGCAGACTCCGATGCAGTTCGGTATCCGCGGGATTCCGACACTTCTGATATTCAACGGCGGCGAGGCCGTCGGACAGGTGGTGGGCGCGGTTCCCAAGTCCATGCTCAAGAAGAGGGTGGACGAAGCCATAGTCTAGAGGCCACGAGACGTTCTTTCTGTCCGGCGCGCTCTCGGAGCGCAAACAGAAGCGCTCAAGCGGCCTGGGAGCGGATAGGGCCTGGTGGCTCTCGCGGTCTTCAAAACCGTCCGGCGGCAACCCAGCGGTTGGCGCGGTGGGTTCGACTCCCTCTCGCTCCCGCCAAAATACATGCGAACAACGATGGGGCGAAATCTCGCCCCATCCGCATTTTCCATGACGCTTCCCGCCGACGGTGAAGCCTGTCCGGCGGCCGCTACCTCTGAGCGAGCAATATGCTCAGCACGTCGGGCGCGGCCTTCGCCGCCAGCCCTCTCAGCTGCTCCATCGTTCTGCTGCCGAGCGGGTGGGGGACTACGACGTAGGGATAGTCCGGAACTCCTCCAAGCTCCGCCATAGCGTCCGCGCTGGTGATGAACGGCTCGGTGCATATGACCGCAGTCGGCACGCCGCGCCGCTCAAGGGTCAGTCCGTCGTGCACACTGCACGATGAGCAGGACCCTCAATCGCCGGACGAGGTGATAACCACGTCGCACTTGGCGACAATCTCCTCGATTATGTCCTCCGGGCAGGGACGCGACGCGTTCATCTTGTTGCGCTCGACCACGCCGCCGAACTCGTACCGGTCCGCTAGAACCTCGTGGAGAGCCAAAAGCATCTCCTCCGAATTAAGCTTGCCGTTCGCCAGAAGCCCTATGGTCACCCCATCCAGCGTCTTTGGCCTATCCGCGATTACTCCGTCCGACGGAAGCGGAGCCACCGTCGGATCCAATACCGATATTCCTGCCGAACCGTTCATGCCGCACCTCTCTTGTATCGTGTCAGCCTTATTCTATCAGCTTTGTAACGGAGCGCGACCCGCTTCCGCCGCTCCACAGCGGAATTACGCACGAGAACGCTCCGGCGTGTCCGCCCGCTACTATCACCGTGATAGCCTCGGGCGAAATCGCGGAGTGCAGGTGGTCGCCGTCCCCGCCGACCGAATCGCGGATGAAGCGTCCCGCGCCGCGCCACTCCGCGATGGTTCGCCGCGCCGCGCCGTGCAGAAACTCCTTCACACGCTCTTTCGACCATCCCGCTCGTTTCAGGTGGCCTATATGCTCAGGACACAGCGCTACAACTATCTCTCCCTGGTTCCACCCCACGCCCCCGGCGAACATCGCGTCGCGGAACGAGATAAGTATCTCTTCGGGCTTCTGGAACGCGTGGTTGTCAACCTGGATGGCGGACAGACCCGCGAAAATGGACACAGCGCTATCTTCGGACGAAAACCCCCTGTCGGTCTGAAGCGGCTGCCAAGGGGATAGGTCCTCGTCTTCTGCGATGCACCAGGTGTACTTGCCGGGATGTCCCTGTGTCGCCTTGTCAATCTCGCCGGAGACGGACCCGGTCGCGTTGATGATCACCAGGCGTATAGCGCGCCCGATTGTCGCGTTGGCGCGGTGTCCCGGACCGAATACACTTATGCCGGAGTTCAGGCCGACCTCCCGGGCTACGGGCCCGTTGACTACGGCTAGAACGGCCGCGCCCTGGGTGCTGGCGGTGACCGCGTGCAGATTGAATTGCGGTTCGCACATTGCCTCGACCGCGGCGGCCACTATTTTGAAATATTCCGGTTTGCATCCGGCCATGACCGCGTTCACCGCAACCTTCTCGGCGGTGATGACGCGACCCTTTGTCGGCTCGGCGCCGAGTATGTCCGACGCGCTTCTGCCCGACGCTTCAAGGAACTTGGCCACCAGACCGGGGGTGGGTGGGATGATGGGGAGGCCGTCCGTCCAGCCCCGCGCCATATATTCTTCGACAACATCATTCCAGCCGTCGAATTGGATGTGGTTAGAACTCAGTCGCGCGCTTGTCATATTTGCCTTTCAGGGCGAGGATGTCTCGATTATATGAAGCGACACAGTTTCGGTCAACAGCGCGCGGACGGAAAAATAAACATTCGCTATTGTGTTAGAATTTGCGCCGCAGTGAGCTTTGGGCGATGGATTAGGACAGATTCCGAGGAGGCTTTGAATGGTTGAAATCAGGTCGCCAATGCCGGCTCCCTTTCCGAATCCGGCTAGCCTGCGGAATCCGAAGTTCGCCCATCCGAGCGAGGAGGAGTTCGCCCGAATCTTGGACTTCTACGGCCTGAGCTGGCGCTACGAGCCGATGTCCTTTCCGCTCGAATGGAAGGACAACGGCCCTGTCGAGATGATGACGCCCGATTTCTACCTGCCCGATCTGGACCTGTATCTCGAACTCACGACGATGAAGCAATCGCTTGTGACCCAGAAGAACCGAAAGATACGCAAGATGCGCGCGACCTACCCGGAGGTCAACATCAAGCTACTGTACAGGAAGGACTTCCACCGCCTTCTGGCCAAATTCGGATTCGGGCCTCTGTCCGGGCCGGGCGTGCCGCGCATCTCAGGGGTGCTCTACTCCGAACGTCGGATAGGACAGAAGGTCGAAGAACTGGGCAAGGCGCTCTCCTCCGACTATGCCGACCGACAGCCGGTTCTGGTCGGCGTTCAGCGCGGCATGGTCTGCTTCATGGCTGACCTGATGCGCCACATATCGCTGCCCATACGAATGGACTTCATGTCCATATCGCGCTATGCGGGAGAGAGCGGCCCGGACATCAGGATTACCAAGGCGCTGGACATTGACCTTGAGGGCGCGGACGTGATTCTCGTCGAGGACATCGTTGATACGGGAATGACGTTGAACTGGCTGACAGGCTACTTGAGGTCTTTGTCGCCGTCCAGCGTCGAGGTGTGCGCTCTGCTCGACAAGCGGGCGCGCCGCATTACGGACGTTGATATAAAGTACATCGGTCTCGACGCGCCGGATGAATTTCTGGTGGGGTACGGGCTTGACTACATGGAGGCCTACAGGAACCTCCCGTTCATAGCCGCCCTCAGCCCTGAGGAGAACTTACAGAAATGAGTACGCCCCAACAGGCTTCGCCTATCTGCCCTCAACCCTCCGGAACCTGGCGGGTAAACCGCCTAACTCCTGATGATCTCCGACATTTCTGTCCTCAACCCCTCGGAACCCGGCGGGTGGGCCGCCCGACCCCTAATGGTATCCTACATTTGGCTCGGTCCATTGGGACGTGTATATATAATATAGGGCCTTTAGGAGTTTGTCAACAACTTTTGACCGAATTTTAAGAAATTATCCAAATTGGATATTTTCATGTCGAATCGCTCTTAATCGTGGGAGAGACACATAGCTAGCGCTTAATAGGAGAGATAAATGACAAAATCAGTTCCAACTATCACAACAATAAACAAGACTGAAGCCCGATCCACCGGCGGAATGGTCGCCACTAAGGACATTCACGCCACCAAAGCCGGGGTCCGGATGCTCGAGATGGGCGGCAACGCCGTTGACGCCGCGGTCGCGGCCTGCTTCGCCATAGGCGTCGTCGAGCCGTGGTCATGCGGCATCGGCGGCGGCGGGTACATGGTTTATCAACTCGGAGACATCGGCGGCGTCATAGGCTTCCCGATGAAAGGGCCCCTGGACGCTACCCCCGATATGTACGAGTTCACCGGCGAGGCCGCGGTCGGCAACTTCGGCTGGCCCGGAGTGGTCAACAACGAGAATCTCGAAGGGTTCAGGTCAATAGCCGTTCCGGGCGCCGTCGCCGGTCTGTGCGAGGCCAACAGGAAATTGGGCAAACTTCCTCTGTCCGAGGTGGTCGCGCCCGCCGTGTCGCTCGCGCGGGACGGCTACTCCCCAGGGTGGCACAGCATCTACTCGCTGGGCATGATGTCCGACAAGTTATTCAAGTATGACGAGCTGCGGAGCGTGTTCATGCCGGGCGGAAAACTGCCCACCGGAGACCTAACCTCGCAGGCGAATCTGCGCCAGCCCGATCTGGCCAATGTTCTCGAAGCTATTGGCAGGGAAGGCGCGTCCGCCTTCTACGCCGGAGACATAGCCGAGGCCATCACCTCCGACATACGCGCCAACGGGGGGACACTCTCCATCCGCGACCTCGCCGAGTACAAACCGTTCGTATGGGATGGAGGTCTGGAATTCGGATACTCAGGGCATACCGTCCGAGTGCCCCCCTTCCAGTGCGCCGGAACCACATCCGCCATGACGCTCAAGTTGCTGGACGGCTTCGACATCGCTGAAATGGGACACAACTCGCCCGACGCGCTCCACGCCTATATCTACTCCGCGAGGCTGGCCTACGTGGACAGATTCAGATACTTGGCCGACCCCGCGTTCGTGGACGTTCCATGGGCAGGACTGGTGTCCGACGGCTACACCGAAAGTCGCCGCTCACTCATAGACTCCGCCAAGCTCGGCGCGATTGAGTCCGGCGACCCCTGGCGGTTTGAGGAAGGTTCGCCATCCCGCGTTTTCGAGGCCAGCGCGCCTGCGCTCGACTCCGGCACTACCCACCTGTGCGCGATGGACGCGGACGGCGGCGCTGTCTCTCTCACGAATACGCTGATGGCCGGATTCGGCTCCGGAATCGTCCCCAAAGGTACGGGCGTCGTTATGAACAACGGCATGATGTGGTTCGATCCCGTGCCGGGTCGTGTCAACTCCATAATGCCGGGCAAGTACCCGCTGAACAACATGACCCCCGCGCTGGTTATGGACTCGGACGGCGTGAAACTTGCTGTCGGAGCGTCGGGCGGACGCAGAATAACCAACTGCGTCACCCAGCTGATCACAAAGGTTGTCAACTACGGAATGGGGCCGCAGGAGGCGATAGACTCACCCCGTCTGGACTGCTCGCTGCCGGTCACCAGCGTTGACCCGCGTTTGCCCGCCGAGGTTGTCGCCGACCTCGAATCCAGGGGCCACCACATCTACACGATAGGCGACGGCCACGTCGAGGGCGGATTCGCCAGCTTCGCAAGTCCGGTCGCCATAGTCCGCGACCCAGGCTCCGGCTTCCGCGCCGGAGTTGACACATTCCACTCCGCCTACGCCGAAGGCGTTTAGTCCCAAAACCTAACGAAAGACAGAGAACCAGCCCCGTGACAAGGCATAGAGAAGTCGCCAGCCCCGCGGTAATTAACCGCCTAGACTCACGGCATAATGGGGATGCCAGACCAGAGGTAGAGAGCAGGGATACGCCAGGGCCGTTAACACCGGTACAGCGTACGACCGCGCCTCTGGTTTGAGCGAGCGTCTCGGCGGCCGAAGTTCACCCGCCGACGACCTACCCCCCGATTCCCTAGCTCACACCCGGATGTGAGGACACCCCCGATTCGGTCGGGGGTGTCCAGCCCGAGAAGGAACATCTGCATGACCGACCACACCGCCACCCACTCCACCATAGACGCATACACCACGGTACTCCGCGCCATACGCAGCCGCCACATCACCCACACCGACGTGCTCACCGAGATAATCGAGGTCGCCCATGAACTCACGGGCGACCACAGCGACCGCATCCCCGACTACGATGCGTACGCGACAGAGAATACGACGCCGCGGTATCCCCGACGACGTGGTACTCGAGTACGGCCGGCGCAACGGTCTCCGCCTAGTCACGCTGACCGACGACCCCCGCGCTCGCGGCCGCCGCCCGATGCTGCTCGCCGAGCTGCTGCCCCGATACGGCGTGGCTCTCGTCGCCACGACGCGCGATATCGTCGCCCTCGAGGACGGCGCCGTTGAAGGCGCCGTCCGCAATATCCGATACATACTCGTCCCCGAGGCGTACGACTACACCGCGGACACATACTGGACAGCGCTTGAAGACCGCCGCGCCCGCAAGTACGGTGAGGCCGCCCGCCCGTCGCGCTCGGCCGACATGACACGCAATGCGGATACGGGTGTCTACCACCTACGTCATGGTGGTTGCGACTTGGTCATCGCCCGCAACGGCGCCAGCTGGCGCTCTTGGTCGGCGACTACGGCGTGACCGTGTACTGCACGCTGGCCCTGGCCAAGGACGCCGCGCACAGGCTCATCCGCGACCGCGGCGCCTAACCCCCAACTCATCCCCCAAACAGTATTATCCCCCGCGACACCTGGACACCCCCGACTGAATCGGGGGTGTCCAGCATAGAAAGAGAGCGTCACCGGACCTGTCTATTCCAGACAGGTCCGAAGGTCATTTTTTATAACCCATGCTACTCATTAGTATCCCACCATATCACCCCCTGCCGAATTAGAGGCGCGCCCCTGATCCTGTATCCCCTGTCAACGGGATCCAGATAGCGCTCAATTGACTCCTCCAGTCGCCGTCGCCTAGCCGTGTCTTCCGGCGCGATGAACAGCCGGCCCCCGATCTCCTCCACGGCCGCTTCCACACTCTCAAACGAATGTGGTTCGGTCGGGGTCAGCATTCGGACGTTGGGATATATTTTCATTTCCCATAGGATATTCATCAGTTCGGGCAGCGCTGGCAGGTTTACTCTCGGCTCGCCATACACAGGCTCCCATAGGGACGCTACGGCGGCTTGGGGCGAGTCCACGAAGGATACTATGACGACCTTATCTCTCGCGTGAGCGTGCAGTTTCTCCATAAAGGGCCGGATATCTGAAACTCCATACACAACGTGGGAACAAAGAACGAGATCTGCGCTACCCACTTCGGCCGATTCCCATTCGGCGCGAACGCCGCTCACGTTCACGCCCTCAACCTCCGCCACGGCCTCTTCGAGCTGGCTCAGCATAGACGGGGAGGGGTCAACGACAGTTACATTCGCGCTCCTAAGCGCCAGAGGAATGGCGAAGCGGCCCGCGCCTCCGCCCACATCCAGTACGGTCATATCCTCCGATACTAGTTCCAGAAGCGCATTCAGCGCATCGTCATCAGCGCGGTATGGATCGGCGCGAAACATGGGCGCGAGGTTTTTCCAGAAGTCGCCGCGCCGTAGAGAATCGTCCATCACGCTCTCTGACTGCGCGTGATGCCTCTCAACCCTTGCGCGCCACAACTCAATCGCCGACCCCGCGTAGTCTGAACCCATTTCAGTCTCCTTGTCACCCTCGCTATATTTATATTACAGTACCCCCATGATAGAGCGAATGCGTCTTCGCAGTCATAAAATTGCGACCCGAAGCTAAGCCCTCTGTATTATCGGCCTACTTTCTTTCTAGATTGTACCCATCCCACCGGCACTGAAGCGCCCCCGAAGAATATAAACCACAATATATGCGCGCGCCGATTTTCGACCCGAAGCGCAGCCTTCGAAAATATCTTGTGAATCTGTCGCGGACGCTTGCGCCAAACCTGAATAAGTAGTAAATTCTCTGTATCTATATTAGCCGCTTAAAATCTGGTAGCAGGGAGCGTCCCAATGGCTTCGCAAAACGGAAATCATCAAAAAGCGCTGGTCGTGGTTCAGCTGTCCGGCGGGAACGACACGCTGAACACCGTCGTGCCGTTCAACGATGGGTTGTACCACGATTTTCGTCAGAAGGTTAAATTGGATACAAGCAAGGTTCACCCAATCAGCGACGATCTGGCGTTCAATCCCAGCATGGGGTCGGTCAAGCGGCTGTGGGACGAGGGCAACGTGGCCGTAATCAACGGAATCGGATACCCGAATCCGAACCGTTCGCACTTCCGCTCCATGGACATCTGGCACACAGCGCTCCCCGACGACATCGGGCGCGATGGCTGGCTGGGACTGGCGACCCGGGAATTGGATCCGGTGGGCGACAACGTCCTCACCGCCGTGAACTTCGGCCGCGGTCTGCCAAGAGCGCTCGCTGTGCGCGGCGTTCCGGTAGCCTCGGTCGGCAACCTGGAAACTTATGGCCTGTTCCCCGACGTTCAGGACGAAATAATGCGAAAATACGCCCTAGAAGCGTTCTCGCAGATGTACGGCGGACAGAGCAAGGACACCGTGATGGAGTTCCTCGGCCAGACAGGCAGAGACGCGCTCATGGGCGCGGACATACTCCGCTCCGCTCCGCTCCAGTACCAGTCTTCCGTAGAGTACGCCGCCAACCCAATCGCGCAGAGTCTCAAGAGCGTCGCCCAGGTCCTGTTCGCTGATCTCGGAACCCGCATCTTCTACACCCAGCACGGCAGCTTCGACACACACTCCGGTGAGATAGTCAGCCATGCCAAGCTGTGGGACGAAGTGGCTGGCGCGATAGGCGACTTCTACGACGACCTGAGAGAACACGGACGCGAGAACGACGTCGCCATTCTGGTGTTCTCCGAGTTCGGGCGCAGAATAAAGGACAACGGCTCCGGCACCGATCACGGGTCGGGCGGCACGGCGTTCGTAATCGGCGGACAGGTGAAAGGCGGACTATACGGAGACTACCCGTCTCTCGAGCCTCATTTACAGTTAGAGGGGGACCTCGAGTTCAACAACGACTTCAGAATGACATACGCCACTCTGCTTGACCGCTGGTTTAAGATTGACTCCGAGCCGATAGTCAACGGGAAGTTCGAGCATTTCGACTTCCTGACGGCTTAGTCAAAACAGAAGGAGAATGAAGATGACCACCGCCACCGACATCTCTCTGATGGCCCACCTGATGAGACGCGCGGGATTCGGGGCTACCCGCGACGAACTCGACGAACTCACGGCCCTCGGTTATGAGAACGTCGTAGAGAATATGCTCAACCCCAGCGGCGATAGGGAAGTCCTCTCGGACGACCTCATACGCAGGTACCACGTTGACCAGTCCGAGTTGCGCCAGCTCGACGGCGCGGGAGCGTACTGGCTCTACCGGATGATCACCACCAATTCGCCCTTGGAAGAGAAGCTCGCCCTGTTCTGGCACGGTCTGTTCGCCACCGGCTACTCCAAGCTGAACCAGGCGCGCTCGCTTCTGAACCAGATAGATATGTTCAGACGGGTCGGGTTCGACAGTTTCAAGGACATTCTCGTCGAACTGTCCAAAGACCCCGCCATGATTATCTGGCTGGACAATAATGACAACCACGACGGCGCTATCAACGAGAACTACGGACGCGAACTGCTCGAACTGTTCTCTATGGGCATTGGCAACTACACAGAGGACGACATCAAAGAGGCGTCGCGCGCCTTCACAGGCTGGACTCTCAGGAACGCCGAGTATATGTCCATGCGCGCCATGAAAGACTCCATCTGGCCGTACAGCCGTATCGCCTGGCACTTCGAGTTCCGCGAACATGACCACGACGCTCATGAGAAGGAATTCCTGGGTGAGCGCGGAAAGTTCGACGGCGACGAGATAGTTGACATCATCTGCCGACAGGACGCCACCGCAAGGTTCGTCTGCACCCGGCTGTTCCAGTTCTTCGCCGCCGACGAAGTGGACGAGGCGGGCGAGGCGGCTATCGAACAAATGATAGCTTCCTACTTTGAGTCCGGCTATGAAATCCGGGCCGTGCTCCGAACCCTGTTCAACTCCCACTACTTCAAGTCCGATCAGGCTAGGTACGCCCGCGTCAAGGCGCCCGTCGAGACCGTCGTCGGCGCTATCAGGATGGCAGGCTCGTACAGAGAGCCGACTCTTGGCGTAAATACGCTGGCGAACCAGGCATTCTTCATGGGACAGGGACTCCTCCAGCCGCCCACCGTCGAGGGCTGGCACGAGGGGGTCGAGTGGATAGACAGCGGCTCGCTTGTCGAGCGCGTCAACTTCGCCGCAAGCGAACTCGGCAACCCCGACAACCCTGGGGTGCGCGCCATGTCCGTGCGGCTCGCGCAAGACGGTGGACACACGCAGTCCCCCGAACAACTCGTGGACGGTTGCCTGGACCTCATGGGACCCATACAGGTTGAGGACAACACCCGTAGCGCGATAGTAGCGTTCGCCTCCCAGTTCGGCGACGTGAACCTGGAAGAAGAAGACGCGACTCAGAAGGTAGCCAACGTCATGCGGCTGATAGCGTCATCCAAAGAGTACCAATTGGCCTAACCGGAGAATCCCGACACAATAGAATCGTGAAAGTGAGCCGGCGTCCTTGGGGTGTCGGCTCACTGGCTAAGGGAACACAATCAAATCGAAATGGGGTGAACCAAGGTGACTGCGCACGCTGCCGCTTCCATCGAATATGTAAAGACCATCGGGATAGTGAACAACGGCGACAACGGTCGCGGATTCGCCAACCCTTACGATATCGCGTTTCGCCCGGACGGTCGCATCTACGTCCTCAACCGTTGCGACCCCGCGCGCGCCAAGGCCATCAGAATCGGCGTGTGCAACCTGGACGAAGACTACCTGTTCGAGTTCGGGAACGGATACGGACAGGGCGACGGTCAGTTCGTATGGCCGGTCGCCATAGCCTTCGACAGCGGCGGCAGGCTCTACATCACCGACGAATACAACCAGCGCGTCAGCGTCTTCGACGCCTCCGGCGATTTCATCACCCATTGGGGCGAGCGGGGCAGCGCGCCCGGCCGGTTCAACGGCCCGGCTGGAATCGCCATTGATGCAGACGACAACATATACATCGCCGACCAGCACAATTGCCGGGTGCAGAAATTCAGCGCGGACGGGGAGTACATATCCGGCTGGGGCGAGCGCGGCTCAGCCGACGGGCAATTCGACCTGCCCTGGGGCATCGGCCTGGGCGCGGACGGCGCTGTGTACGTCTGCGACTGGCGCAACGACCGGGTGCAAAAATACTCGCCCGACGGCGAGCGTCTGCTTAGTATCGGCTCCTCAGGTGATGGCGACGGGCAGCTGAACCGTCCCTCCGGCGTAGCTGTGGACTCCGACGGCACGATATACGTCGCCGACTGGGGCAACGAGCGCGTTCAGGCATTCAATCCCGACGGCTCCCACGCCGCCACCCTGCGCGGACAGGCCACCCTATCCCAGTGGGCTATGGACTACTTCTCAGCCAACCCGGACGAATGGGAAGTCCGTCAGATCTCCGACCTCGAACCCGACCTGCCGGATCATCTGCATACCCCCTATCACATCTCGTCCCAGATAGAGCCATACTTCTGGGGCCCCGTCTCCGTCCGCCTCGACGACCAAGAGCGCCTCTACGTCGTAGAGACCAACAGACACAGGTTCCAAGTGTATCAGAAGGCGTAAGAGGATTCATCATGGAAATTGACATACTCACACCTAAGTCTCTGTTTCGGAAAGATATCCGATACACAGTCCCTGACTTTCAACGTCCGTATGTTTGGAAACGAGACGAGCAATGGGAACCGCTCTGGGAAGATGTACATAACACTGCCGCGAGCTATCTTGAAGAGCTTGAGCGTTCTGACGATAACGTAGATGCGGAGCGGCGAACTCAACCACATTTCCTTGGCGCTGTTGTTTTTCAACAAGTACACACTGCAGCAAAGGACATTGAGCGACGAGAAATAATTGATGGACAGCAGAGAATAACTACTCTCCAACTTCTATTGAACTCCTTTCAGTCTATTTGTGAAGAGTTCGGATTTAAGTCGACTGCAAAAAGACTCTCTAAGTTGGTAATCAACGATGAAGATCTTATTGGTTCGGATGAAAACGAAGTGTTCAAGCTATGGCCAACAGCAGGCGACCGCCAAACCTTTAGACATACAATGCGCAATGGATTGGTAGCCGAAGAGTTCGAGAGTTCTTTGATTGCTCAAGCTCATGAATTTTTCACGTCACGGGTTAAGGAATGGTTAGGCGAGGCCCCAGCCTATACTCAATCTCGCGTCGAAGCTCTTGAGGCTGTGCTCACCGGTATGATTCAGATGGTAGTTATAGATTTAACAGTCCAAGATGACCCTAATCTAATCTTTGAAACAATGAATGCCAGGGGAACTCCACTACTCGCATCAGACCTAATTAAGAATTATGTCATGTCCAAATCTAACCAAGCCTGTAAAGAGAGTATCTGGGGAGATCTAGATGATAGCTGGTGGAGACAGGAAATCAGACAAGGACGCTTGTACAGGCCACGCATAGATGTTCTTTTGAACTACTGGTTAACAGTACACACATCTTCCGAAGTTCAGCGTAGTAGAGTATTCGATGTATTCAGGTCATATGCGGACAATCTGGATATTGTTGATGTAATGTCTGAGATAAAGATGGACTTCAAGGAATATCGCCTCTTTGAAATGGAGGAGAGAACCGACGTAGAAAATATGTTTCATTATCGTGCAAATGTAATTCAGTTAGGCGTTATCACTCCAGTGATATTACTCCTCCTATCGGCATCCACTAAAGTTAGGATCGATTCTTTGAAGGCACTAGAAAGTTTCTTCATTAGAAGAATGATATGCAAGAAATCCACTGCAAATTACGCGACTCTAACTCGAGATCTTGTTAGTGAGTTTCAGAAACATGATATTGATAAATCGGATAGAGTTGTGGTCAGTTTCTTCAGATCGCAGACATCTGACTATAGATTGTGGCCTAATGATGAAGATTTGAAGCTTTCTTTATGCAACTCATCAACAACACTTGCTCGTAATAGACTTAGATTAATCTTAGAAGCGATTGAAAACTGGCTCCGGACGCCAATGTCAGAACAATTGGAAGTCCCTAAGAATTTGACAATAGAACACGTGATGCCGCAGAATTGGGAAGCTAATTGGCCACTTCCCCAATGGGGTGAAAGACAAGAGATAACTGAACATCGAAATTCATTAGTTCAGGCCATAGGCAATTTGACCTTAATTAATGAGCGTCTTAATTCGGCATTGTCAAATGCGTCGTGGGAGCAGAAACGCAAGACGCTTGCGAGTCATAGTACGCTGTTCCTCAACAAGACTCTGCTGAACGATTCCGAGGGTAAAATTTGGAACGAGGAATTCATCCAATCTCGTAGCAAACGCATGGTCGAGCTGGTCGCTGAAATTTGGCCTGGGCCAGACTCGCCCGTATGGGATTAGGCTAAGAGCAGAACGAATCCGCTGCATCCCGGCCTAAGCGCGCTTGGACAGATTGGAAGCTGTTCCTAAACCGTAACCGAGTTCGCCGGCTGCTTCAGAGTCTCCAAGGATGAAGTGTCCGGGACTCTGAACTGCGAGCCCGGAATTTCGCTCGCGCCGGAACGTATAGGCCGGAGCAACGCCGACTTCCGGACGCGTCCGCAGAACCACCATGACCTAGCACAGGGACGTCGCAAGCAAGCCCGAGCGGCTGTCGCGTTCCGAGTCTAACGCATGCCCTATAGATTTTCGGAAGGCGGAGGCTCGTCGAAAGTCTCGCCTCTAGCTTCGGCTTCCTTCATGCGTCCATACCAGGCCATCCATACAGCCTGATTGCGCCCCTTCCCACGCGCCTCTCCACGCGCCTCTCCACGCGCCTCGGCTTCCTTCTCGCGCGCCTCGGCTTCCTTCTCGAATTTGCGCTTCAAATATTGGGCGAGCACCACCATCAACACTCCTGTGAATTCGCCCAGCAAGGCCGCCGTCATCGAGAGAACGATGAACAGCGGGACCGCGTTTGCTGAACTATATACTATAACCTCGACGAGTTCTCTGGAACTTTCAGCGTCATCCTTTGCGCCAGCCCACGTAAACCCCATCCACGCCAGCGTCTGGATACATAACAGTATAACGCAAACGTGCCACCATTGGCGCGATACGCTGAGAATGGATAACTGAGAATCGAGGCTGTTGGCCTCTGTCTCATTTTCAGTCATCGCCTGAGTTCCTCACCCCGCTGGCTGGATGAACTCCACGTAGTTGCCCTCCGGGTCCTGAATATAGCAGATGCCTCGGCGTCCCTCCGGCGCGTCGTGGAAGATAGGGTCCGTGACAAACCTGACACCCTCCGCCTTCAGCCTGTCCGCGAGCGTGGCCAGGTCGGTCACGTTGAAGCAGATGTGCGCCGCTCCAAGCTGATGCCTGTCCAAGTGGCCCTCCGGGCTGGACGGCTCTATGAAGTGGACGAGTTCCAGAGCGTGCTCCCCCTCCGGTTTGCCCACGAACACCAGCGTCCGACGCGCGCCCGGAATCCCGGTGTGGTCGCCCTCCGGCGGCGCTACGCTGTCAACCTCGCGCATCACCGACAGCCCCAGCGAGTCGCGGTAGAACGAGACCATCTTCTCTATATCCCTAACTACGAAACCGGAATGGTTGAAACCCGTTATCATCTAAATCCTCCCATTTATTCCGTATCTGGCCTTGGGTCAGAACACTACAAGGTCATAATCAGAGTTTGCAACACCTGAGCCGCGAGTGTATCCTCTTACTCAGGAAAATAGCTGAGCGTGGGGAAGTCTCGCCTTGTTAGCCAAAATTCAATCGTCTCCTCTGGGAGCAGCCCTGAAAAAGCTGGACTCTTGGATTACCTGGGGCATTGTCGGTTTCGTAATCGGCATCGCTCTGGGTGTGAACGACCTGTCGGTATGGCTTGTCGCCATAGGTCTTGGCGTGTTCATCGCCTACCTTACGCTCCACGGTCCCGCGAAACGGGAGACGGAGGGCAGCCTGTTCGCCGCCGGCGGAGTCTTTATGATGGCGTGGATGGCCGGTTTCATCGCGCGCGGCCTGCTGCCCCTGTAAACCTCGCGAATTGATGCCTCCGAAAAACCCGGAATATGCCAGAATTCACTTTCCCAGAACGCCCGAACCGCGTCCAGCTATTCGTCACTTGCGTCGTTGACCAGTTCTTCCCCGAAGTTGGCGAGGCGGTTGTGCGAACGTTGCGCGCGCTTGGGAACGATGTACGATTCGACCCGTCGCAGACCTGTTGCGGCCAGCCCGCCTTCAACTCAGGGTTCTGGAACGAGGCCAGGCCGCTCGCCAGACGACTCCTCAGCCAGTACGACGGCTCGGAGCCGGTTATCGTACCGTCCGGTTCGTGCGCCGCGATGATTCGCAACTACTACCGCGAACTGTTCGCCGAAGACCCCGTGAACCGCAGAAGAGTGGAGAGGCTCGCGCCCAGCGTTTACGAATTCACCGAATACATCGCTGATAGCTCTGACTCTGCCCGGCTGTACGAACTTCTTGGGTCAACCCGGCTCAACGCCAACATCGCCTTCCACGAATCCTGCCACGCCAAGCGGGAACTTGGCCTTGACGCGCGCCCTAAGGCGCTTCTCGACCGGCTTGCCGATAGGGTAGAGCTGCCGCAGGCCGAAGTCTGCTGCGGATTCGGTGGAACTTTCGCTATCAAGTATCCCGACATTTCGGGCGCGATGCTCAGCGACAAGCTAGACAACATAGAGGCCAGCGGCGCGGACATCGTGACCGCGTGCGACTCCAGCTGCCTGATGCACATTCGCGGCGGACTCCGGCGGCGAGGAAGCGCCGTCGAGGTAGCTCACATAGCTGAGCTTGTGGCTGCCGGACTGAAGGGCAGGCAATAAAGTGGAGACGCGCACGAGAAACTTCAGAGAAAATTCCGCCTCGTCGCTGTCCGACGCGAACGTGCAGAAGAACCTCAGCGGTCTGTACTCCGGCTTTCACAGCGCGAGGCTGACCGCCTCCGCCGCCACATCCGATTGGCAGGAACTCAGCGACACCGGTCGCCGCATCAAGGCGCACGTTATCGAAAACCTGGACTACTATCTGGAAATGCTCGCGCGGAACGTCGAACGCGCAGGCGGTCACGTTTACTTCGCCCGAGACGCGCAGACCGCCTCGGACTATGTCGCCGGTGTCGCCAGGAAACACAGCGTTGACATGGTTATAAAGAGCAAGTCCATGCTCTCCGAGGAGATGGGCCTTAACGAGAGGTTGGAGGCCGAGGGCATCGAGCCGGTCGAGACCGACTTAGGCGAGTACATCGTCCAGCTCGCGGGCGATACTCCCTTCCACATAATCGCGCCCGCAATCCACAAGTCGCGCGAGGACGTGTCCCGCCTGTTCACAGAAACGCTCGGCTCGCCCTACTACGAAGACATCGAAGACCTCGGCCGCGAGGCGCGCGTCCAACTCCGGCAGAAGTTCATGTCCGCCGGAATGGGCGTGTCCGGCGCGAATTTCCTGGTCGCCGAGACAGGTACGGTCACCCTTGTCACCAACGAAGGCAACGGGCGTATGTGCACCTCGATGCCAAAGGTGCACGTGGCGATTGCCGGCATGGAGAAAGTCGTACCGTCCATCGAGGACCTCGGCCTGTTCCTGCGCCTCCTGATACGCTCCGCCACCGGACAGATGCTGTCCAGCTACGTCACCACCGTCACCGGCCCGCGACGCGATGGAGAAGAGGACGGCCCTGAGGAATTCCACCTTGTGATAGTGGACAACGGACGCTCACGCCTTCTCGCCGACCCGGACCTGCGCGAGGCGCTCTACTGTCTGCGTTGCGGGGCGTGTCTGAACGCCTGCCCGGTTTACAGAAAGGTTGGCGGACACGCCTACGGCTGGGTCTATCCGGGCCCCATTGGAGCGATTGTATCTCCCATGCTCACAGGCCTATCGGACGCAAAAGACCTGCCCTACGCCTCGACTCTGTGCGGAGCGTGTAAAGAGGCGTGTCCGGTGCGTATAGATATACCCAAGATGCTGCTATACCTACGCAAAGAGCTGACCCTAGGCGACAACTACCCCGACCAAAAATCCGTCTCCGTAGCCGAGAGCGCCGCGATGAAAGGTTGGCGCGCATCGGTATCCTCAGACAAGGCGATGCGGACCGCCAACTTGATGGCTAGGCTTGGACAATCCATCTTATCGAAGAATGGGAAAGTCTCCAAGATGCCTGGGCCGCTGTCCGGCTGGACAGAACATCGCGATTTTCCGCCCGCCGCGAAACCGTTCAGGTCAAGATGGCGCGATATGAGCGACACATGAGCGACCGAGAAGATTTTCTGGCGAATATCAGCAAAGCGCTGGGACGAGCCGCGCCCCCCGCCGCCCCGCTCTCAGAGCCTCCAACCGCCCTGGGCCCGCCGGACGAGCTACGCCGCCGGGTTGAGTTTGTGCGCGAACTAATGTCCCGCGACTCTGATAATCTTATGTCCATCCTCGCGCGCGTGGCCGAAACATCCGGCTGGAATGTCGCAAGGGTAGAGGACGCGCGCGCGGCGGGAGACTACATCCTCAAGGTTGCGAGAGATATAGAGGCTCGCTCCCTCGTCTATTCACTCCACTCCGTAGTGCGCTCTGCCTTGCGCCTCGACGCGCTAACCGAGGTCGGCATACAGGCCGAGCCGGTCGCTCTCAGCCACGAATCCGAAGACCGCCACACAGAGGACCGCGCCCGACTCAGAGCCGTAATGGGAAGCTCCGACATCGGCGTGACCGGGGTTGACTACGCCATATCCGAGACCGGCACCTGCGTCATCATACCGCGCGCCGGGGTCAGCAGGCTCGTGTCGCTTCTGCCCCCGGTGCATATCGCGCTCGTCGAGCGCGGTCAGATACTCCCAAGTCTCGACGAACTATTCACCCTCAGACGCCGCGACTTCACCCATGGAGAGTTGGGTAGCTACATGAACCTGATAACCGGCCCCAGCCGCTCGGCGGACATCGAATACAAGCTGATAACCGGTGTTCACGGGCCGGGCGAAGTCCACATGGTCCTTATAGGGTAGGGAAGGGCTTATATTTCGCCCAGCGCCCTCGTCCCAACCCTCATCATCCGCATCGTCTGAGCGGTAGCGTCCGCTATCAGCTCGGTAGCGCGCGTGGACGCCTCTTCCAGGCTCATCGGCGCACTGGTAATCCCCACGGCCGCATCTATGCCGTGCTCATGAACAAGCCGGTAGCGGTCGCCAAGCGTTCCGGCTATCGCTACCACCGGAATCCCCAGCCTGCTCGCTCGCTTCGCCACCCCTATCGGAGCCTTGTTGTAAACCGTCTGATAGTCGAGCGCGCCCTCGCCCGTAAGAACCAAGTCCGCCCCGTCGAGCGCCTCATCCAGACCGATGACATCCAGAACGATGTCCACTCCGGCGCGAAGTTCGGCATTCAGGAATGCAACCATGCCGCCGCCGAGTCCGCCCGCCGCGCCGGCGCCTTGCAGGCTGTCTATCTCCGCGCCAATATCCCTCCGGACGACCTCGGAGAAGTGACGCAGGGCGGCGTCCAGCGTTCCTACCATTTCCGGCGTCGCCCCCTTCTGCGGCCCGTATATCGCCGACGCCCCCTGCGGCCCGGTCAGCGGGTTGTTCACGTCGCAGGCCACCAGAAAGGACGATTCCTCTATTCGGGGGTCAATGCCGGACATCTCAATACGGTTCAGATTGGCGAGAGCCGCGCCTCCATACGGCAATTCTTCGCCAGCGCCGTCAACTAGCTGGACGCCGAGCGCTTGCGCCATGCCAGCCCCGGCGTCATTCGTCGCGCTGCCGCCGATGCCCATGATGAATCGTCTGAAACCATCACCCAAAGCCGCGCGGACAATCTCGCCCAATCCGTATGTCGTCGCGTTCATAGGGTCCAGGCGGTCGAGAGGCACGAGGGCAAGGCCCGAAACGCGCGCCATCTCGATTACAGCCGTAACCCCGTCCCCCATCGCGCCCCACTCCGCTGTCCTCCACTCTCCCAGAGGCCCGCGCGCCTCCGCTTCGCGTATCTCGCCCCCCGAACCCTCCACAAGCGTTTCCAACGTGCCGTCTCCGCCGTCCGCGACCGGCGCTAGAAGCGTGTCGGCGTCCGGCACTACTTCCAGAATCCCTTCTCGCATAGCCTTGGCCGCATCCAGAGCCGATACGCTTCCTTTGAACGTTTGAGGCGCAAGTACAATTTTCATGATGAGGAGATTATATACCCACAGGCCTCATAATTCATCACTCGCTGTATAATGAGACAGGAACGCTCGAACGCTCCACTATGTGAACGTCGAACACGAACAAGAGAAAAGACTTCTCCCGAATTTTCAATGCTATAATGTCGAAACGCATCCTCTTAGTTAAGGACACATCTATGGCCAGACAGAAAAGTTCTGTCCCGACACGACAACTATACGCTCAGATAAGGGAAGACTTATATCTCGGCGCCAAGGCGAGAGCCGCGGAGATGCGTGTTCCGCTCAGAACTTTCCTAGAGAACGCGCTGGAGATGGCGCTGAACGCCGATCAATACCAGTCGTCCGAACCAAAGGTCGAATCAGTCTGGAACGACGAGTATCTCTCAATGCAGCGGCGTCAGCCCGTCGGCTCGCCCATCGAGCTTTCGGCGGACGAGGCCGCCGCTATCCTCAGAGAGGCCGTCAGCCCATACGATCGATAGTCGGGGCGCGTTGCGCTTCTGCACAGCGCCGGGATTTACGAGGTCAGACGAGTGACGAGTGTTGACCAAATCGAGGAGCGATCATCAATAATGGACGCCCAAGTCATACTGGACACCAGGATAATCGAGAGCGTATGGCGCGGCGGCCCCGAATCCGAGTGGATATCGCTTGTAGCGAGCGGAGACATCAAGGCCGCCGTATCTTCGCTGTCCATTGCCGACGCTATCCGAAGGCTCCCGGACAGGATGGCTGAGATGCAACTGATAGCCCTGCTCTCCATGGTGGATATGATAGATTTGAACGCCCGGATCGCCAAGCGGGCGGGCGGAATAGCGCGCGACCTCGAATCGGATGAAGCTTCGCTTATGCCCAACGCCGTGGTGGCGGCTACCGCGCTCGAAACGAGTCTGCCCGTGGCCTGTGTGGACGACGACTTCTTCGAGGCCATGGGCTGCCGGATAGCCTCGCCCGGTTGACGAGCTTGGTCGGATCTACATAGGATGCGCGCTTTGCTGAGAATCACGACGCTTATCACACTCATAGCGTTCCTAGTCGTGGCGGACCTCCACCTATCGCCGAATCCCGCTCACGCCTGTGCGTGCCTTGAAACTTCGACCAAGGAAGAACTGCGGCGAGCCGACGCAGTGTTTAGAGGCAAAGTCATCTCCATAGACAGACGGAACATCGAAAAGGACGATGGAAGAGGAGGGCCCTGGTATGTCGGCGAAGACATAGTTGAGTTCAGCGCCAGCCAAATATGGAAAGGGGAGCCCTACGAAACGATCTATGTTAAATCCATATGGAATAGACGTATGACATCGTGTGGTGGCGGTGGACCTTTCTTCACTGACAGGGATGGGTACAATGAGTACTTGGTGTTTGTATATGATGACAGAGCGCATACGGGCCTCTGCGCCCTCTCCGCTCATGTTGATCATGCGCAAGAAGAACTTGCGGAGCTAGGCGATGGCGAGCGACCCATTCCTGGTTCTGTCGGCCCTATCCCTATCCGAGATAGCGATATATCTCCGACTATATCCGTGCAGACCCGCGTGTACATTATCCCTCGGTCGAAGACCCGTACACTCACTACTGACAGTCCGATTGACGCCGCGCCTGTCCCTCCGACGCCGCAGCCCCACATTCAGCCCGAAGCGCTCCCGCCGGACGCAACCGACTCGGCCTCTCCACCCGAGGCTGTCCCTCCGACGCCGCGGACCCGCGTGTACACTACTACCCCTCGGTCGAAGACCCGTACATTCACTACTGACAGTCCGATTGACACCGCGCCTGTCCCTCCGACGCCGCAGCCCCACATTCAGCCCGAAGCGCTCCCGCCGGACGCAACCGACTCGGCCTCTCCACCCGAGGCTGACGCGCAGTCGGGTTTTGGATGCGGCATGTCAAGTGGCCGGGCGTCAGAACCGATGGACTTAGCGGTGTTGAGCTTGGTCGCCGGCCTTACTTGGTTTCAACTTCGGAGACGCATACCATGATAGGACCACTGCTGAGAAGACTGCCGCGCGCGCTTATCACCATCGGCGCGCTGCTGACGGCGCTTCCTGTCGCGGTCGGCGTAGTGAACGCGCAGGCCGAACCCGACTCAGGCGGCATCATAGTCGGTCGTCTCGACGCGCCCATTGATCGGACGACCGCGCGCATCCTCAGAGAATGGCTAAGCGACGCTCATGACCAAAGCGCAAGCCTGTTCGTGCTGGAATTGGACACGCCCGGCGGGCTGTTGGACGCTATGCGCGATATGGTCGGCGACATATTGGATTCGTCGGTTCCCGTCGTAGTCATAGTCACTCCCTCCGGCGCAAGAGCCGCGTCCGCTGGCACATTCCTTGTAGCCTCCGCCCACATAGCCGCCATGTCGCCCGGCACAAACATCGGCGCCGCCTCACCCGTGGGCGCCGGGGGCGAGGAACTGCCCGAAACCATAAAGGCCAAGGCGACACAAGACGCCGCCGCCCTACTCCGAAGCATCGCCAGCCGGCGCGATAGAAACTCCGAGGCGCTGGTCAAGACCATAACCGACGCCGCTTCCTACTCGGACCAAGAAGCCTTAGAACTAGACATTGTGGACATACTCGCATCCGACGCGACAGACCTCCTCGACAAAATCAACGGCGCGGAAGTGACCGTCCATGGAAATATAGTGACCCTCGAAACCGATAGCGTGTCCGTCAGACGCGCAGAGATAACGCCCGTTCAAAGGGTCCTCCAATTTCTCGCCAACCCCACACTCGTATTCATATTGATAGCCGCGGGTGGCATTCTGATACTCATAGAGAGCCTGATGCCGGGAGGCTGGGTCGCTGGCATTCTCGGCGCAGGACTGCTCATACTAGCTTTCCTCGGGCTGGGAAGTCTGCCCGTGAACTGGATAGGACTCATCCTTATGGGGGCAGGACTCGTACTGTTCTTCATCGAACTTCAGGCGCCCGGATGGGGCGGCTTCGGACTCGCAGGAGGGATCAGCTTCATACTGGGCGGCTTCTTCCTGTTCGGAGACAACAGCGTCCCCGGACTGCCCGCGCCCGACATCAGAGTAGGGTACGGAGTTCTGGCAATCACCGCGGCCGCCATGGCTGTTAGCCTCATAGGCTTGTGGAGCTTCTCACGGAAAGCCAGAAAAATAATCGTAACGCCCAGAGAGTCGCAGATCATCGGCCAGGTCGGCGTCGTTAGAACCACCCTCGAACCGAGAGGAACAGTATATGTCGTCGGCGAACTTTGGACCGCCTACTCGCGCGACGGCGATACCATCGAATCAGGGGAGAGCGTCGTGGTATCCGACGTGGATGGTGTTATACTGGCAGTGTACAAAGAGGAGTGACCCCACGCCGCCATATATGACGACAGACCCCCAACGGCGCAAGTTGTCCAGATCCCAACCTGCGCCGAGGACAAGTGAGCGCTATGCCTGAACTGGAACCAATTGGCTGGCTTTCCAGCGCCCAGGCGGTTTTCATCCTCATTGCGGTCGGATTTGTTCTGATTCTCGTAGAGGTGACCAGCCCGGGCGGATGGATAGCCGGCATTGCGGGCGTCTTATTGCTCGCCATTGCCGCTTTCGCTCTTATCAGCCTACCCTTTAACTGGGTGGGCTTGGCGCTTATCGCCATCGGGCTGGCGCTGTTTCTGTTCGAGTTCAGCGGAGGCTCAGACTACGGCGCGTTCGGGGCCGCCGGCATCATCAGCTTCACCATCGGAGGCTTGCTCCTGTTCGACAACAGAACCGTCATGGGATTTGGAGTGTTCAGCGGGACAGTGGCATTCATGTGCGCGAGCCTGGCCGGACTTTGGTACTTTGCCAGGAAGGCCCGAAATATACACACCGCATCGAAAGATTCCCAGATAGTAGGACAGGTAGGAATCGTTAGAGCCGACCTGGACCCAACCGGCGCCGTGCAGGTGGCCAACGAACTCTGGACCGCCGAATCCGACTCGGGCGAACCCATCCGCTCCGGCGAACGTGTAATGGTTGTCGAAGTGGACGGTCTCACACTGAAAGTGTTCAAAGACCCCCTGTAATTCAAACCGATAGAGAGGAGCCAATATGATTCCCAACATAAAGATAGTAAAACAGTACGAACGTCTCGCGGTATTCACACTCGGCAAATACTCCGGGCTTATGCAGCCTGGGCTGCGCCTCCTCTTCTGGCCGTTTCACTCCGCCGAGCGAGTGGACCTCAGAGAAGAGGTCTTGGACATCCCTAGGCAGACAAACATCACCAAAGACAACGCGCCCATTGACATTGACTTCTTGGTCTATATGCGGATTATGGAAAGTCAGGCGGAGAGGGCTGTGCTGGAGGTGGTGGACTTCCACAGCGCCGTCGTCGGCATAGCCACCACCACCCTTCGCGCCGTCATCGGCGAGATGAACGTTGACGACGTGCTGTCCCAGCGCGAGCGCATCAACGAAGAACTGCGAATAAAGCTCGACGAGATAACCGAGCGCTGGGGAATCAAAGTAACCCAAGTCGAAATCCGCGAGATAGAGCCCGCCCGCGACATTCAGGAGGCGATGAACCGCCAGATGTCCGCCGAGAGGATACGGCGCGCCGTCGTAACCGAAGCCGAGGGCACCCGCCAGGCCGCCGTCACTGTCGCCGAGGGCGAAAAATCGGCCGCTATCCTAAGAGCGGAAGGCCATCGCCAGTCCGAGATACTCAGCGCCGAGGGCGACCAGCAGGCCGCCGTGCTGAGGGCCGAGGGATTTAGCACAGCGCTGGAAAAGATACACGGAGTGGCGGCCGGTATAGACTCCAACACCCTGAGCCTCCAATACTTCGACACCCTGAAAGCTCTCGGAGAAAGCCCCAGCGCCAAGTTCATCTTCCCGATGGAATTCACCAAGCTGCTCGACCCGTTCCTAAGCGCCGCCACGGGCGGCGGATCCTCCGGATTGAGAGAAGGCGGCGTGGGCGACGACTAGGCCGCCGGAGTTCATCAGGGTCTGACCTGACCATCGCCGCCTAACGTCTGAAATCCTAGAAGAGGGCGGCGGTCACTCGACCGCCACCCTCGATCTGTTTGCCCTCGGCAGCGTATCAGAAACGTATTTAGATATGATCCTTGATAGCCCGCGCCACCGTCAGAGTCATGCCCGGCACGGACGCCACCTCTTCCAGCGACGCCGCCCTGATGTTCTTGACCGATCCGAACCTGAGAATAAGCATCTTCTTGCGCTTCGGGCCCACGCCCGGCACTAGGTCGAGCGAAGACCTCACGCCGCTCTTCGAGCGACGCTGCCGGTGGAATGTTATGGCGAACCTATGCGCCTCGTCACGCACCCGCTGAACCAGGAACAACCCCTGTGAACTTCTGGGCAGGACAATCGGATCCGTTTCGTAGGGAACAAACAGCTCTTCGTTCTCCTTGGCCAGGCTGCACAGCGGAACGTCGTCTATTCCCAGTTCGAGGAAGACCTGAAGAGCCGCGCCAAGATGCCCCTTTCCCCCATCTATGATGACCAGGTCGGGCAGAATCCCCCACGCGTTGCCGTTCTTGCCGTCGGCGGAGCCGCCGCCCTCGCGCTCCTTCTTGCGCGTGGCCGCGAGACGCTTGAATCGCCTGGTCAAAACCTCGCGCATCATCATATAATCGTCAATGCCCACGACATTCTTTATCTGGAACCTGCGATAGTCCGAGGACTTCGGTTTGCCATCCTCGAACACGACCATACTCCCCACAGAGTTCGTCCCCTGGATGTTGGAAATATCGTAGCACTCGATCCGAGTTGGCGGCTTTGGAAGGCTGAGCGCCTCCTGAAGTTCCTCCGTCGCCTTCGCGTTGTTGTTGGACTCGTGAATTCTCCTTATGGTCAGCTGTTCCAAGCCCTGCGCGGCGTTCTGCGCTACCATGTCCACCAGCTTCTTCTTCTCGCCCCTCTGCGGGACGCGCAATTCCACCGCGCCCTTCCTCTTTGTCCGCAGCCAGTTCTCTATGGCCTTCAGATCATCCGGCAGATACTGAAGAAGCGCTCGGCGCGGCACATAGGGATTCGCGGCGTAGAACTGCTTCACGAACGCCGCCAACACCTCCGCGGGTTCATCGCCCTCCGCCCGGTGCATAAGAAAGTTCTCGCGCCCTATCAACTTTCCCTGCCGAATGAAGAACACCTCCGCCCAAGCGTCGCGATTCTGTTGAGCCAGCGCTATCACATCCACGTTCTCATTCGACAGGTGGAGAACCTTCTGCCCTTCGTGCACCTTCTCAATGGCGATTATCTGGTCCCTGAGAACCGCGGCATACTCAAACTCCAAGTTCTCGGACGCCGTCTCCATACGAGCTTGGATTCCCTTGACCACCTGCTCCGTCCTACCCTCGAGAAACAGCGCCACCTGGTCAATTATCTCGTGATACTCCTCTTTGCCCACTTCTCCGATACACGGCCCGGCGCATCGGTGGATATAGTAGTCCAAACAGGCCCTATCGTCGTTTCCCGTGATTCTCTTGGTGCAGGAGCGGTAGGGGAACAGCTTCTTGAGCAGGGCAAGCGTCTTTCGCACGCTCGACGCGTTGGCGAACGGCCCAAAATAGCGCGCGCCGTCTTCCTTTACCCTCCGCGTAACATACACAAGCGGGAAGTCCTCAGTCGTGTCTATTTTGATGAAAGGGTAGGACTTGTCGTCCTTGAGCCTAGCGTTATACTGAGGCTGATGCTCCTTTATCAGGTTGCTTTCGAGTATCAGCGCTTCCTGCTCAGACTCGGTTACTATGAACTCAAAGTCGGCGATTCTGCGAACCATCTGCCTGATCTTCGGCGGCAGGTCGTAAGGCGAGCCGAAGTAGCTTGACACCCGCGCGCGCAATTTCGCCGCCTTCCCCACATAGAGAATGACGCCGGATTTATCGCGCATCATATAAACGCCCGGCCTCGCCGGCAGGGCGCGCAAGCGCTCTATAAAAGTTGGAGTCTCCGCTACGACCACGCTGCCCCTCGCGGTCTCATGGACCTCATTCATACGGCATTCGCTCCGAAATGGATTAGACGCCGCTCAATGCCTCTAGTTTCTGTGCCGAACTTCTATATGCCTATCCCAATGCCACGGTCAGCGCCGCTAAAGCCACAGCCATCACCACAGCCATCGCTCCGATTCTCTTGAGCTCCGACCCCAGGTAAGCGTAAGTAGGAAGCGGTTCATAACTTTCCGCGCGGTCTCGCGCCGCTCTGGTGCGCGCCCTAGGCGCCGCCGCCACCCTCCGGGGTCCCCGCTGGGAGGTCGCCGCCGGCATGGCCGCTTTGGGTGCCTGTACATCAGCCACCGCGCTCGCGGCGGAAGGCGACGCGACCCCGCCGGCCGCCTCTGCCGCGACCGCCGTATTCGCCGGCGGTCGTCTCTCAGCCGTTCTTCTGCCGCGATGACCGGCCCTGCGCTTTCTGCGCTGGCTCAACTGAGCCTGGCGGGAGGCGGCTCGTTTACTCTTGCTTGGCATTGTATTCTGCCTCCTTAAGGGAGATGTCGCTAAAGTAAGGATAAACCCCTAGGCGTCTCGTTTCAAATCAAGCCCTCGGATGGGCGTGGTCATACTCAGAACGAATATGCTCACTCGTCAGATGCGTGTAAACCTGCGTGGTAGTGATGCTAGCGTGTCCAAGCAACTCTTGAACATGACGCAACGGAGCGCCGCCACGCAGAAGATGGGTCGCAAAACTATGTCTCAGAGTATGTGGGGTGATTCTGTCATTAAGACCCGCCCGTTGGCAATAGCCTTTCAGAATCAGCCAGAAGCCCTGCCGCGTCAACCTCGTCCCCCTGCGATTCAGGAACAGCGCGTCCCCTGTCTTTGAACCCGCCAAGCTCGCGCGCGCCTCCTCCACATAAAAACTCACCGACTCCGCCGCCTGTCTGTGAATCGGCACCACTCTCTCCTTGCCTCCCTTGCCGAAACACCTGACCGCTCCCGACTCTACGGATACGTCTTCCAGATTCAGAGAGAGCAACTCGCTCACCCTCATGCCGCTTGCGTACAGCAACTCCAGCATCGCCTGGTCTCGTATAGCCTCCGGAGTATGAATCTCCCTCGGCGCCGCCAGAAGCCTGTCAACCTCTTCAACCGTCAAAGCTTTCGGAAGCGAACGGCCTATCCTTGGCGCGCTCACGTTTGTCGTGGGATTTCCCTCCAGCGCGCCTTCGTCCAGCAGGAACCCGAACAGTGATTTCGTAGATGCTATCTTGCGCGCCCTAGTCGTTTCCGAATATCCTAGTCCGTGAAGATACAGGGCATATTCCGAGATAGTCTGCTCGGTAACTCGGTTCCAGGCCACATGACCGTCCGAATGCCCGTTGACCGACTGCAGATACTCGACGAGTTGTCCAAGATCATTTCGATAGGCCGCGAGAGTATTCTGCGAGGCGCCGCGTTCTACCGTCATATAGTGGAGGAAATTTTCCACGACTTCATTCATATCAATGCACACCCTCGGAATAATTTAGGATAGTCACTGATTCTAGCACACCGCCCTGACCGGGCAAGGTCGTTTCCCGACCCTCTAAGATAAAGATGGAAGCGACGCTCGGCGGCCTTCGGAATCTCACCATAAGCGCATTTCAGGACAGCTCTCAATGATTGAAATAGACATAGGCCCAAATCTGGTAGCCTTTGGCGCGTTCGTGCTGAGTTGGCACGGCTTCTTCAGCTTCATCGCAGTCGCGAGCGCGGTGTTCCTAGTCGGGAGGTGGGCGCCCATGCGCGGCATTCAACCCGACGATGTATATTCGATTGCGACATGGGCGATAGTGAGCGGCATTGTCGGCGCGCGCTTAGTTCACGTGATAGACCACTGGAGCTTCTACCAGAACAACCCGGGCCAGATCATAGCCGTCTGGAACGGAGGAATCGGTCTGTGGGGCGGCCTACTGGGCGGATTCCTAGGAGGAGCCGCCTACGCGCTGTGGAAAAAGCATCCTGTGGGAATCATAGCCGATCTGGCCGCTCCGGCCGTGCTGTTCGTCCAGACCATCGGACGCCTCGGCGACATCGTCAACGGAGAACACTGCGCGAAAGCGTGGGACTTTGCGTTTGGGTTTATATGGACTAACCCAGCTTCCGACGCTTCACGTTGTGTTAACGGAGTAGGCGTTTCCGTACAGCCCGTGATAGCTTACGAGATGATCTGGAACATGGTCTCCCTATTAGTAATATGGAAACTGCGAAATCGGCTGCGCCCGGATGGGATGCTGTTCGCCCTGTACCTCACCCTCTACTCGGTAGGTCGCTTCGGGGTAACATTCCTCCGAGAGGACAGAATATGGGCGTTCGGGATGCAGGAAGCGCATTACATCGCGCTGCTGACGCTTGCGATCGCTGTGCCGCTGCTGCTAATCAAGGCGCGCCCGATACCGGCGAATGAAGTCCCCGATACTCACGCGCCGCCAAGCGAGCGTGGCTCCCGCGCGGAACGAAGAAGGCGTGGACGCGAGTAGAATATCCAACCATGACAGCGGAAGCGAGCCGGACCACTGCGCTCCATAGGTGTCGAGGAACAAGCGAATCCGTCTCATACCGATCTTCTACGCGCTCGCGCAAAAGTCCTCAACTACGAGTTGGAGGCTAGTGGAATTTCGCCAGCTGTTGAGCTCCATCCGGTAGGCCACGTTTAGCAGCCCGCCCGGCGCGGCGTCTCGGCGGCGTCCGCCCTGCCTAAACGCGATGGCGTCCCAAGTCGAACCGTCGCTATCTTGCAGACTCATTTTAAGATGCTTGCCTGAGCCGACACCGATGGATCTGACCACGCGCATCGGCCCGGACGCGAACAGCGGCTGAGGATTCGATTTGCCGAATGGAGCCAGGCTGTGAGTGAAGTCGAAAACGTCTTTTGCCACAACCGGCGGGGACGCCGCCGCGTCAATGTCAAGGGGCGGTTCCCGGACCCCGGCGTCGAAAACGCCCTCCGAGACAGCCTCAAAGTGGTCGGCCAGCGCCCTCAGATGGTGATTCAATACCGTGAATCCCGCCGCCTGCTTATGTCCGCCGAATTTCAGGAACAGATCGCCCTTCCGCTCAATCGGCTCGAATATGTCGAAGCCGGGAACCGTCCTCGCGCTCGCCCTGCTCTCCTTCTCTCCGACGGAGACAGCGATCGCCGGCCTGTTGTACATATCCACCAGCTTGGACGCTATCAGGCCCACGATGCCCGGCTTCCAGTCCCGATGCCCCACCATGATTATGCCGGGCAGGGAAGAGCGCCCCCACCTTCTGGCGACCTGCGCCCTGGCTTGGGTCACGCCCTCTTCCGTCAATGCTTGGCGACGCCTGTTGGAAACCTCCATATCCGCGGCCATATAACGCGCGCTTTCAGAATCGGCGGTCGTGAGCAGTCTGAGCGCCATGTACCGCGCGTCGCCCTCGTCCTCTTCATCGTGCAGCCTCCCCGGCGCGTTCAGACGAGGAATAAGGCTGAAGGACAGCGTGGTAGTGTCCAGCGTCTTCCCCCGATTCCCGGAAACCTCTATCAGCGCGCCCAGTCCGGGCGCCGGCGTCATGTTCAGCCGGCGCAACCCTTCGCTGACGAAGTAGCGATTCTCTCCTTCAAGCGGAACAAGATCGCTAACGGTGCCCAACGCGACAAACTCCAACAGCTCCTCCGGATCATCGCGCCCTACGTCCTCATACACAGCCTGCATCAGCTTGTAAGCCATGCCCACGCCGGCCAGATCTCGGAAGGGATACTCTGAATCCGGCCTGTTGGAGTTGATAAACGCCAGCGCGGGGGGAGCTTCCAGAACCGAATGATGATCGGTGATTATGGCGTCTATGCCCAGAGAGGACGCGAACTCCACATTTTCGCCATCGTAACTCCCGCAGTCCACGGTAATCAGCAGGCTAACGCCATTGCTATCCATATCGCGTATAGCGGCTCGGCTCAGGCCATGCCCCTCTTCCAAGCGATTTCTGTTAGGAATGTACGGCGCGACATTGGCGTTCAGGTCTCGCAGACCATTGACTAGCACAGCCGTGCCGCTGACGCCGTCAATATCGAAGTCCCCGAAAACGCCTATACGCTCTCGCCCCTCAATCGCTGTCCGCAATCTGGAAACCGCTCTATCCATGTCAGGCAGAAGCGTCGGGTCGCAAACATCCGACTTATCGGGCGAAAGGAACGACTGCGCCTCTCCGCGAGAGGTCAAACCCCTATTGTACAAAAGCTGAGACTGAAGAGGCGGGAAGCCCAGCGCTCCGACGGTCTCTTCAGGCACAGACGGCATTAGTTTCCAGTTGTGTTTCAGTCGCATACGTCCCAACTCTGAGCGATATTTGGGGAAATCTTCTCACAGAGATTCGGATCGGCGAAAGGACAACGAGCGCGCTATTCCTCGAATTCCTGGAACACCAGTGAAGCGTTGTGTCCGCCGAAGCCGAAGGAGTTGCTCATCGCCGAGCGGATTCGCCCTCTCCTAAGCATATGCGGGGTATAGTCCAGATCGCAATCCGGGTCGGGGGTCTCCAGATTGATAGTCGGCGGGATGGCCCAATTAGACAGCGCAAGCGTCGTAACCGCCGCTTCCAGCGCGCCGCTCGCGCCAAGCAGGTGACCCGTCATAGACTTAGTGGAGCTTATTGGCACCTTATACGCCTCTTCCCCGAAAACCGTCTTGAGCGCCATCGTCTCATACTTGTCGTTAAGCGGTGTGGATGTGCCGTGCGCGTTGACATAACCTATCTCCGACGGATGGATCTGGGCCTGTCTCAGCGCCATGTTCATCGCTCTCGCCGCGCCCTCTCCTTCCGGCGCGGGCTGGGTGATGTGGTGCGCGTCCGCCGTGGAACCGTACCCGACGACCTCCGCTATCGGAGTAGCGCCCCGAGACACCGCGTGTTCCAAGCTCTCCAGAACCATAACCGCTCCTCCCTCACCCAGCACAAACCCGTCCCGGTCGGCGTCAAAGGGTCGGGACGCCTTCTCAGGGTCATCGTTCCGTTTCGAAAGCGCGTGGCAGGCATTGAACCCAGCCACCCCTATCGGGCAGATAGCGGCCTCGGACCCGCCCGCGAACGCCGCGTCCACATCGCCCCTGCGAATCGCCTCAAACGCTTGGCCTATCGTGTCCGCCGCGCTGGAACACGCCGAAACCGTGCTGTAATTCGGACCCTTCGCCCCCATCAGCATCGAAACCTGCCCCGAAGCCATGTCTGGGAGCATCATAGGAACCAAGAACGGCGATATGCGTTTAGGGCCGCGATTCCCCAGCACCCCAACCTGGTCGGACAGCGTTATTATGCCCCCGATCCCGCTGGCTATCATCACCGAGACGCGCGCGCTATTGTCCGGGGTCACTTTAATGTCCGCGGCCTCCGCCGATTCCAGAGCCGCGACCGCCGCAAGCTGGACAAACCTATCCATTCGCCGCGCTTCCTTCCGTCCAAGCAACCCCTCCGGCGCGAAGTCCTTAACCTCAGCCGCGATAGTCGTACCATAGCCTTCAGTATCAAAGGCCGTTATCTCTCCCACGCCGGAGCGGCCCGCCAGCAGGCTCTTCCACGTGGACTCGGTATCCGGTCCTAGCGGGCTCACTACGCCCACGCCTGTTACCACAACTCGATTAGGGATCATTCGGGGAAACTCCTAGGGGAGGGGGCATCCGCGCATCTGGCGTCTTTCCGGGCCCAAACATCAAAAGCGATTATATCACAGAGTTCCACCAAATCAGAAAGTTGGAAAAGCCCCTTATCGCCTCACATCCGTCATACACGCGCGGCTAGGATGAAGAAAGCGTCCCCAAGCGCCTCATACAGCCCGGACAGATCGTCAAGCGGGAAGGGCAGAGAATGGCTGACCCCGCGACTATCGCGGACTTCCAGCCCAATATCGCCGATCATCTGCTCGCTGTACAAAATGCAGCTCACCCCATCCGACCCCATCCTGACAACAGACCAAGTACACAGAAAAACCACGCTCGATTCGACTTCCCCCGTCGGCCGCGTCTCCACTCCGCGCGTGATATCCAATTCGCCCGCGACGTCGAACAGAGCCGAGTCGAAGGCCGACAGCGCCCGGCACAGAATCTCGTCATACTCGTCCGCTACCGCCCAGAGACGGCACACAAGCCCGACATCCGACTCAAAAACCGCAACCTGCGCCCCCGCGCGGCCCAGAAAATCCAGAGCCTCGTCGCGGTATCCGACCATCCTGCGGGCGCGGCCCAGCCATCTTTCGAGTTCAGGATTATCCTCTCTCGGGGTCATCTTAGACTTCCTGGAACAGCTTGGTTCACAGCCTTCGGCGTTGGCGGAGCGCAAGCTTGATTCTAGCACAGTAGGGGACTGGTTATATATAATTCAGGAAACCCCAAAGAAGCGCCACTGGGTTGCTATGAAACCTTGGACTGCGCGGTTGTACTTTCACGAACACCGTAGGAGCGGAGAGAATTGGCTGACATGCCTTCCGTAAAGCTGGAGACGCACGGCTGCAAGCTGAACCAAGCCGATACCCAGACCCTAGCGCGGGAACTAGCGAGCGTGGGATACCGAGTCGTTGGAAACGCCGAGCGCGCCGACGTGTACGTCCTGAACACCTGCACCGTGACCCACGTCGCCGACCGTAAGGCTAGACAGGCCGTGAGGGCGGCCAAGCGGCGCGACCCAACCGCCCTCATAGTCGTTACAGGTTGCTACCCCCAGCGCGCCCCCGACGACCTGCGCTCCATGCCAGAGATAGACCTGGCAGTCGGAAACGTGGACAAGCCGTCCCTGGCAAAAATGATTGCCCGGCTCGCCTCCGACCCGGACACCGCGTGCGCCGTCGGCGACGACGAGGCACTGAACCAGGTCCTGAGAATACGCTCGCGCGCCATGCTCAAGATACAGGAAGGTTGCGACCAAGTCTGCGCCTACTGCATCGTCCCTACCGTAAGGGGCAGAGAGCGAAGCATTCCGGTGGACCAAATCATCGCCGCCGCGAACGCATACGCGGACATCGGATGTCAGGAAGTCGTCCTGACCGGCACACAGCTAGGCTCCTACGGATTCGACCTCAAAGACATGAACATCGCCGCGCTGGTCAGAAACCTGCTGGACAGAACCGAGATCCCCAGGATACGAATATCCTCCCTCCAGCCCCAGGACATATCCCGCGAACTGCTGGAGCTATGGGCCGACCCGCGGCTCTGCCCCCACTTCCACGTACCACTGCAAAGCGGCAGCGACTCCATACTCAAGACCATGCGCCGCAGATACACCTCCGCCGAATTTCAGGACTCCGTTCGCCGCATCCGCGACTCCGTCGAGGGCGCCGCGATTACCGCGGACGTGATAGTCGGATTCCCCGGCGAGACCGAACGCGACTTTCACGACAGCGTGGACTCCTGTATGGAAGCCGGACTGGCGTCGGCGCACGTGTTCCCATACTCGCTAAGACCCGGCACCAGCGCGGCGTACTACAAAGCGCAAGTCCCCTCCGCTCAGAAGTCCGAGAGGGTAAGAACCCTCAGCGCGGTAGTGGACACGCTTGCGCGCCGCTTCAGGGAGGCCTCGGTGGGGCAGAGCAGACCGATCCTCTGGGAGCGGGCCGAAGCTCGCGGAGACCGGACAGCCTGGTTGGGATTGACCGACAACTATATCAGGGCTCGCGCCGTATCCGAAGACAACCTCGCCAACCGGATCACCCTCGCCACCTTGGACAGCCTGGACGGAGACGTGATGAACGCGCGAGTCTTGCAAAAGTAGCCCCAAGTCGCCCGTCCGGCAAGAGCGAAACGAACAGCACCGCCGTGAGGTATGCACGGCGGGGCTGTTCATAAATTTCCGCTTAGAGCGGAGACTATATCTCCACGGGTACCAGCTGGAACGCGCCCCCTCGGTCGCGGACATAGGCCGAATTATACTCATTGCCATGCCCGAACACTATCAGCCAGCCGCCCTCCGTCGCCATTTCCAGCAACTCGCGTTTCTGCACCAGCGTGTCGTTCGGAAACTCCGCCATCGCCGGAATGTGGTGCAGCGGCAGGTGAAACGGCGTGGGTATTAGGTCGCCCGCATAGACGATTCGCTCGCTGCCGTATTCGATGAACACCACCTGATTGCCCTGCGAAGGGCCCGGAGCCGCCTTGACCGTCACCCCCGGGATGATTTCATCCTCGTCATCAAGGAACTTTATCATGTCCCGTTCGGCCAGCGGCTCAAAATCCTCCTCATAGAACGAATCAACAAACCTCTCATTGGGAGACTGCGCCGCCTCCCATGACGACTTCTGCATCATGTAAATCGCGTTTGGAAACATCGGTATAGCGGTGCCCGTTCTATCCAGCTTGGTGCACCCGCCGCTATGGTCGAAATGAAGATTGCTTAGAAGCACAATATCAATGTCTCGCGCGCTCAGACCGCGCTCTTTCAGACCCTTCAATAATTTGTTGCCGTTCAGATTGTAATCATCCCGCATCTCCGCCATTCTCTTATTCCCCGCGCCGGTGTCTATCAGTATCTTCAACTTCGGCGTATTTATCAGAATTGCATTAAGCCCCAAGGTTATGCGATTCCTACGGTCCGGCTTTATGAATCTCTCCCATTCACTCTTGGCTATCTGTCCGAACAGCACACCGCCATCCACCCTGAATGTGCCGTCCTTCAACAAATCTATGTTTGTATTTCCTATTCTCAATCTCACTCACCCCCTAAATATAGAATAAAGTAATCCTGTTGCTATAAGCGCTAGGTGAGGAGAGCGACCCATACTCCGGTTGACCGCATCAGCGCCGCGCCCGTCGAGTGACACACATCATCTAAGGATAGAAGAAAGATTTCAGCGTGACGACTCACTTGCGCCCATCTCTAAGACGGGTTCGTAGCCCTGATGAATTGACGTAGTCAGCGCTCTCACTATCAGGACAACCGAACGGTAAGCGGTCAGCCTGACAGATTTTTATAAGAGCGTGAAAACCCAGCCTAAGGCCGACGCATACTACTCGGCTCTCGCCGGACCGCTCCCACCACCACCATATTCAGAGTATGGCGCGGGGAGTAAACCTGTCAAGGTAAACGATTTTATACTTGCATTAAAATCCTATAACAACAATCTATATGTGATATTTTCGTTAATGGAGCCATTTATTCGGCTTATCGTTACGAAATCCGTAATATCTCTCAGTTGGAGGTGTTTGTATTTCCTATAGGCTCAAACTATAAGATGCGTCGCATTCACGACGCATCTTATGCTGGCTGATGTGGATATTCGCGTACCGGGATGGGCGTCAGCGCAACTCCTCTACAACCTCTTTGAACGCGCTCAGCGTCCGCTCCACGTCATCCCCATTGTGGGCGGCCGAGATATAGAACTTCGAGTCGCCCTTGAATATCCCTCGCTCCATCACGCCGCTGTTGAAGCGTCCCATCGTATCCGAGTCCGCGGTCAGAGTTGACCGGTAATCCGTTATCTCCGCGTCAGTGAAGTAAACATCGAAAAGCACATCCTCACCCGTCACCCGCGCCGGTATCTCCGCCTCGTCAAGCATTCGCTGAAGAGCCTCTTTAAGTATCCCGCCGGTCGCCCGCATTGACTCATAAGTGCCCGGCCTTCTCAGTATCTCAAGTGTCTTCAGTCCGGCCGCCGCCGCGATTGGATTCCCGCTCAGCGTACCTATCTGCGGCATGAAGTCCTCCGACTGCGTCTCGACGCCATCCATATGCGCCATCATATCCTCACGCCCCGCGATTGCCGTCAGAGGGAATCCCCCCGCCACCGCCTTGCCCAGCGTGCAAATATCCGGAGTCACCCCATAGAACTCCTGCGCCCCGCCATAGGCGAACCTGAAGCCCGTCACCACCTCGTCGAAGATCAGCGGAATCCCGAACTCATCCGACAAATCTCTCAAACCTTGCAGAAAGCCGGGTCGAGGCGGAATCAGACGCTGAAACGGTTCGACTATGATGCCCGCGATATCCTCACTATGCTCCTCTACAATGCCCCGCGTAGTCTCCAGATCATTGAACGGGGCTATCAGCATCTCCTCCCGAACCGAGCGCGGTATCCCCGCCGAACCCGGTACGGAGTTGGGGAAATCCGCCAGACGAGAGGGCCAGATGCTCATCAGAGAGTAGTCGTTCATTCCGTGGAAACCACCCTCAAACTTCAAAATCTTATCCCTGCGCATATACGCCCTCGCCGTACGCATCGCATACAGCGTCGCCTCCGTTCCGGTGGAACTGAACCTAACCTTGTCCGCGCACGGAACCGCCCTGATTATCTCCTCGGCAAGCGCTATCGCGTGTTCGTTATTTGCGAAGAACGTCGTCCCCTTGGAAAGCTGTTCGCGCACCACCTCCACAACCTCAGGATGGCTATGTCCTATGAGCATCGGACCCGAGCCGAGCAGGTAGTCAATGTACTCGTTGCCGCTCGCGTCCCAAATATGGCTTCCTTCCCCTCTCTCAATAACAATATCCTTGCCGACGTTGCCCAGATTGCCCCCCGGCAGCGCCGCGTGCGCCCGTTCCACCAATTGGCGTTCTCTATCCGACTGTGAGCGGACCATACTCGTTCTCCTGTTCACGCTGTGGAAATCCTGCGTCTTCATTCTATGAATTTCATCAGCGTGAATTATATCAGATTCGGCTATAATGTTGACGGTTTGTAAACAAGGAGGCAAATATGCGGATCAATGTTGTTAGCGGAGATATATCCGAACGGGAAGACCCCGCTATCGTAGTCAATCTGTTCGAGGACGTCACACGGCCCGGCGGCGCCACCGGCGCCGTGGACGCCGCACTCGACGGCGCCATAACCCAACTCATAGAACACGGCGACATCACGGGCGGCAGAGGCGAAAACGTACTCATCTACTCGCTGGGCAAAATGAATTCGACTCGGGTCGTCGTGGCCGGACTTGGCAAAAGCGCCGACTTCGATCTCAACGCGGCCAGAGAGGTCCACTCCGGCGTCGCGCGCTTCCTGCGTTCCAAGCGAGTGTCCGGCTACGCCACCATCCTGCACGGCGCGGGCATTGGCGGACTCGATACGCGCGACGCCGCGCAGGCCGCCGCCGAGGGGCTGATCCTCGGCCTCTACTCGTTCGACAAGTACAAGGCAGACGACGGCTCCAAGTCTGTCGAATCCGTCAACATCGTTGAATTCGACCACAGCAAGGTCGAAGCGATACAAAACGGCGTCCGGCGGGGTAGGGCGATCGCCGAAGCCGTGAACCTCGCCCGCGATATGGGCAACGAACCCGCCAACATAATGACCCCCACCCGAATGTCCGAAATCGCGCTGGAGGTGGCCAACGGAGCCGGAATGAAACTCACGGTCCTGGAACGCTCCGAAGTCGAAGAACTCGGCATGGGCGCCTACGCCGGAGTCGCCCAGGGAACGGAAGAGCCGCCCAAATTCATCGTAATCAAACACGAAGGCGACCCGCGCAACCCCAACAACAACCTGGGCCTGCTGGGAAAGGGCATAACCTTCGACAGCGGCGGTCTCGACATCAAGTCCGCCGCCGGTATGCTCACCATGAAAAGCGATATGTCCGGCGGCGCCTGCGTAATCGCCGCCATGAAAGCCATCGGCGCGTTCAACCCCAAGATAAACGTCTGGGGAATAATCCCCGCCACCGAGAATATGCCCGGCCGACGCGCCCAGCGACCCGGAGACGTCGTGACCGCCATGAACGGCAAGACGATCGAGATAGGCAACACCGACGCCGAGGGCAGACTGGTACTCGCCGACGCCCTCTGCTACGCCGTCCAGAACGGCCTGACGCGCATCGTTGACGTCGCCACCCTCACCGGCGCGATTGGCGTTGCCCTCGGCGACGGCGCCACAGGCGTGTTCGGCAACGACCAAAAGTGGGTGGACACAATAGTACAAGCCGGCGACTCTGTCGGCGAACGTATGTGGCAACTTCCCACATACTCTTCCTATAAGTCAGAATACAGCAGCGACATAGCCGACATCAGAAACACCGGAGGGCGCGGCGCGGGAGCGATTACCGGCGCCCTCATAATCGGCGAGTTCGCGGGCGAATCCAAATGGGCGCACCTCGACATCGCCGCCACCACTAGAACTACCTCAGACAAGGGCATCAACCCCAAAGGCTCCACCGGCGTCCCTGTTCGCACTCTCATCGAACTGGCGACTGCGCTCGCCTCTGAGTAGCGTCGGCATATCCGCGACAGACGCCGTCCCGCCCCGGAGCGGGGCGGCGTCCGGAGCCTGGGACGGGCCTTCCCATCCTTCCCGACCTCCCGCCATTGGAATTTGAATTCTGCGATATGCTACTATTTTCTCAGTATCGACTTATAAACTTAGTAGGGGCGTAGTATTTTGGCCATTTCTTCTAGGTGGACATTCATCACAAACCACGGTCTCGTGCTTAGCTACATATACCACTATCCCACAAGCACAGCCCGCGAGATAGCCGACCAGATTAAAGTGACCGAAAGAACCGTTCACAAGATAATATCGGACTTGGAACAAGCCGGATACATCACCAGAAGAAAGTCCGGGCGAAGGAACGTTTACAGCGTCGACCCCAACCTGCCGCTCCGACACCATACCAAAAAGGACATAATCGTATCCGAACTGCTCGAAGCTCTGACCAGCCGGAACTTCCAGGGCATTATGGACACTCAGAATGTCTCGGTAGGCCCTGAGGATGAGGCTGTCGCGGTGTAATGACATCTGACCCGTTTCAACGTCGAGAACTAGAATTTTTGCGTAGGCTTGGTGAGCGTGGCCTAGCGGTAAGGCGCCAGGTTGTGGCCCTGGAGATCGGGGGTTCGAATCCCCTCGCTCACCCCACCCCTCGCTTCCCCCGCCGTCTCATATCCCCAGCCCTGTCTTCGCCGAGGAGGGTGTCTTGACCCCAACCGGATTCACTTCCGTGGATATTCTGCGCGAGGGCGACCCACAGGGCAACCGCATGGCGTTGCGGATGACCACCCAATCCGGTCAAGTCATTCACGCCATCGGCGTCCCGCAGGATTGGCCCTCCCGCACAGGCCCAACATGGTGCTACATATTCGATAGCGAAGGAATAACTCTTATAGACCCTGGCGCTCACGGCTCATTCTCAGAACTCGAAGATGGACTGAACGTCGTCGGCTACTCCCTCAGAGACATAGACAGAGTGGTGATCACGCACGGCCACTCCGACCACGACGGCTCAATCGCCCAACTCCTAGAATCGTCCGACTCCGCTCTCTGGGCGCACGAAATATACGCCGCTCTCATAAACTACAACCCTTGGGAAGTGCAGAGCCGCGACGCCTCGCCCATACACGCAGAGATGAACCGCGTGATGTCCGGCAACCTCGACCGCCGCAGCTCCTCTTACGCGGCCCGCAACAGACGCTACGTTGACTCCAGAAAAGGGCTGCAAGTTCACCACAGGGTTGACCACGGCGACAGGGTAGGCGACGTCGAATTCATATATGCCCCCGGACACTCCCCCGACGAACTCTGCCTCACATTCGACAACATTGTCTTCACCGGAGACCATGTTCTCCCCGAAATAACTCCCCATCCCACCACCAGGGCAGAGTATTCCGACCACGTGGCGCGGGAGATTCCCCACAGATTCAGCGACCCATCCAAGTCCTATGGACTCAAGACCTACATGGTCTCCCTCAAAACCATCCTCGACCTGGGCGAAAGTTACGCCGTCCTTCCCGCGCACAGGCTGTTCAACCGTGGAAAGTTCAACTTCGTCTCCGTAAACCGCGCCGCCGAAGTGATAAACCACCACGACCGGCGGCTCGCCCAGATAGTCCGGCGCATAGACGACCGACCCGCCAAGTTGGAGGACATGACAAGAGGCATATTCGAGCGTAGAAAGCTCATAGGGGGCAACCTGTTCATGGCTCTGTCAGAGATTGTCGCGCACATCGAACTGCTCCAAGAGCTCGGCGACGTAGAATTCACCTCCGAAGCCATGATTCGACACACCGGCACAATGGAATTTCGCCAATTCTGCGCGGGACTGGTAAACTAAATATGACCTTAGTCTGAGAACAGAGAGCCAATTAAGCGCCCGTAGCTCAGTGGGACAGAGCGCTGGTCTTCGGAACCAGATGTCGCGGGTTCGAATCCTGCCGGGCGCGCCACTTACTCCTCAGACCAGAAAGCCACCCCAACCATCCCAGGACCTATATGCGCCCCCATCACCGGCGTGAACTCCGTCTGGAACAACTCAACGCAATCGAACCGTTCACTCACAGCCGCTCGCAAAACCTCCGCCCGCTCCGCGGCGTCCGCGTGCATCACCATCGCGTGGACTCTTGAATCCCCGACCCGTTCCCCCATCAAATCCACCAGCCTAGCGTTCGCGCGCGAAACCGTTCTGGGCTTGGCTATGCCGCTTATCTCCGACCGATTCAGCTCAAACACCGGCTTGATATTCAGAAGCGACGCTCCCACGTGCGCTATGCCCGGCGCTCGACCGCCTTTCCAAAGATAGTAGAGCGTATCAACATACGCCAGCAGCCGCGTTCGCGCGCGGACCTCCAGCGCGCGCCCCTCCACCTGACCCGGACTCGCCCCCGCGCAGGCCGCGTTAAACGCTTCCCAAGCGATAAGACCCTGTCCGCCCGCCGCGCTCTGCGAATCCAGTCTGCGAATCTCAAAATTCGGACACATTTCCCTGAACTGCTCAACCGCCAAATCCGCCGACCTCTTCGATGCGCTAAAGACCCCCGACACCACTATGACAAGCGCCGACTCCGCTACTTTGGAAGCCGCCGCGTATGCGCTTATAAAATCCCCGGGCGTAGGCGCGGACGTGCTGATACGCCCGGCGTCCTCGCGCTGCATCCTATAGAAATCAGCCGCTGATACATCCACACCGTCTCTGAACGTCGCCCCGCCTACCGCCAGGCGCATCGGCGCGACGAACGTCAGCCCACTATCCTTGAACTCACCCGGAACGGACGCCGCGCTGTCTACGACTATGGCGACCCGGCCCCGTCCGCGCCTGGAAGTCAACAGAGAAACCCTCCTCGGTTCAACTTGACGCGCCTCCCCTACGCGACCCATGTAGCTCAGATTATGTTACAACCCGTTCGGGCAGTCAACACAGTCGCACAGCCGCAACCCGCGCATACCCAATTCCAAATTCGCCATCCACCACCCACTATGCTACAATACGAACATAACATCTTAGAACTGACGCTCCAACCACCATCTAAACATAAAGCGGTATCTATACATATGAAAACTCAGCGACAAGAAAAAATTTTAGCCTGGCATTTCAGGCCTTTGCAGGTGAATTACAGCCATTCTAACCGCCTGTCGGTCACCAGTCGCCACACCGGTTCTCACCTGACTCCGTATAAATCAAGCTATATAAATAAGCGTCCCGTCCGTCCTCGACTATCAGTCGGCGGCGGCGCGGACAAGTTTGCTGTGCGAATGCGGATAGCGACATCAACAGATAATCGAAAGAACCCGAGGGGTGACAAGCTATCCGAATTAGCGCATTCTCACCCTCGTCCAATTGAACGCCCCCGCTGGGGTAATGTAAAATCCAAACAGTGAGAGGCGGCTGAATTTGCGGACAGACCTTATAGCCCGGCTAAACCATATGCGCGATCTCGGCCCGTCCGAGACCGACGCCAACTCCAGCGCTTCGCGCCGCATGAGAGACGTTCTGAACGCCCGCGGATTCCGGCGGCTCGACACCCCTATAATAGAACCCACCGACCTATTCGTCAGAAAGTCGGGCGGCGAAGTCTCCTCCAGCCTCTACTCATTCCAAGACCCCGGCGGCATGAGCGTCAGTCTGAGACCCGAATTCACCCCCTCCATAATCAGGTGGTTCATCGAGAATGTCTCCGACCCTTCCTCGCCTCACAGATACCAATACTCTGGACCCGTCTTCAGATACGCCGGCCCCCGCAGAGGCCGGTTCAGGCAGTTCCATCAAGTTGGAGCCGAGCTTATCGGGGTTTCAGACGGCGCTGGCGACGCCGAAATACTCACCACCGCCATCCGTTGCCTGCGAGCCGCCGGCCTTGACCGGTTCACGCTCCGGCTCGGACACATCGGAATGATCCACGACATCGTCGAATCCCAGGGCCTTTCCGAACAAGTGGAAATGTTCATAGTCTCCAACCTCGCCGAGATAGGAGCGCGCCCCGACTACGTGAACAGTCTGACCGCAAGCGCCGCCGCCGCCGGGCTCGTTCTCCGCGACAGCAGGCCCACGCCCGTCACCGAAGACCTCGACAAAGCCATGCCCGAACTCGAAATAGTCCGACGTTCCATATCCGGCCCAACCGGACGCAGAAGCCCCGGCCGGATATTGGCGCGATTGTCCGGCAGAATGAAACGCGCCTGTTCTCGAACCGAATTCACCGCCGCCCTCCAAAACGTCGCGCGACTCGTATCCCTCACCGGCCCCGCCTCCCGGGTGCTGCATGAAGCCGCGGCGATTCTGGACTCCAACAACGCCTCAATGAACGGCGTTCGCGCGCTTGGCTCTACCCTGACAAAATTGCGCTCCGAGGGAGTGAGCGAGTCCTCCATTCATCTCGACCTATCCTTTGCGCGCGGAATGACTTACTACACCGGAGTAGTCTTTGAATTTCTGGATAGCGCCGGAACAGGCGAGTATTCCATCGGCGGCGGCGGAAGGTATGACGACCTCGTGAAAGCGTTCGGCGGAGACGAAATGCCGGCCTGCGGCTTCGCCATGTACATAGACGAGGTCGTCCGAACCATTCAACAGGGAGCGTAAGGAAACCATATGACCAACCCCACGCTGCGCCTCGCCCTCCCAAGCAGCGGAGCTCTCCAGCATCCGGCCAAATCGTTCATGCGTTCCTGTGGCCTGGCTATTTCACGCCCCAACGATAGGCGCTACATAGCCCGCATCCCCTCTCTTCCGAACGTGACCGTGATGTTCCAGCGAAGTTCCGATATAACAAGCAAGATTGACGAAGGCAGCCTCGACCTCGGCATCGTCGGCAAAGACCAGTTCATGGAAAGCAGACGGGAGGACGGAGACACCAGAATAGTCATCGAGAAGCTGGGATTTGGCATAAGCGGCCTCGTAATCGCCGTCCCCGATTCCTGGGTGGACGTAACATCCATATCCGACCTGGCCGATATATCCGTAGAGTTCCGCGGACGCGGACAGGACCTCAGAGTCGCCACCAAGTACCCTCGCCTTATTGGACGTCACCTGCTTGCCAATGGCGTCAACTACTTCAGCATGATACACTCGGACGGAACCCTCGAAGCCGCCCCCGCCATGGGATTCGCCGACATAATCGCCGACATAACCGAGAGCGGAACCACCATCAGGGAGAACAGACTCAAGGAGATTGACGGCGGCACCGTCATGAAATCTGAAGCCTGCGTCGTATCTCGCAAGATGTACCCCGACGATGAAAGCGAGACCCTCGAAACCGCCAGGCTGCTGCTGGAGATGATGGAAGCGCACTTGCACGCCCGGGGCTATTTCGAGGTTACCGCCAACATGAAGGGCGAGACCGACTCTCAAGTCGCCGAGTACGTCATGAAGCGCGCCGACACCGCCGGACTCCGCGGCCCGACCATCGCCAAGGTCTTCAACCCCGAAGGCGAAGGCTGGTTCGCCGTTACCATTATGGTAGAAGAGCGAAGGCTGTTGCCCGTAGTTGCGCGGCTGCGAGAGATAGGCGGCGGCAGCGTCAGAGTGTCCAAACCCCGATACCTATTCCAATCAGAATGCAAGTCCTACTCAAAGCTCATGTGAGCCGACGGAAAGCATGTATGCCTAATCTCCCAACCCACATACAGTTCGCCATCTCCGCCTCCGAGCGAATCCGACACCCCGACTTGGATTCCAATCTCGGCTACTTCTATCTGGGCTCCACCTCGCCCGACATACGCGCCCTGACCAAGCGTGCCCGCTCCGAGTACCACTTCGTCGAACTTGATTTCCAGACCATCGGAACCGGAGTCGAGGCCATGTTCGCCTCCTACCCGGAGTTGATGGAAGCCGCTGAACACGACGGGCCTATGCGAGCATTCATCGCAGGCTACATAGCGCACCTAATGGCCGACGAATCCTATATAGTGAAAATGTTCAGACCCTACTTCGGAGAACCGGGCGCGTTCGAAAGCGACGCTATGGCAAAAGTCTGGGACCGCGCCCTGCAACTCGATTTCGACAGAACGATATGGGACGAGGTGCGAAAATCAATCGCCGGCGTGGAAGCCGACACCAGAAATGTACACGTGCGCTTCTTGCCGAACGAAGACCTCGTGGAGTGGCAAAAGTGGGTCTCCAGAGTCATGGCTGGCGGCTTCTCATGGGAACGACTCAGGTTCATGGCAAAACGCATATCCGCGGGCGATGAAAACCACCCCGCGCACAAATACTCCGAGCGGTTCATCACATCCGTGAACGGCTCTCTCCAAACCCTATATGATCACGTACCCAAGTCTCGAATTGAAGAGTTCAGGAACGAAGCTGTCGAGACGATTGTTGACTCTCTGAGAGAATACCTATCATGAGAATCGCGAGAGGGTACAAGCAGGCGCGCGCCGCTCTATCGGAGAGCAGGCGTCTCGACTTGTCGAGCGTCCCCCAATCCGTCCTCGACAGTTCCGAGCGCATATTCGGCGAACGCCTGACCCCGCTCGAAATAGTATCCCGCATCATTGACGACGTGCGCGCGAACGGAGACGACGCGATAAGACGCCTCACACTGCTGATAGAAGGTTGCGCGCAAGAAGAAATCGAAGTCGCCCCGGATATCGTCAAGACCGCCGCCGATTCGGTGGATGCGCGCGTCCTCGAAGCCCTCACCCTGTCCGCCGACAGGGTGCGCCGATACCACGAGGCCGACAAACCCAACGACTGGATGGACTTCTCCGTCGGCTACGGCGCGATAGTCCGACCCTGCGAGAGGGTAGGCGTGTACATACCGGGCGGCAGCGCTCCGCTGCCCTCCACCGCTATCATGACCATTATACCCGCCCGCGTCGCCGGAGTGGACGAGATAATACTCTGCTCACCCGCCAAGCGGGATGGACTGCCCGACCCGGTCGTGCTCGCCGCAGCTCACATCGCCGGCGTTGACCGCGTGTTCGCAATCGGCGGGGCGCAAGCCATAGCCGCCATGGCCTACGGAGCTGGATCAGTGCCTCCCGTGGACATGGTTTGCGGCCCGGGCAACCTATTCGTCACCCTCGCCAAGAAATTGGTTTACGGAGATGTCGGCATAGACGGCCTATACGGCCCCACCGAAACTCTGATAGTCGCTGACTCCTCCGCCAACCCAACACTGTGCGCCGCGGATATGCTCGCCCAGGCCGAACACGACCCGATGGCCAGACCCGTGCTCGTATCCACCTCCGAACAGCTCGCCACACAGGTCGCCGCCGAGATAGAAACACGGCTCACAAGACTCAGCCGCGAGTCGGTGGCTAGGGCTTCCGTAGAGGGGCAGGGGATAATCGCCATCGTCGAAAGTACACATCAAGCCATCGAACTCGCCAACTCATTCGCTCCCGAGCATATGTGCCTAGCCGTAAGCGACCCTTGGTCGTGGCTAGGAAAGATAAGAAACTCCGGCGCGGTGTTCGTAGGCGAATTCTCACACGAAGTCCTCGGAGATTACGTTGCCGGGCCGAGCCACGTCATGCCCACATCCGGCACCGCAAGATTCAACTCCGGCGTAGGCGTCCACAAGTTTCTGAAGACCATCCCGGTCATAGCGCTCGACGACGCCGATTCGGTCGCGCTCTCCCAATCAGCCGCCGTAATAGCCCGCGCCGAGGGGCTCACCGCCCACGCCGAGGCCGCCGAGATTAGGCGAGAACTGCTGTGATAACATCTATTCCAAGACTAAGGCATTCAGGAGTCGACCCATGCCGGAAGATAGAGTCGAAAAGCTAATCAGGCCCCATCTGGCTTCCATTCAAACATACCAACCCGTTGACCCGCCCGAAGTTCTGGCTGAGAGAGCAGGCGTATCCACCGACTCCATTATCAAGCTCAACGGCAACGAAAATCCCTACGGCCCATCTCCGAAAGCCGCCGAAGCCATGGCGCGAACACCCATGCACATATACCCTGACCCCTTTCAGCGTAATCTCCGCGCAGCGTTCTCAGACTACACTGGCTTCCCGACCGAAAACATCATCGCCGGCGCGGGCAGCGACGAGCTAATTGACCTACTTTTCAGGCTATTCATCGAACCGGGTGACGCGATTCTCGACTGCGAACCAACTTTCGCCATGTACGCTTTCTGCGCCAGAATAGCGGGCGGCGAACTGCGCCTCTTGCAGCGAGACGAACTGTTCGAAATTGATATCCAAGCCGTCCGCGAGGCCATTGACAATAAGACAAAGATCATCTTCCTAAGCTCTCCCAACAACCCCACCGGAAACATGGCCGCCGAGGAACAGGTTCGCGCCCTCCTCGATACCGGCCTGATTGTGGTGATAGACGAAGCCTACTACGAATTCAGCGGGGAGACGGTGGGCAACCTGATCGGCGAATACGACAATCTCGTCATATTGCGAACGATGAGCAAGTGGGCCGGCCTTGCCGGCCTGCGTATAGGCTACGGCATCATGAGCGGCGGTCTTGTGGACCACGTCATTGACATCAAGCCCCCCTACAACGTAAACGCCGCCGCCGAGGCCGCCGCCATAGCCTCGCTAGAGGACAGCGACTATCTACTCCGCAATGTCCGGAGAATAGTCAACGACCGCGAATCGCTCTTCCAGAACCTGACCGCCGTTGACGGCCTTAAGCCCTGGCCCTCTCAGGGAAACTACATCCTCTGCCAGATGGACAGCCCTGAAAGCGCCCAGAACATGGTTGACCATCTGGCCCTACGCGGCATATTCGTCAGAAAGTTCGGCTCCGACAGGCTGCGAGACTGTTTCAGAGTCGCGATAGGCGCGCCTGACGAAAACTCGGCCTTCCTCGACGCCGTCAGGGAGATAGTCCAATGACGTCCGACCCCAGAACCGCGGCGATCGAGCGAAACACCGCCGAGACTCAGATATCCCTCGAACTCAACATTGACGGAATCGGCGAGTACGAACTGGACGCGATAAACGGGATGCTCATGCACCTCTTGGCCCAATTGTCCAGGCACGGCCTCATTGACCTGAAAGTATTCGCTAAGGGCGACACAGATGTCGGACTTCACCACCTTGTCGAAGACCTCGGCATAGTTCTCGGAAGGGCTCTGGCTCAGGCCGTCGGCGACGGCGCCGGTATCAGGCGCGCCGCCCACACCTATATGCCGCTGGACGAAGCCCTCGCCCTATCGGTCGTGGACTTCGGCGGTCGCGGTTACGCTGTCATAGACGCCGAAATCGGCGACAGCGACATGGGCGGCCTGCCGGGCGACTTGGTGCGCCACTTCCTAGAGTCCTTCGCCCGCGAGGGCAAATTCAACCTGCACATCCGCCTCCTCTCCGGAGTCAACAACCACCACAAGGCAGAGGCAATCTTCAAGAGCCTGGCGAGATCCCTTCGGTCAGCCCTTGAGCTCGACCCTCGCAGGGCAGGGCAGGTCCCCAGCACTAAGGGAACAATTACCGGCTAGTCTCACATTCATAGAATGCGCCGCGCGATGTCGGACGCGCGCAAGTCGGCCCCGGCGTCCAAGGGGCGGTTACTAGGTAGTTCGGTGTCCGGGTTCCAGGTCGAACCTGAAATCCTCGATTATCGGATTCGCCAGTAGTTGCCGGCACATTTCGGTTACGCGCTCTTTCGCAGCCGACTCCTCGCTTTCGGCAACCCGTATCTCCATATACTTCCCAACCCTCACATCCACCGCCGAGTCAAATCCAAGCTGGTGAAGACCGCCTCGGATAGTCAGACCCTGCGGGTCGTTGACACTCGGCTTCAGACTTATATAGACCTTTGCGAGAAACATTATCTATCTTGGGAGGTGGAATTCAGGGGCGTTTGGAGAACCCTCATGCGCGTTCACGAAGTCCCGCATCCTATCCTCGTCGAACTCGTCGAACTTGTCAATGAAATTCCACGCCGTGAGCGCGATCCGCGAATCCATCCCCGAGTAGGGACTCATTAGCAGCTTGCCTCCGCGATCCACCCCTTCCTGAACCAACTCGGTCAGTTGAGAAACAAGCTCTTCGCATCCATCGGGGCAGTCGTAGTGCACGTTCACATAACCATGTTCAAGGTTGTGAATCAGTATCTCATCTTCCAACTGCTCATCGTAAATCCCCCATCTGGCAGGCGCCAGCGGCACATTGTAATGCCAGCCCGAAGTCGGAGGGATAGAGTTGTACTCAGGATGCTCCTCCCCGGGGATGATGTGCCTTCGCCCCTGGTCTTCCATGCGAATCCCCGGCCCTTCCGGCGCTCCGCCCCGGAACAGACTGTCCAGTGGCAACCCGGGAAGAAACAGGGAGAGTATGAGCGTGAACGCAATCAGACCTACCCCTATTCCGCTCAGGACTACATACACGCGCCTGCGACGCTGGCGACGTTGCCTCCGCGCGGCTCGTGCCTGCGTCGGCGTCATTCTTCTGCTTGAACGATTGGATGCTGTTGACATATCTGCCTTTGACCGAATGTTTGAGTTGATGAACCTCAATTATGTCAATTCAGTTCAAGTCCGGTCAATTTCAGATACGCCTCGGCGTAAAGTTCGGTTGTCCGCGATACCACGTCCTGGGGAAGTTCGGGCGCGGGCGGTTCGTGGTCCCAGCCGAAATCGTCCAGCCAGTCCCTTACGAACTGCTTATCATAGTTAGGCTGAGACTTGCCGGGCGCATAACCCTCCGCGTCCCAGAACCGGCTCGAATCCGGCGTCAGAAGCTCGTCAATGAGAATGAGCTCGCCGTTAATCGTGCCGAACTCCATCTTCGTGTCCGCGATTATGATTCCGCGTTCCTGTCCATAGTCCCTAGCGTACGAATAGACCTCTATCGTCGTATCCCTAAGTCGCTCGGCCATTTCCTGTCCCACCATCTCGACCACTTCCTCGAAGCTCATGTTTTCATCGTGGCCGACCTCCGCCTTCGTCGTAGGCGTGAACAGCGGCTCAGGGAAAGCGTCCCCCTCTCTGAGTCCCTCCGGCATCGGGTTCCCTTGCACCGTGCCGGAACGTCGGTACTCGGACCACGCAGACCCGGTGATGAAGCCCCGAACGACGCACTCCACGTCTATACGCTCGGCCTTCTTCACCACCATCGCGCGCCTCGCTATCTCCTCCGGTATGTCCAAGCCGGGGCGGTCAACCGCCATCTCGATCAGATGATTCGGAATCAGGTGAGAAGTCTTATCGAACCAGAACGCCGCTATCTGGTTCAGCGCCACCCCCTTGTTCGGAATCCCGGTAGGCAGAACCACATCGAACGCCGATATGCGGTCCGTAGCCACCATCAGCAGGGTTTCGTCATCAATAGGATAAGTATCCCTCACCTTGCCTCGATAGAGCAGGTTGGGCAGATTGGTTTCGTGAACTGTCATTAGTGTCATCGTTCTTTCCCAGTGCATCTTCAATCGTCAGTTCAGTCCGACGCGCGCGAACACGTCGTCCACAAACCTGACGTAGTATCCATAGTCGAAAATCTTGTCCAATTCTGTCTGTTCAAGCCGTTTCCGCACGACCGAATCGCCGCGTACAAGCTCTCTGAAGTCTTCGTCCTCGTCCCAAGTGCGGGCGGCGCTCCTCTGCATCGTCTTATAAGCGTCCTCGCGGCTCATCCCTTTTTCTATCAAGGTAAGCATCAGCCTCTGCGAGAACAGCAGCCCGCGCGTGAGTTCCATATTCTCTCTCATCCGCTTCGGATACACCCTCATTCCGGCGACGACCCCCGTGAACAGGTTGAGTATATAGTCCAGCGCCATGCAGGAATCGGGGAGTATAAGCCTCTCCGCCGACGAGTGGCTTATGTCCCGCTCGCCCCAGAGAGCTACGTTCTCCAGCGAGGTAACCGAATGACCCCTGATGAGCCGCGCCAACCCGCACACCCGCTCCGTCAGCTCAGGATTGCGCTTGTGGGGCATGGACGAAGAGCCTGTCTGTCCTTCCGAGAATGGCTCCTCAAGCTCTCTTATCTCGGTTCGCTGAAGGCCGCGTATCTCCGTAGAGAACTTCTCCAGCGACGACGCTATCACCGCCAGCGTCGTTACGAAATTCGCGTGGCGGTCGCGCTGTATAACCTGGTTGGACACAGGCGCCACCGCCAACCCAAGCTCAGCGCACACGATCTCTTCGATCTCGGGCGAAACGGTGGCGTGGGTGCCGACAGGTCCCGAAACCTTTCCAACCGCTATCTCCCCGCGAGCGCGAGCCAAGCGCGCCTTGTTCCGGCGCATCTCATCCCACCACAGCGCAAGTTTCAGTCCCAGCGTGATAGGCTCTGCGTGAACCCCATGCGTGCGTCCCATCATCAGCGTGTCCTTATGCTGGAGCGCGCGGTTGCCGAGTGTCTCTATACAACTATCTATCTCATCGTTGAGCGCGTCGGCGGCGTCCACCATCTGCAGACTGGTCGCAGTATCCCACACGTCGCTGGTAGTCAAACCCAGGTGGAGCCATCTGCCTTCCGGTCCCAGCTTTTCAGTCACCGACCCTAGGAACGCCGTCATGTCGTGCTTTGTGACGCGGAGTATCTCGTTCAGGCGGTCAATATCGTAGGAGGCGTTTCTCAGCCTGTCCATATCCTCTTGCGGAACGACCCCCGCCCGCGCCCAAGCCTCGCACACCGCGAGTTCTATCAGCAGCCACTTGTCATACTTGTTTTCGTCCGACCACACTTGTTTCATACGCGGCCGAGCGTATCGCTCTATCATCTCAGAGTATCTCCGTTAGCGATTTCTGAGGCCCTCACGGTAGTCATCATACGCCTTCCGTACGGATTCGTGCTTGCCGCCCAGTATCTGCGCGGCCAGAAACGCCGCGTTCCTCGCACCCCACGAACCCACTGCTACGCAGGCCACTGGAATTCCCGGAGGCATCTGCGCTATGGCGTAAAGCGCGTCAATTCCCTCCAGATCGCTGGACGGAATCGGCACGCCGATTATAGGCAGGGTAGTCCACGACGCCAGAACCCCCGGAAGTCCGGCCGAACCGCCCGCTCCCGCTATTATGACCTCTATACCCCTGTCCCTCGCGCTCATGCCGTATTCTCGCACCTTGTCCGGCGTGCGATGGGCCGACATAACCTCAACCTCGTGGCTGATTCCAAGTTGCTCCAATACCTCGGAAGTAGGCTCCATCGCGCCTCTGTCCGAACTGCTTCCCATTAGTACACCTACGAGTGGCATATTTTACCTCTAACCTCAAACATTCGCCGCAATGTCCCGTCTGAAATAGACATTGCCAAAATGTATGTTCTTTACTGTCTCGTATGCCGACAGCCGAGCGGCGGCCAATGTATCGCCGCGGCTCGCCACAGTCAGCGCTCTTCCGCCGGAAGTCACTATGGGATTCCCGGCTGATATTTCAGCAGATATGTCCGTGTAGTGCGCGGATTCCGCTTCATCGTTTCGGTTTGCTTCTGATACGTTTTCTAACTTGGTTCCGGCATGAAATATAATACAATCCTCAGATTCAGCGGGAAGCCCGCTGATCTCGAATCCGGTCGAATATGAGACCGGATAACCGTCCGACGCCATTACAACGCCGACCCAGCAATCATCCGACCACTCCACCTTTCGCTCCGAAAGCCGGCCCTCCGCCGCGCTCAGAGCCAACTCAAGCAGATCTGATTCAAGGCGCGGAATTACCACCTGAGCCTCCGGATCGCCCATGCGACAGTTGAACTCGATAACTTTGGGACCGTCCGAAGTCAGCATAAGACCGGCGTACAAAATTCCTTGGAACGGACAACCCAGTTCCGCCATCCGCATTGCCACAGGCTCCATTATCTCGGCGCGCACTCTCGATTCCAGCTCGTCATCCCAAAAGGGGGGAGAACTGTAACTTCCCATGCCGCCCGTGTTAGGCCCCATATCGCCGTCGCGCGCGCGCTTATAATCGCAGGCCGCTGCCATCTCTGAAACATACGGCCCATCCACGAACGCGAACACGCTGACTTCTTGGCCCTGAAGCCACTCCTCTACGAGGACCGTATCGCCCGCGTCGCCAAAGACGCGCTCCACTAGCATCGAATTGAGCGCCCCTACCGCGTCCTCCCGGCTCTGCGCCATTATCACCCCCTTGCCCGCCGCCAGGCCGTCAGCCTTGACCACGAAAGGAGGTTCGGCGCATTGGACATACTCAATCGCTGAACCTGCGTCCTGAAATACAACCGCGTCAGCGGTCGGCGTGTTCGCTGACGCCATCACCCGTTTGGCGAACGACTTGCTCGACTCGATCCTGGCCGCCGCCTGCGTAGGCCCGAACACCCGCAGACCCTCCGCGCGGAAACGATCCACTATCCCCGCCGCCAGTGGAGCCTCAGGCCCCACGATGGTAAGATCCGCCGACTTCTCCTTTGCCAGCCTGGCCAGCCCGGCGGTGTCTTCCGCCGACACGTCGAAGTTGGTTCCGACCTGAGCGGTTCCCGCGTTGCCGGGCGCGAAGAAAACCCCCGGTCCAGTCGGGCTCGCCGCTACCTTCCAGCCAAGAGCGTGTTCACGAGAGCCGTTTCCCACGATGAGAACGTTCATAGCCGCGTCACTCTCATTCCCACTCAATCGTGCCGGGCGGCTTACTCGTAATGTCATAAACCACGCGGTTCACACCGGGAGCTTCGTTGCAGATGCGGTTCGATACTCGCGCAAGAACATCATAGGGCAGCCGCGCCCAGTCCGCCGTCATCGCGTCGTCGCTTGTCACCGCTCGTATCGCTACGACGTTGCCGTACGTTCTAAAATCACCTGTAACCCCGACCGACCTCGAATCCGTCAGCGCCGCAAAACTCTGCCACAGGTCGTCGTACAGCCCGTTTGACTCTATCTCCTCCATCAGGATATGGTCGGCGGCGCGCAGCGTCTCAAGCCTTTCATGCGTAACTTCGCCGATGATCCTGATTGCCAATCCCGGCCCCGGAAAGGGCTGCCTGAGCGCTATCTCGCGCGGCAGACCGAGCTCAAGTCCAACCTCTCTCACCTCGTCCTTGAACAAATAGCGCAGCGGCTCGACAAGCTCCATTCTCATATGCTCGGGCAACCCGCCTACATTATGATGCGTCTTTATCTTCGCCGACACCGCGTCGCCCGCAACCTGGCTCTCGATAACATCGGGATAAAGAGTCCCCTGTGCCAGAAAGTCAACCTGCCCCAGTCTCGAAGCCTCGCCCTCGAACACCTTGATGAACTCCTCGCCGATAATCCTGCGCTTCATCTCCGGATCCGTAACCGACCTGAGCGCCCCCAGAAAATGCTCGGTGGCGTCCACATAGCTCAGATTCATCGCCATGTACTTCTCAAACGTCTCGCGCACCCGCTCCGGCTCTTGGCGCCTCATAAGCCCATTATTGACGAATATGCACGTCAGCCGGTCGCCGATAGCGCGGTGAACCAGCGTCGCCGCCACCGCGGAGTCAACTCCGCCCGAAAGCGCGCATATCACCTTGCCGTCCCCCACCTGACGTCTGATGGATTCCACGGCGTCCGAAATAAAATTGTCCGGCGTCCACGCCCCGGAGCATCCGCATATTCTGTACAGAAAATTCTCTATAAGCTGCTTGCCCTGCGGCGTGTGAACCACCTCCGGGTGAAATTGAATTCCCAGTCTGCCCTTACGGTCCCCCAGCGCCGCGATGGGGGAGTTGTCGGTGTGCGCGAGCGCGCTGAAACCGGGCGGAAGTTCAGAAATGTGGTCGCCGTGGCTCATCCAAACCTGCATAGATTCCGGTGTATCATGGAATATGGCGGCCGACGACGCGTCCCGAAGCAGCTCCGCGTATCCGTACTCCCGGCGCGTCGAGGGCGCGACCCTGCCCCCAAGCTGATGCGCCATAGCCTGCATCCCGTAACAGATGCCCAAAACCGGCAGACCGCATTCATAAACCCAGACCGGAGCCAGCGGCGCGTTGTCCTCATACACGCTCGCCGGACCGCCGGACAGCACAATCCCTTTCGGATTCAGAGTTTCCACCGTCTCCCACGGCGCGGTGTGGGGAATCAACTCGCAGTAAACGCCGCTCTCCCTGATTCGCCGCGCTATCAGCCGTGAATACTGCGACCCAAAGTCAATTATGACAATCGTCTCTTGACGGTCCGAATCTTGGGCTTCGGCGGATCGTTGCGCCTCAGACCGCTCGCTTTCGGGGTATGCAGACCCAGCCAGTCTTTGGCCGGCGGACGTAAATGGAGTGGGGTCTTGAAAAGCATTCGAAGACATGAGCGGTATCTGGTTTCAGGCTAACGTATGTGTGATATTTGGGTCAAGTAAATACGTCCCGGAAAACCGTATAAGTCCCCGACCTCTTGCTTCAGGCCTCAGCGCCATATATGTGGGAACACCGCATGGCTATAGCGATTATCGTCAGATTGCTCTATCTGCTCAGAGGCTTATAAATGGGCGACCGGCGTGGCAATTCGCCCCCGCATTGACCGATTTAGCCTCCGAATGTAATATGCCCCCGTTACTGTCAGTTCAGCGATAGAGCGTCTTTCAGCGAACAGGGAGGGGACACATGGTTACCGCCAACGGTCGTGAGATCATTGAAGAGGCGATTCGCAAAGCTGAGGAGATAAACCCGCAGCCGACCGATGGCAGTTGGCTTGAAGTAGTCACTCTGGAGTCCGCCCCGTATATCCGAGACTGGGACATCTCAGATTGTTGGAAATGGGCCGAATGGCCGGACAGAGAGGCGCAATTCCCGGGCGTTACGGGCAAAGACACCGGCATAGACGCAGTTGCCAAACGCCGCGCCGACGGCAAACTCATTGCAATACAGTGCAAGTCCCGCCGGTTGGACGAGAATGGAATTGGGAAGGCAATAAGCAAAGGCGAGATCGACGCCTTTGCCGCCGCAAGCCAAAACGACCTCTGGGCCGAACGGTGGCTGATTACCAACGGCAACAACGAGTTGGGAACTAATGCGTCCAAGTTGCCTTGGCTGCAGGAAAAGCCCATAAAGGTAGTTAACATTGTCGCCGACCTCCATCAGCAGCGTCAGGCGGATAGCGAAGTTGACGAATGCGCGCACTGCCGGCCCAACCCGGACGGCGAGAAGCGAATTCGCAGTCGTAGTTGTATGCAGAATGAAGCGGTTGCCGCAAGTGTGCGTATTCTCAGAGAGCACGAACAGTCAGATAGTGGCGGACTGCCAAAAGGGGAGGCCCGCGGCAAAATCATCCTGCCTTGCGGAACTGGCAAGACTCGCATATCGCTGCGGATCATCGAGGAACTGACGCCTACCGGCGAAGTGTCCATTGTGTTGTGTCCATCCATAGCTCTGGTCGCCCAGCTCAGGCGGGAATATCTTCAGCGCGCCGCCGTCCCGCTTAATGTGTTGGCTGTCTGTTCGGACCAAACCGCCGGGTACAGCCCAAAGAAGGAGGGAAGCCGCAATACCGCCAAGGACCCCACCGCCGACAACAGCAATTTCAGCGCGGACGATGTGAAAGGCAGAGTCACCACAGACCCGAAAGAGATAGCAGACTGGTTGCGGGAGCCGGTTCCTGACACCGTCAGGGTTCTGATTGGCACTTATCAGAGCAGCGCCAGGGTGTCGGAAGCGCTGCTGTCAACCGGAATAAAGGCCCAGGTGATGATTGCCGACGAAGCCCACAGAACCGCCGGACTGAAACGAAAGACGTCCAAATCCGTCAAGGCTTCCACGGAAGCGAAAAGAATCGTTGACTTCACCGTGTGCCACGACAGTGAAAGGTTTCCTGCCAAATACCGCGTCTATCAGACTGCGACGCCCCGCATCTATACCGGAAAACAGACCGCGAACGCCCCTAACTCCAACTGGATAGTACGCGATATGGATGACCCGGCCACCTTCGGCGTTGAACTGTATCGCAAGAATTACCTGGACGCGGTCAAAAACGGGTGGCTGTCCGATTACCGGATCATCGCCATGGGCATCAACGACCCCTCTGCGTTCGATACCGCCAACATTCTGGCCAAGCATACACGCAGCGCTGGACGGCGCAAGCTGACTACCACCGACTACCTTCGGGGGTTGGCCTTCGCTCTTACCATTGGTGGAGGGACGCAGGGCGGCGACGTGAGTGTCAACTCGTGCATTGCATTCATGAACACAGTGGATAAGTCCAAAAACATGGCCGCTGACCTGCAGTCGCCGAGCGTTAGAAAATGGGTCGCGAACTGGCTGAACGAGAATGCGAACGGACAACGTCCGGCAAACTACAGCCTTGAACACATGGACGCTTCAAACAACGTCGCCGCCCGGGAGCAAGCCAAGATGCGGCTCGCCGAAGCGGGCGCGGAAAACCCGCATGGCGTTATCAACGTGGGCATATTCGGCGAGGGTACGGACTCGCCCTCGCTGAGCGCCGTGGCCTTTCTGGAGTCAAGGAAAAGCCCGATAGACGTGATCCAAGCCGTCGGACGCGCCATGCGTATCACGCCGGGCAAGGATATGGGCTACATCATCTGTCCGATCTTAATCCCGCCCGACGCGGACCCCGAAAGCTGGATGGCCGCCAGCGACATGGAGGAGGGCTGGCAGGAACTTGGGGAGATACTGCTCGCCCTGCGCGCCCACGACAGTCGGATAGAGGACGACCTCGATCATCTTCTGCAACTCTACATCCCGGAGCCGCCGCCTGAGGAGCGCTCCATCGTTGGCTGGGCCGGCCCCGAAAGCGAACGCATACAGTACGGCGAGTTCTTGGGAAAGCCTGGAGAAGGCCAAAAAGCGGTTGAGGATGCGCTGGACGGGAAGACCCGTGCGGAAGTGGGCATAACGCGCATTGGCGCAACCCCTACATTAGCGGAGTCAACGGCAGTTTACACAGGAAAGAAGAACGAGGACGGTAGCTTGGAACTTCGCCTCAATACCGTAGCTCGGGACAAGCCCAAAATCGGAGAGGCGCGCGGTGTGCCGAACATAAGGAAAACCAAAGCTAAGATGCAGAAAATGATCAACAACGGCGAGGGCGGAGTTCGTCTGAAGCCGCGACAGAAGCGGCTCTCTCCCCAAGAACGCGCCGACCAATCAGGCCAGCTGATGTTGAAACTGAGCGGTCTGGACGAATATGGCAACGCTATCAAGATGAATCTGCTATCCAAATCCGGTCTGACCGACAACCGTATTGCCCGTGACCTGAACATCCTGGAATCCGGTGTCAACGAGGCGGCCCGGCACCTGCGAGAAGACAAACTTCTACCTGCGCTCAACCGACACCTGGACATGGATATGCTGAAACCGAAGAAGGGCAAGAACCAAGCGGACGGTTGCGTAGTCGCCGCGTTGCTCCTGATGAACGCCGCCATGCTGCATCAGCGTATCAGCAACGGCCGCTGGTTGGCCGGAGTCAGCGATCTCTCCGCCGTCAAGAACGACACCCGTGTGGTTCAGAGGATGAGCCGTGAATGGGAACGCATAATGCGACACGACTTCCGACCTGTGTTGGAACCTGCGCTGGAGACCATCTACGCCATCGAGGAGACCGGAAAAACCACCGGACTGGAGCGGGCGCTGCATCACCTCTCGGCGGAGGCGGCGCGCATAGCGGAAACCTACGCGAACATGGGCGCCGACCATGCCGGCCCGTTGTTCAACCGCGTTATGGGCAACCAGGCCTCGGACGGCGCGTACTTCACACGGCCTGTCGCCGCCTCGCTCGCGGCCCGCCTGACCCTGGACGCCTGCGACGACGCGGACTGGTCCGATACCGAAGTTTGGCGAAATCACAAAACCGTTGATTTAGCCTGTGGCAGCGGAACGCTATTGGCCGCCATGCTCACAGAAATGAAGCGCAGAGCGGCCGAAAGTGACCCAAGCGTGGATTTGGCTCAACTCCAGAAGTTAGCCGTTGAAGAGGTCATGAAGGGCATGGACATCAACCCCGTGTCATTGCAACTGGCGGCGTCGCAGCTGACCGCCGGCAACCGCCACGTGAGCTATCGGGGAATGGGACTGCACCAGATGCCCTATGGCCCCGCAAGGGATGATCCTGGCAGGGTATCCGCCGGAACGCTCGAACTGCTGGGACAGAAGTCTGTGGTAGCTAGACCGGCTGAACTGGACTTGGGTGATGATGCCATCGGCTCGCAGGCGACGTGGGAGCCGATAAACGCGGAACTGGAGGACGCTGTGGACGCGGCGCGGAACGCCCGTATCGCGATAATGAACCCGCCGTTCACCAACCGCAACAAGATGGGCGAGAAGTTTCCCAAAGATATACAAGACAAACTGAGAACGCGCGCTGATCTTATGGCGAACACACTCATCGGGACGGACCCCGGCTTGGAAGAATTTTGGGACAAGAACTCAATAGCGCCGCTCTTCGTGGCTCTGGCGGATCACTGTGTGGATAGATCCGATGGACTCCTAACGATGATCAACCCGACAATTGCGCTTGACGACGCACTTCTGGCCAGCGGGAGCGAGAGACGCTCGCTCAGAGATTCCACGTTCACACCGTGCTGACCTGTCACCAACCGGGCAATGTGAGCATGAGCCAGAATACCAACATTAATGAGAGCGTCATCGTGATGCGGCGAAATAAGGCGAACGCGAACATTGCTTAGCAATGTTCGCGTTCGCCGGACTCCTCTCCCAGACCCCCGACCCGATTCATCAACCTGGACAGGATGCCGACCAACGAGGACGAGCTCGCCGACCTCCACCGCTGCCATCATGCCGAATGCGCCGAGGGAGAGATGGCGAACGGCTGGGGCGAGGTATCCTACTGGCCCGCCGAGCGCATTGAAGCGGGCGACTGGACACCCGCCATATGGCGTTCGCCGGAACTGGCGGAGGCGGCGTTCAGGTTCGCCGCAGGCGCCGGTCTGAAAACAATAGGCGCATCCGGCCTATCGCCCGCGGATACAGGCCGGATGTTGCGCAGCTCTTCCTATGAGCGCGCGGCATACGGCGAAGCGGGGAGTTTCGCCATTCTCAAATCCAAGGGAGCTGACGGACAGACACGCATCCGGAGCCAACCCGACGAGTGGTGGAAGCTCAGGCGCGGCGTCCCCGGTCAGCGGATACCGGTTCTCAGCAAAGCCGGGTATCTGCTCATCACGGCAGGCCAGAGAAACAATACCGCGCGCCTCACCGCCACCGCAGACGACGCTGCATACGTGGGCAACGGGTGGATGCCGGTTGCCGGCCTGCTGCCGGAAGAGGCCAAAGGATTGGCCGTCTTCATCAATTCCACGGCCGGCCGGTTGCAGATTATGCGAAGCCCTGGCAGAACACTGCAATTTTCCAACTACAGCGTCGCCGAAGCCGCCAACATCCGCATCCCGGACATCGGGAACTCGCGCGTCCGCCGGATCCTCGCCGACTGCTGGGAGCGGACGAAGGACATGACCGTTCCCCAATTCCGAGACGGAGAATGCGAAGTCCGCCGCCTCTGGGACGAGGCCGCTTGCGACGCCATGGGCCTCCCCGCCGACGAACTGACGCGCGCGCGCCACCTGCTCCACATGGAGCCGCACGTCCGCGGACTCGGATATGGACAGTACGCCGATGAACCGGAAGATACAGAAGCGTAGCTCTTGCCGAACAGGTTGCGCCAAAACACATATCATCCGTTGCCCTAACAAGAAAACGATACAGAGCGCTTATGCAAGATTCTCATGTATAATGCCATTTGATTCTGACTATGCAGTAAAATGCTGATATAGGTTGCGTATCCCCACTCTCCCGAAACCGGCGGTCGCCCATCTTCTATATCCATATTCATACCCTGCAAATACGGACTCGGACAGACAAACGAATGCCGCACACAAATATCCTCTCCACCTCTATAAATGAGGCCGTCGAAATCCTCAATCGAGGCGGCGTTATCGCGCTCCCGACCGATACACTCTACGGCGTCTCCGCCAACGCGCTCGACGATAAAGCCGCCTCCAAGGTGTTCAGCGTCAAGGGTCGAGAGGAATTCAGCCCGCTTCCTGTGTTCCTCTCCGACGCCGACAGCCTGTTTAAGTATGGCCGCGACATTCCGGAAGCGGCCGTCCGCCTCGCCGAACTGTTCTGGCCCGGCAAGCTGACCATCGTCGTCAAAAAATCCACCCTGATTCCGTCCGTCGTCTCCGGCGGCCTAGACACCGTCGGCCTGCGCGTTCCAGACCATCCGACGCCCAGAGCCGTTGTCCGCGAACTTGGCGCGCCTGTCACTGCCACCAGCGCGAACATAAGCGGCAAGCCCGCTCTCACCTCCGCTGACAAGGTTGTAAGCGAACTCGGCGCTCGGCTAGATCTGGTTCTGGACGGCGGACGGCTCGCGCCCTCCAGTCCCTCCACCGTGATTGACATAACGTCCGACCCGCCCGCAATACTAAGAGACGGCGCGGTGTCCGCATCTCGAATTCGCCGGTTGGCAGGTATTGCGCTGGAAGTGTAGAATCCCCTCTGGACTCGTAGCTGGGAGTAGCGGATTGGACCGATTCGGCATATATGGCTCAATGGTCGAGACTGAGCTTAAACGCATAGTCTCGGACAGAGACCTTCCTTTGTACTCCATGATGGAACACCACCTCGGATGGTTGTCGGACAGCCGCTCCTTTGCCTCTCCGGTGTTCCGTCCTCTCGGCGCGCTCTGTCTCGCCTCATGTGAATCTCTGGGCCGGAGCCCCGAAACCGCTCTGCCCACCGCCGCCGCTATCGAACTGGTCCGGAACTTCTGCGAAATCCACGACGACATCCAGGCCGGCAAAATCTCCAGAAACGGGCGCGATTCGGTCTGGTGGAAGTGGGGCCCGGCCCAGGCGATAAACGCCGGCGACGGCATGCACGCGCTCGCCCGGCTCGCCCTGCTCGGTCTTGGAGAGCGCGGCGTCGGAACTGATACAGTATTCGAGGCCGTCAAGCTGCTCGACAAGGCGAGTCTGGAGACCTGCGAGGGCCGCTTCATTGACCTGGAGGCGCAGGAACGGCTGGATATGTCCTCGGACGCCTATCTGAAAATGGTGGAAGCCAAGACAGGCTCGCTATTCGGTTGCGCCATGGAGTTCGGCGCCCTAGCCGCGAGCGCCGACGCGATAAGAAAGTCCTTCGCCGACGCCGGACGCGAGCTTGGCGTCGCCGTCCAGATAGCCGACGACATGAGACAACTGGCGTCCGGCCTACACGAGAACGCGACGCACTCGGAAGACTTCATGAACAAAAAGAAGCTATACCCCGTCGTCAGGGCGTTCGAAATCGCTTCACCCTCCGATAGGCGAAGACTGGGCGACTACTACTTCAAACGCGTTCTCGAACCCTCGGACGTCCGCAGCCTATCCTCCATAATCTCCCAACTCGGCGTGTCCGCTGAGGCCGAGAACGAGATAGACGCGCGGCTTTCTCAGGCGGTGGAAACCATTCACAAAGCCCTTCCTTCACGGCAAGCGGCCTCGGACCTCTGCGAACTTGTGCGATATATACCCGGAGCCGCTTAGTGTACTGCAAGAAAAGTGTCCGCGACCTCGACATTGCCCCCGGATCACGGGCGCTCGTGAGAGTGGACTATAATGTGACATTCGTCCCAGGCTCGCGAGACATCTCAGACGATTCCCGGATAGCGCTGTCGCTGCCCACAATAGAATATCTGCTCGAACGACGCTGCCGGATCATACTCTGCTCGCATATAGGAAGGCCGCGCGGACGCAGGGACCATAAGTACAGCCTCGCTCCTGTCGCCGTCCGCCTCTCCGAGATTATGAACCGACCCATATCCCTCGCGCCCGATTGTACCGGCTCGAAAGTCGAAGCTATGGTCGCGCGCATGAGTCCGGGCGACGTTCTCATGCTGGAAAATCTTCGCTATAACATCGGAGAGGAGAGCGACGACAGAGATTTCGCCCGAAGCCTCGCCAATCTCGCCGATTTCTACGTCAACGACGGTTTCGGCGTCGCCCACAGAAGACACGCCTCCACCTCAAGCGTAACCGCGTTCCTACCCTCTGCCGCCGGGTTCTTGGTAGAGTCCGAGATTGGCGCGCTCAACAGGGTTATCCACTCGCCCACCCATCCCTACATCATAGTTATGGGTGGGGCCAAAGTGGCCGACAAGGTTCCCGTTATTAAGCGACTCGCCGGCATCGCGGACACTTTTCTAATAGGTGGCGGAATGGCTGCTTCGTTCCTGCGCGCGCTGGGCGAACTCAGCGACGATTCGGGCGTGGACAGCCAGGATACCCTCCTCGCTCGCCGCATCTTAGACCGCGCTGAAGCGGACGGCGTCGAACTCATGCTTCCGCTCGACGTTATCGTCGCCAAAAACTTCAACCGGGACGCCGACCCGGCCGCAGTCTGCGTGGACTCCATACCGCCCGGGCGCATCGTCATGGACATAGGTCCCAGGACCCTTGACGCCTACCGCGACAGACTCGAATCGGCCAGAACGGTCGTATGGAACGGCCCTATGGGAGTTTTCGAGTGGCCGCGCTTCTCTCATGGGACTCGCGGAATAGCCCACGCGATAGCCCGGCTCAAGCGAGCCTACACTGTCATCGGCGGCGGCTCGACTGCGGATGTGGTCAGCTCCCTCCAACTCCAGAACGCCTTCTCCCACATATCTACGGGCGGCGGCGCGACCCTGGAGTATCTAGAGGGAAGGGAACTCCCCGGCATCGCCGCCCTGGACGACAAACTCCTTCAGTTGTCTGTATAACCCTCTGATCCCGGATTGGATGAGCGAATGATTGACTTCCCATATCTGAACCAGATCTGCCGCCGAACCGATTCCAGGATCGTCCTCTTGGTGGTTGACGGACTCGGAGGACTGCCGCGCCCCGACACCGGCAAGAGCGAACTGCAGACCGCTCGCACTCCGAACCTGGACGCTCTCGCCGCGCGAAGCGCTTGCGGTGTAACCACCCCCGTCGCGCCCGGCGTCACCCCGGGCAGCGGCCCGGGCCACCTCGCCCTATTCGGCTACGACCCGCTGAAATACGTCATAGGACGCGGTGTCTTGGAAGCGCTCGGCATCGGAATAGAACTCGGTCCGGACGATATAGCCGTCCGGTGCAACTTCTGCACCCTCGACCCGAACGGCGTCCTCACCGACCGCAGGGCAGGGCGGATACCCACTCATGAATCCGCTCCGCTCGTCGAACAGCTATCCGACATCGCTATTCCGGGCGTCGAGATAGAAGTCCGCCCAGTGCAGGACTACCGTTTCGTCGTCGTCATCCGGGGAGACGGTCTCGGGGGAGAAGTGACCGACACCGACCCCCAGCGAGTAGGCTTCGCGCCTCTCAGTCCGGTCGGCAGAACGGATGCCGCCAAACGCGCCGCGAGCAAGGCCGCGCAGTTCATCGAGGCCGCGCGCGACATCCTAGGGAGCCGCGACATCGCCAATATGATACTCATGCGCGGTTTCTCCAGACGCCCCGAATGGCCCGCGTTCGGCGACAAGTACAATCTCAACCCCGGCGCAATAGCCGCCTATCCCATGTACCGCGGGATCTCCAATCTGCTCGGAATGGATGTGATTCCCACCGGACTCGATTTCGACGCCGAACTGGATACGCTCTCGGAACGCTTCGACGAGCGCGACTTTTTCTTCCTGCATTACAAGCCCGCTGACGCGGCGGGGGAGGACGGAGACTTCGATGGCAAGGTAAGAGCGCTGGAGGAACTGGACAGCCGAATTCCCCGTCTGTTAGATTTCAATTTCGATGTGGTGGCGGTCGCCGGCGACCACTCCACGCCATCGGTTATGGCCGCCCATAGTTGGCATCCCGTCCCTCTGCTGATAAATTCGCAATCTACCAATGAGGCGATTGGCGCTCCGGCCTTCAACGAGCGCGACTGTCGCTCCGGCTATCTCGGCGGTATCCCGGCGACTTCGCTTCCGCTTCTACTTCTTGCCCATGCAGGTAAACTGGACAAATTCGGAGCCTGATACACTATCCATATAATAATATTCATATAAAGATATAATTATGAGACCTGTAACGATAGTCGGCAACTGGAAGATGAATATGACTCCGGGGTCTGCTGGGGCGCTGGGGCGCGATATATCCAGGACGCTCTCTCCTGAAATCAATTGCGATATAATAATATGTCCGTCATTTGTCGCGCTTGATCGGGTGCGACAGGCGGTAGCCGGATCCGGACTCCATGTGGGCGCCCAGGATGTTCACCCCGAGCCTTCTGGAGCGTTCACCGGAGAGGTCTCTGCGCCGATGCTCGCCGAGTTGGCGGACTTTGTTATCGTTGGCCATTCGGAGCGCCGAACGCTTTTCAGAGAATCCGATGAGTTCGTCAGCAGAAAAGTCGTTGCCGCCGTCGAGCATGGATTGAAGCCGATCTTGTGTGTTGGGGAGTCTCTGGACGATAGGCGGACGGGCAGGGCGGAACAGGTCGTTGCTTCCCAGCTTCTCAGGTGTGTCGCGCGTCTGAAAAATATTCACGCTTTGCTGGTCGCTTATGAACCTGTATGGGCAATCGGAACTGGCGAGGCCGCCACGCCGCGTATTGCACAGAACATGATGAGTTCCATCAGGGCGGCGCTCCGCTCAAAGTTCGGACACGTCGCCGATTCCGTCCCTTGTCTCTATGGGGGCAGCGTTTCCCCGGACAACGTGCGGGACTACGTCATCCAGCCCGATATTGACGGCGCGCTGGTCGGCGGCGCGAGCCTCTCCGCCGATTCCTTCGCTGCGATAGTCGCCCGCGCTTCCCAAGTCGCGCCCCGCTGATAGGAGAAGAACGGGCGTGGTCAATATACCAATCGGCATGGACAATCCGATATAATCCTGAACATCAGGAGATTGTCAGAGATGGCTATCATCAATACAACCGACGACCTGCTGTCGTTGCTGCGTGAAAATCAGGAGTTCCGAGAGGCAGTGAGACAAGCTGTCCTCACGGAAGAGTTGCTTGCTCTGCCCGCAATGTTCCAGGCGCTCATAACAGAGTTCCGCGATTACGCCAAGGCCACAAACAAGCGCTTGGACGCTCTCGAACAGGGCCAACGGGAACTCCGACAGGGCCAGCGGGAACTCCAACAGGGCCAGCGGCGCCATACAAACGATATAGCAGAGCTGAAAGGCATCGGTCTGGAAACAAAGCTCTATAATCGCGGCGTATCCCTGGTAGCCACCTTGCTGAAAGTGCATAACGGACAGAGGATCAGGGTGGCCGAAAAGGACGACAGTTCAGCCGCTTTCAACAACGCCATCCTCCATGCGTTGGAGGACAACGTCCTATCTGAAGCAGAGTATGACCGCATCCTAGACACTGATATGATAGTCAGCGGCAATAGGTCGGGCTCTTCAGTCACTGCCTATACAGCCATAGAGGCGTCATACAGCGTTTCCCGAGCGGACATCGCCAAGGTGAAGCGAACGGCGACCATACTCCGAAAGTTGTTCCAAGATGCCGAGATACACGCGGCGCTCTACTGTATGAGCGTCGAACCGGCTATCGAGGAAGAGGCTGACCGGCAGGATGTCCACCTGATGAGAGCGAGAAACCTGCTCGGTTGACGACTCCCAAATAGTCGCCTGACAATAGGGTAGGGACTGTGGCGTATGCAGAATAGATATGTGGGCGCGGAAGACCGGCGCCCCCGTCTGCTGGCCATCGTTGGCCCAACCGCCGTCGGCAAGACCGACCTCGCCATGAGAATCGCGTCCCGATCCGAGGTCGAGATCGTCGGCGCGGATAGCAGGCAGGTGTACCGCCATATGGACATTGGAACCGCCAAGCCAACTCCGGCTCAGCTCTCCGCCGTCCCGCACCATCTGATTGACATAATATATCCCGACGACGATTTCAGCCTTGTAACGTTCTTATACTTGTCAAAAAAGACAATCGCAAACGTAAATATAGCCGGGAAGACTTCTATTTTGGTCGGAGGGACCGGCCAGTATGTGATGGCCCTGCTGGAAAACTGGAATGTCCCGCTCGTTCCGCCCGATCCCGCTCTGCGTCGTGAACTGAACGATTTGCTGAAATCGCAAGGGATTGATAGCCTGTTGTCCCGCCTGAAAAACTTGGCCCCCGACGCCCTGGGGCGCATTGACGCCGCCAACCCGCGCCGCGTTATCCGCGCCATCGAGATCGCCGAGGCGCTTGGCTCGGCTCCGAATGCCCCCGCGCGTCTCGAACCTTGGTTCGATTCGCTGGTCATAGGTCTCGGAACGGAACGCGCCCGACTCTACCGGCGCGCCGACCACCGCGTTGATCGCATGATGGACGCTGGATTTCTTGATGAAGTCGAGCGTCTTCTCGCTATGGGATACGCGCCTAGCCTGCCGTCAATGTCCGGAATAGGTTACCATGAGTTGACGGATCACCTGCTGAACGGCGCGGACCTGTCGGATGCGGTGCAGAAGACCAAATTCAGGACGCATCGCTACATAAGGCGCCAGTTCAACTGGTTCCGGCCCAACGATCCGCGCATCCGCTGGTTCGATGCGACTCAATTGGATTCAGCCGTCGAATACGCTGTAAAATGGATAAGGCAACGCTCAGACTTTCGAGCGCGGCTTTCGCCCGAGCCGCGCTATCCGGACCATACGGGAGACTTCTATGAGATTCGTCAAGCTGCACGGCGCGGGAAATGATTATATCTACGTTGACGCTCGCGCCCAGAGCCGCGACTGGCCCGACGTCGCCAGACGAGTCAGCGATAGGCATTTCGGCATAGGTTCCGACGGCCTTATCCTACTTCTCGACTCGGATAAAGCGGATGCCAGAATGCGGATGTTCAACGCCGACGGCTCAGAAGGGATGATGTGCGGCAACGGAATTCGTTGCTTTGTGCGTTTTGGTTTGGATAGTTCCATGCTGGATAGCGCGTCAAAGTCGTTTGAAATCGAAACCGCCTCCGGAGTTCTCTCAGTCCGACCTGTTTGGGACAACGGCGTCATGACCGGTGCATCCGTCAGCATGGGAGAGCCTATCCTGAAGTCTTCCCGGATCCCTGTCGCCGTCTCCGACGACAGGGAGTTAGTCCTAGACTACCCGCTGGAAATCAACGGCTCGGAGCTTCTGGTTAACTGCGTCTCGATGGGCAATCCTCACGCCGTTGTCTTCATGGACGCCCCGATTGACGACTACGATCTGCCCCGCGTAGGCCCTATGGTCGAGCGCCACCCGTTCTTCCCTGAGCGCGTGAACTATGAGATAGTCAATGTGCTGAGCCGCGACCGCATCAAGGTTCGCGTATGGGAGAGAGGCTCCGGCATCACGCTCGCCTGCGGAACGGGAGCCTGCGCCGCCGTGGTCGCCGCCAAGCTGCATGACATGGTTGACGATAATGTCGCTGTCGAGCTCCCCGGCGGAGAGTTGCGCGTTTCTTGGCCCGGACGGGGACAGGTCGTCATGCAGGGCCCGGTCGCCCGCGTCTTCGAGGGCGACTGGCCTGGCTGACCCGCGTCCGTCGGGCGCTCGACCCTAGCGCTACCGTATCCACTCTGAAATTGCCATTCCGCCTTTGCCGCCCCCATTCTGGGGCAATCATGTCTAAGCGCGGAACCTATATCAACCTATATAGAAGTGTCCAAAGTGCCGGAATCTGGACTCTATTGCCATTCAGTCCATGTCTCAAGTTTCGAGCCGTGCTAAAATATCTACCCATACCCAACTAAGAACCAACATCCCATCCAACGGAGTCAGCATGAATTTCGCCAGCCGAGTCGAAAAGATACCCCCATACCTGTTCGTCGAAATCAGTCGCAAGATAGCCCGCAAGCGCGCCGAGGGCATCGAGGTTATCTCGTTCGGAATCGGAGACCCCGATCTCGAAACCCCCGCGCCCGTGATTGACGTCCTGCGCCACACCGCCGGAGACCTCCCCAATCACCGCTACCCCGAGTCCGAGGGCCTGCCCGAGTTCCGCAAGGCGGCCGCCGACTGGTATCGGCGAAGGTTCGGCGTCTCGCTCGACCCTGAAAAGGAGGTTGCTTCCCTGATTGGCGCGAAGGAGGGCATTGGACACGCCGCGCTCTGCTTTATTGAGCCCGGCGACATTGCCCTCGTGCCTGATCCCGGCTACCCGGTTTACTCCGTCGGTACCTGGTTCGCGGGCGGAGACTGTCATTGGATGCCCCTCAAAGAGAAAAATGGCTGGCTCCCGAAACTGGAGGACATACCCGAAGACGTGGCGCGACAGGCCAAGGTCATGTGGCTGAACTACCCCAACAATCCCACAGGCGCGATTGCAAGCCTCGACTACTTTGAGAAGGTGATTGAGTTCGCCAAGTCCTACGATATTCCAGTTATGCACGACGCATGCTATACCGATGTGACCTTCGACGGCTATCGTCATCCGTCATTCCTCGAAGCGCGCGGCGCCATGGATGTCGGCATCGAATTCCACTCGCTCTCCAAGACCTATAATATGACCGGATGGCGGCTTGGCATGGCGGTCGGCAATGCCGATATGATAAACGCGCTGCTGATAGTGAAGTCGAATCTGGATTCCGGCGTCCCCCAGGCGATTCAGTATATGGGCATCGAGGCCCTGAATACCTCCGACGAGTGGATCAACGAGCGAAACGCCGTTTACCAGCGACGCCGTGATAAGGTTCTAGCCGTCCTCGACGAGATAGGATTGGAGGTTGACCCGCCGAAGGCCAGCCTGTACGTCTGGGCAAGGGTGCCGGACGGCCTCACAAGCGGCGAGTTCGCCGAGCGGCTGCTTGAGAATTGCGATATAGTCGTCACGCCGGGCGCAAGCTACGGAGACTACGGCGAGGGCTATATACGCTTCTCGCTCACCATAAACGACGATCTTCTGGAAGAAGGACTGCGGAGGCTTGCGACCTACACTGGCTCTCGTTAGAGCGTACCATCGTGGGCGGAAGGGAGAATACGTGGCTAGAAGAAGAATGAAGACCACCAGGCCGGAACAGGAACGCGCCGTCTTGGTGAGCGCGACCCCTAAGCGACGACGACTCCTGTGGAATCCCCACGATTCTCTGGACGAGCTTGCCGAACTGGCGAGAACTGCCGGCGCGAAGGTCGTCGCGCGTATCTCCCAGCGAGTTCCGAAGACCACCCAAGAGTATGTGGGAAAGGGCAAGCTCGAAGAGATTAAGAGTCTCTGCGCCGAGTTGGATGCTGATACTGTCATTTGCGATGACGAGTTGACGCCCACTCAGCAGCGCAACCTCGAAAACGCGCTGTCCGGACGGAAAGTCATAGACCGGACGGCGCTCATTCTGGACGTCTTCGCATCCAGAGCGCGCACCCGCGAGGGGCGTCTTCAGGTAGAACTCGCCCAGCGCCAATACCTTCTGCCGCGTCTCGCCGGACAGTGGTCGCACCTTGACAGGCTTCGCGGCGGCGCGGGCGCTAGTGGCGGCATTGGAACTAGGGGGCCTGGCGAAACCCAGATCGAGACCGATAGACGTCTGGTTCGCGGCAGCATCCAGAGACTCAAAAAAGACTTGGAAAACGTGCGCCGACACCGCAAGTTGCATCGCTCCAAAAGAGCGGGCAGCCGCATTCCGGTCGTCTCGCTGGTCGGATACACCAACGCCGGCAAAAGCACGCTGCTGAATCGCATGGCCAAGGCCGGCGTAAGGGCCGAGAATCTGATGTTTTCGACCCTCGACCCCGTAACCCGACGAATACAACTTCCCTCGGGTCGGCCCGTGTTGCTGACCGATACGGTTGGCTTCATCCACAAGCTGCCCACCATGCTGATAGCGGCCTTCCGCGCCACGCTGGAGGAGATATCCGAGTCCTCGCTCATCCTGCACGTCGTTGACGTCACTCATCGAAACGCCCCCGAACAGGTGACCGTCGTCGAGTCAATTCTCGACGATATGGGCATGGAGGAAGTTCCGACTGTCATGGCCCTGAACAAGGCCGACTTGCTGCCTCGCTCCAACGAGGGTCCAATGGAATACATCGCGTCCGTCGAATCTGGTCCCAACGACGCCGTTCTGGTTTCCGCGCTGACCGGAGATGGCATCGGAGACCTTCTTGAGATCATAGAATCCCACATGACCCCGGACGATAGCTCTGCGGCAGACGCGTTCCTCGCGTCCGCCACCGCCTGAACGAAGCCAAAAGTGAACTCCGTCAAACCCGCCGCCGTCCGAGAGGGGTGTATCCTCATCCCAATTCGTTGGTTCGCACTATAAATGTTATGTAAAGTCTAAAGTGTGAATCTCAACGCCGACCCTTCCATACTTTACATAACTGGTCGCGCCATCTGATTTGCAGGAACAATAAGTCGCGCTCCGGTGTCTCCCGTCACCCCACGGAGATTCTGACTATGCCGGACCGCACCAGCGAAGCCACCAGATGAGGATAGACGCTCTCGCCCGGCTTCACGCCCACCACTGTTATCGTCGGGTCGCTCAACGCCGGGTTGGTGGAAGTTCCGTCTCCGTCCCGAACCGCCACCACCAGCCTCTCCCGCAACTTGTAAGACGCCGCCCCCAGCGCAGCCCATATCCTCGCGTCCGACCGCTGTCCACCCCCGACGTCCTCGTCGCTCGGCCACACGAAGATACATCCGCGCGCCGACTCCAGCGCATCCGCCAGCGCATCCGGGATTATGCGGCTCGACGACATATCCAGGTGCGCCGATCTGCGCGGCGCCGAAAGCGCATCCACCAGTCCGGTTATCTCGCCCAGCGCCGGGTCGTCCGGCTCCGAGACGATCAGGATCTCCGCGCTCAGGCCCGAGCGGCTCTCCACGCCATCGCTCTCTCCCTCTTCGGAGTCTGGCTTCGTCGCGCCGCGCCGTTTTGAATTCTCTGCCGCATAGTATCCTCCGGCCTCGCTGTCCGCCACGGCGTCCACCATCAGGGCGCCTCTCCGGTCGGAGACGATACCCGCGACAAGACCGTTTCGCCGGATTATACCGAGACACTCCTCGGTCAGTTCCCTGGGCACTCCCAACTCACGCACAAGCGTGTTCGACGCGTAGATGTCCTCCGGCATCCTCTTGCCCGAATACATACGGTAGAACTTTCCGAATATCTCAGGTTTGGTTATAGCCTCCACTATAGAATCGTTTTTCTCTTCCGCGCTGCCCGGCGCGGTGATGGATTCTCCCAGGTCGGTCAGCCTTATGAATTCGTCCGAGTACGAGCCGACGGTTAGTCCGTACTTCGACGACGCGTTCAGCTTCTGGATGAATGTGCTGCTCCTGGCCGATGTGCTCAGCGCGTCCGCCAGATGCTCGGTCTGCACCGGCCGTCCTCCGTTCACTCTCTGGATGGTCTCCGCTATCGGTAGCGTATCCTGTATGGAGTGTGTCGGATATGGTCTGGTGATTCTGGTTCTTTTTGCCATCTGGTTCGCCTCATGGATGTGGCATTTCTGAAAATATATCTCGGTTTGGCATTAGTAGCTTAGCATATTTCATATATTTCTGAAAACAGATGGGGGGTTTTTCAGGGTGGTGTCGCAGGTTGCGCTTTCAATCCGTATCAATCCCTCGGTCGTAGTTTACGACACGGGGGTCCTCTGCCGGTCTCTCCGAATAGCGGTCTTCCGTTCAGTCATCAGAATGCGCCGTCATGCGCGAAGCGCTAGAATGGGTTCATGATTTCACAGACTTATCTTCATACGGAAACAATCAGAGGGACGTCGCTACGCTCGCGGACCGCGGTGTGGATAGGGATTCTCGCGCTCGTTTCTGCGCTCATATTGATTTCCTGTCAGGATGAGGGCGCTCCTGCCGCTCCCGCGGGTGTCCCGGAGACGGTTGACAAACAGGAGACGGATTCGGCGTCCGCCGAACAGTCTCCCTCTGACCCGATCGACCCCATGCTCCTACCTACCGCTATACCCGCCCCTGATAACTTGCAGGTTCCTGAGGGCGTGCCGGAGGAGCTTTCTACGGTCTGGGAGGTCTGGTCCCTTCTCGCCGAGCAGCACGTGGACCGGCGTGAGTTCGACGCCGATGTCTTCGATGAGGCCGCCATAAGGGGCCTTATACAGGGGCTGGGCGACGCGCATACCGGATACGTGCCGCCGGAGGCTTTCGAGATTGAAAACCAGGACCTCTACGGCTCGTTCGAGGGAATCGGCGCGACGGTGAATATGCGGCCCGACGGTAAGCTTCTGATAGTCGCTCCCATCGAGGGAAGCCCTGCGGAGGCGGCCGGACTCAAACCCGGGGACCTGGTCCTAGAAGTGAATGGCGAGAGTATCGTCGGGCTGAGCCTGCTTGAGGCCGTTAATAAGATTCGAGGGCCCAGGGGATCTGAGGTTCGCCTGCTTGTCAAACACCTCACCGAGGCCAGCGAGGTGGAGATAGTCGTCGTGCGAAATACGATTTCACTGCCTAGCGTACTGGTGCGCAGCAGGCCCGACGATAGGTTTGCCCACATCAGGCTCACCACCTTCTACGCCACTACCGCCGAAGAGCTGGCCGAGGCCGTTAGGGAGGCTCAGAGCAACGGAGCGGAAGGACTGATCCTCGATGTTCGAGACAATCCGGGAGGTCTTCTCAGCAGTGTCATTGACGTGACCAGTATGTTCCTGAAAGACGATAGCCTTATCCTGTACGAGTTGGACGGCGAAGGCGAGCGAGATAATCATATGGCCCGGAACGCCGGTGAGTTCGCGGATATCCCACTGGTAGTGCTTGCGAACGGTTTCAGCGCCAGCGCGTCGGAGATCGTTGTCGGCGCCCTCCAAGATTATGACCGCGCCCCGGTCGTCGGCTCTACAACGTTCGGAAAGGGCAGCGTGAATGTCCTGCGCCGTCTCAGCAACGGCGGCGGACTGTACATGACTATCGCCAAGTGGTACACCCCCAACGGACAGCTCATAGAGGGCAACGGCGTGGAACCCGACCATGAGGTGACGTCCAGGGACAAGCAGAAGGCGGATACGTCCCAGCTCGAGAAGGCGATTCAGGTGATGCAGGAGCTTGTGGATGGCGGTCCGCCCGACGGCGCCTAGAAAGCTCCATCCCAACAACCCCCTACCCTGCCCGCCGCGCGAGCGGCGGCGGGGTCAAACAGCGCCTGCTCTCTCCCCCTTGAAGAAGAGGGGTTGAGGCAAGGGTAAATAGACCGCTCGCTCATGCCTATTTCGCTTTGAGACGGTTCAGGGAGGACACGATTGAGCAAGAACGGAAATTCAACCATTACGGTTAACCGGCGCGCCCGCTATGACTACGACATCGTGGACACAATCGAGGCCGGTCTGGTTCTCACCGGAACTGAGATAAAGTCCGTCCGCGACCGGAAAGTGAGTCTCAGCGATTCATACGCGCGCCCGACGGACGGCGAAATGTGGCTTCACAATCTACACATAGACGAATACGCCCCCGCCCACAGGAATAATCACGACCCCAAAAGGTCACGCAAGTTGCTCCTCCACCGCGACCAGATTGCGCAACTGACCCGACAGGTTGACCAGCGAGGTCTCACCCTTGTCCCGCTCAGACTGTACATCAGAAATCACAAGGCCAAGCTCGAACTAGCCCTGGCGCGCGGCAAGAAGCGCTACGATAAGCGGCGCGCCCTGATAGAGCGAGAGCGAGAGCGAGAGGCTCGCGCCGCCATCGGCGCCAGAAGATACTGATATATGCCCGACCACGGTTGCGGAACGAATCTCACATAGCGTTGGCCGCCAACGCCTTCAATCGAATCCTTGGCCAGCGTTCCCCTTCCGCCAACTCTCATCTCTGAATCCGCCTTTCAGCGGCGTTGGTCTGGGTCAGAATCGCCCAAGAAGGCCTGAAGGATTTCCGACTCTCGCGCTCGTGATGGCGGCCGCTCAGAACTGAGCGCGACCAAACGAGAAGCGGGAGGCGAATTATTCGCCTCCCGCTTCTCGTTGTCTTCTCCCCTTGCCCTAATCTGGGGGTCGGGCATCCTAGCTGACTCGCTTTATTTCGATAGTCTCTCCGGGAGCGAGCGCGACGCGACGGACGTTGATGCCCAGCTTCAGCAACCAGTATCCCAGCGTGGCCTTGCTGACGCCGAGCGTGTCGGCGGTGGAGGACAGGCCTTCGGCGGTCACCATCTCGGGCAGAATCTTCTCTAGCGGCTGGTGGAACTTCTCTTCGACTGCGATCATTTTCTTGGTCTTGCGGGTCATTTCCGTTTCCCTCCGTTCAGTGATGTTGTAAGCATTCTATCCTTGCGAACGCATAGTGTCAATCTGTTTTTCAATACTTTTTCCAGTTTTTGCCAAGCTTCCGAAATGTATAGAAATATACCTGAAAACATAAATACGGGCGACATATCTGCCGTTACACGCTTTTTTTGTGTTTAATAAATTATTTCATGCCGCTGCGACATGACCGCCGGCTTCATGACTGCGTAAATCGCCGCCCTTCCCCGAACTCCTTCCTTCTCCCGTCCACCCTGTCTCAGCGTGTGCGTGACCGGTTTGTTTGTCCTTGCGGCTGACCGGCGGATGCTGGTTGTGTAATACTCTGTCCCAACAAGGATTGAGACCGAGAGTAACGCGCTAGGAGATCCGAAGTGGGAGTCCCCTCGATTGATAAGGTACGCAGAAATCATGCGATAGAACACGCGACTGTGACGCTGCTGCTCGAACGCGGAGCCGGCGCGCCGATGGGGGGATACTCCGTACCCCAGGGATTCATTATCTGGTCGCGCGCGCCATGGCGGGATGTGTCTCTCGCCGCCCGCGCCGCTCTCGGTCTGCTTAAGGCCGGCAACGCCGACCTGGCGATCTCGCCCTACTGCGGAACCAACATAGTGTCTTACACGTTGGTGGGAGCTCTCGCGGCCAGGATATTCTCAGGCGGAAAGAAGGGTTTCTGGCCTATGCTCAGAGGAGCGGTCGCGGCGCTGGTGGCCGTCTCGCTTCTGGGAAGACCGCTCGGAAGGTTCCTGCAGCGCCACTTCACTACCCTGCCGCACGTGCCGGATGTGGAGCTTGTGGAAGTCCGACAGCTCATCAGCAGGCCAATATCCGTCGTCTGGGTCAAGACAGCGTCCGACCCGGACGCGCGAACTTTCTGATGCCGTACGCTCCTTCGCTCTACGTCCGGCTCCAACTCGCCGACCCCTGACTGGCGTGCGCTTGTCGTCCGCCGACAGGTCCGGTTGTCGCGTCCCTCGGCCTCCGTCCCAAAGCTCCCTGATACCGACGCCACGCTTTCCCGCCGACTGCTTTGCTTGACCCCATATCAGGCCGTTGGTAAACTTAAGTCGTCGTCAGACTGTGTCCCTGTAGCTCAGTTGGATAGAGCGGCTGCCTTCTAAGCAGCGGGTCGCGGGTTCGAATCCTGCCAGGGACGCTTCCCCGCGCGCAGGTCGTCCGTCCGCTCTGAATCCCGCTCGCTAAGATTTCCATACAGCCCATCCATATATCATTCATGATATATGGATATTCATTATAGTAAATATGAATTCGATATGGCTTCCATATACAATGAAGATATTGAAATAGTATGAACCGCCAGCCCTTCAGCTCATACCTATGGCAACTGGCTGCCCCAATATGGGAGGCGGTGTCCGCGCACCCGTTTCTGTCCGAGCTTCAGGATGGTTCGCTGCCCATCGAAAAGTTCCGCTATTACATTCTCCAAGACTATCTCTATCTTGGCGCGTTCGGAAGAGCCGCCGCCGCCGCGCTGTCACTGGCCCCGGACACCGACTCCGCGCTCAGGCTGCTCAAGCGTGTGACCACGCCCGTGGAGAGACCGCTTCACGCCAATCTCTTTGACGCGCTCGGCGTCACCGAAGATGAAGCCGAAGCCTCCACTCCTTCACCTACGAATCTCGCGTATATGAATCACATAGAAGTCTCCATGGATATGGGCGGACTCGCCTGCGGCGTCGCAGCTCTCCTACCCTGCCCGCGTATCTACCATGAGGTGGGCAAAATTCTCAGAGAGCCTAATCATCCCACTTACATGATATGGCAGCGGACCTACGCCCAGGGCCTGCTCGAAGCAAGTGTCCGGGCCTGGTCGGAGCTCATGGACGAACTGGCCGAAGGCGCGGGCCCCGACACGCGACGCATGATGCGGGACGCGTATCTGACCAGCTCCCGCTATGAGTACATGTTCTGGTCAATGGCGTATAATCAGGAAGACTGGCCCGCGTAAAACCGGAGTCTGTACAATTTCCCTCAGCGATTCTGTCGCTGACAATGCAAATGAAGCGAGGAGCGATACTATGAGTCCGCGCAGATTCACAGGAACTGTTAACGCGCCCGATTTTCCTACAGGGCTGGACTGGCTAAATACCGACCGCCCTCTCACTATCGCCGATTTCAGGGGCAAGCTTCTGGTTCTGGATTTCTGGACGTACTGTTGAATTAACTGTATGCACGTGTTTCCGCAGTTGCGGAAATTGGAGGAGAAGTACGCCGGTGAGCTCGCCGTGGTGGGCGTTCACTCGGCCAAGTTCAACGCCGAAAAAGCGACCGATAGTGTCCGACGCGCCATTCTGCGCTACGAAATCGAACATCCCGTCATCAACGACGCCGATTTTATGGTCTGGCAGCAGTACGCCTGCCGCGCCTGGCCCACTCTCATGTTCATCGGCCCTACGGGCAAGGTCATAGGCAAGCACGAAGGCGAGTTCCCGACCGAAGCCCTCGACAACGTTCTCGCCGCGATGATAGCCGAGTTTGACCAAACGGGTGAGATGGACCCCAAGCCGCTCAGCTTCAAGCTTGAGAGTGAAAAGGAGTGGGAGCGTCCGCTCTCCTTCCCCGGAAAAGCGCTCGCCTCGGAACATGGCCTGTTCATATCAGACTCAAACCACAACAGAATAGTCTGGACCGACCTCGACGGAGAAGTCCGCGCCATTGTCGGAAGCGGCGAACGCGGCCTCAAGGACGGTCCGGCCCCTCAGGCCAAGTTCCACGACCCGCAGGGCGCCGCCCTCGACTGGCCCCGCCTCTACGTGGCCGATACCAAGAATCACGCCATCAGAATGATAGACCTGAACACGCTCGAGGTCAGAACCCTGGCCGGAACCGGCGAACAGGCCTTGGGACGGCACCCGGGAGGAAACGCGCGTTTCGTCTCGCTCGCCTCCCCTTGGGACGTTGTCAAAGTGAACAACACGCTGTACATAGCCATGGCCGGCTCCCACCAGCTATGGAAACTCGACCTGAACAGCCGCGAGGCGCGTCCACACGCCGGCAACGGTCGCGAGAGAATCATTGACGGCCCGCTACAGCATTCCGAACTTGCCCAGCCCAGCGGAATAGCGTCGGACGGTGAGACCCTCTACTTCGCCGACAGCGAGACCAGCTCCATCCGCTCCGCCGCCATATCCCCTATGGGAATGGTGAACACCCTCGTTGGCGAGGGCCTGTTTACATTCGGAGACGTTGACGGAATTGGCGATGACGTTAGGTTGCAGCACCCGATAGGCGTTGACCTATACAATAATACGCTCTGGATAACCGATTCCTACAATAACAAGATAAAGTCCCTCGACCCCGGCTCCCGGCTGTGCAGATCGGTCTTTGGGTCCGGAGAACCGGGCAGCGCCGACGGTCTCGGAGCGAGCGCACAGTTCTACGAACCCGGCGGCGTCAGCGCCTACGACGGCAAACTCTACATCGCCGACACCAACAATCACGCCATACGGGTTGCAAACCTAGAATCCAAAGAAGTCGCCACCCTGCGAATCCGCGGAGACTGAGAGGCCGCCGCTATGCCCAACCGCCTGACGCATGAAACCAGCCTGTACCTGCTCCAACACGCCAATAATCCGGTGAACTGGTACCCTTGGGGCGACGAGGCGTTCGCCGCCGCGCGCGAACGCGACCTCCCCGTGCTTCTCAGCGTCGGCTACTCATCCTGCCACTGGTGCCACGTCATGGAACGCGAGTCGTTCGAGAATGCCGAAATCGCCGACCTTATGAACCAACTCTTCATAAGCATAAAGGTTGACCGCGAAGAACGCCCCGACGTCGATTCCGTCTATATGACAGCCGTGCAGGCCATGACCGGACACGGCGGATGGCCCATGACGGTCTTCCTCACCGCGGACGGCGTCCCCTTCTATGGAGGAACATACTTCCCTCCCGAAGACAGAGGCGGCCTGCCCGCATTCCCAAGAGTTCTCACCACAATAGCGGACGCGTTCAAAACACGCCGCGCCGATGTCCTGTACGGCGGCAGGCAGCTTCTCGACAGAATAAACCAGACCTTCGCCTCAAGTCGCGGCGCCGAACCGCTCACCGACGCCCTTCTCCGCTCCGCCTTCGACCAGTTGACCCGCCAGTTCGATGACAAGTCGGGCGGCTTCGGACTCCAACCCAAGTTCCCGCAGCCCACAACGCTCGAATTCCTGCTCCGCTACCACCACAGAACCGGCGCCCCCTTGGCTCTCGAGATGCTGGAACTCACCCTCGACAAGATGGCCGCCGGCGGAATGTACGACCAGATTGGCGGAGGCTTCCACCGCTACTCGACAGACGCCTTCTGGCTGATCCCCCACTTCGAGAAGATGCTCTACGATAACGCCCTTCTCGCCCGGCTCTACACCCACGCCTACCAGGCCACACGAAACCCCGCCTACTCGAAGGTGGCCCAGGGCATTCTCGACTATGCGCTGCGCGAGATGCGACACCCCGACGGCGGATTTTTCGCCGCCCAAGACGCCGACAGCGAGGGCGTGGAGGGCAAGTTCTTCGTCTGGCGGCCTGAACAGCTCGCTCGCGCGCTTGGAACGAAGGACGCCGAAGTCGTAGCCGACTACTTCGGTGTCGTCAACGAGGGCAACTTCGAGGGCATGACCGTTCTCAGCGTACCCCACGACCCGGCTGAAGTAGCCTCCAGACATTCCATGTCCCTCCACGAACTTGAATCGCTCATAGATTCCGCAAGCGCCAAATTGCTCAAAGAGCGTTCCCGCAGGATCCCTCCTCTAACCGACACCAAGATAATCACCTCTTGGAACGGCCTGATGCTCGCCGCCATGGCCGAGGCCGCCGCCGTGTTCGGCAGAGACGACTACCTTGACGCCGCGCGCGACAACGCGAGTTTCATCCTCGAACATATGGTGCGTGACGGACGTCTCAGAAGAACCGACGGCGATTCGCAAAACGGCGCCCAAGGCTTTCTTGACGACTACTCGCACTTCATTGATGGACTTCTCACGCTGCACTCCTCCGATGGCGACGCCCGTTGGCTCATCCAAGCCGAACGGCTGGCGCGCCGGGCCGTCGCCCTGTTCTGGGACCCGCTCCGGGGACGTTTCTACGACACCGGTTCCGACCAAGAGAACCTCATAGTCCGGCCGCGAGACGTTACCGACAACGCCATGCCGTCGGGCCACTCCATGATTTCCGACGTTCTCATTCGCCTCTCCATAATCACCGGAGACAGCGACCTCAGGGCAATGGCCTCAGACTCGCTCCGCGGCGTCAGGAACATCATGCTGCAATTCCCCACCGGCTCAGGCCACTGGCTCTGCGCGCTGGAATTCTACCTATCCGACCAGAAAGAGGCCGTCATCGTCACCGCGCCCGGCGGCGAAGGCCCCGGAGAGATGCTCAGACGCCTCGCGTCCGCGTACCAGACCAGCACAATCGTCCTAGCCTCCCAGGACACCCAATCCCTAAGCGAGTGGCCCGTCTTCCACGGCCGTTCCGTTATAGACGGCAAGCCTACCGCCTACATCTGCCGCGACTACGCCTGCCAACTGCCCACCACCGACCTAGACGCCATGATGGCGCAGGCGCTCGCATAGGCTGATTTCGGCCAAGTCTGCCCGAGTTCTATGGATATGAATTACCACACATGAGAGCCTCGCCACGCTGCCCGCTTGCCGCCCTCCCCTCCGAATAGTCCACCTGATTCGCTGCAATCTCCCAAAAGCCCTCGCAGGACCGCCGGGGACCATTCGATTATCCAGCCTGCCCGCTCTCACCCCATAGCCGCCATCTCTTCCGGACAGCCGGCAAGCGGCCGCTCAAACCCCCGGCCGTCTCCCCAAACTCCACTACACATCCTCTCACGCCCTCTGCTACAATAAGAACATCGTATCTAGCGACTGGCGACGGACTTGCCCACAACCAACATAAAGCGGAAACTATGACATGAAAACCCGGAAGCCCCAGAAAATTTTACCCTGCTGTTGCAGGTAGCTGCAGGTGAATTACAGGAGACTTTTTCACCTGACGCTACCTGACTCAAGCGCTAGTTCTCACCTGACCCTATATAAACCGAGCCATATGAATCCACCCCCTAACACAATCCGATGTCCGTAGCGAGAGACCGCGCGCTGAAGATGCGCGGCGGACAAGAACATAGCGTCCGATAACGGGAAGACACCCCGCAGGCCCGCGCGGCCCCTTGTCGTCAGGACAATCGAAATACTGAAATACTATGTAGGCTTGCCGCCGCTTATTGCGTGTCGGTTCGAGAATCAATTATCATTAGCCCGTCTTGCGAAAGGAGACGATACGGGTGGACTTCAAGACCATAATAGAAGAACTTCAGGCTATCGTCGGTATCGAGTACGTCTTGCACAAGGCCGAGGACCTCATCGTCTTTGAATACGACGGCTCCGTTGACCGCGCCCTCCCCACCATCGTCGCGCTCCCCGACACCGCCGAAGAAGTCTCCCAATGCGTCATCGTGGCCGCCAGGCACGAACTCCCCGTCGTGGCGAGAGGCGCCGGAACCGGACTCAGCGGCGGCGCGGTCGCCGAACATGGCGGCCTTGTCCTAGCCCTCACCCGCATGACCCGTATCCTGCAAGTCGACGTGGAAAACCGCGTCGCCATCGTCGAACCCGGCGTCATAAACCTACACCTCACCGAACACGTATCCCGGCACGGCCTCTACTACGCCCCCGACCCCTCCAGCCAGCGCGCATGCACAATTGGCGGAAACGTCGCTGAGAACTCCGGAGGCCCTCACTGCCTCGCCTACGGCGTAACCACCAACCACGTCATTGGCCTTGAGGTAGTGTACGCCGACGGACGTACAGAGTGGTTAGGAGGGCTGGGAAGAGAGTATCCGGGCTTCGACCTGCGCGGTATCCTAATCGGATCCGAGGGAACCTTGGCGATGGTAACCAAGATAGCCTTGCGCCTTCTCAGACAGCCCGAATCGGTGAAAACTCTCCTGGCCATATTCCAAGAACTCGACGACGCGAGCGCCGCCGTATCTGGTATTATCGGCGCGGGCATAGTCCCCGCCGCCATCGAGATGATGGACGACCTATGTATTGAGGCCGCCGAACCCGCCGTGAACGCCGGCTACCCAAAAGGCGCGGGCGCGGTCCTTCTCGTCGAAGTTGACGGTCTCGCCGAATCCGTTGAAGAAGAGGTCGCCGCCATCGAGGAGATATGCAGCTCCTACAATCCAATCGAAATCAGAACCGCCACCGATCCGGCTGAACGTGAAAAGCTCTGGTCCGGCAGAAAAGGAGTGCTAGGCGCTCTAGGTAGGCTCGCCCCCAACTACATTCTTGTTGACGGCACCGTTCCCAGAACCCGCCTCGTTGAAGTCCTCTCTCGTATCAAAGGCATCTCCGACCGCGCCGGATACCCCATCGCCAATCTTCTGCACGCCGGCGACGGCAATCTCCACCCCTCCATCCTCTTCGACGAGCGCAAGCCCGGCGACACCGAGAACGCCCTCAAAATAGCCGGCGAGATACTCGAACTCTGCGTGCAGGTCGGCGGCGTCCTCTCCGGAGAGCACGGAATCGGGCTGGAAAAGCAGGAGCATATGCCGCTCATGTTCTCCGACGCCGACATGGAAGCGATGGCCGGACTCAGACCCTCGTTCGCCACCAACAATATATTCAACCCCGGCAAAATCTTCCCCACCGGCTCGTCCTGCTCCGACATCTCCCAGACCGCCGCCATTCTGCGCGCGGGCCCGGGCGCTTACATCTAGTCGGCGCTGCCAGCCATGAACTCCATCCCACTCACGGACATAACGGACTCATCGAGCGACGCGGTTGCGCCCCCATTCTCATTCCCTCCGCGCGGAGAGGATGTTTGTGAACGATGACACTTTCGTCTATTTCGCCAAAATACGATGTGGACGGCGTCGCGCCGATTGATGTCGTCGCGCCGGTCAACGAATCCGAACTAAGTCGCATTGTCGCCGACGCCAACGCCGACCGAATCGGGATCATCCCCTGGGGCGGCGGCTCTCGCATATCGTTGGGAAACACCCCGGCCCGACGATGCCTAGTCGTGGACATGACAAGGCTGAACCGTGTCATCGCGCACAACTCCGCCGACCTCACCGCCTCGTTCCAGGCCGGCGCCGCCTTCGGCATGGTGTCCGAGACGCTGGCCCAACAGGGACAGCTGCTCGCCATTGATCCGCCCTTGCCTGAGCGCGCCACCATCGGCGGCGCGCTCGCAACCGCCGCGAGCGGCCCGCTGAGTTGGCATTTCGGACACCCCCGCGATACCGTCATCGGGATGAAAGTAGTTCAGCCCGACGGCAACATAACCAAGAGCGGCGGTCAGGTCGTCAAGAATGTCAGCGGCTACGATATGTCCCGATTGCATATCGGTGGACTCGGCAGTCTCGGAATAATACTCGAAGCCAGCTTCAAGCTCACGCCCATCCCCATGTACGAAAAAACGATCATCGCCGCTTTCGACAAAGTCGAAACAGCCATGGAAGCGTCCATGCAGATATTCAACTCCCATGTCATGCCCCTCGCCATGACCGCTTTCGGCCCCGCCGTCTCCGCGCGAATCAATCTCGACACATACCATCCCGGCTTTCACGTCGCCATCCGGCTAGGAGGCCGTCCCCGCACTCTTGCTCGACAGGTTGATGAAATCGCCTCTATATGCCAGCAAGCGGGCGCGTCCGCGCTGCGCGACAGTGAAGGTCCCACCTTGACCCTCTGGCGTCCCCTGCGCGATTTCGGATGGTCGCCCGAAACGTCCCCTGCGCTCAACATGAGAGTGTCCGCCCTCCCGTCCCAGACTGCCGCCATCCTCAGACAGATTGACCAACTGAGCGATTCCAACCTCGAACCTGCGACCCTCGCCCACCCCGGATTCGGAGCCGTCGAGGCCGGCTGGTTCGGCCCGGACGACCCGGACCCACATTCGCTAATTGACATAATCAATCGTGTCCGTCAATGCGCGTCCCGACTCGGAGGAGTCTCAGCAGTTCAACAATGCCCGCCCGCCGTCAAACGCAATATAGACGTCTGGGGCGAAGATGATCCCCCTGGGATTGAAATTATGCGCCGGATGAAACAGCAGTACGACCCCAACGGGATAATGAATCCCGGAAGGTTCGTCGGGAGGATATGACAATGAGCGCTCAACCCGGACTCGATCCTGCCCTGCTGTTCTCCAGCCCCGACGCCCCTGACGAATCCGACCTGTACAAATGCGTGCACTGTGGATTCTGTCTTCAGGTATGCCCCACCTACATACAAACAGGACTGGAGACCGAATCGCCCAGAGGTAGAATCGCGCTGATGAAGGCAGTGAACGAGCGCCGAATCGGCATCACCGACACAGTGATGAGACATTGGGACCTCTGCATCCAATGCAGGGCTTGCGAGGTAGCGTGCCCGTCCGGCGTGCCATACGGAAACCTCATAGAAGCTGCGATGGCGCAAGTAGCCGACCTCAGAAAACCGAATATTTTACAAAAGAGCGCAACCGATATATCCCTGAAAGGCATCATCCCCCACCAGCGCCGTCTGGAAGCCCTTATGTCCCTGACCAAACTGTATCAGAAGTCAGGGTTGCAATCCCTTGTCCGAAAGTCTGGCGTTCTGGACAAGATAGCTCCCTCGGTAGCGGCTCTCGAGTCCTCGATGCCCGATGTATCCGCAACATATTTCCGCGCCAGGGGACAGACTATCCAAGCCACCGGAGAACGACGCGCGCGAGTCGCTATCCTATCCGGTTGCGTAATGCCGCTGGTCAACGGCCCGCAGATGAACGCCGCTGTCCGCGTTCTGGCGCGCAACGGCTGCGAAATCGCTGTGCCAAAAGACCAAGCCTGCTGCGGCGCGATAAACTCGCACGTCGGCGACCTCGACACCGCCCGAAAACTCGCGCGCCGCAACATAGACGTCTTCATGGACGCGGGAGTCGAGTATGTCATTGTCGCCTCCGCAGGGTGCGGCGCGCGCATGAAGGAATACGGCCACTTGCTCAGAGAAGACCCCGACTACTCCCGAAAGGCCGAATCCTTTAGCCGGACAGTCAAGGACATAAACGAGTTTCTAGTCGAACTACCCTTCGACCCTCCCAGGTCAACCTTAGACTACCGAGTGACCTACCAGGATTCATGCCACCTCGGGAACGCGCAACGAATCACCGCAGCCCCCAGACAGATTCTGCGCTCTATACCGGGCGTTGAGTTCATCGAACTTCCGAACTCCGGCCAGTGTTGCGGCGCAGGCGGAACTTACACCATAACCGAGCGCGACTTCTCACTCCGCGTCCTGAACGCTAAGATGGACGCATTCGAGACCGTTGGCGCGGATGTGTTTGTCACCGCCAACCCCGGATGCCTCTTGCAGCTCCAATTCGGCATCCAGGACCGCGACCTCTCCGCGCAGGTCAAGTACATAACCGACCTCTTAGACGAGGCTTACCAAAAAGAAAGACCGAATGCCGACAACTGAAAACCAACCACTGGAGGACGAAAATGGATCTGGGTTTGCAGGGTAAAGTAGCGATAGTAACCGGAGGAAGCGAAGGAATAGGCAAGGCCGCCGCCGCGAGCATGGCCGCCGAAGGGGCCAGCGTCGTCATAGCCGCCCGTCGAGCTGACGTTCTCGAAGACGCCGCCGCGGAGATACGATCCCAGACCGGTGGAAATGTAACCGCTGTACAGACCGACGTTATGGCGCCCGAGCAAGTCGAGAGCCTGATACAGAGGGCCATTGACGAATACGGAAGGCTGGACATCTTGGTCAACAACGCCGGAACCTCCGCGGGCGGCGCGTTCATGGGCGTCACCGACGAAGCCTGGCAGCACGACCTGGACCTCAAGCTGTACGGAGCCATCAGGACTTCAAGACTGGCGGTCCCGCTAATGCGCGAACAGGGCGGAGGGCGCATTATCAACGTCACCAACCTAGGAGCGAAAGCCCCCGGAGCCGCATCCGTCCCAACTTCGGTCAGCAGAGCCGCGGGTGTCGCGCTCACGAAGGCCATGTCCAAGGAGTTCGCCCCCGACAATATATTAGTAACTACCGTCTGCATCGGTCTGATAAAGAGCGGACAGCATGAGACTCGCTTCAAGGCAATGCAGGAAACCCAGACCGACCTTACCCTTGATCAGTTCTACGCCGATATGGGCGACCGCGTTCCCATAGGGCGAGTTGGCGAGTCGGAGGAAGCTGGAGATGTGATAGCCTTCCTCGCCTCCGAGCGAGCCAGCTATCTCACCGGCATTGCAATAAACATAGACGGAGGAACATCCCCGGTCGTTTAACTCAGCATCCTACGCTTCCGGTCTGTCCTCGCTGTCGCAGCGTGTGGTCGGCGAGGACAAGCGCCATCATTGATTCAACAATAGGAACGGCGCGCGGCAGTACGCAGGGGTCGTGACGCCCCCTGCCCATTAACGTGGTCTCGTTTCCATACACGTCAACTGTTTCTTGTTCTCTCATAATCGTCGCCGTCGGTTTGAACCCCGCGCGTATCACGATGTTCTCCCCGTTCGATATGCCCCCTTGGATGCCGCCGGAATTGTTCGTCCGCGTCCGTATCCGACCGGAGTCGTTGTAGAACGGGTCGTTATGCTGCGATCCGGTCATATACGTTCCCGCGAATCCCGACCCAACCTCGAACCCTTTGCAGGCCGGCAGAGACAGAACAGATCGCGCCAGATCGGCCTCCAGCTTGTCGAACACCGGCTCTCCGAGTCCGCTCGGAACGCCCCGGGCGACACACTCCACCACTCCGCCCAGCGAGTCGCCGTCCTTCCGCGCCTGCTGGATGCGCTCTATCATACGCGCCGCCATGTCCTGGTCCGGACAGCGCGCCATGTTCTCTTCCACTTCCGCAGTGGTCACTAGGTCGGGGTCAACCTCAGCCTCCAGCTCCCACACCCTTTTCACGTATGCCACTATCTCGACACCGAACTCCTCAGCTAAGTACTTCTTGGCGATAGCCCCTCCGGCCACGCGGCCAATCGTCTCCCTCGCGCTTGCGCGTCCCCCGCCCATCCAGTTCCGTATGCCGTATTTTGCCTGGTAACTATAATCCGCATGGGACGGCCTATACTTCAGCCGCATCTCTTCATAGTCCCGACTTCTCGCGTCCCTGTTCCATACGATAATCTGAATGGGAGTGCCGAGAGTTAGACCATCAAATACCCCCGACAGTATCTCAGCCTGGTCGCCTTCTCGCCTCTGGGTAGAAATTACGCTCTGCCCCGGCCGTCTGCGGTCCAGTTCACGCTGTATATCGGCCTCCTCCAATGGAAAGCGTGGCGGACAGCCATCCACCGTCACTCCCACCGCCTGCCCATGCGACTCTCCCCACGTCGTAATCCTGAACATCTGTCCAAACGAATTGCTCATCTATTTCACCCCACTGTCGCCTATGCCGTTCGCCGCGCTTCCGCTTCTGGCGCTTGTCCGCGCATCCCTGCAAGACAACCGCTATGTGTCGTTTCCAAGTGTGAGTATGTTATCATCTGGCGGCGCTTGAACCACAATCAAGCCACAGAATTCACGACGGGTCTGGGCTGAACACCTGCGAGCGCCTCCCGTGTCTCACGGGCGAGCGCGGCTCGCAGTCCAGACCCATCTACTTTTCCAGACCCGTATCCAAATTGATTCCCCACTCGACCCTAATGTAAACTCAACGCATGAAAACAGATTCACCGGCATCCTCCTCGGAGGACGCTCCCGCGCCTACCCAAAAGGAGGACGCCCCGCGAGCGCCCTCCGATAGTCGAAGCGATCGTAGAAACAGTTCCCCCGCCGGAAATGTGAAACTGCCCCCCAGCAATACTGTTGCACGCGGGTGGCGTCAGACCTTTTCGTCCCTTGACAATAGAGACTATCTATTCCTCTGGCTAGGCATGATGTCCATGATGGGCGGAATGCAGATGCAGATGCTCGCGCGTGGCTACTTGGTATATGACCTCACAGGCTCCGCGTCTCTGCTCGGATTCGTGAGCGCCGGAATGGCTATACCCATGCTATTCCTCGCCCCCGTCGGCGGTGCGGTCGCCGACCGCGTGGAGCGCAAACGGCTTATACAGGTTGGCCAACTCATAGTCGCCGCGCTCGCCGTCATAATCGGCGTCACCATATCCACGGGTTGGGTGCAGTGGTACTACTTGATGGCGGCCTCGATTCTGCAAGGCGCTGTGTGGACTTTTATGATGCCCGCCCGCCAAGCCATCATCCCTCAGATAGTCGGTCCTGAGCGGATTGGAAACGCTATGGCCATCAACGCCGCCGGAATGAGCGCTATGACCCTACTCGCTCCGGCAGTAGCCGGCGGACTCTACGCGCTCGTCGGCCCAGACAAGGTTTACTTCATAATAGGAGGTATGAGCCTACTGTCGGTCGTCCTGACCACGCTTGTTCCCAAGCCCCAGAGAAACGCCGCTCCAAGCAGAAACCGCGATATGCTCAAGGACATAGGCGCGGGGATGGTTTACATAAAGGGGAATTCGATGGTGATGGTCCTGCTGATAATGGGCTTGGCCACCACCCTGCTCGCCTCGCCCTTCAGAATGCTTCTGCCCGTATTCGTCGTGGACATATACAACAGGGGCCCGGACTCGATGGGACTGCTGGTAGCTATCATGGGTGGCGGATCTCTTGTCGGTTCGCTCGCCATAGCCGCGCTCGGAAACTGGCGCAGAGGGATGCTTCTTATCCTAGGCTCGTTCGTATCCGGCGGCGCTCTTCTGCTTATCGCGGCCTTCCCTCTGTACTACGCCGCCGCAGTCATAATGGTCCTCGTTGGACTCGGAGACGCCGGGCGGCGAACGATAAACATGGGCCTGATCATGGAGGTCGTCGAAGACCAGTACCGAGGCCGCGTGATGAGCGTGTTCATGATGAATTTCGGACTCATGCCACTAGGCGTTCTGCCCGCCGGCATGATCGCAGACGCTCTGGGTGGCCAGACGGCCATTGGGTTGCTCGGCATCCTGCTGATACTCGTCACCCTAGCCATACTGTTGACTCAGAAACGTCTGCGCTCTTTCCAGTAACTCCACTATCCTATAACGGACCGTCTCTACTGAGCGTTCGCTGTCTCCATCTCGCGCGACACGCTCTCCAGTTCCGAGACCGCGTTCGCTACCAGCGCCGGATTCAGGCGCGAGGCGTGATCGCCATACCCGGCCCTGTCCAGCATCGAACCCAGCTTGCCGCCCTTGAACAGATCCAGCGCCCATCCCAGCGGATCGGGAACAGTGGTGGTGTCTAGGTACAACCGCTGATTCTTCGCCCTCGGGCCGTAGTGGTAGTGGGGCGCGACCTCGAAGCAATCGAACGTTAGAAGTTCACGTTCCTCCCCCTCAATATCCCCAAGCACATGAATTGCCACGCCTCGGTCGTTGGCCAGATGCCTGAACTCGACCCCGAACCGCACCGGCCCGGCTTCAAGTATGACGTCGCCCCTATCGTGAATCACCGTGCGGCGGCCCGATACCGCAAGCGCGCGCGCCTGCGACTCAAGCTCGTCCACCTCGGAAGACAGGTCGGCCTCGCGCGCCGATTCCGCAAGTTCGGGATACCTCGCGCGCTCAATCATCTCCGACAGTCGGCTTCGGATCTGTCCTATCGTCCAGTCCAGCGAGTCGCCTGCCGTCGTCCTGTCCAGCATGAGCCGCTCGTTAAGCTTCTGCGGGCCGTAGTGATAGTGCGGCTCATGGTCGAAGCAGTCGAATCTCAGGAGTTCATGCTCATCATCCTCGCTCACGTCGCCCAGAACGTGTATGCACACCCCCTGATCGTGAAGCAGGTCTCTGTACTCAATTCCGAACTTGATAGTCCCATCGCCTATAATCGTGTCTCCACGCTCTTTCATCGCCTTCTCCTTGCTCCTCGCCTGTATCTATCTTGTCATTATATACGCAACTCAAGACATTTGCCCGCCTACTCCCAGAGGAACACCGCCTTTCCCGTTCTACCAGTGTCGAACAGCTCATACGCTTCATCCGCCTGACCCAGCCGGTACCGATGTGTAATCAGCTTCTTCAGCGGCGCTTCTCGTTCGACCACGAAGTTCGCCGCTTCGGCCAGACCCGCTAGGCTAAACGTCCACGAGCCGTATATCGTAAGCTGCTTGTGGATGATCTGCGCGCTTATGTCAAAGGTCGTCGTGTTCCCCTCGCCCACAAAACACACTCGGCCCCAGTACCGCGTCGAGTCAACTGCATTGATTCGCGCCTCCGGTATCCCCGTGGCGTCCAGTGTAGCGTCCGCCCCCTCTCCGTTCGTGAGGTTGCGTATAACCGATTCCGCATCCTCTTTCGACGCGTCAACCACTACGTCCGCGCCCAACTCTCCGGCCAGCGCCAGCCGCTCGGGTATAACGTCCACCGCAACCACTCTCGCGCCCATCGCCTTGCCGAACAGCGTGGCGCTCGCGCCAACCGGTCCCTGTCCGAACACCGCGAGAGTATCCACCCCCGAAATCCCCAGCCGTTTAACGGCATGGAACGCTGTCCCCGTACCGCACGCCACCGCCGCGCCTTCCTCGAACGACAGCGGGTCCGGCATCTCAACGCAGGTTGACGCCGGACAGAGCAGGAAGTCTTGATGTCCGCCGTCCGCCGTGCTGCCATACACCTCATGATGAACCAGACACATCTGCGTGTACCCAATCCGACACATAGAGCACCGGTTGCACCCCGTGTAATGATGCATCATCACGCGGTCGCCGACTCTGACCGATTCAACATTCGGCCCGACCTCAGCTACCACGCCGCAGGGTTCGTGTCCGGCGACAAAGAGCGGCGAACCTATCTCATCAGAAGACATTCGGTAGCGTCTAAGGTCGCTTCCGCACAGCCCGGAAGCCATCATCTTCAACACGACCTCTCCGGACCCCGGCTCAGGTATGCCTAGTTCCCTAATTTCCAGATTGCGGTCTCCGGTAAATACGACGCCTTTCAATTTTCATACTCCCTTCAGGTGGCCAAAAGAGCCAGTATCCCGGACAGCCCGAATTTCCATGATGCTCCCGTTCGATAGTATCGCTTCAGATTGACGGGATGACTCACTAATATGAATCGGACACCGCGATTCGTGGGAAGGGCTTTTAGTCGCTAGTTCCAAATAGACATCGAATGTTGCGAAGCCCACAATCCAAACGCCGGAGCGCTGACCGCTCCGACCAGCGCTCCGACTACGCTCACCCCAACTGCCTCTTAGCGCGGCCGACATCCGGACTCGCTCCCGGTCTGACGGCTTGCTTGCGTCTAAACCGATACAGACTCGGACAGCTTTCCAAGTTTTACTTGACAGGGGCTTATGCTACAATTCGCATCGTCAACTCGCAAGCCCGCGCGCTGTCACGCTTCGCGGCGACCGGAGGTTATCATATGCGGCCTATTATGGAAGTTGCGCAGGAACTCGGGCTTAGCCGAGACGCGATTATCCCATACGGACACTACAAGGCCAAGATTCGGCTCGACTCCATTCGCGATGATGGCAGGCGCGGTAAGATGGTAGTGGTGACCGGCATTACACCCACTCCGGCGGGCGAGGGCAAAACCACGACCACCGTAGGGTTGACCCAGGCAATGGGCAGGCTCGGCAAGAACGTGGTCGCCACCCTCAGAGAACCCTCGCTGGGTCCGATTTTTGGAATCAAAGGAGGAGGCACCGGAGGCGGACTCAGTCTCATAGAGCCGGAGGATGAGGTCAACATTCACTTCACCGGCGACGCCCATGCCGTCGGCTCGGCTCACAATCTTCTCGCCGCCCTGACAGATAACGTAGCTCAGCGCGGCCGGATAAAGGGCTTCAGACCCGAGGGAATCGCCTGGCGGCGCGTCACTGACGTCGAAGACCGGGCCCTCCGCTCAATCATGACCGGCATCGGAGGCTCGAACAACGCGCCTGTCCGAGAGAGCGGTTTCGACATCGTCACAGCCTCCGAGATAATGGCTATCCTAGCCCTCTCACAAGATCTCCAGGACCTGCGGGACAGGCTGAGCAGGATTGTCGTCGGATATACCGACGAAACCAGAGCCGCGGACCGCACTCCCATCACCGCCGAAGATGTGGGAGCGGTCGGCTCGATGATGTCCCTGCTCCGCTACGCGATTCAACCCAACATCGTCCAGACCACCGAGGGCCAGCCCGTAATAGTTCACGCCGGTCCGTTCGGCAACATCGCGCACGGCTGCTCATCGGTCGTAGGTGACCGGCTCGCGCTCGGATACGCCGACTATGTTCTCTCGGAAGCAGGGTTCGGCGCCGACTTGGGCTTCGAAAAGTTCATGCACATAAAAGCGCGATTCAATGGCTTGGAGCCCCATGCCGCAGTCATTGTGGCCTCGGTACGCGCCGTTAAGTATCACGGCGGGGTTCGAGTTCGCGAACTTGGCGTCCCGAATATGGAGGCTGTTCAGAAGGGTATGGCGAATCTGACCCATCTGATAGGCATGATCAAATCCTTCAATCTTCCTGTCGTAGTCGCGCTCAACCACTTCCCAACAGATACTCCCGAAGAGACCGCCATTCTCAAGAGCGGTTCGGAAGAAGCCGGCGCGTTCGCCGCCGTGGAGAGCAAAGTGTTCGACGAGGGAGGCGCTGGCGGCATAGAACTGGCCGAAGCGGTCATAGCCGCTACCCACGACGACCATCATCCCGAAATAGACTATGCCTACGCTATAGACGACACTCTGCGCGAAAAGGTTGTCGCGCTGGCGAAGCGCGTGTACAACGCTGATAATGTTCGCTGGGCGCTTCCGGCGGGTCGGCAACTCAGGCAGTTCCAAGAACGTGGATGGGGCAATCTGCCCATCTGCATGGCGAAGACGCACCTGTCTATATCCCACAGGGCCGCTCTCAAGGGACGCCCGTCCGGCTACACATTCCAGCTATCCGACGTTCGCGCGTCAGTGGGCGCGGGCTTCATATATCCTATCGCCGGAAACATAGTCACCATGCCCGGCCTGCCCGGCTCACCACGCCGGCTCGACGTTGATGATGAGGGAAACATTCTCGGCCTTTAATTTAAGCGGCAGCGAGAATTGAGGAGGGCGCAGAACCTACGCGGAAAGAAAATGCCCGAATTCTTCAACGTTCGTTCCCCATACCAGGCGTTCGAGGACTTGCGTCCTCACATATCCGCCATAAGCGAGACCGAGACAGTCCCTACCGCCTCCGCGCTAGGCCGCGTGATCGCCGGAGATGTCCGCTCTCCTGAAGATCTGCCCTCGTTCCCCAAATCCACCATGGACGGGTTCTCAGTCCGCGCCCGCGATACCTTCGGCGCGTCTGAGAGTCTGCCCGCGATGCTGGAAGTCGTTGCGGACATTCCGACCGGCGATGTTTCCGGCGCAGCTCTGAACGTTGGAGAAGCGGCAGTCGCTTACACCGGAGGGATGCTCGCGGGCAACGCAGACGCGGTCGTGATGGTCGAGCGCACTCAGCCCGCCGACGACAGTTCCATCGAAGTACTTCGACCCGTCGCCCCAGGCGAGAACGTCGTACAAGCGGGTGAGGATGTCCACGCCGGAGATCTGCTGTTCAGCCCGGGTCATACCATACGTCCTCAGGACATTGGCGGTCTGCTCGCGCTCGGCATTACGGACGTTCCCGTCCTGAGAAAGGCAAAGGTCGCCATCGTCTCCACTGGGGACGAGCTTGTTCCGCCACATGTCGAGCCGCCGCCGGGCAAGATACGGGACATCAACACCTACACCATCGCGGCCCGCGTTAACCAATGCGGAGCCGAGCCTGTACTCATCGGCCTGGCGCCCGATGAGTACGAACCCCAACTTCGGGCGGCCCGGGAGGGAGTTCGCTCCGCCGACGCGCTTATCTTCTCTGCAGGCAGCTCCCTCAGTACCCGCGACATGACCGCCGATGTATTCAACGAGCTCGGAGACCCCGGTGTCCTGCTGCACGGCATCTCCATCAAGCCCGGCAAGCCGACCATCGTAGCGGTCGCGGGCGGCAAGCCCCTGTTCGGACTTCCGGGCAACCCTGTGTCCGCGCTTGTCGTCTTCGACCTGCTGGTAGCCCCCGCCATTCACCTACTCTCCGGCGCAAGCAGCCCGCCCGCGTATCAAACAGCCGCCGTCATCCTCGCCGCCGACATTCCCTCCGAATCGGGCAGAGAGGACTACGTTCCGGTGAGACTCTCCGACTCCGATGGGACTTTGCGCGCGGTCCCGGTATTCGGAAAGTCCAACCTGATATATACCCTGATTAACTCGGATGGACTTGTACAGGTCCCCGCCGACTCCGGGGGGATATATGCTGGTGAATCTGTGGAGATTAATCTATATTGACGCAGTATTCCGTAAGATTGCACCTCATATAATAGGAGTGTAACAATGCCCCCGATATTCAGAATCAATCTAAAAGACCGACATCTGAGAAACATGAGATACCCAGGAATTCCCGGGAGGACAAACGCGCAGAGTGACTGTGGAGTTGGATAGAAGATACACTCTCGACAATGACTTAGCCCAAGCTCTTTCCGCGGAACTTAGAAATTTCATTGAAAAAATCACCCCGATAGTCGACAAGTTCGAAGGCGAACGCAACATTCAAGAATCTATCCTGTGACCACTCCACGCCGCCGCTATTACCTCCATGATATTCCGCTAGACGAGGCCATCGCCCAATATAGCGACGTCCTGAGCGGAGCGGAGGCTCTCGCGCTGTCTGAGCCGGAGCGCGTCCCAATCCGGGCCGGATTAGGCAGGATAACGGCCGAACCCGTTTGGGCCGCTCGATCGGTCCCTCACTACGACGCGTCCGCAATGGACGGAGTGGCTGTGCGGTCCGCCGATACTGTCGGCGCGTCGGAGGCCTTCCCTATCACGCTGAATGTCCCGGAGCAGGCGACATGGGTTGACACCGGAGACCCTGTTCCAGATGAGTTTGACGCTGTGATAATGGTGGAGGTTGTTCGCCGCCTTGACGATAACACAATTGAAATCAGGTCTCCCGTCCCGCCTTATAACCACGTCAGGCCGCTGGGAGAGGACATCGTGCAGTCCGAGCTGTTGCTTCCTCAGAGCCATCGGCTCCGCCCTGCCGACATGGGAGCCTGCGCCGCCGCGGGCGTCACTGAAGTCAGTGTGCGCCGAAAGCCGAGTGTCGCGATAATCCCAACCGGAAGCGAGCTTGTTGACATTTACGGCAGTCCCAAGCCGGGCGATATAGTGGAGTTCAACTCCATCGTCCTCGCTTCCATGCTCGAAGAATGGGGAGCGGACCCAACCTGTATGCCACCCGTTCCGGACAATCCCGATTTGCTCCGAAACGCGATTAGCAAAGCGGTCAACGAATTCGACATCGTTCTTGTAAACGCCGGGTCCTCAGCCGGAAGCGAAGACTACACAGCGGGCCGAGTCGAGGAACTCGGCAGTCTTGTCGTCCACGGCGTCGCCATCAGGCCGGGGCACCCCATCGTTCTGGGAGTCGTCGAGGACAAGCCTGTCATCGGAATCCCCGGCTACCCGGTATCGGCCGTCATCGCGTGCGAACTGTTCGTACAGCCCATTGTCGAGTCCAAGCTCGGACGCTCCGCCGACCCCCGGCCGGTCGCGGAAGCCACCATGACTCGCCGGGTTCACTCGCCTATGGGAGAGGACGAGTTCCTCCGCGTCCGGCTCGGACAGGTGGGCGACAGACTAGTCGCCACTCCGCTTCAGCGCGGCGCGGGCGTCATAAGCTCCCTCGTCCGCGCCGACGCGATAGCCCGAATCCCCCGCAACTCGGAGGGCATCGAGGCCGGAAGCCGGGTCTTGGCGCGCCTTCTCAGACCAATGCGAGACATCCGGCGCACAATAGTCGCCATTGGCAGCCATGACCTAATTCTCGACCTGCTCGCCAGCCGTCTCAGCGAGCGGCCCGGCAATCCAATTCTGTCCTCAGCCAACGTTGGCAGCCTTGGCGGACTTCTCGCGGTTCGCAGAGGCGAGACTCATATCGCGGGTTCGCATCTTATGGATGAACAGACAGGCGAGTACAACATCTCCTATATCGAACGCTACATCCCGGGCAGGGAAGTTGTCTTAGTCCGTCTCGCGGCAAGGACACAGGGGCTGATGACCGAGTCCGGCAACCCGATGCGAATATCCTCCCTGTCCGACCTCGCCGACTCCGCCGTCCGATTTGTGAACCGACAGCGCAGTTCCGGCACCCGCGTCCTGCTCGATTTCAAGCTCCGAGAACTCGGTATCCCCGCCGAATCCATTTCCGGTTACGACCGCGAGGAATACACCCATCTAGCGGTTGCCGCCGCCGTACAGGGCGGCCGAGCGGACGTCGGACTCGGCATCCTGCCCGCCGCAAGAGCGATGGCGCTCGAATTCGTCCCACTTTTCGATGAGCAATACGATCTCGTGATTCCCGCCCAGTTCTACGACAGCGAACTGCTCGCCCCCATGCTCGAAATGATTCGCTCCCCCCAATTCCAGTCCCAAGTGCAAGCCCTCGGCGGCTACAACGTCAGCGAAATGGGAACCGTCAAGGCTGTGCTGGGTAGGGCAATCGCGTCTGAATCTCGGCGCTCTGATATACCTCCGATTATATAATTTCGGGTCGTTCTGGTGACGATGCAGGTGGCTTAACAGATCCGTGCAGGTAAGGTCTGGCGCCTGCATCCGACCTGTATTCGCCAGAATTTGTAGCTAATCCGGTGGATATTTTTTACTTGCCAGATTTCCCATATACTATGATTTATGTTTTCAGAGTTCAGACACCGACTCAAGGTAATGATGCCCGGTCCGGCATGTGACGCCGATGCGCCTATTATAGTCAAAATAGCACAAAAGTGCAATCTGAGCGCTTCAGACGCGTCCGCTCCGCCGCGCTGGGTGGCAGACCGAACTGAGTTCTGGTAGTCTGAACTCATGAGCGAGTCCGCCAATAGCGTCTTGGATGTAACCGCCGTCATTCTCGCCGGCGGCATGAGCAGCCGCTTGGGTCGCAACAAAGCGCTCGAACCGTTTAGGGGCGAGCCCCTGATCCGCCGCGTAATCCGCAGAATGAGCCGGGTCGCGTCCGACGTCATAGTCGTAGCGAACGACCGTGAGCGCGTCGCCGACCTTGACCTGCCGGACAGCGTAACCTCGGTCATTGACGAATACCCGGGCAAGGGTTCGCTCGGAGGAATCTACACCGGCCTTCGCTCCGCCCGGACAGAGTGGGCGGTCTTCTGCGCCTGCGATATGCCGTTCCCAAGTCCCCGACTTTACCGCGCGCTCCTGTCCCGCCGCGAACAGAACGATGCCGTAGTCCCGGTTGTGGACGGAAGACCGGAGCCGATACACGCCGCCTACTCTCGAGTGTGTCTCGAACCAATCCGAGAAAGACTGACCGCCAACCGGTTGAAAATATCCGGCTTCTTCCAGGACGTGGCAGTCCAATACTTCACCGAAGATAAGGTACGCCTTATTGACCCGGACCTGCTCAGCTTCTTCAATATCAACACTCAGCATGATTTGGAAAAGGCGAATCAAATCGCTCTACGTCAGGCTGAACTATGAATACTCAAACGCAAAATACAGTTATAGTCAACGTAGAGCTATTTGGACACGCCCGAACTGTGGCCGGAGTCCGCGAGGTGCAACTCGCACTTCCTCCCCAATCCGGCGCCTCCGACCTAGCCGCCGCCCTTGCCATCGCGCTTCCGTCTCTGGTGTCTGTCGCGGTCGAAGACGACGGCGCGAGCCTGCTTTCCAGCTACACAGCGAACCTGAATGGACTTGCGTTCATGGGAGAAAGCGCCGTCCCAATCTCGTCGGGCGATAGCATATACTTGTTCTCCAGCCAGGCCGGAGGCTAAAGAAACTGCCAACCGACAACCGACGACTGAATACTCCAATATACGGCTACAACGGGGCCGCGCTGGTCGTGGACCTTACGGCGCAGACCGCCTACCCCGAACGCCTGCCCGAAATCATTCTGCGAAAGTTCATCGGCGGCACAGGACTGGCCGCTTACCTGCTATACCGCCACTGTCCTCCCGAAGCCGACCCGCTCGGCCCTGAAAACCCGCTCATATTCGCTTGCAGCCCACTTATCGGCAGCAGGCTCACCACTTCCAGCAAGTTCGCCGTCGCCGCCAAGTCCCCACTGACCGGAATGATAGGCGACTCTCTCAGCTCCAGCTTCCTGGCTGTCGAACTCAAGCGCGCCGGATGCGACGCCCTAGTGATAAAAGGTCGCTCAGAGCGCAAGACACTGCTGTCTGTGGAAGATGGGGATGTAAAGTTCCTCGACGCCGGGCATCTCGCCGGGTTGAACACATTCGAGACCGAACAGGTGGTCAGAAACACGCTCGGAAGGCGTTTCAGAGTCGCGTGCATAGGCCCGGCCGGAGAGAATGGCGTCCGATTCGCAAGCATCGCCAACGACGGCGGCAGACAGGCGGGACGAACCGGAACCGGCGCGGTCATGGGATCGAAGAACCTGAAGGCGATCGCGGTCAGGGGGCGCAGCCCCACTCCCGTCTTCGACAGGCACAGCCTCAATACAGTCGGACGCAGCCTCTCCGCCAAGAGCCTCGGCCCTGCGACCGAAAAGTATCGCACCACCGGCACTATGGCGAACGTCGCTGTCTTCGACAGACTCGGAACCCTGCCCACCCGCAACTTCCGGCAGTCCACCTTTGAGTTCGCAGAAGAGGTCAGCGGCGAGGCTTTGTACGAGGGACACTTCGTCAAGAATGCCCACTGCGCCAACTGCACTATCGGCTGTGAAAAAATACTCAGCGTCGGTAGCGGAAAGAAAAAGTCCACCGGCCGCATGGAGTACGAAAGCGCGTTCGCGCTCGGCCCGCTGGTCGGTGTCGCCGACCGCGAGACCGTCATTCGAGCATCCCACTATTGCGACGAAGTGGGCATGGACACCATCAGCGCCGGAGTGACAATCGCCTGGGCCATGGAGTGTTTCGAGCGCGGTTTGCTCACGCCGGAAGACACCGGCGGCCTCGATCTCAGATTTGGAAATGCGGAAGTAATTCTTACTTGTCTCGAATATATATCAAACAAAAACGATAAATTAGGCCAATTATTGGCAGACGGTTGCCGAATCGCGTCCGAGACTATCGGTCAAAATTCACAGGATTGGGCCATGCACGTCAAGGGTTTGGAGATGCCCGGCTACGAGCCTAGGAGTCTTAAGACGATGGCGCTCGCGCTTGCAGTCAGCACACGCGGCGCTTGCCACAACCGCTCCTCCGCTTACGAAGCCGACTTCTCCAACCGGGTGAACAGGCTTCAGGCCGACACTCTCCGCGGCCGGATCACCGCCGACGCGGAAGATTTCTCCGCGGTTCTGGATTCACTCATCTGGTGCAAATTCCTCCGCAAGGCGTTTGACGATTTCTGGGACGAGTCCGCGACCTCTCTCAATCTCATAACAGGTTGGGACGTCACACCCGACGAACTAAAGAAGGCCGGCGAGCGCGTCAACAACCTCAAAAAGCTCTTCAACATCCGCGAGGGCTGGACTAGCGACGACGATACCCTGCCCCCGCGTCTGCTGCAAGAGACGCTTCCCGACGGAGTAGCCGCGGGCGTCGGCCTATCCAAATACGACCTCGACATGATGATAGACGCCTACTACCATGCGCGCGGTTGGAACCCCGACGGCTCCATATCGCACGAAAAACTGCGTGAGCTGGGCTTGGAAGATCTGGTAGCCCACTCAGAAACAGCTTGATTCCTTCGCTAGTTCATAATCAAGAGCCCTCCTCCCATACCTCCATCCCACAACCCAATCAGAAAGGCTCTCGGCTCAGGACGGCGCTCCTGTATCAATTCTGGTAGAATCACACAGTCTCATGATCAGCGTCGTCAGAGGTGAGCCGTTTGATAACTGACCGAAATATGCTGCGCCGTGAACTCAGGGCAAGTTTCCCCAGAAACCACAGCCAACTTCTCCCGGCCCTGCACTTTCTGCAACACGAGTTCGGCTATCTGCCGGACTGGGCAATGGAGGTAGTCGGCTGGCATCTGGGAATTCCGTCCTCCGAAGTGTACGGCGCCGCCACCTCGTACACCGAACTGCGAATAGAAGAGCCGGGCAGTACGATTATACGCGTATGCACGGCGCTCCCATGTCTCGTCTCAGGCTCACGCGCCATCCTGTCCGCTCTCGAAACGGAACTCGAACCGAAATTGGGCGCCGCGTCTGATAACAGCGAATTCACACTGGAAGAGACACCCTGCGGATTCCTATGCGGAATGGCGCCCGCGATAGAGATAAACGGTCGCTGGCATGGACGCCTAGACCCCCAATCCGCAATCCAACTGGCCAGGAATTCCTCAAATGCCTGACTCTTCTTTGCAATCTCGTTTCGATGAGCTCGTTGGCGGAGCGCTGGGGCGGAGCGTCCGGAGCGGGCCGAAGATCACTGTTCAGGTTGGACACTGCGGCGTGGCTGTCGGCGCCTCCGATCTCGCTCGCCGCGTCGCCGACCGTTTTAGCGATGCCGCGCCCGTCATAATCGCGGGTTGCGACGGCGCCTGCTTCGCGGCCCCGACGGTAGTTGTCACGACTATGTCGGGTCGAACACGCCGGCTTGAGCGTGTATCGGCCTCCGATCTCGAACCCGTCGCCCTAGCGCTGAACGACCACACAGCTTCGGATACGCCGACTGAGGCGACCGACTTTCTGGCTGCCCAGCGCCGCATCGCGCTGGATGGATGTGGCGCGCTCAATTCCGAGTCCATAGACGATTACTTGGCTGAGGGCGGCTACTCCGCTCTGGCTAAGGCGCTTCAGTCCGACCCCGCGGACGCTATCCGAGAGGTGAAGGAGTCGCGGCTCAGGGGGCGCGGCGGCGCGTACTTCCCCGCCGGGCTGAAGTGGGAATCGGCGCGCGGAATTCCGGCCGCCCAGAGATACCTCATCGTGAACTGCGAAGAAGGCGAACCCGGACTATTCAAGGATCGCCACCTGATGGAGGGGGCGCCTCACAGGTTAATAGAGGGGGCTTGTATAGCGGCCTACGCTTCAGACGCGCGCGATATAATTTTCTATATCAACGCCGAGGCCAACCTCTCCGCCCAACGTATGGAAAACGCGATACGGGAGGCGCACTCCCTCGATTTGATAGGCGAAGACGCTCTCGGTTCGGGGTTCGATTTCAGGATAGAAATCCGCAGGGGCGCGGGCGGCTATGTATGCGGCGAGGAGACTACCCTGATAAACACGGTTGAGGGGTACAGACGCGAGCCTCGCATCAGGCCCCCCTATCCGGTGGAATCCGGCCTGTGGTCCCGTCCCACCGTTATAAACAACGCTGAGACTCTCGCCAGCGTCCCATATATAATCAATCACGGCGCGGACGCCTTCGCGGAAATCGGCGACGGCGAGGATACAGGCTCCAAGATAATCAATCTCAGCGGCGCGGTTCAACGTCCCGGTCTAGTGGAAGTCCCCATTGGGACCACCCTCCGCCGGATAATCTACGATATAGGCGGCGGCCCGCCTGAGGGCGCTTCCCTGAAGGTCATAGGCGTCGGCGGCCCCTCTAGCGGCGTCTTTCCCTCATCAATGCTGGACACCTCCATCAAGCCCGGCTTCCTTCACGAATCAGGCGTGATGCTCGGCGCGGGCGCGGTCATAGCTATGGACGACTCCTTGGACGCGCTGTCGGTAGTCCGAAGCCTTGCCCAATACAACGCCGACGAGTCCTGCGGCAAATGCACCCCCTGCCGCGAGGGCACACCCCGCATGGTGGAACTGATAGATTCACTCTCCGATGGGAACGCGTCCGAAGACGATGTGAATCAGCTGTCCGCTCTTGCCCGGCTAGTGAACGACACGTCTCTATGCGGACTGGGACAGGCCGCCGGCAACCCGATTCTGAGCGGACTGCGTTTCTTCCGCGATGAACTGACTGCGAAAGTAAGAAGTTGAATCTGAATGGTACATTTAACCTACTTACTATAGGCCTTGACATCAGAACAGTCCGTCAGCCGCTCGATGGGCAGGCTTAGGCGTTTAGTTAGCTGCGCCGAGCGCATTGATGGATACAACTTCCATAACCAAATGCTAGAAAGGCCAATATGCCAATATGACTGTCACACTCGCTATCAACGGCAAGCAGGTTACAGTCAATGACGGCGCGTCCGTCCTTGACGCCATCAACCAGTCCGGCGCCTACATATCGCAACTTTGCAAAGACCCCGATATGAAGCCCATCGGAGCCTGCAGAACCTGCCTCGTGCAGATAGATGGTATGCGCGGCTTCCCTGCATCATGCTCTGTTCCCGCCGCCGATGGAATGAGCGTAATGACTGAGAGCGATGAAGCGCGCGAGACCCGGCGCGGCGTGCTGGAACTCACTATGGCTATGTTTCCTCAGAACGGCGCTACCGCCTCCGAGCGCTACCGGGAGCTTTCAATAGCCGCCCGTCATCACGGCATAGCCGCTCCCCGCTGGACCGGACGCGAGCGCGAGGCCGTTGACGCGTCCAACCCGGTCTTCGATATAGCGATGGATTCCTGCATCATGTGCGGACGCTGCGCCCAAGCCTGCCAGGACGGGCACCAGTTCATCGGCGCGATTGACATTCTCGGAACCGGAACAGAAGCGCGGATAGGAACCTTCATGGACAGGCCGCTAGTCGAGTCCGTATGCACCACCTGCGGCTCCTGTCTCGCCTCATGCCCCACCGGAGCCATCACCGCCAAGGCCGACGTTCCCACCCCCGCTCACACTGTCGCCACCACCTGCCCCTATTGCGGCGTCGGTTGCGGAATCAAGGCGCGGATTGACCCCAACGATCGCATAATCGAGATCCTCGACGACCCCGACAACCAGTCATCCGTCGGTATGCTCTGCGTCAAGGGCCGCTTCGGATTCTCGTTCGTCAACCACCCTGACAGACTCGCCAAGCCCCTTGTCCGCAAAGACGGCGAGCTTACCCCCGTTGAATGGGATGAAGCCCTCGATTACGTATCCTCCCGCCTCGCCAAGTACCGAGGCGACGCTTTCGGAACACTGGCGTCGGCCAAGGCCACTAATGAGGACGGATACATTCAGCAGAAGTTCGCGCGTCTTATCATGCAGAGCAACCACATAGACCACTGCACCCGTCTATGCCACTCCCCGTCCGTGGAGGCTATGCTCACCTCCCTCGGAAGCGGCGCGACCTCCAACTCCTACATAGACTACGAAGAGGCCGGATGCCTGGTAATCATAGGTTCGGACGCCAACTCCAACCACCCGGTCGCCGCCTCCCGGATGCGCCGCGCCGTAGTCGAACGCGGAGCCAAGCTCATTATCATCAACCCCAGACGTATCGAAATGTGCGACTACGCCGACTTGTGGCTCAGACCCAGGCCCGGCGCCGACGTCGCGCTCCTTAACGGGATGGCCAAGGTGATAGTGGATGAGGGCCTGGCAAACGCCGATTTCGTCCGAGACCGGACTGAAGGCTACGAGCGGTGGTGGGAGACTGTCCAGCGGTATGACCTAGAATACGCCGAGAAGATAACCGGCGTTCCGGCCGACCAGATAGCCGAGGCCGCCCGCATCTACGCTCGTCCTCCCTTTAGCGGCTCGTGTCTGATATGGGGAATGGGCATAACCCAGCATACGATGGGCACCGCCAACGCGCATTGTCTCCTTAACCTCGCCTTTCTCGCCGGACAACTCGGACGCCCGGGCTCAGGCATATCCCCGCTCAGAGGCCAGAACAACGTGCAGGGCTGCGGTGACGCGGGATGTCTGCCCGACGCCTTTCCGGGCTACCAGACCATCGGCGAAGCCTCTCTAGCCAAGTTCCAACAGGCTTGGAGCGGACAGCCGCTGCCCTCCGAACCCGGTCTCGTCGTAACCGACATGGTTGAGGCTATCAACGAGGGTCGCGTCAAGGCCATGTACATCACGGGTGAAAACCCCCTTCTCAGTGAACCGGACCTCAATCATGCCGAAGAGACGTTCAAAAAGTTGGAATTCCTTGTCGTGCAGGACATTTTCATGCACGAAACCGCGGAGATAGCCGACGTCGTCCTGCCGGCCACATCGTTCGCTGAAAAGGACGGCACATTCACCAACAGCGAGAGGCGCGTCCAGCGTGTCCGCAAGGCCATAGAACCCATCGGCGACAGCAGGCCGGACTGGGATATTATCCAGGACGTCGCGCGGCGCGTTAGCGCAAAGCTCGGACTTGAGCTGGAGCATGAGTTCAACTACGACCACCCTTCCCAAATATTCGACGAGATGAGATCGCTCTCGCCCGCTCTCGCCGGAATCTCTTACGATCGTCTCGAAAACGAAGGCGGAATCCAATGGCCCTGCCCCACTCCCGACCACCCCGGAACCCGCTTCCTTTACGAAAGCGACTTCCCTCGCGGCCCGCGCGCCAAGTTCGTCGCCTTCGATCAAGGCCCGGCCGCGGACGAAACCCCCTCCGATAGGTTCCCGCTCCTACTTAACACCGGGCGAATCCTATACCACTGGCACGGCGGCACCATCACTAGGCGCGCCGACAATCTGCTCGCCCGATCCCCGGAACTAACCGTCTCCATGCACCCAAGCGACGGCGACACATTCGGCGTATCCGACGGCGAGTGGATAAGGGTTCGCTCCCGACGAGGCGACCTCGAAGGCCGCGTCGTCTATACCGACAAGCAGCGCGCCGGGGAGATTTTCGTGCCTTTCGTCAAGCTTCAGGAACACGCCGCCAACTTCCTCACCAACGCCGCGCTGGACCCCAACTCGCGCATCCCCGAATACAAAGTATGCGCCGTCCGCGTGGACAAAGCGGGCCAAGACCGCGGCGTCAGACGCCGTCGGAGAGCAATGAGCGGAAACCGAGCTTAAATGACCCACTCCGATAGCGAATACGCACAATGAGCGGAGGAATCTTGGCTATACAGACAATGTCAATGTCCCTTCGGAGTTTCTGAAAGCCGCTGGCCATGAGTGCGAGACGGACAATGACTGCGAAGCGCGACTGCTGGCTGGAGCCACAAAGCAATCATAGGTATATTGGCTGAACCGCGTGGATTGCCTCATTCGACGTCTATTTCGCCTTGGCGAGAAAGCTTGACAAAAAGTAGGCACAGTTCGCAGGCTTCATGTGATGCCGACGGAAAACGCGCGGCTTCCTCAAATGCGTTGATATCTATATTGAGCGCGAGCCAGCCAGATCATGAATGTCGCTAAAATCTCCCTTGAACCGGAATAGTCTATGACTAATAGCATTATCATTACCGTCGCATAGCGCATAACGCAGTTCTTTAGACGCAAAGTTCCGACTTTCAGGGACTGGAAGGAGTGCGATACATCTGGTTCAGAGAGAGGGTGGACAACCAGCTATGATCCAACCTACTTCATCAGCAAATGGGTCGGGAGACGATTCGCCTCATGTCAGGCGGCCCTGGGCAGAGGAGGCGCGGCGGCGGCGCGGCGCGCGGGGAAGGGTAGTCTCCGGCGCGAAGCGCGGGTACTCGGCTTGGATGCCGGACAACAGCCCCTCGACGGTGAGTATCTGCAATCTCGGATAGCGATGGTCGGGGTAATGCTCGGGAACGTATATCCCCGCCGCCGCGGCTTCCTGCACCATCGGGCGTGTGGGAGGATTCAGCGTGATGAACAGACCGATTTCGGCTTTCTCCCGAGCCATGTCTCCCTTGAGAGTGGCTATCATGTCGCGGCGGACGTGACCGCTCTTGACCTGTACGATGATTCGCTTCGCCTTGCCACTGTTGTCGTCGAAGAAGTTGATGTAGCCGTCTATGCCGGAGTCCGCGCCACGCCGTCCCCTGTTGGCTGGACGGGCGTCCACCAATCCCAATGCCCAGTACTCGAACTGGTAGCGTCCGTCGTGTTCGCTCTCGACCGCCAACGCCCGCGCGCTTTCCACATCCTGCGGTACGCCCACTACGTCGTAGTCGGAGAGGTCGGGGCCGAAGGTATCGCGCAGTCGGCTTTTCATCAGGGAGATGGCGAGGTGGGTTATGTCTATGCCTATCCAGCGACGGCCTAAGCTCTCTGCTTCTATAATTGTTGTCCCGCAACCACAGAATGGATCTAGAACAATGTCACCCTCATTACTACTGGCCCTGAGGATGCGTTCCAGTAGTAGTTCTGGCTTCTGTGTTGGGAACAATTGCTTTATCGGAGCAACTCGACTGATGTCCCATACATCGTCTTGCCGGACACCCTGAGATTCCTGGGTTTCCGTTTGCGACGGTAAACGGCGGCCACTATCATCACGGGCTGATACTATCTTGGAATTTCCAAACCGCTTTAGAGTTGAGGCAGCCCGCAACATATACAGTTGGTTAAACGTTCTGTTCCGGCTGGCGGATTTGGAATAAAACAGTATTACATCGTGATTCCTCTGGAACGTATATTTTCCTGTGGACCACTTCCTGTAATGCCAAATAATTTCGTTACAGAAATTCCGATTCCCGAACACAGCGTCCATCATGAGCTTGAGGTAGTGGCTGGCGGTGGGGTCACAGTGGAGATAAATACTGCCAGTGGATTTAAGAACGCGATGGAGTTCGACCAGACGCTGGGACATCATAGTGAGATAAGCCATCATGTCATTCTGTCCTAGGAAGCCGCGCATTGCTTGTAGAAGCCGCGCGAGTTCTTGTGGGCCCTCAACAACAACATTGCGGAATGCAGCCTCCGCCTCAATGCTCCATCTCCATGTGTCCTCGAAGGCGGTTATCTGGGCGGCTGAGTCTTCGCCACTGCTCTCTTGGAAAAGTATGTTGTAGTTGGCGCTGGAATTGAAGGGCGGGTCGAGGTATATGAGGTCAACGCTCTCATCCGCGACATTTTCTCGCAGGATGCGGAGGTTGTCGCCGAAGTAGAGTTTGTTGCGCCAGTCGGTTGTGGTCAATATGTGAACCCTTCAGTGGAGGTCTGCATTCCCTGATGGAGGATGGGGTGATTATAGCGCAGCGAAGAACTTTGGGCACATACCCGCGAACCGGTCAATTTAGGCGCGGTCCCGCCGCGTTCACGCCAATACCCAACCACCCCCGCCCCGTGTTACAATTTCTACTGGCAACTAAAAACTGATCACCAAGAATTGACAACTCCCCATGACCACCCAACTCTCACAGATACCCCGCCCCCAGGCCGACCGATTCGAAGACAAGAAAAAACTCTTTCTCGTTCCGAACTACGTCTTCCCTCCCGACACCCCCCAAGACGGTCGGGAACTCCTATCCAGGTACTGGTCGGAAGTGCGAGACTCCATAACCAACCTCGAAAGATCCTTAGGCTCGGTCTCTCGCGTCTATCACGAACTCATATACCTCGACGGCGACGACGGCTTGGCCCAAATCGAGATGATGAACCCCAGCGCCGGCCCCTTCATCCGTGCCATGTGCCAATCAACCGCCGACCTCCACGCCCTCGAAGAAGCCGAACTCGTTCACGAACACACCGACTGGCAGAGAATCCTCACCATCGGCATCGTGAGCCGTAAGGTGTACGACACCGCCGTGGAGGGCTACCAGACCACTCTCGAAACCCGGTACGCCAACATAGCCGAGAAGATTTCAGCCGACCTCTCCGAAGGCCAATCAGCCGCGCTGTTTATCCGCGAGGACCACCATGTCCAGTTCCCAAACGACCTGCAGGTCTTCTTCGTCGCCCCCCGTTCCCTCGACGCCCTCAAACGCTGGATAGAGTCCTACATGAACCAGACCAACCCCATCTAAAAGCCCGCTCTGCCCGCGATGAATCAGCCTTGCACATTTGTACTGATTTGGCTACAATACACCCATGACTAGCCAATATGAAACTCTTGACCGGACGCCCCGCGCGCCAAGCCAATGGCTGAACCTAAAACCATAAGCGCAGTATATGACAAGTCAGACGGAAATTTTTATGTAGGCGTCTCAGGTCATTGCAGGTGAATTGTAGGCGTTCTAACCACTTGGAGCTGACCTGACGTTGACGTCAGGTGAAAAATGATCTGAACGATATAAACGAGAATATATAAAACCACCGAAATTCGGATTCGATTGCCCTGACTGGCGACGGACAACAAAGGACTAAGGTCTCCGACATGACAACCGACTCGACTCGACTCCGCAGCGCCGAGTGGTTCGACACGCCCGAACTCTACGGCTGGCTCCGAAAGGCCGCGTTCATGGCCCAGGGCTACGGCCCGGAGGCCTACGACAACCGCCCCATCATCGGCATCTGCAACTCTTGGAGCGAACTCACACACTGCAACGCCCATCTCCGCCAGCTCGCCGAAGCCGTCAAGCGCGGCGTGTGGCAGGCGGGCGGCTTCCCTATGGAGTTCCCCGTCATGTCGCTCGGCGAATACAATATGCGCCCGACGACCATGCTCTTCAGAAACCTCATGAGCATGGAGGTCGAAGAGTCCCTCCGAGCCAACCCTCTCGATGGCGTAGTCCTGCTCGGCGGCTGCGACAAGACCACACCCGCCCTTCTGATGGGCGCCGCGAGCGCCGACATTCCGGCCATTCTGGTAACCGGCGGCCCACAGCTAAAGGCCAACTGGCGCGGCGAGGAACTCGGTTCCTGCACCGACTGCCGCCGCTACGAGGTCGAACTCCGCGCCGGCAACATAACCAGCGAGGACTGGGCCGAGCTCCAGACCTGCATAGTCCGAAGCCCAGGACACTGCATGGTAATGGGTACCGCTTCCACTATGGCGTCCATGGCCGAAGCCATGGGCATAGCGCTCCCGGGCAACGCAGCCATACCCGCCGTTGACTCCCGTCGCCACCGACTATCCGAACTGGCCGGCCGCCAGATAGTCAACCTCGTAAAGCAAGACGTCCGACCATCCCACATCATGACCCAAGAAGCTTTCGAGAACGCCATCCGAACCATGCACGCGCTGGGCGGCTCTACCAACGCAGTCATACACCTCACCGCCATAGCCGGACGGCTCGGCATCGAACTGACCGGCTCGCTGTTCGACGAGCTTTCCAGAACCACGCCGTTCATTCTCAACCTCAAGCCGTCGGGCCGGTATCTGATGGAAGACTTCTTCTACGCGGGAGGACTCGCCGCTCTGCTCAAAGAGATAGCTCCCCTGCTTCACGGAGACCGGATGACGGTCACCGGACAGACCCTCGCCGAGAACATCGCCCCCGCCATCAACTACAACCCGGACGTTATCCGCTCCATGGACGAACCGCTAGATCCGGAGGGCGGCCTTGCGGCGCTCACCGGCTCTCTCGCCCCGACCGGCGCTTTGATCAAGCCCACCGCCGCGTCCGAATCCCTGATGACCCACGAAGGCCGCGCCATAGTGTTCGAGGATCACGACGACCTATTCGCGCGCATTGACGCCCCCGACCTGGACGTCACCCCGCGCGACGTTCTGGTAATGCGCGCGAGCGGTCCCATAGGCGCGCCCGGTATGCCCGAATGGGGATTCCTGCCACTGCCAAAGAAGATACTGGCCTCTGGCGTCCGCGACATGGTGCGCCTGAGCGACGCCCGGATGAGCGGCACCGCGTTCGGAACCGTCGTGGTGCATGTCACTCCCGAGTCCGCCGCCGGAGGACCGCTAGCGGCCGTCCGAAATGGCGACCGCATCAGCCTGAACGTGCCTGAACGTCGCCTAGACCTCTTGGTAGAAGACAGGGAGATTCAACGCCGTCTCCACGAATCGCCGCCGCAACCCACGATTCACAAGCGCGGTTACGCCTCCATGTACACCCGCCACGTCCTTCAGGCCGACGTCGGCTGCGACTTCGACTTCCTCATGGGCAAATAGCGTAGCGGCTTAAGCCACCGAGCCCGATTTCCTCAACCTCGCTGTCTCTTCTGTGGAATAGCCCAACTCTGCCAGCACCTCGTCCGTGTGCTGGCCGGTTGTCGCGCCGGTGAATCTAACTGATCCCGGGGTATCCGACAGCTTTGGACCTATCCCCACCTGTCTCACAGGCTCGTCGTTGACTTCCCCCGCCTCTATCACCATCTTCCGATGAAGGTTTTGAGGGTCGGACGTCACCTCCTTCAGGGTTGAAACCTTAGCCACCGCTATATTGTCTATGCCGGACAACGTCTCCCACCACTCTTCGCGCGCTCTAGTAATGAATATGTCGCGGAGTTCGTTCTTGATGTACTCGGCTCGCTCGGTATCGAACTGAACGGGAATAAGGTCTTCGCGTCCAAGAGCGCGGCACAGTGACGCCCAGAACCACGGCTCAATGCACCCGACGCTAAGGTAGAGACCATCGCGGCACTCATAGACATTATAGTATGGCGCGGCGCCATTCAGCGTCATGGCGCCCGGGGATGGGACAACGCCATCGGCGAAGTAGCCCGACAGCATCGAGGCCATCATATAGGCGACGCCGTCCGACATAGCGACATCAACGTACTGGCCCCTGCCCGTGTGTCCGCGCGCGATGATAGCCGCCAGTATCGCGGTCGCGGCGTGCAGGCCGCCGCCCGCGAAGTCCGCGATTATGTTGTAGGGGATGACAGGAGGACCCTCCGGTTCGCCTATCACTCCCAGCGCGCCGCCCACGGATATGTAGTTGATGTCGTGGCCGACGAGACCTGAATAAGGCCCGTCCTGCCCGTATCCTGAAATTGAGCAGTACACGAGGCGCGGGTTGATGTCGCTCATCGTCGGGTAGTCGCATCCCAATCTCGAGACCACGCCCGGCCTGAACCCCTCCACGAACACATCCGCGTTCTCGACAAGCTCGCGCAATACCTTCTGAGCGGACAGGTCTTTGAGGTTTAGAGCGATGCTTCGCTTGTTGCGATTCAGCGCGTTGAACGCCGCATTCCGCCTAACTTCGTTTTCATCCACGCTCGCGCCTCTCGCTCGCGCCATTCTGCCCCCGCCCGGCTCCTCCACCCTTACAACGTCCGCGCCCAGGTCGCCAAGAACCATTGTGCAGAACGGCCCGGGAGCCATCCTCGACAGGTCAACTACCTTTATGCCTTCAAGCGCCATTGACATAAGAGCGCTCCCCCTTCCTGTCAGGAACTCTCCAGTACCCCGTTGACTATCAGATCCGATATCGAGTCGTCGTCAAGACCGAGTATCTCCTTCAGTATCTCCTCATTATGTTGGCCTATCAGGGCTTGGGGCATTCTAAGCGCGCCGGGCGTCTCGGAGAGGTCGTATGTCAGCCCATCGTATGGCATCAGGCCGCACTCCGCGTGATCCAGCCACTGGAAGAAGCCTCGGTGTCGCAACTGCGGGTCTTCCCACAGGTCCGCCTGGCTCTGAACCACACCCGCCGGAACGCCCGCCTTCTGCAAGTAGTCCATCAGCTCTCTCGCGTCCCAGTCTTTCGTCCACTCGCCTATTATCGCATCCAGTTCGGATGCGTTCCGGCGGCGTGACCGGGCAGTCCAGAATATCTCGTTCGAGATCATGTCCGCTCGGTTCATTCGCTCGCAGAGGCGTCGCCACTGATAGTCGTTGGTGACCGATATAGCTATCCAGGACGGTCCAAGTCCGGTGTATCGCCGCTCAGCGTCCCGACACCTGTAAACGTCATTCGGCGCGAATGTGTCGTCTTCGTTGCCACGCCTGTTGAGTGTATTGCCGTTGGTGATATAGTCCATTATGGCAGGCGCGAGAAAGTGGGTGGCGCACTCGTACTGCGACAGATCAAGATGCTGCCCTCTGCCCGTCCTGCGGCGAAATTCAAGCGCGGCCGCTATGGCGGCGGCGGCGTTGGGCGGATTGACGAAATCCGAATACGCGCCATACGGTCCGGCGGGTTCGCGGTCGGGCCACCCGGTGATGTGGTAGAATCCTGCCAGCGCGCCCGCGAGTTGTCCGAATCCGGCGTACTTGGCGTGCGGCCCGGTCTGACCCTGTTGGCAGGTGCTGAAGTAGATGACATCGGACAGGATTTCCCGTATGTCGGCGTAAGCGAGTCTCAGGTTTCTCATAACCCTGGGGGTGAAACTCTCAGCTATCACGTCCGGCTTCCATTCGCGGATCAAGCGGCGCGCCAGTTCCCTGCCCTCCGTTAGAGCGAGATTAAGCCCAAGTCCGCGCTTGCTGGTATTGTAGTTCGCGGAAAACTGGCTGCTGTTGAGACCATGCGCGCGGCCGTCCTTGAACGGCGGGCCGGTTCGGAGCACGTCCGGTCTGGAGGCGGATTCGACTCTTATGACGTTCGCTCCGAAGTCGGCTAGGTGCTTGATAGTGATAGGTCCTACGCCAACCCAGGTGAAGTCGAGAATCTTGACTCCCTCGAATGGCATCAAGGACGATTCGCGCGGCGTGGGCGCGCTATGGAAGCGACTCGGCTCCGAGCGCGGTTTAGTTCGCCACAGAATTTCGCTGTTGTGTTCCCCTATGCGGGGCGCGGGCCTCCTGATGCGGATTGGGCTTTCGTTCATGCGTATGAATGGGCCGAGTTGGGTAAGGCTATGGTCGAGTGCGGGATAATCTGTCTCTTGCCAGAAGCCGCGCGCTTCTAGCTGAACGCTCTCAGATATGTCTTTCACTGTGTTGCATGGGGCTAGGAGCATTCCGTGGTCTATGGCGCGCAGGTAGAGTTCGTTCTTAGTTTTGGACGCTAGGAATTTCTCCATTCGGGACTGTACGCGGATGAATAGCGCGATTGCTTCTAGGTCGTCGTCGAGTATCGCGCCCGGGTTCCAATCATCCCAGTCAATCTCCGACAGCCATTCGGGAGAGGTTCCTTCCTCTTCCATCCACTGGGTTAAAGCGTTCAGGGTTCTGGGGGCGGGAATCACGCTTAGGTATCCGTCTTTGCAGGCGAACACTTGGCGCGCGGCTATGGGGCCTCTGGAGCGGAAAGCGCCGTTGCGCTCCACATTAGTTTTATGGAGCGGCGGGAAAGGGGTGGCGTTCATAAGCGTCCAGACAACGGCGGTCTGCATAGACACGTCAACGAACTGGCCTCGTCCGGTGGCTCGACTGCGCCAGAAAGCGGCCATAGCGCCAGCCGCGGCCTGCGCGCCTGCGTGCAGTTCAGCCTGTGGAGCGCTGATGCGCACCGGTTGCCTATCGGCGTCTCCACCGATGTACTGCATACCGCCCATAGACCATGCAACCAGATCTGGCGCTAGATACTGCGAGTACGGGCCGGTCTGTCCGAAGGGTGTTACGGATGTGTAAACGAGGGCGGGATTGTTAGCGCTCAGCTCCTCGTAACCGAGTCCGAGGTCTTTCATGTACCCGGGGCGGAAGGACTCTATGAGGATGTCCGAATCTGAGGCGAGCGAGCGGAAAATGTCTGCGTCCGCGTCGGATTCGATATCGAGGGTGACGCTTCGCTTATTCACGCAGTAGGCGGCCCAGAACAGCGAGCGGTCCGCGCCCGGCGTAGCATCCACAAAAGGTCCGACGCGACGTGTGGGACTGCCCCGGGGAGGCTCGATCTTTATCACGTTCGCGCCGAGGTCTGCCAGTAGTTTGCCGCACCAGTTGAACCCTCCTTCGGTCAGGTCTAGTACTGTGTACGGTGAAAGTGGCTGTTCTGCGTGGTTCTGTGGGGGCATTGGGATTCTGGGCAAGATTACTCGAGGGTTGACTTGCTGTCAACCGCGCCCACCTGTCGGACATAGGGGCCAGGCTGGAATTTCTCGCCTAATCACTCAGTACAGTAAACGCCGCTCAAGATTTCACTGTGAGGAGCGGCCGCGAGACTATATATAATGGAGTTAGTCCGCCCCCTGTCTTGCGGGCTGTCGGTCTGTCTCCGCAGCTTCGGGGAATTGAATCGGTTTGCCTCTGAAGGCGGATGCTAGAACGCCGGTCAGAACTATTACGCCCATCGCAATGTAGGTGACACGCAGGCCCGAGGTAAACGCGGCCAACAAGGCGTCTCCCCCGCCTGACGAAACCGAAGTGAGCGTCGGTTCATATCCCAAAATGGCCATCGTGGTGGTCGCCATTACCGTGCCGAGCGCGATACCGGACAGGTTTCCGGCGTTTCTCACAAGGTTGAGGAAGCCTGATATGACCCCGTACTTAGTCGGCTCCACCGCGCTCAGGATAGAACTGTTATTTGGCGCGTAGAACATCCCTATTCCCGCGCTCTGCATAATCATCCCTGCCATAGCCAGCGTGAAGTGCGAATCGGGGCGCAGAGTTGACAGCGTGAATAGGCCTAAGGCTGATATAGTCAGCCCTCCCATGGTGAACCAGCGCCATCCGAACTTGTCGGACAGACGACCGGACAGCGGTCCTACGATTATCATGCACACGGCGCCCGGAACTATTATCAGGCCAACTTGGCTCGGCGGCAGTCCCAGTACCGCTTGGAGGTAGAAGGGCATGAGGAAGCGCACGGAAGACATTCCGATAAAGCCGATGTAGTTGGCTCCGACTCCGAGAGAAAACAGCTTCCTTTTGAACAGACGCATATCCATCATAGGCGCCGGGGTTCGGAGTTCCCAGAGAACAAATGCCGTCAGAAGAGCGGCGAATATGACGAACGAGATAATAATAGCGGTGTTGTCAAAACCAAGCGTGGATGCCCAGGTCAGGCTCTGCAAGAACGTGATTAGCGCGGCGGTCGAAAGCGCCGCGCCGGGCCAGTCGAATTTCCGTCCGCCCGCGCCTCCCTCGTCCGCCCGCTCAGAGTCTATAAGAAAGAATGCGGCGACTAGCCCTATAAGGGCCATGATGGAGGTGGCGAAGAAGACCCATTCCCAGCCTAGTTCGCCGACCAAGATGCCGCCGACGGCCGGTCCGGCTACGTTGCCTGCGCCTACTACGCTCATCTGGAGTCCGAGCGCTCTGCCGCGCTCCTGGTCGGGGAAACTTGCGATGAGCATTGCCATCGAAGTACCCTGCGTCATAGCGGACCCTATTCCCTGTACCAACTTCGCGGCAATCAGGGCGCCGATGTTCGGACAGAATCCGGCGGCGATTCCCATGGAGATGAGTATCAGCGTGCCTAGCAGGTATATCTTCTTCCTGCCGACGATGTCTGCAAGCCTACCCATGGGAAGAAGGAATGCGCTGATAGTGAGAGCGTAGCCGATGACTACCCACTGGCTGGTGGGCAGATCGGTATTAAAGTGTTCAGCTATGGTGGGAAGGGCGACTCCCACGCTGCCATGGTCGGAGACTGAGGCAAACAGCCCGATTGCGAGCGCGGCGAACACCCAGTATCTGTAATTCTCTCTCCTAACGATGTTCAAATGGGCTCCCTGAAGGGCTGTGGCGGTAATGGCTAGACAATGTCGCCCTCCAATTCCGTCCGGCGCGGCGGTATGCCAAGGCGGAACTAGACGGGCCACTCCTCCATTCTCCAAGCCGCGTCCCAGAACATATATTCATAGCGACTGCTTATCATAAACGCTCTCTCCATCGCCTCCAGTTCAGTAGGACCGGCGCTATCGGCGCGCCTGTCCACGAATTCGCGAAGCCAGTTGGCGATTTCGGCGAACTCGTCGGAGTTGTACATCTCTATCCAGCGCGTGTAGAGGGGCTGATCTTCGGGCGTTCCACGTGCATAGAGTGTCTGACCTATCTCGGAATATCCCCAGGAACATGGCAGTATCACCGCCGCCGTCTCCCCGGCTGTTCCCTGGTGAGCGGTGTTTATCATGTGGCGGGTGTAGGCCCAAGTGGTAGGCGAGGGTTTGGTGTCTAGAAGCTCTTGCTCGCTGATGTTGAAGTCGGCGCAGAAACTGACATGCAGGGACATCTCCATGTTCAGGGTTTCGTGAATCATGCGCGCGAACCAACTCATGTCGTCCAGCGAGCGCGCCTTGGCGACTGCTAGAGATATGGCGCGGCAGAACTCTATTAGGAAAACGTAGTCCTGGCGCATGTAGTATCGGAAGTTGTCGAGGGGCAGAGTTCCGTTCCCTATCCCCGTAACGAAGGGGTGCGCCTTTTCCTTGTCCCATGTGGAGGCTCCCCGCTTCCGAAGTTCGTCAGAAAATCCCATGAGCGCGTTTCCTTTCAGGCGACTTGTATCCTCTCTATTCTTACACCGGATCCCGAGGGTACAGACTTGAGAATTGTCGGGTCGCCGAGAATCCGTCCAAAGACGTTGACCGGACTGGCCGGACGTATTTCATTCCCGGAGCTCATCGGCGTCGGTCCGAAGAACAGGCATATCGCCTGCCCGGGAGGCCAGTAGGCGACGGCTCCCATGTCAACGGTTGGAACTGAGTTTTGTTCTTCCACTTTTACCGGGACTCGGAAGTAGATCTCGTCTCCCCATGTACTGCACGACGCGGTGATGGGCAGGGCGTCCCATATCAGGTCCGCGGTCGGAGTATCGTCCAAGCCGGCGACTACCTCTACACTGTCCGCGGTTATCTTGATGCTACGTTGGCTCATTCATTCGATCCTGTCGTATAGGGTGCGGTCATGTTAGCCTGTCATAGCATCTTGACACAACCGCGCCTTTGTGGGAATATCCCACAGAGATAGTAGACTTGCACTAACGGCGTGGCCTAATTTCTGGTTCAGATATTCTCTTCTTGGGCACGCTCACACAGATCTGACACTGTTCGCTGATGGTACTGATATGCAGGCAGATAACCCAAGTGGCTGGAACGCTGAAGATTTCATAGATCAGCTAGCGCCAAATGTTATTGAGCGCGAACCTTGGGACCCGCTGTCGCTCATAGAACGCTCTTACTATTCCACAAGTCACGCTCCAGAGAACTCCAATGCGGCCAGCGAACTGGAGAAACTTTCGTACTTAGCCGACACTCGAGCCGCTTCTTCGACACCGCAGCCAGAAGTAGCCTACGACCAAACCGTCTTCAGTGACTATGATGCAGAATCTCCTGAAGACCCGGTTCCGACCATGGAGTTTGACCCAAACTTGGGCGATGACCTCTATCAGGAAACCGAATTCATAGACCTGACCGATATTGACGTTCGTCTCGACCTATTCCTATCCAGTGCCATCTTGTCTGAAGACCAAGATATACAGATTCGCAACCACCTCAATAAGTTCAGCAAGGCGCGGCTGTCGAACTGGCTGCCTTGGTTAAATTCTAAGGAGTGGGCTGCCCACACGTTGCTGTTGTTCATCCAGTTCTACAATCATTGGGAAAGCAATCCTGAATGGTGGGAAAGCAGATGGCATCACAGGAGATGTGGCTGGCAGCCTCAGCGTATGCCGCTGTCAAATATTCTGAGTAGGGACGAGGCTTACAAGATAGTTCACCTCCGAATAGGCCTTGACGCAGAAGACATGATTGATTCCGGATGGTTTGAAGAGTGGGACTACCATTCACTCTGGCGGCATGGATTCCCGTCTTTCGCAGCATTCGCTAGTTTCAGGGCCGCTCTCAATGATGAGGAGGAATGGCAGAGCTTGATTTCATGGACAAGCATCGAAGAAGACATGGAATTAGATTTCTGGCAATATCAAGACGCAAATCTGACAACCAACCCACTAGGCGGCAAGTTCCCAATCAATAAGGATGCCTTTCCATATTCTCACATTTACAGTTTGCCTAGTTGGTATGACATTCAAGATTGGTACCCAAAGAGTGAATGGCACGACAATCTCGGCTTTTGAGCATATCGGTCTTGGAAACCGACGAATTTCGAGGAGTCTGTAATGAGTAGCCGCCCTATTCCCGGCCTTGACTGCTGGGTGGCCATAGACTCCAAACCCAGCATTCTGGGAATAGTGGTGGACAGCAGGGTTCAGAATGGCGAGGCCGAGATACGAGTGCGGTGGGGAGCGTCCGGAGAAACTGAATGGCATCTGCCGTCGGAACTCCGCAGCGGGTTCAGACCCGGCCACATCGTTCAAGACAGACCGCGTTCCAATGTCCGCAAGACGCTCGGCATGGCCACCGTCCGGGCGTGCCGGGAGATTGCGGACAGGGATATGGTCTTGGTTCAGCTTCACCAGACAGGTGAGAGCCGTTGGTTGCCCTATGAAAACCTTGTCAGAATAAGAGACGCGTCTGTCAAGTTTCTCAACTCGGACGCTGCCGGAGACGGCGCAGAGCGTTTCAGGCTCAAGGCTTTAGCCTATGCGCTCGACTCATGGAACCAGGTTACCGGGGCGCTCGACAGGCTGGATGTCGATCCTCTCCCCCACCAAATAGATATAGTCCACCGCATTATGGCTTCGGATCATGCCAACTGGCTTATAGCTGACGATGTGGGTTTGGGCAAGACTATCGAGGTGGGTTTGCTACTTGCCGCGCTCAGGCGCAGGCGTCAGGCGCGCCGGGTTCTGATTGTATGCCCAGCGGGGATAGCCAAGCAGTGGCAGGAGGAAATGCGGCACAAGTTCAACCAGGACTTCTTCATCTATGGACAGGATTTCTTCGTGAACCAGCAGCCCCACTGGGCTACTTACGATAGGGTGATAGTATCAATAGATAGGGCCAAGTCTGACTATCATTCCCCGATATTTGGCGAATCGGGTGAATGGGACGTGATAGTTTTTGACGAAGCCCATCATCTCAGCAAAATTCCCAACCAAGCTGTAACCCAGCGATACCGTCTGGCTGAGGCGATCAGGAATCAGACTGACCGGCTTATCTTTCTCACCGGCACGCCCCACCAAGGTCGGGAGACGCAGTTCATAAACCTGCTCACGCTTCTCAGGCCAGATCTTAGGGAGCGCTTCGCAAGGATGTATAGCGATCCGTCAGTTGTAGCGGAGGTGATACTCAGGAACCGCAAGAGTCTGGTTACGGACGCGGGAGGCGAATTCATCTTTAGAGGACAGGATACACACTTGGTCGAGGCGCCGCTCTCAGACGATGCCCGCGATTTCGACTCTGCCCTTCAGCGATATCTTCGCGAGGGTTACGCGGCGTCGCAGTCCAGAGGGATACAGGGCAGGGCTATCGGATTTGTGATGACTACTTATAGAAAATTGGCGTCATCCAGCATCGCCGCGATAGAACGCGCCCTGAAGCGTCGAAAGGACAGGCTGATAGGAGAGTCTATTGAGGTTAACGGTTCCACGCCCACCCTAGATGAACTAACAGAAGAGTTTCAGGAAGGAACCGATGTCCGAGACGATCTCGAGGAGATAGCCGACCAGGTTGCCGTCCGGAGCGCCGGTGTGAACCCCTTTTTCGTGGACGAGCTTGATCAATTAGACCAATTGATTGAAGCCGCCGCCCAGGTCAGGTGGAACGATCTCAAGCTGAAAGAGTTTCTATCCAAGATAGTTTCGCCGCTTCAGAAGAGCCGTCCCAGGCGGCTGCTCATCTTCACGGAGTATCGCGCTACTCAGGACTATCTGGTGAACGCTCTGAAGGAAAAGTATCCAAGGGCGGGCGTTGTTCAGATTCACGGTTCTATGTCCATTGGGGAGAAGATGGCTTCAATTGATGAATTCAACGAATCCGCTCGCTTCATGGTATCCACCGAAGCCGGTGGAGAAGGAATTAATCTTCATCACAATTGTCATATCATGGTCAATTACGACCTGCCTTGGAATCCAAGCCGTCTCGTGCAGCGATCGGGGAGACTGTACAGATACGGGCAGTCCGAGCGGGTAGTGGTGTTTAACCTCGCTTCAGACGATGGGTTCGACAACCGGGCGCTCGGCATGATGCTGGACCGCATAGACACGATTGCCAAGACGATGGCGGAAGTGAGTGATGACTATCACGAAGGACTCCAGCAGGAGATAGTCGGGGGGTTGCTGGAGCGCGTTGATATAGCGTCAATACTGGCTAACAACAAGACGATGAGCATAGATCGTACGGATGCCGAAATAGACGCCGCAATCAGCAGGGCGAAAGAGGCGTAGTCTAAGCAAGAACAATTATTCTCTCATGTGGAAGGTTATGATCCGACTGAATCTTCTGCGCTTTACAATTTCGGCGCCAATGATGCGCTCGCGTTTCTGGAGGGTATGCTGCCGCATATGGGCATCAAGATCCGCGGCCGTCTGCACAATGGCAGGACACTGAATATAGAACTGCCCGAAAGCCTGCGAGGGCGCTACTCCGAATTTCCTCCGAGAAGCGCGAATGCTCGAATTACCGTTGACCGCAATATAGCGGCCACTAGGCGGGGCGTCGTCCCGATGGATTTCGCAAGCCCGTTTTTTCAGGACCTTATTGAGAAAGCCCAGTCGCCAGACTTCGGAGGCGAGTATGCCTGTATGCCTGCGCCGAAGAGCGGTACGCTGGGCCTTTACAAGATACGTTGGCAAGATGATCAGGGTATGCCTCGCTGGGACGCTCTGATACCGATTTTTCTGGACGAGAAGGGTCGTTCTATCAGCAACCCAGCATTTTTCAGAAGTTTGCTGACTGAAGGCGGAAGCGGTCTAGCTCCTAGAGACGCTAGGATCAGCAGGAAGGGAAGACTTAACGCTCTAAATCAAAAGGCGCACGATGAACTCGCAGCGCGATGCTCAACTTTGAGACACCCGAATGATGTGGTTCTGTTGGCAACGGCGGATTTGAAAGCGCTAGATTAAATCCCATAGTCAATCTGGACAGGAGGCCCCGTGATGTCAGCGTCAGGATATATTCTCGCCCTCGACCAGGGTACGACTGGCACGACGGCGATGCTCATAGATTCGACTGGGATGCCGCTGTGGACTGTCAACCGGGAAATCCGTCAGATTTACCCAAGGCCGGGTTGGGTAGAGCATGACCCGGTGGAGCTTTTTGAGTCCTGCCTCGGCGCTATCGAGGAGCTGCTGGATATGGCGGAGGCGCACCCTCGCTCGATTGTGGCTATGGGAATCACCAACCAGCGAGAGACGGTTGTTTTGTGGGACAGACGCACGGGAGAGCCGCTGCACAACGCTATCGTGTGGCAATGCCGTAGGACAGCGCCCATGTGTGACGAATTAAAAGAGCGCGGGCTTGAGGAGTGGACGCGTGAAAAGACCGGACTTCCGATAGATCCATATTTCTCCGCTACCAAGATGCGTTGGCTTTTGGACAACACGCCGGATGGCCGGCGACGAGCGGAGCGTGGGGAACTGGCGTGCGGGACTGTGGATTCTTGGCTTATGTGGAACTTCACCAATAAGCTGGTTCACGCGACGGATACGTCCAACGCCAGCTCCACGATGCTGTTCAACATCAATACGCTGGAGTGGGACTCAGACCTTCTGGAACTGTTTGATATACCGCGCTCTTTGCTTCCTGAGGTTAGGTCTGCGAGCGAGGTGTACGGTCCTATCGCCGGAGATTTGTCGGCTGGTCAGCCTATACCGATAGCGGGGATCGCCGGGGATCAGCAGGCTTCGACTTTCGGACAGGCGTGTTTCGAGCCTGGCGCCGCCAAGAATACCTACGGCACCGGCTGCTTCTTCTTGACGAACACCGGGTCTCGGAAGATGGACTCCGCCGCCGGACTAGTTTCCAGGGTCGGCTGGACATTGAACGGCGAGACTACCTATGCGCTGGAAGGGTCTATCTTCTCGGCGGGGGCGACAGTCCAGTGGTTGCGCGATGAGCTTGGGATGATAGCCAGTTCGGCGGACTCGGAGAGGGTCGCCGGGCAAGTGGAGGATAATGGCGGGTAGCGTTTCCTTTCGGGTGGATGGGTTATAAGATGTGGTCTGAGACAGAACTGTGGAGGTTAGCAAGATGTCAGGGCTACTGTATCAGTTGGAAGAAGAGAGAGACCGGACGATAGTCCAGTATATGCAGGACAGACTCCAGTCCGCCCTGGACGCATACGGGCCCATGTGTTCAGAGTGCGACCTTGCGATGAGCAAACACCAGAGCTATCCGCGCTCGATAATCACCAAGGACGGAGAACTAAGGCTTAGCGTTCCGAAGTTTCGCTGCTGTGAGTGTGGACGGATGAGTAGCGGGATGGAACTTTTGGGAGACGAGAGGCGGAATCGGTACTCAAAAAAACCAGAGAGAAAGCGATAGAGTTGGCTGCGATGGGTCTGAGCTACGCTCAGGTGGGAAAGCTGTTCGGATTCGCAAAGAGTACGCTGAGCAAGTGGATAAGAAGGGAGAAACTCTCAGAGACAAGCATGGGTGGGCAGACGCTGGAGATGGACGGGCTGTGGACGCGAACGGCGAACGGCGCCGTGGAGATGAAGGTGATCCGTGACGATCTGGGCAATGTGATGGCAACGTTCGGCGATTGGGAAGCGGCTGTGAACGAGGCGTATATGCGTGGCGCGCAGTCGCCTCGACACATAGTGAGCGATGGAGACCGCGCGATAGCGTCGGCGATAGATATGGTCTATGGCGACGCGGCCAACCATCAGTTGTGCCAGTTCCACCTGCTTAGAGAGTACCTTAGAAACATAGGCGAGACGGGCTTTTCCGAAGCGCTGAAACTGCTGCGGTCTGAGAGTGTGGATGAGGCGCGTACACACGCTAAACACGTGGTGTATCTGAGTGGGGGTGAAGCCGAATACTGGTGCGAGAAGGCTCTGGACAAGGGGTTGGCGCATCTTGTGAGTGGACAGTCGCGTTACAAGACCACCTCACTGCTTGAACGGCTGAATCGTGAGCTTCGGCGTAGGGAGCGGATGGGAACCTGGTGGAATCCTCACAACCTACTTGTTCTGCTTCAATCGCGTGGACTGCTGACTTCAACCACCTAAAAGGAAACGCTACCATAATGGCGGCGTCTATTTCGTGCCTGCCTTCTCCGGCCTCGGCGCTCCGTACTGGGATATGTACGCGCGGGGGGCAATAGTTGGGCTTACCAGAGGGGTGAACCGCGCGCATATCACGCGCGTCGGACGCGCGATCTCATGGACGCGGCGACAGAGGACACCGTCTCTCTCTCTCAGCTCAATACGCGTTGATGGCGGGGCGACCGACAACGATATACTGATGAAATTCCAGGCGGATATTCTGGGGACGGTTGACGCTCGGCTGTGAAGGACTGACCAACTCGCCGAGCTGTGGAGGGCGGACAGGGTATTTGAGCCTGTGATGAAAGAGTCGGATAGGCGACGGCTGTATGGACAGTGGCAGAGGGCGGTCGAGCGGTCTAGGAATTGGGCGAGTTAGGTCGGCTGAGTCCGGATATGTGTCGGATGTACCTTTCGGCAGAAGCTAACACCGCCTCTTTGCCGCCTGTCATCACGTTACGTTCCCACCATCCGCCGTAGATGCGGTCGAACTTGTATGGCGAGACGGAGTCCACTATCGCACGCACCTTGTCGGCGGACATGGGGATAAGGTTGGGATAGCTGGTCATGAAGCTTACGTATCGGCGGTCAGGCACGACGGTTATGCTGTCTCCGACGAGTAGGGCTCCCCTGCCCCGCGCGCCGTCAGCCCAGTGCAGGACCGCGCTGCCGTCGAAGTGGCCGCCGCACCGGATGAGAGTCACGCCCGGCACAAGCTCAAGCGGGCTGCCGTCCCAGTATGTTATCGCGGGGTCGGGCCGCATTACGTGTTGGCGGTCTGCCTCAGGCACGACTATGGGGACGCCGCCAAAGGCGCGGCTGAATTCGACCATGCTGTCATAGAAGTGGGGATGCGAGAAGCAGATATACTCTATGCCGCCTATGGCGCGTATCTTCTCGATGGTATCGTTGTCCAGAAGGCTAACGCAGTCGTATAGGACGTTTCCGCGCGCGGTCTGCACCAATAGCGCGCGCTGGCCAATCGAGAACGATGGCTCGATCCCGATGCCCAGAAGCGCCTCCTCTTCCGCGCGGATGTCGTTGCGGTGTCCTTCGCGCGTCAGGTCTTCCATCGTCGTCCAACGCTGGCCCTCCCACCCGACATACTGCCTAGGATCGAGACATATGGGACATTGGGTTGGCGGCTCGAGCGACTCGGCGAACTGGACCCCGCAGGTTCGGCATATGAAGTTTGGCATGATCTATCTCAATGGGCTGTGTGAAACGGGTCGGACTAGAAGACGGCTACCGGGTTGACCGGGGACCCGGTTCCGCCAATCACGTTGAGCGGGTTTATGGTGAGCATGAACTCGTAACGGCCTTCTTCGGCGCAGGCGTTGGCGAGCGGTTCGAGGAGCGAGTTGTCGAGAAGCGCGACGCCGTAGGCGAATATGACTCCGTGCACAGACCAAGGGATGTCGTACTCATTGGGCGAGGCGTCCATCATATCCCATCCGAGTATGGAGATGTCGTTGTCGCGGACGAACTTGAGGCAGGAGGCGTGAAGTCCGGGCCGAGAATAGCCTCCGGCCCAGTTTCCGCCGTGGTCGGCGGCGTATGCTTCACGTCCGCTGTAAACCATAACGGCGTCGCCCGGTCTTATCTCAACGCCTTGAGCTTCGGCGATGTCCTCCAGCTCCCAGCCGTGAACCGGGGCGTCTAGGGTTACATAGGGAGCGCCGCGATGTCCGGGAATGTCGAGCAGGACTCCGCGCGTCAGTATGCCGTCGCTCCAAGCGTCCACAGTTCCATACGAGCCGCCGGAGAAGTTTAGTGTCTTGTCGGGCGACTTGCCGTCCCACATTCCGCCAGAGTCCCATACGTGGCATAGGGCGTCTATGTGGGTTGTCGCGGTACCGTGATAGAAGACGCCGTAGTAGTCCATGGCGGCTCCTCCGCCGTGAGGTCTTTCCATGACAGACATAAAGTGTTGCGCGGGTCTTGGGTTCTCGAGTTTGGGTTCGACCGGAAAGGGGCGGCTCAGGGACACAGCGCGTCCATTTTCGACGAGACTGACGGCTTCAAGCCGCTTCTCGGCGTTGATAAGATTGATCGCGCCCGCGGAGCCTTTGTCGCCCCACCTACCCCAGTTGCGACGTTCTCTAAGATAGGACATGACTTCATCTTTGCTTGGAACCTGTCTCTGGGACACCGGCTCACCTCCTGTTTGAATCTTTTGGAAATGTACTTTATCGGCCGTGCAGGCGCAACTCCGACCAAGGCGTTTGGATTATCTTTCGACTCTTTCTCGATCGTTGCTCCGATTCCCGCAACAAGTCTGTCTATCACCTGAAATGACTGACGACCGGGTACCGCAAGGCGGTGTGTTGAATGATGGGGTCATATAGCTTGGTTTATACGGGATCAAGCGGGGACTGGCGCGTGGATCAGGTGGCGTCAGGTGAAAGAGTCACCTGTACTTCACCTGCAACGACCCGTAACGCCAGGGTAAAAATCTTTGGGGCCTCTGAGTTTTCATTAAATAATCTCTGCTTTATGCTAGTTGACATTGGGTCTGGGTAGTGACTCAATTTAGCCGCAATATCAGTATAGATTTCCCCCAAACTGAGTCACTATCTGAGTCTGTCTCCAGTTGCCAGAAGTTATGTTCTTATAGTAGCACGGCGGGGGCGTGGCGTGTAGTGGAATTTGGGCGCGGACCGGAGCGTTTCGGCGTTCGGCCATGGGCTGTTGTGGGTCGAATCGGCCTACGCAAGAGGCGAGCGCCGTCGGAGAGAGGATGCGCGTCGGTTGGATAATTGAATGACCTTGCGCCCCGACCGAGCGCAGAGCGCGGCTGGCGTATATAATATAGACTTCGAGTACTAAGTAGGATATGGAGGAGTATCTTATGGGCAAGCTGGACGGAAAAGTGTGTGTGGTTACCGGGGCTAGCAGGGGCATAGGAGCGGGTATAGCGAGGCTGTTCGCGGAAGAGGGGGGCAAGGTGGTTGCCGCCGCGCGCACACTCAGAGAGGGCGACCATCCGCTGGAGGGGTCTCTGGAGAAGACTGTGGCGGATATACGTGAGTCGGGAGGAGAGGCTACCGCAAGCGCGGTGAACATATCGCTGCCAGAGGATTGTGAGCGATTGTTGGAGGAGACGCGCGACGCATATGGCAGTGTGGATGTTCTGGTGAACAATGCGGCGCTTACCTACTTCATTCCGGTCAAGGATTATCCTCTGCGACGCTGGATGCGGTCTTGGGCGGTCAATTTCCACGCCCCGTTCATTCTTAGCCAACTAGCGCTGCGAGATATGATTGACAAGAGGGGCGGAAGCATAGTCAACATATCTTCGGGCGCGGCTATCGGTCCGGGAAGAGGTCCGTACCCGGACGCGCCCGCGAATTCGGGCGGCACCTGCTATGGGGCCGAAAAGGCGGCGCTGGAGAGGTTCTCGCAGGGGCTGGCGCAGGAGGTTTACCAGTTCGGCATCTCGGTTACGTGCGTGTCCCCTTCCCAGGTGGTTCCCACGCCGGGGACGCTCTTTCATAACCTGGTAACCGGAATGGATGACCCACGCGGAGAACATCCGGACCTTATGGCGAAGTCGGCGCTGCTGCTGGCTACCGAGCCGCTGGATAGAGTGACGGGTCGAGTTACGTATAGTCAGGAGATATTGAAAGAGTTCGGCCAGATAGAAGAGGCGCGGGGAACCGGAGTCGAACGTAAGGGGTCGGGTTACAGCCAGATCTAGATTTCAAGTCGCAATAGGCTGAGCGGAAGAACGCCGTTCCCTGTCGGCGCGTGTTCCGGGATATGTCCCGGGGCGTCGGCGGGGTGGGCGTTTTGTTTTGTACAAATATAAAACAAGGCATACAAACTCCTTGAAAGCGTTGACTGAACAGATGATAGCCTTCATGGACACTGTAATGGGAGTGTAGCTGAGCGAGCCTAATCGCTCCTGTTGCCAAACAGACCAGAGCGAAGTATTGCGCTGACTGATTGGGCCGTATGGTGAATCCGTGAGCGCCGAGATTTTGCGAGGAGGAAAAATGAAGCTAATCAGAGCCAGGGTCACGAACTATCGGAGCATTGACGACTCCGGATGGGTGCCCGTGGATAACGTTACGTGTATGGTGGGCAAGAATGAGTCGGGCAAGACGGCGTTTTTGCAGGCGCTCCGACGTCTTAATCCTGTGGATAGCGCCAGCGGCAAGTTCAGTCTCAGGGATTATCCGAGGAAAGGGTATGTGCGTTACAGAAGGCGTCATGAAGCGCAACCGGATGTGGTGGCGCGCGCGGAGTTTGAGTTGAGCGATGAGGAGATCGCCGAGCTGGAGAACAAGTTCGGACAGGGTGTGATGAGGTCGCGCCGCGTAATGGCGTCGAAGAACTACAAGAACCAGCGCGCTTGGCAGTTCGACATGGATGAGACCGCGGTGATGAGCCATCTCATTGAGTCCTCGGGGCTGCCGGATGAGGTGCGCCAGTACGTGTCCTCGGTCAGCACATGGCAGGAGTTGCAGGAGCGTCTCCAGTCAATCGAGACAAAGAGCCCGGCGGTGGATGCCCTCATGGACAAACTTCCGGAAAGCGACCTGCGCCAGCAGGTGGTTCTGGATCACCTTGAGCGATATCTGCCGGTGCTCGTCTATTTCGACAATTACAGCACTATGCGCGGTCGGATATCCATTGAGGACATCAAGCAGCGCAGGTTGAAGGCGGGGGAGCTGGATGACGCGGATCGCACCTTCCTAGCGTTGCTCTCGATGGTGGGAAGCAATCTCGATGAACTGGAACATGAGACCAACTTTGAATATCTGAAGGCTGAGCTGGAATCCGCTTCCATCGGCATCAGCGACGAGATATTCGAGTTCTGGAAGCAGAACAAGCAGCTTAGAGTTCAGTTTGATCTTTCCTCGGCGAATCCGAATGATCCGCCGCCCCTGAACAGCGGCACTATTCTTCATGTTCGTGTCTGGAACAATCGTCATCGCGTGTCAGTGCCTTTCGACGAACGCTCTAAAGGCTTTGTGTGGTTCTTCAGTTTCCTGGTGTACTTCTCGATGATAGAGAAGATACAGGAAGAGCAGGACCGCGACATGATATTCCTGCTGGACGAGCCGGGTCTGAATCTGCACGCTTTGGCCCAGTATGACTTCCAGAGATTCATAAATGAGAGACTGGCGCCTAAGCACCAGGTCGTTTACACGACGCACTCCCCGTTCATGATTGACCTGAATAACCTGACGAGCGTCAGGACGGTTGAGGATATGGATAATTTGGGGACGACTGTAAGCCAAGACATCCTATTGAACAGCCACGATACGGTCTTCCCACTTCAGATGGCGCTGGGGTTCCAGCTTGTGCAGACCTTGTTCCTGGCTCCTCACTGCCTATTGGTGGGCTCGGCGTCCGACGTGATCTACTTGCAGGCGCTTGGTGAGATGTGCGCGGGGGAAGGAGCGTCGAAGCTGGATCCGAGGTGGGTAGTGATACCTGTCGGCACGGCGGAAAACCTTCCCACGTTCATCTCGCTTCTAGGCGATAGTTACACCAGCCTAGCAGTGCTTATGGATGTGACGGAGGAGAATCGGGATCACATCAACCGTATCAACTCGGCCATGGCCTCTACGGACCACATACCGGTCAACTGGATTGAGGTGACGAGGGTCAGGGACGCGGACCTAGAGGATCTGCTGGATCCCGGTTTCTACTTGAGGCTGGTCAACCAAGCGTATGCCGCGCATCTTCGGGAGCCTATCACCTTGCGCCTGATTTCGGACAGCAACCCTCGCATTGTCGAGCGTCTGAGGTCTTACTTCAAGACGAACAATATCAACAATGGCGAGTTCGATCCGTACAAGCCAGCCGCGCTCTTCTTGAAGAATCACGCTATGATGCGCGGAGAGATTAACCAGGTGACCATAGACAGCGCGTCCTCGATGTTCGACAGGATCAACTCCATGTTGTCCAATGGCAATGCGGTGAACGCCGGTTACAAGCCGGGCAACGGGGCAGGAATCCCGATAGGGTTTGACATTACTAAGTCTCCGACCATAGCGTCAATGTTGTCCAAGTAAGCGAAGCGTAGTTCCGTTCGACCTGAGAAGGTTGAGTACGGAGGGGGCGGTCAGATGGCCGTCCCCTCTACTTTTGTCAAGCGGTATCTCTTTCAGCCCTGACCGTACTAGCGGAGCGATGTGAGCCTGGCATTGAGAATCATGAGTCTCTGGCGGTATTCTTCGTCGGATATGTCTCCGGATTGGTAGTTGTCGGTCAGTTCGGCGATCATCCTGAATATGACGGCCCGTTCATTTGAATTTTCGGAATCGGGGACGGCGCGAGGCGCTCTCTTAGTCTTCCATAGAGAGCCGTACACCAGAAGGACTATCATGAGCATTCCCAAGGCGACCGGAGCGGCGTATTGGAACTTGACGCCGGAAAGGCTGCCCCCTACCCTGTCCGCCACACTCTTGGTCGGGAGGCCTTCAAGGACCAGCGGGACAGACGCTTCCCTTCCCAAGCCTTCAGTCGTCAGAACGCGGTATTGACGCTCGCCTATCATAACCCGCTCCGGCTCACCGAGACCCTCGCTTGATATGAACGCAACTTCTTCGGGGGCGAGGATGCGAAGTGATTCCGCGCCGTAGCGGTAGTTCTTTTCGAGCGCGACTCGCTCTCCTTGGTATGGGAATATGTATGAGAACATGATGTCATGTTCTCCCGGCGGTATGCTGGCCAGAAGCGCGAATCCCCTGTCAACCTGTATGAAGTCCGCCCCGATGAGACGTGTATCCAGAATAAGTTCGGTCGCGTTCGGAGGGAGACCGAACCTGAGCAGTTCCATTACGCCTGAACCGGGTACGTAGGCTTTGTCCGAACTGTTGATGAGGGTGATTATTTCCAGGGCGGCTAATGTCTGGTCGGCGTGGTTCGCGCCGGCGATCAGCAAGGAAGCGGAGCCTGCGGACACGACCGCATCGTTGTGAGTCGCTTCATATACCGTCAGCTTCACCGGCGGAGGCGAACTGAGCGACATATCTAGGTCGGAGCCGTAGATAGCGTCTTGGTATCGGACTGAAACGCCGTATCTGACGGCGGGATCGTATTGGATATCTTCAAATCTGAACGCGCCGTTATCGTCCGTGAGAGTGGTGATGTCGTCGAAGCCGTCGGGGGTGACGCGATGCAGGGTGACGATCTGACCAGACATGTTGGTGTCGGCGGCGGCCGTGCCGCTGACAACTATGCCCTCGACGGCGCGGTGGTCCGTCTGGGCCTCAGCAGGTCGGTGGCCGGGCATGAAAGCCAGAATCAGGAGGGCGGCAAACGCCGCTAGTCTTATCACCACGCCGTCAGGTATACCCCTTGAAAAGTTAGCGCCGTTTGACGGCGAGTTTAACAACCTGTCCGAGACCGGGTCAATAAAGCGTGTCGAGGGTGGCTCTCGGCGAGGGCGCGGGCGGCGTAGGCGCCGCTGCGGACAGCGCCTTCCATGGTAGAGGGCCAGCCGGTGTCGGTCCAATCCCCGGCCAGGAAGAGGTTCGGGATGGGTGTGGCTTGGGAGGGGCGACGCGAAGCGACTCCCGGCAGGCACCGGAAAGTGGCTTCGGGCTGTTTGATAACTAGGGACTTTTCAATTGTCGCATCGCGGGCCATTGGGAAGAGGCGTTTCATCTCTTTCTCGAACAGTTCTCGGAGTTCGTCCTTTGGACGGTCTATGAAATCCCATGCCCCACTGAGAGATATGCAGACGTATTGGCCGTAGGGTCCGCCGTTTCCCTGGATACGGCTGCGGTTGAAGACCCACTGTACAGGGCTTTCCAAGAAGGCTGCGAAGGTCTCTTCCATCACCGGTCTGTCGTACCAGAGGTGTATGCCCACGATGGGCGCTGACGCTAGGTCGGCGACCCGGGCGAAGAAGGGGTCGGCGGCACGGTCATGCGGCAGGCTATCAAGCAGGGTTCTGAATGGCAGCGCGCTGATGTATGCGTCAGCTTTCAGTTCAGATCCGTCCGAGAGTCGCGCTCCGCATACCCTGTCGCCGTTGAACAGGAGCGATCGGACGGTTTTTCCTAGCATTACGGAGCCGCCTCTGTCCTCTATGAAGCGTTGGGCGGGAGCGCCGGCGAGGGAGGTTAGGCCGACGCGCGAGTACCCGATGGCGGCGTCTTGTGGTCTGCTCAGGAGACCTTGCTTTATTACCATGAGGGCCATGTCCGCGTTTACGTGTCGCGCGTCGTCGTTCAGGGTTGGCAGGATTATCAGATTCCAGAGGTTGTCTATCGCCCTATCGGATTGGTGATGATGTTTCAGCCAGTCGTAGAAGGTTTGCGAGTCAAGCGATTCAGAGCGTTTCAGCCTATTGGTTAGCCCAGCTCTGAGTAGGCCGTAGGCGACGCGCAGTTTATCTCCGATTCCGAGGTGTGGGTAGCTTATAAATGATGGTATCAGGTGGAGGGGGCCGAGTGACGGGGAGCTTGCCAGCTTGCCACGCTTGCCGTCGAGTATGATCTGGGCGTACAGCGAGTTCTGAAGCGCTGCGTCATGGTAAGTTCCGAGGGCGCGGATGAAATCAATGTAGTATTCGCAACAGCCCATGAAGACGTGCTGGCCGTTGTCTACTTCTACGCCGGCGTCGCGGGAGTGAAACGAGTATGCTCTTCCACCCAGGAACCGGCGTTTCTCGACAAGCGAAACGCGGAAGCCTCTTTCTATCAGGGCGCGCGCCGCGGACAGTCCGGCTAGTCCTCCACCGAGGACGGCCACGCTTCTTTCGTTGGAGCCGCTGGGGGTAGGCACAGATTCTCTCCGCTAACGTCCGCGCCGGATGGCGAGGTTCGGAGTCAGAGTTCCGGCCCATAATCTCGCTACCAGCAGCGACTTTTCACCCATGCTCAGCCCGATGCGGCGGCTGAACACGTCGTAGCCTGAGGACTGGATGCGGTCTAGGATTCTGCTGTATAGCTGGTGGAGGACGGCGGCGCAGGCGCGCGATTCTCGTGATAACAATGGGATCAACCGGGCGCCTGAGTCGAAATATCGTCTCGCGCGACTGGCCTGGAAGTCCATAAGCGCGCGAAAGTTCTCGTTGTTGCGACCGCTCATCAACGCTTGCTCCGAGTATCCGAAAGACTCGATGTCGTCAAGGGGCAGATAGACGCGTCCCCTGTCGGAGTCCTCTTTGATGTCCCGCATTATGTTGGTCAACTGCATGGCTATGCCGAAGTCAACTGCGTACTCTTTTGCTGCCGGGTCGTCGTAGCCGAAGATCTCGATACATATAAGGCCGACGGCGGAAGCGACTAGGCGGCAGTAGTCGCGCAGATCATCGAAGGTCTGAAAGCGGGATACTTCCAGATCGGTCTCGACGCCTCGAATGACGTCGTCGAAGTGCCGACGGGGTATTCTGAAGTCGTTGATAGAGTTTTCGAGCGCGGTGAACATAGGGGATTCAGACGTGCGGGCCGGGTCGTGGAGATATATCCGGGTCTCGGCCAGGAGTCTGGCTTTCTCGTCAGTCGGCAGGTCTTCGTCCGCCACGTCGTCGCAGTAGCGACAGAAGGCGTAGGCGGCGTATATCGCCCGGCGCTTGCGGAACGGCAGGGTACGGAAGGCGTAGTAGAAGTTCTTGGCTTGGGTCTTCGCCACACGTTGGCAGTAGCCGTATGCTTGATCTAGATCGTTCGCCATATCCGCGCCTCTACACCCTGCCCAGTAGTTTGAGCTTCAACAGTGTGCCGGCCAACAGATATATTTTCTTGCCTTTGCCGACAGTCGGACGCCGGTTCAGCACGTCGTATCCCCGTCGCTCAATGCTTTTGAGTACGCTCATCCCGCCCTTGCTGAACAGCGCTATGTCCAGCTTCAGGGCGCTATCAACCAAGTCCACCAAAGGCAGTCCCCTGTTGAAGAGGTCTCTCGCGCGGTCAACCTGGAAGGCCATTAGCCTTCGGAAGTTGTCTGTGACATGGCCGCGCGCCAGTTCATCTTCGGTGTAACCGAATCTGTCCATGTCTTCGAGGGGGATGTATATGCGGCTTTTGCGGTAGTCGCGGGCGACGTCCTGCCAGAAGTTGGCGAGTTGGAGCGCGGTACAGGTGTAGTCGGAGAGGCGCCGGCGTCGCTTGTCCCGGTATCCGCATACGTATAGCACCAAGTGTCCGACCGGGTTGGCGGAGTGGCGGCAGTAGCGCTCAAGGTCGGCGTATGTGGGATAGCGCGTGGCGGTCTGGTCCATCCGGTTGGCTTCTATTAGCCGTAGGAATGGCTCTATGGGTATGTCGAAGGAGCGGATGGTCTCGCTCAGCGCAACCATGTACGGGTGGGTGGAGGATCGGGAGAAGCAGGCTTCCGTTTCCTCCCGCCAGTAGTCCAAGGCTTGCAGCCTGTCGCCGTCGAACTCGTCGCCTAGGTTGTCAACGAAGCGGCAGAACGCGTAGATTGCGTAGAAGTGTTTGCGCTTGTCGGAGGGCAGCAGGAAGGATGCGACGGTGAAGTTTTCGTAGTGAGTCTTGGTGAGTGACTCGCATAGTTTGTAGGACTCTTTTACGCTGACGCGGGTATGCGCGCCGACCGTCGTGGGGAGTTCACTCATGCTTTTGAATCCCCTTGCAGTGCCATTGCCTCTTGAGTTGAACGGATGTTAGCATCGTCATGCTGTGATGTCAATGTCGGCGTCCGGGTGTGGCTCTGTTACACTATCGTTATGCGGTGAAGAACCCTTACAATCATCCAAATATTTTCCCATACAGGACCACATGAAATGCTCGATTATTACAACGTGATGGATATGCTCGGAGAGCAGGAGAAGCAGGCGCAGGCGACGGCGCGCCAGTTTCTGGATTCGGAGGCGGCTCCGGACATCGCAGATTATTGGGAGCGTGGGGAGTTTCCCGAACACCTCGTTCCGAAGCTGGGGGATATGGGCTATTTCGGCGCGAATCTGCCGGTGGAGTACGGCGCGGCCGGAGTCAACAATGTCTCCTATGGCCTGATTATGTACGAATTGGAGCGCGTGGACTCCGGACTGCGGAGTTTCGCAAGCGTACAGGGCGCGCTTGTGATGTATCCGATCTACTCCTACGGCTCTGAGGAGCAGAAGAGGGAGTATCTGCCGAAGTTGGCTTCGGGAGAGATGATAGGCTGCTTCGGACTGACTGAGCATGAGGGGGGTTCGGACCCTGGGGCGATGCGAACGCAGGCCGCTAAGGATGGCGAGAGCTATGTGCTGAACGGGTCGAAGATGTGGATAACCAACGGCAATATCGCGGATATAGCGCTGGTGTGGGCCTCGGATGATGAGGGCGCGGCGCGTGGATTTCTGGTTCCAACGGATACGCCCGGTTTCACGGCGAATGCAATCAAACGCAAGATGAGTATGAGGGCGTCGGTTACGAGTGAGCTTGTGATGGAGGATTGTCGGGTTCCGGCGAGCGCGATGCTGCCGGATGTGGCGGGACTGCGCGGGCCGCTCTCCTGCCTTACGCAGGCGCGCTACGGCATAACATGGGGCGTACTGGGGGCGATGGAGGCGGTTTATGAGGACGCTCTGGACTTCGCGCAGACGCGCGAGACCTTTGGACAGCCGATAGCGGCGCGGCAACTTGTGCAGGATAAGTTGGTGGACATTGTGTCGGACCATACGAGGGGGCTGCTGTTGTCGTGGCGGCTGGCGACGCTCAAGGACCAGGGGAAGATGAATTTCACGCAGGTATCGCTCGCCAAGCGGGAGAATGTGAGAAGCGCGTTGAACGCGGCGCGCTCGGCGCGTGAGATTCTGGGCGGATCGGGCATTGTGCTGGAACATCCGGCCATCCGCCATATGCTGAATCTGGAGACGGTGGATACCTACGAGGGAACGCACGATGTGCATACGCTGATACTTGGACGGGACCTGACCGGACACAACGCGCTGGTGTAAGGAGCGGCTCCGGTATGTCTTGGCGCTGACGTTGTCGGCCGCCAATTTTCAGAATTCGTTACGTACCTGGGCGGGGGCGCCCGATCTGAGGGAATCCCAGCAGGCGAGGCCGGTGGATACGACCCGGGCGCCTTCTCTGGCGCCCACCCAGGGGGTCGCGCCGTTCAGAATGCAGTCGGCCATGTGTTGGAGCATGACCATCATCTCGCCGCGGTGGCCGTCGGCCGGCGGGTGTTCGATGGTGTAATCGCGTTGCGGGAGCCAATCGTCGGCGTCGAGCCGAACCTTGTTGTCCAGTATCGTTCCTTTGGTTCCATATAAGGCGAGGCTGTTCATGGGAACGCCCGGAGTGTGTATGACGCCTAGGAAGTTGGCTACCCTGCCTATCTTGCCGCTTGCGAATCTGACGTTGATGACAAAGGTGTCCTCCTGGGGGTAGTCGGCGGATACGCCGCTTCTGACGCCGTAACAGTGGACTTCGGATATGTCGCCCATGAACCATCGCAGCAGGTCAATGGGGTGGCACGCGCCGCCTAGGATGAGGTCCTGCGGCATGCTGACGCGCCAAGGGGTCTTTTCATATACGGGGCGCAAGTCGTGGATGTAGTGGGCCTCGGCCATGAAGAGGTCGCCTATCGCGTCCGCGTCGCAGAGGCGCTTGGCTTCCATGAAATCGTATCGGCCTCGCATGGTCTGGGTGACGAGCAGGGTCAGTCCGGTTCTGTCAACGGCTTCTACGATCTGTTCGGCTTCCTCTATGGTGTAAACCATGGACTTGGTGACCATGACGCGCTTGCCTGCGTCGAGCGCGGCGAGTATCTGCTGGGCGTGGAGCGGGCCGGGGGTGTATATTCCCACGATGTCTATGTCGGGGCGGGCGACAAGTTCGTTGAAATTGGTCGTGACGTGGCTTATGTTCCACTCTCGCGCGACGCGCTCGAGGCGGCGCTCGTTGGTGTCGCATAGAGCGGTTACTCTTATCGGAATATCGGAGCGGTTCGCTCCCAATACGGTCTCGCCGTGTCCGAGTCCGGCCAGTCCAAGCCGTAGTTCCCTCATCATCGGGCCTCCAGGCAGCGCCTCACTTTTTCCCAGCGTCCGGGCATATCCTCGCGGGCGATCCGGGGCCGGAAGCCCATGGAGAGGTAGAGGCCGATTGCGGGAAGCCGCCAGTCGTCGGTGAACAGGATAACGCGCTCGTACCCCCTGTCAACCAGGTGTCGGACAACGGCGGAGCATACCAGCCTCCCTAGTCCGAGTCCGCGATATTCTGGACGGCTGGCGACGAAGTCCACGCGGCCTGTGTTGTCCATGCCGGTCTGCAGAGAGGCGAAGGTCGCGGCGACTATGACGCCGTCGCTGACCGCTACGCGCGATCCCGCCGCGCGCTCGGGGCCGAGTATGTACTTGTCGAAGTGAGGACGGTCCCAGTCGGAGGCGAACTCGCCGGTGTTTATGAGTTGAATCCAGGAGTCTTCGTCGCCAGGGCGGTATGGGCGGAGGTCGAAGCCGTGAGGAGTTTTTGCGGCGGGCATACGGCGGGCGGCTTCGGCGGTGATGATCATGCTGAGTTGTTCCGGGGGGAGTTGGCCGTTCAACAGGTTCTCCTGGACTTGGGGTGAATGGGATAGATTCGGGTTTATGTCCGACGCCGCGATACAGGCGCGGTCATCTGGTGGCTGCTGGCGGGGTCTGGCGCCAGCATATCACCTGTAAATCCCTGTATTTATCAGTATATAGGGTTTTTCCGGGCGGTCCGGCTTGGTTGATAAATCCAGTGTTATGTCTAAGTACTGTTGTTCTGTGATGTGGATGATATTGTAGCATACTGTGAGCGGGATTGGCAGTCTGGTTCCGGGCGGGGTTCCTTGGCGTGATTTCAATGGGCTGTCGCCTATGGGATTGGCGATTATGGCGGACGGGGGGTTGAAACTCGACACTGCGTTCCGTATTGAGTACCGCGTGAGATTCTCGCTTTCCGCGCGGGAGTGTGGATTGTTTCTTGGGGCGCGGATATAATTGGGGGCGTGGGAAGGCATGAAATTTGGGAGACGACCATGGGCAACCGGATTGATTTCAACTGCGATATGGGTGAGAGTTTTGGGATGTACAAGATGGGCTATGATGAAGAGGTTATCAAGTACATCACTTCGGCGAATATAGCGTGCGGGTTTCACGCGGGCGATCCGAATTGGATGCGCGAGACGGTGAGGCTTGCGGAGGAACGGGGCGTCGGGATAGGCGCGCATCCCAGCTTTCCGGATCTGGCCGGGTTCGGGAGGCGGAATATGATTGTGTCTCCGGACGAGGCGAAGAACGATGTGATCTACCAGATGGGCGCGCTCCAAGCGTTTACCAAGACAGGGAAGCTGCAGCATGTGAAGCCGCATGGCGCGATGTATAATATGGCGGTGGACGATGGCGAACTGGCGCGGGCGATATGCGAGGCGGCGCTGGAGGTTGACGAGAACGTGGCGCTTCTGGCGCTGGCGGGGTCGAGGTGGATCGCAATCGCGGAGGACATGGGCCTGCGTGTGGGACGAGAGATCTTCGCGGATCGCGCTCTGAATCCGGACGGAACACTGGTTCCGAGGTCCAAACCCGGCTCGGTCATACATGATACGGGCGAGGTTGTGGAGCGGAGTTTGCAGATGGTGAGGGACGGCAAGGCGATGGCTATCAATGGCGACGTGATAGAGGTGCAGGCGGATAGTTTGTGTCTGCACGGAGACACTCCGGGCGCGGTGGAGATGGCGAGGGCACTGAAACAGGCGCTTGAGGATGAGGGCGTGGAAATCAAGCCTCTGGCGGAATTGGTCTAGCAATGGAGGTTGGGCGTCAGCCGGTTTTCCTGCCAATGGGAGACCGGGCGATGGTTCTTGAGTTCGGGTCGGAGATTGACCCTGAGCTGAATGCGCTCGTCCACCGGGCTACCGCCGCTATCGAGGGGGCGCGGCTGGATGGGGTTGTCGAGCTTGTGCCGACGTACAGGTCGCTTGCGCTTCACTATGATCCGACATTGACCGGACAGGATAAGTTGCGACAGGCTATCTTGGAACTGGATCTGGAGGGAGGCGGCGTGTCGGGCGGTCAGCGGGTGGTGGAGATACCAACCTTGTATGGTGGAGAGTATGGCGCGGATATAGGCTTTGTGGCGGAGAACGCCGGGGTGTCGGAATCGGAGGTGATACGGATACATTCGGGGGTGGACTACCTAGTGTACGCGATGGGATTCAGTCCGGGGTTTCCGTATCTTGGAGGGCTGGACCCGAGGCTGGACACGCCGAGGCTGTACACGCCGAGGACGATGATTCCGGCGGGTTCGGTCGGGATAGCGGAGACGCAGACCGGGGTATATCCGGTGGCGAGTCCGGGCGGATGGCGGCTTATAGGTAGAACGCCGCTGAAACTGTTCGATCCGCACTCCGACCCGCCGACTATAATCAACGCCGGGGATCGCGTTCGCTTCGTCCCTCTTGGAGGCGAGGAAGAGTTCGGGCGCGTCGAACGACAGGTCAAGGACGGGATATATTCCGCAGTGATTCGGAAAGTGTGATGGCGGACCCTACTCTTGAAGTGATTTCTCCGGGACTGCTGACGACGGTGCAGGATCTGGGGCGTTTCGGATACCAGAGATATGGCATTCCGGTGTGCGGCGCTCTGGACCCGGCGTCGCTCAGGATAGCGAACATACTGGTTGGCAACGGAGACCACCTGGCTGGGCTTGAGATTACGGCGATAGGGCCGACTATCAGATTTGTGGAGGACACGACGTTCGCTGTGGTCGGGGCGGACCTGGAACCGATGTTGGACGGCGTAGCGACGCCGGCTTGGGAGTCGGTTCGGGCGGCGGAGGGTTCTACGCTGAGCTTCGGTTCCCCCAGGGATGGAGCGAGGGCTTATCTGGCGTTAGCGGGCGGAATCGAAACGCCACTTGTTATGAATAGCAGAGCTACGGACATTAGAGGGGGGTTCGGCGGGTTTGAGGGTCGCGCGCTGAGGGCGGGAGACGTTCTTTCTACGGGATATTCGCCGTATGGCGCGCGTTCGTCGCCGAACAGGCTGCCGCCGGAGATAAGCAGACAGCCCACATATGGTCAGCAGTTTACTGTGAGGGTGGTTGCGGGACCGCAGGATGACGCATTCACGGACGCGGGTGTCTCTACCCTGCTTAATTCGGAGTACACAGTATCGAATGACGTGGACAGAACGGGCTGCCGGCTTGAGGGGCCGACTATCGAGCATATCGGCGGGGCGGATATTGTGTCGGATGGGACGGCGCCGGGTTCTGTGCAGGTACCGGGAAACGGAACGCCTATCATCCTGCTGGCGGACCGGGGGACTACGGGGGGCTATACGAAGATAGCGACTGTCATAAGCGTGGACATCGGGCTGCTGGCGCAGGCGATGCCGGGGGCCAAGATCCGGTTCAGCCGAGGTGTCGGTCGAGGAGGCGCATGAGATATTCTTGGAGCAGGAGCGGATGATAGCGGAAATCAAGTCGTTCGTCGGTCTCGATCTGAGGGGCGCGATTTCGGTAAGTTCTGAGGGAAGCGAGTTTACCATGCTGGATAATGAGGGCAGAGTTATCGCGATGCCGGGAGTTCACGCGGCGACCAAGGCGACGAGACAGGTTTCGGCGACTGTCGAGGGCCGGAGGTTTGACTTCGAGGTCGAGGTGTCATCTCCATGAATATAGACGACGCCACCAAAACTGAGAACCAACAACCATAAACACATACCGGCAAGGGAGAAGAGATTCCATGAGCGATAAGCGTATTGTCATTATGGGCGCCGGGGCGGCGGGCAGCTATCTGGGCGCGTACATGACGAAGGAGGGCTACGATGTGACTCTGCTGGATATGTGGGGGGAGCACGTGGAGACGATGCGTCGGGACGGGTTGCGAGCGTCGGGAAGCCAAGGGGATTTTACTATCCCGGTGAAGGCGTTTCATCTGTCGGACGCGATGCAGATAGAGGGCCAATTCGACATCGGTTTCCTGGCTATGAAGAGCTACGACACGGAGTGGGCCGCGCATTTTCTGAAGCGGTTGGTGAAGCGGGACGGCGTTGTGGTGTCTTCGCAGAACTGCATGAACGACCGGCTTGTGGCGTCAATCGTGGGCTATGACCGCGCCGTGGGGTGCATAATGTCGAGCATAACGGTGGCGCTGTGGGAGCCGGGCCATGTTACTCGGGGCGGGCCTCCGGGCAGAGGACGGGGCCATGTGGTGTTCCGCGTGGGCGAACTGCACGGACGGATTACGCCGAGGGTGGAAGAGTTGGTTGACATTCTGATGTGCGTTGACGACGCGAAGGCGACGTCGAACCTGTGGGGCGAACGGTGGTCGAAGCTGACCACGAACTCGTCGGGCAACCCTGTGGGCGCGATGACGGGGCTGGGGGCGCAGGGTGTGGGGTCCATGCCTGAGGCGCGGCGTATCCAGATCAATATCTGCAAGGAGTCGTGCCAAGTGGCGCTGGCGCAGAACTATCAGGTGGAGCCTATACGCGGCGTCTCGGCGGAGTTTTTCGCCAAGGCGGATGACGGCGAAGTCTATGAGGAGCTGGACGCCAAGTTCCAGCCGACCGGAGGAGGAGCGGACTGGAAGTCGTCCATGGGCCAGGACGTAGAGAAGGGCCGGCACACAGAGGTCGAGTTTATGAACGGCTACATCGTGGAGCAGGGGCGAAGGTCGGGCGTTCCGACGCCGGTCAACGCGGCGATTGTGCAGGTGATGAGGGAGGTGGATTGGGGGGAGCGTTCGCCCGGACCGGAGAACGTTCATCGCGTTCTGGAACTGGCGGGGATGGCGTGACCGGTTGTCCGAATCAGGATTGGCAGGATGTGAGCGCATGATTGTGGACAGCGGCCGGGGATCGGAGCGCAGTTCCAACCCAGGACAGAATCGAGTGTAGATGCGAGAACTTTATCACGAACTGACGGACTGGACGCTGGGATTGGCGGATAACGACTGGGCCATCGGCCTGCTGGCGCTTATAGCGTTCAGCGAGTCGGTGGTCTTCCCTATTCCGCCCGACCCGCTGCTCATAGCAATCGGGATAGCGAGTCCTGAGTCGGCGATATGGGTGGCGGCGATGGTGACGCTGGCGTCGGTGTGCGGCGCGTTTGTGGGTTACTGGCTGGGCAGGAAGGTGGGCAGGCCGCTGCTGCGTCGTCTCATCTCGGAGAGCAAGATCGAGCGGGCCGAAGCGCTGTTCGATAGGTACGGGTCTTGGGCGATATTGGTCGCGGCGTTCACTCCCATCCCCTATAAGGTGTTCACGATACTGGCCGGGATACTCGGTCTGGAGATGAAGCGGTTTCTGATAGCTTCGCTGATAGGACGCGGGGCGAGATTTATGACGATAGGCGTCCTGATATTCGTTTTCGGGGAGTCGGTCAGGGAGTTCATAGAGGGCAACTTCGAGATAGTGACGATAGCCTGCGGCGGTCTCTTGGTTCTACTTATAGTGGCGTATGTTGTCGGGCGGAGGATGCGTGTGCCCGGGTCGGAAGCGGGATTGACGGGGTCGGGGGATTGACCGGATGTGTTGTCGGGCGATCGCTTGGACGCTGAATTGGAATAGGTCGGGGCGCGGCTGAAGCATTGACAGATTCGGGTCGTATTTCTAGACTACGGCCAATCCATAACACCAGACTACGCCCGGCGCGGAGGCGTTTAATGAATATACAGTTCACGCAACAGGAAGAGGACTTTCGTCAGGAGATTCGAGACTTTCTGGAAGAGACGCTTCCGGAGGACTGGGACCCGCTCGGTCGGACGGGGCAGTCGGCGGAGGAGAGTCACGCCTTCACGCGACAGATGTCGCGGACTCTTGCGGAAAAGGGCTGGCTCACTTTGGCTTGGCCTAAGGAGTACGGAGGTCAGGCGCGCTCCATTATGGAGCAGGTGATATACAACGAGGAGATGTCCTACCGGAATGTGCCGGGCACGGAACTGGGAACAGGGGCAATATCGTGGGTCGGGCCGGTTTTGATGCTTGCGGGGACGGAGGAGCAGAAGAGCGAGCACCTGCCGCCTATCGCGCGGGGGGAGCGTCTGTGGTGCACGCTGTATAGCGAGCCGGGTTCGGGTTCGGACCTGGCTTCTCTGCAAACGTCGGCTGTGCGTGACGGAGACGACTATGTGATCAACGGGCAGAAGATATGGACGTCGAGCGCTCATATCGCGGACTGGGGCTGGCTGGCGGCGCGCACGAATCCCGACGCGCCGAAGCATAGGGGGATCAGCATCTTCATGCTGGATATGAAGAGTCCGGGCGTGAGTGTCCGCCCTATTGAGAATATGGCCGGGGGCCGCGACTTCAATGAGGTTTATTTCGATGATGTGAGAGTGCCAAGCGGAAACTTGGTGGGTCAGGAGGATCGCGGATGGTACACGCTGGCGGTGGCGCTTGATTTCGAGCGGTCGGGAGTGGGCTACTCGGCGGGCGCGCGTCGGACTCTGGAGGCTATGGTCAAGTATGCGAAGCGGAATGAGCGGAATGGCAAGCCGCTGAGCGAGGACCCGAATGTTAGGCGCAAGCTATCGCGGCGTTTTATAGAGACGGAGGTTTCGCGCTGGCTGGCTTACAAAGTCGCATGGATGCAGAGCCGGGATATGGTTCCGAACGCGGAGGCTTCGATGTCCAAGATGTATGGAACCGAGCTTACGCAGCGAGTGGCGCGCACCGGTATGGAGATACTCGGCATGGCGGGGCAGATTTCGCAGGGGTCGAAGTGGGCGCCGCTTGAGGGGCATATTCAGCAGCTGTATCTATCGTCTGTATCATCTACTATCGCGGCGGGAACGTCGGAGATACAGCGTAATATTATCGCGCAGCGTGGGCTTGGTCTGCCGAGATAGGCTGAAACTTGGCGGAGAGCCGATGTTGTGGGGCGGTCTTCCCTACCCGCCCGCCTGAGAAAGGTTTCGTTCGTCGCGCATGGGTTTGGTCAACCTGTGTCTCGGTTTGGTTCCGGATTGCAATGAGTCTGTTTATTTCCCGCTTGCCGACCTGATTCGGTTGTCTTCTTGCTCGGCGACGCGCGCGCCGGCTCGGACGTCAACCCGCCTGAGCGCGATTGTGCCTGAGATGATTATTATGAGGATAGAGGCTATGGCGACGCGGGTGTCGAATACGGATGTGACTACTACGTAGAGGATTGGGCCGAAGACCGCGGACACCCGGCTCATAAATCCGAAGAATGAAAAGAACTCCCCACTTCTTGTCTCGGGGGTTATCTGCGCGAACAGGCTCCTGGCGAGCGCTTGACTGCCTCCTATAACGAGTCCGGCAAACGCGCCTAGAAGAAGCCATTGGTATCCGGCGTCTATGCCCAGCGGTCTCCACAATGCGTCGCGCACAAGAGAGGCCCACCAGTCGAGAGGTCCGGCGCCGAGTGTGGAAGGGTGAATCCTGCCTATGTATTTCTGGGCGTCCAGAACGCCGCCCTGCACTGAGATGGAATACGCCGAGTTTTCGGATAGCCGGACGCTGTCGCTCAACGCGCGCGCCTGTCGGGGGGTTAGAATATCGCCGTCGTCGAGGTCGCCCACCTCTTCCATCCACAGGGTTCCATTGCGCGAGTCTTCGAGCTCGGGGGCCTTTTCGACCAGATAGTCGCCGGTAGCTGAGCGGTAGGTGAGCCGGTAGTCGAAGTCGGGGTGGTTCAAGGGGGCCAGGGACACTAGCCCAACGCCGAAGAGGACTATAAAGCACCAGCCGATGAGCGAAACCGTGAGGGCTGTCTTGGTGGTGATTCTGGCGGCGAGCCAGCCGAATAGCATAGCGCCGGGCGCGGCCACTATCTGTATGATCAGGATCGTCGCCATATTGAAGGCGATCGGAATTCCGAGCGTATCGGCGGCGAACGCGCCGGCTATCGCCATGACTGTCTGGAGGCCGTCGTTGAATAGCAGGTATGCGCCTAGGTAGGATAGGACAACTCTGAATCGGCGCAGTTGGCTGAAGGTTTTTCTAAGCTCGACGATTGCGGTTGACGCCGCTTTGAGCGCTGTCAGTCCTTGCACTCTATTGTATATTGGCGGCTCCGGAACAACTTTAAGCGTCCATATGGCCCACCCGAACCACCATATGCCGATGGAGGCTATCGAAGCGCGTATCACGAGGTCGGATATCTCGGTGTCCTGAGTGAGAAGTATCGCGGTGAGGTGAATGAGAAGGAGGAGGCCTCCTCCGACGTAGCCGTAGGCGAATCCGCGGCTGCTGATGTCGTCGAGCAGGTTTCGCGGTCCCAAGTGGGGCAGGAACGAGTTGTAGAATACGAGGCCGCCCGCGAATCCTATGTTGCTCAGCACGAACATTCCCATCATCCAGGCCCACGGTTGTGAGGTGTATGCCGAGAAGAAGGCGAGCGTAGTGAAGAGTGAACCTGTGACGGTGTAGATCCATAGAAGGGCTTTCTTGACGGGAATACGGTCGGCAATGACGCCGAGTATGGGGCTGGACAGCGCGACTATGGCGGTTGAGAGCGCGATCCCGAAGCTCCACATCGAGCTTCCGGTGAAGGTGATCCCGAGAAATGACGCGCTTTCACCGAGAGCTTCCTTGAAGAGAAAGACGAAGTAGAATGGGAATATGGCGACTCCGCCACTCGTGGAGAACCCGGAGTTCGCCCAGTCGTACATACACCAAGCGCGGATGATCTTGCGTTGTCGCGCTGTCAGTTCTCCGAGTCTGATGATTGACATATGAAACTTCTTTCTCAGCGCCTGGGGCCACTCGAATCGGCGGCCCGGAGCGGGCATATGGTAATACAGTCCAATTCTCATTGCCAGACGGCTTTCCATAAGTTTCTTCGGGGTTTATCGGAGGTGTCTATATTTGGCGGCGGGATAGACAACTGAAAGCATTCTCTGCGATACTCGCGTGGGTGATGTATTCGATGATTCATAGGCGCTAAGGAGAATTCGCGATATGGCGGTGGGCGTACAGGCTACTCACTCTATCATTGATGAATTTCGAGGCAGGGATCTGATTCATGTTACGGACGACGGTCAGGAGTTATATACTCCGGGTCTGGACAATCTTTTGGCGCGTGAGAAGGTCACCGCTTATATCGGATTCGACCCTTCCGCAGACAGCCTGCACATTGGGAATCTGCTTGGGATAATGATGCTTGTTCGTATGCAGCGTTTCGGTCATAGACCGATCGCTATCGCGGGTGGCGGCACGGGACTTATCGGCGATCCGGGAGGCAAGTCTCAGGAGCGTCCGCTGCTTACGCGGGATGTTTTGCAAGCGAATCTTGAGGGTATCAGGGCGCAGTTGGCGCGATTTCTGGACTTCACCGCTGAAGGCAACGCGGCTCTCCTTATCAATAACGCTGACTGGCTTGAGGAGGTCAACGCTATTGACTTTATGCGGGATGTGGGCAAGCATTTCAGCATTAACTATATGCTCGCCAAGGAGTCTGTCCGCAGCCGAATGACGGATGGCATCTCGTACACCGAGTTCAGCTATATGCTGCTGCAGGCTTATGATTTTCTCACTCTGTTCGACCGTCACGGCTGTCTTCTGCAGATGGGTGGAAGCGACCAGTGGGGCAACATCACGGCAGGGGTGGATCTGATTCGTCGGGTTCGCGGAGTCTCGGCGCACGCCCTTGTCACGCCGTTAATCACGACGGCGGCAGGAACCAAGTTCGGCAAGAGCGAGACGGGGGCGGTCTGGCTTGACGCGGATAAGACATCTCCGTTCCAGTTCTACCAGTTCTGGCTGAATACCGCGGACGCGGACGCTATTCGGTTCCTGAAATACTATACTCTTCTGGCGCTGGAAGATATCGCGGAATTTGAGGAGGAGGTGTCGGAGCGTCCGGAGAGACGTGAGGCTCAGCAGAGACTTGCGTCTGAGGTGACCCGTATGACGCACGGGGAGTCGGGTCTTCAGAATGCGCTGAAGGCGACGAGTGTGCTTTTCGGGGGAGATATATCCGGTCTGACAGCTAACGAGCTTCTGGACATATTCCAGGATGTCCCCTCCTCGTCTCTGCCGCGTGAAAGGTTTGAGGGAGATGGAGCGGCCCTCCGTGACCTCGTAACGTTGACGGGGCTGTCGCCTTCTCGCGGTGAGGCGCGACGCTTAATCCAGGGCGGCGGCGTAGCGCTGGGCAATCGGCGCGTGACTGACGCAAGACAGCGAGTTACGCTCGAACACTCCGTTGAGGGCAGGGTCATTGTGTTGCGGCGCGGGTCCAGACAATATCGTCTGGTCAGGCTTGAAGGGTAACGGATACATAGATAGAGTGGAGCCACGCGTTGATCGTCGCCATTCGGCTTTATGGATTCGGAGGGGCTTCACTGTCTTTCATTACAAAGGAGAACTGACTATTGCTGGCTAAAGCCAAGTCGTGCGCGGTTGTGGGTCTGGATGGGTTTATAGTTGACGTCGAGGTGGATATTTCGTCGGGCCTGCCTAGGTTCGATGTTGTTGGTCTGCCGGATACGGCGGTGCAGGAAGCGCGGGCTAGGGTTAGGTCGGCTATCCGCAATTCTGGCTACGAATTTCCGCTGCGTCGCATCACCGCTAACCTAGCGCCCGCTGATGTAAGAAAGGCAGGCTCTACATATGATCTGCCTCTGGCAGTCGCGCTGCTTCAAAGTTCGGGGCAGCTTCCGCCAACTTCTGATGACTCGATGTTCATAGGGCAGTTGTCGCTGAACGGCGACCTGTTGCATACAGACGGCGTTCTTCCAATGGCGGTGTTGGCCAGAGAGTCGGGGGTGAGCAGGATATTCGTTCCGAGGCCGGATGGGCAGGAAGCGGCGCTTGTAGAGGGGGTAGAGGTGTTTCCGGTCGGAGACTTAGCTTCTCTTGGGCGGCACTTGGGTGGTGACCAGTGTCTGACGCCTATCAGGTGGGATGGTACGGCGAGGGAATCGGGGTCGGAGGACGGCGCGTTCGACATATCCACGATACGTGGGCAGGAGCAGTCGAAGCGCGCTTTGGAAATAGCGGCGGCGGGGAGCCACAACCTGCTGATGAGCGGCCCTCCGGGGTCGGGAAAGACTCTTCTGGCGAGGACGCTTCCGACGATACTGCCGTCGCTCACCCATGAAGAGGCGATTGAGGTGACGAAGATATACTCGATTGCGGATTCGCTCACGCGGGATAATCCGCTGATTACACGACGCCCGTTCAGAGCGCCACACCATACTATCTCCTACGCGGGCCTGGTGGGGGGCGGAAGCAGGCCGCGTCCGGGTGAGATAACGATGAGCCATCGTGGAGTGCTGTTCTTGGATGAATTGCCGGAGTTCGGGCATCGGATTCTGGAGGCGATGAGGCAGCCGCTTGAGGATAAGCGGGTTGTGATAAGCCGAGCGCAAGGGTCGGTAGCCTATCCGGCGAACTTTATGCTGGTGGGAGCGATGAATCCCTGCCCTTGCGGATACTATGGGGACGGGCTGAAGCAGTGCGTTTGCACGGATTCGCAGGTATCTAGATATGGGAAGCGGCTGAGCGGGCCGCTTCTGGACAGGATAGACATTTTCGTTGACGTCCCGAGTGTGGACTATGAAAAGCTGAACGCGCCGCCGGGGATGGACAGGTCGGAGAATGTGAGGGCTCGGACAGAGCGGGCGCGTGAGGTACAGAGCGCGCGGTTCGGAGGGAACGGTCTGCTGACGAACTCGGAGATGGGACCGAACGAGGTGCATCGGTTCTGCGAGTTGGGCGAACAGGCTTCGGCGATGATGGGGTCGGCGATGCGCCAGATGAATCTGTCGGCGCGAGTGTATCACCGCGTTCTGAAACTGTCGCGCACTATTGCCGATCTGGCCGGTTCGGAAGCCATCGAAGTGGAGCACCTGGCCGAAGCGTTGCAGTATAGACCGCCGCAGTGGATGTAGCCGGAGGATGATGTTAACCAGTAGATGGGGAGGCGGTCGTGGGGTGTAGGGAGTGGCAGGCGCGCCTTGCGAAATCGCGGAAGTGGGGCTGTTTTAGATAGGCGATTCGTCAACATTAGTTTGTTCGGAGGGACATATGGCGACCTTTATGCTGGTACACGGATCATTTCAGGGTGGGTGGATATGGAAGCCGACCGCCGCGGTTCTGCGAAAGGTGGGACATGAGGTTTACGCGCCCACTCTGGACGGCTGCGGGGAGCGTCATCGTCTGATACGGTCGGGCATTACCATCGCGGCGCAGGCGCGCGAGGTCGCGGATATGATGTTCTATGAAGATCTTGAGGACGTGGTTCTGGTCGGGACAAGCACCGGTGGATTGGTGATTTGCAAGATAGCGGAGTTGGCTCGTGACCGCATAGATAGGCTGGTGTTCGTTGACGCGCTTGCGCCGCAGCCTGGGGAGAGAGTGTCCGAGATAGTGCAGCGCGATCCAAATACGCCGCCGATGCCTACGACAGGGTTGACGCGCGGTCCGACGCGTGAGGAGTTGGAGAGTCGGCTTTTCTCAGACTTGGAGCCGAATCTTAGGGCGTGGGCGGTGGAGCGATGCACGATGCACCCGGTGGAGGCTTCGGACGCCCCGGGCGAACTGGATGGGTTTTGGGCGCAGGCGTGGGACGCGAGTGTAATCCGGTGTCGCCTTAGCGTCAATCCACCGGAGTGGCACCAGCGTCGCACTGCCGAGAAGCTGAATGCCGACTGGCATGAGTTGGACGCCGGACACTACCCGATGCTGAGCCACCCGGAGGAGCTAGCCGCGCTTCTGCAATAGATGTATTGAGCCGGACGGAGGACCTGTTCGGTCTCGCGTCCGACCCAATGCAACGCTCCGTTCGACTGATTCAGGAACGGGAGTGTCGCCCTACCCTACCTACCCCCTGCTGTGGGCGTAAACTTGGTGAGCTCGGTCTATAGCGCGAGTGCGGCCTTGCACCAACGCTTCTTGGCGCGATCTTGCCCACCGGTTGGAGTTTTCCAACCCGACCACCGAACCCTGGAATCGGGGCATGACGTATCGGGCGAGAAGCTCAAAGCTGTTGAGGATACGGTCTCTCGGCGCCCAGTCAATCGCCTGCACGAGGAATCCGCCGAACCCGCCGCTCTGCTCTTCCAGTTTCAGTATGCCCTCGATGCAGTCGTCGGGCGTTCCGATTATCCAGGAGTTGGTTGCCGCCATATGGTCAATGACCTCTTCAAGCGGCCCATCGAAGGCGGCCTTTCGGCCGTTTGTGCCTTCGGTGTATTCGCGCAGGAAGCGGCCAGCGCCGAGTCGCGCCTCTTCGAAGGCCTTGTCGCGGTCTTCGGCGAGATGGACCGGAACCGTGAGCCGCCAGTCGAATCGGTTGACGGTCTGGTTATGCTCCGCCGCGGACTCCTCAGCTATATCCCAGAGGAACTTGAGGTTGGTTCCACCGGTTGCCGAGGGGTCCCTGGGGACGGTTATGGTCAGCACGGACGCGCCGTATTTTCCGGCAAGCGCGACCCCGGCGGGCGATTGCACGGACGCGACCGCTATGGGCATGTACGGCTTCTGGAACGGTCGGAGCTGAAGCATTGCTTCGTTTAGCTCGAACCAGTCGCTCTTGTAGGTGATAGGTTCGGTCTCGGTGAAGAGGCGTAGGACGATTCCGAGAGCCTCGTCCATCTTCTCGCGCTGCGTGGTGGGGTCAATGCCCATCATGTAGGCGTCTCCCGGCAGCGCGCCCGGGCCGACGCCGAACATGACTCGGCCATGGGTCATGTGGTCCAGTTGGACCATTCGGTTGGCTACCATGAGGGGGTGGTGGTACGGCAGGCTGATGACGCCCGTGCCCAGCTTGATGTGTCGGGTACGGTCGGCTGCGATGCCTATGAAAATCTCGGGAGATGAGATGGTCTCCCAGCCTGCGCTGTGGTGTTCGCCTATCCAAGCCTCGTCGTAACCGAGGTAGTCGAGCCACTGGATAAGCTCAAGGTCGCGGTCTATCGCCAGTGTTGGGTTCTCGCCAACGCGGTGGAACGGGCCGAGGAAGATTCCAAACTTCATTCTTTCAGGTAGTGTCATTTTGGTTCACCTGTCTATTGGGGGATTCTGAGGCAGGTTCGTGAAGAGGCGCGCCCCTCTTCTAATCGGCTTCCAGCCACTGAGATCTAGATTTCCACTCTGTACACGCGGACAGCGGTGTCGTGGAACATGGCGGCGCGCTCGGAGTCGGAGTAGCCTTTCGACAGACGCTTGAAGGCGTTGTACATCACGTTGTATGAATATGAGACTTTGTCCACGGGGAAGTTGCTCTCGAACATACTGCGGTTAGGGCCGAACCGCTCTATGCAGTAGCGCATGAAAGGGGCCATGGATTCGGCAAGCTCTTGTGAGCCGATGGGCGTGTCCCTCGCGTGCCAGTCGAAGCCTGTGCGCGGCATTCCGATACCGCCCAGCTTGACGTTTACGTTGGGACATTCGGCTACTGCGGCGATGCCGTCGCGCCACGCTTCAAGCACTTCGTCGTCGTTGTCGTATGGCCCAACCCTCAAAAGGCCGCCTATATGGTTGAGTATGATCGGCAGGTCGGGGACGGCCTTGGCGAATTCGGCGAGTTCGGGGAGTTGCGGAAAGTAAAGCCAGGCTTCGAGAGACATTCCCATTTGAGCTAGTACCTTCGCGCCGGCTCTGAAGTTGTCGTTGGCGAGCTGTTCCCGCATTCTGTGGGCGGAGGTCACCTCTATCTCCGGATGAGGGTCCCATGTCACCGAGTGTCGGATTCCGCGGAATCGGTTGGGGCTGGCGGCCTGAAGAGCTTCTAGGACAGGCGCGACTCCATCGCCTAGCAGAAGGTTTGCGTGTCCGACGATCGCGGCGGCGGCGCGCGTCGGACCGTATAATCCGCTTTCGCTGGCGGCGGCCAGACCCTGCACGAACTCTACCTCTCCAACAGGGCGCATCTCTTCCGGGCCGCCGGACCGGTACATAGCCCGCGCCTCAACGAATACGGTTGAGCGCACGTTGTGTCCGCTGTTCACGTCGTCGGCAAGCTCGTGGAGAAGATAGCGTTGATACGGTATGCGCTCCAGGCGCATATCCCAGAAGTGGTGATGAGGATCGCATATGGGGATTTCAGGTTCAAGGGCGGGCTCGGTCGTCAGAGCAAGCCAATCGTTACCTCCGAACGGCATTATAGTACCTCCGCAACTTGGTTAAGTGAGCCAATCATAGCATATACGACGCTGTTTGGATTCGACTATGTGAATATGGTGAGGGCGTACCGGTCAATCCCCTGAGCAATGAAGGCTCCCGGCGGAAGTCGCTCTGCTCAGGGGATCGGGTAGGTGTGGGTGAGGTTTTTAGGGAGCGCCGGGCAGAGACTGGCAGGCTACGCCGTCTTTGTCCCTGTCTAGTCTGTGCGGGTCTGAGTTGGGGCCGCCTTCCGACTCGAAGAAAGCTTGCGCTTCTGACCATGTGTCGAAGTCCGAGCAGTTGTGGGTATCGGACTGCTTGGGCGTCGGTGTGGGTGTGTGAGTGGATGTTTGGTCTGGTGTCGGCGTGGGTTTTTGGGGAGCGCCGGGCAGAGACTGGCAGGCTACGCCGTCTTTGTCTCTGTCTAGTCTGTGCGGGTCTGAGTTGGGGCCGCCTTCCGACTCGAAGAAAGCCTGCGCTTCTGACCATGTGTCGAAGTCCGAGCAGTTGTGGGTATCGGACTGCTTGGGCGTTGGTGTGGGTGTGTGAGTGGGTGTTTGGTCTGGTGTCGGCGTGGGTTTTTGGGGAGCGCCGGGCAGAGACTGGCAGGCTGTGCCGTCTTTGTCTCTGTCTAGTCTGTGCGGGTCTGAGTTGGGGCCGCCTTCCGACTCGAAGAAAGCTTGCGCTTCTGACCATGTGTCGAAGTCCGAGCAGTTGTGGGTATCGGACTGCTTGGGCGTTGGTGTGGGTGTGTGAGTGGGTGTTTGGTCTGGTGTCGGCGTGGGTTTTTGGGGAGCGCCGGGCAGAGACTGGCAGGCTGTGCCGTCTTTGTCTCTGTCTAGTCTGTGCGGGTCTGAGTTGGGGCCGCCTTCCGACTCGAAGAAAGCTTGCGCTTCTGACCATGTGTCGAAGTCCGAGCAGTTGTGGGTATCGGACTGCTTGGGCGTCGGTGTCGGTGTGTGAGTGGATGTTTGGTCTGGTGTTGGCGTGGGTTTTTGGGGAGCGCCGGGCAGAGACTGGCAGGCTACGCCGTCTTTGTCCCTGTCGAGTCTGTGTGGGTCTGAGTTGGGGCCGCCTTCCGACTCGAAGAAAGCTTGCGCTTCTGACCATGTGTCGAAGTCCGAGCAGTTGTGGGTATCGGACTGCTTGGGCGTCGGTGTGGGTGTGTGAGTGGATGTTTGGTCTGGTGTCGGCGTGGGTTTTTGGGGAGCGCCGGGCAGAGATTGGCAGGCTACGCCGTCTTTGTCCCTGTCGAGTCTGTGCGGGTCTGAGTTGGGGCCGCCTTCCGACTCGAAGAAAGCTTGCGCTTCTGACCATGTGTCGAAGTCCGAGCAGTTGTGGGTATCGGACTGCTTGGGCGTCGGCGTCGGTGTGTGAGTGGATGTTTGGTCTGGTGTTGGCGTGGGTTTTTGGGGAGCGCCGGGCAGAGACTGGCAGGCTATGCCATCTTTGTCTCTGTCGAGTCTGTGCGGGTCTGAGTTGGGGCCGCCTTCCGACTCGAAGAAAGCTTGCGCTTCTGACCATGTGTCGAAGTCCGAGCAGTTGTGGGTATCGGACTGCTTGGGCGTCGGCGTCGGTGTGTGAGTGGATGTTTGGTCTGGTGTTGGCGTGGGTTTTTGGGGAGCGCCGGGCAGAGACTGGCAGGCTATGCCATCTTTGTCTCTGTCGAGTCTGTGCGGGTCTGAGCCGGGGCCGCCTTCCGACTCGAAGAAGGCCTGCGCTTCTGACCATGTGTCGAAGTCCGAGCAGTTGTGGGTGTCGGACTGCTTGGGCGTCGGCGTCGGTGTGTGAGTGGGTGTTGCGTCGGGACTGTGGGATGCTTCCGATGTGTCTGGCGCGCCGGGCAGGGATTGACAGGCTATGCCGTCGCCATCCCTGTCTAGTTTGTGTGGGTCTGAGCCGGGGCCGCCTTGTTCCTCGAAGAATGCCTGCGCTTCTGGCCATGTATCGAAGTCCGAGCAGTTGCGGGTGTCTCTGGAAGCTGTTCGAGGCGTGTTAGCTGATGTAGGCGTGGGCGCCTTGGAGGCGTCTCGCAGGGATTGGCATGCTATGCCGTCGCCATCCCTGTCGAGCCGATGCGGGTCTGAGTCGGGGCCGCCTTCTGACTCGAAGAAAGCTTGCGCTTCTGACCATGTGTTGAAGTCCGAGCAGTTGTGGGTGTCCTCGGTTGTGATTGGTGTGGGCGCATCGGAGGCGTCTCGCAGGGATTGACAGGGTATGCCGTCGCCATCCCTGTCGAGCCGATGCGGGTCTGAGTTGGGGCCGCCCTGTTCCTCAAAGAATGCCTGCGCTTCTGACCATGTGTCGAAATCTGAACAATCTTTGTCTTGGATAGGCAATTCTAGCAGCGTCGGCATATTAGGAGCGCCCATTATGGATTGGCAGGGTATGCCGTTGCCATCCGCGTCTAGTCGGCGCTGGACCGACTCTGAGCCTCCGTTCGCCAGAAAGAATGCCTGGGCTTCGTCCCATATCCTGAAGTCTGAACAGTTGGGGTCCTGTATATGGGTATGCTCATCTGTTGAGGCAGGAGTAGCCGCATTGCTGGGAGCGCCGGGCAGAGATTGACAGGGTATGCCGTCGCCATCCCTGTCGAGCCGATGCGGGTCTGAGTCGGGGCCGCCTTCCGACTCGAAGAAAGCTTGCGCCGCTGACCATGTGTCGAAGTCAGAGCAGTTTCGGTTTTCGATGGGCTTCGATTCAGGGGTGAGAATCGGGGTCGGCTTAGGGGTTGACGTCTCGATAGACGGCGCGCCGGGTAGAGATTGACAGGCTATGCCGTCGCCATCCCTGTCGAGCCGATGCGGGTCTGAGTCGGGGCCGCCCTGTTCCTCGAAGAAAGCTTGCGCCGCTGACCATGTGTCGAAGTCAGAGCAGTTTCGGTTTTCGATGGGCTTCGATTCAGGGGTGAGAATCGGGGTCGGCGTGGGGGTTGGCGCAGGAAGTTCAGTTGGCGCGGGCGTGGTGGTAGGTGTGGGTGTTGTGTCTTTCCGATGCGTGGCCTGAATGTAGATCCGGGTGTCGCATGTGTCGAGCATTTCGCTCAGCGCTTCGGTTTCGGCTTCCGTTGCTGTCAGTTTCCAGTCTTGCTTTACGGCTATCCAGTCCAAGGCGTATTGGCACCAGTAGCTCGTGTTTGGGGGTCTCCACTCTTCCGGGCCTTTGCCGCCCTTGGAACGGTTTGTGGATACGCTCACGGCTATCAGGTGTCCGGCATAGCTTAGGTAATTGGCGTAATCTGTCTTGCGCTTTTTGTCCCATGCGTGGCCGCCCGACTTGTGGGCGTTTGCCAGAGGCACCATGTGGACAATGTGGAGATCACGCGGATTAGTGGAGGGGCGTCCTGTGTAAGGGTCTGTCCATCTCCCGGTCGCAACTCTGCACTTTCGGCTGTCCTCGAACTCAACCGCCAACGTGGACTCGGAGATAAGAACCTCATGGCGCGCATCCTGACAGTCCTTATCCGCGTCTATCCAGTGTTTCCAGTCGTCGCGATTGTAGGGAATACTTGTCTCAGCGGTCGCGATGGTTAGTTGCAAGATGATGGTGGACGCGCTGGGCGTTATGCTTGGAACGGGGGTGGACGTAATCGGGGCCGGAACAGGCGGCTCTGCAGCAGGGACTGTTGTAGGCGCGATTTCTGGTGTGGGCGAAATGAGCGGAGTCGCGTTTTGAGAAGAGGAAACGCCTGTAAGGGATTCAGGCGATTCGGAACAGGCTGAGAATACGCAAATGCAGCACCATACAAAAAGCGCCATGCCCGCCATAGATTGCGGTGGGCATGGCGTTCGTATTTCAGCGAATGACGGGCCGCGTGGGAACTTCAGACAGCGCACTCCCCCTCGCCGCGCTCCAAGATGTACTTGGCTGTCTTGTTCCAATCTATGTACATATCTAGGGAATCGCGGTTGAGTTCGGGGATTTCCTTGAACTCGGCGAGCAATGGTTCAAACGATCCCGCCCCTACCCTCGCGGCGAAGTCGCGGAAGATCTCGTCGTCACGACGTTCGGCCTTGTAGAAGTCAAGAACTTTTCTGAGCGCCTTGGGCATACTCTTGGCGGGGACTTTGGTCTTTACCCTGAGTCCGATTCGGGTGTCGCCGTTTTCGAAGCCGCCGCCCAGGAACATTTCGTAGGCCGGAACTTGTCCGCCCGGCCCTTTGGCGGCGGCGCCGTGGAAGCCGATGTCCGCCACGTGGTGCTGACCGCATCCGTTGGGGCAACCGCTCATCTTGATGTGCATCTGCCGGATGAGACGGTCTTCCTCTTTGTCTATAACCTGGGTCGCTTCGCTTATGGCGCGTCCCAATCCCATGGATGAGGTGATGCCAAGTTTGCAGCTATCGGTGCCTGGACAAGAGACGACATCCGTTATCTCCAATGCGCCGGCGGCGCCGAATCCTATCTCGTTGAGTCGCTGCCATACTTCGTAGAGCGCGTTTTCCGGCACCCAGCGGACAGCCAGATTCTGCTGGTGGGTCAGCCGCGCGCGGCTCGCGCCGTACTTGCGGGTGAGGTCGGCGAGTTGGTGGAACTGCTCGGCCTGTATGTCGCCGAGAGGCAGCTTGGCGGTTACGGTGTGATAGCCGGTCTGTTTCTGCGCTTTCACGTTGGTGGAGAGCCAGCGGTCGAATTCGGGGTCCGCAGTCGGGGAGGCGAAATTACCGTTCAACGACGGGGCGTCGGACTCTTCGTCGTCTGTGAAAAGGAGGCCGGTCGGGTCGAAAGATCGCTGCGCCCAGTCTTCTTGGAGTTGTTCTTCAACTAGTTCGCGGAACTCGTCTATGCCGATGCGGGCGATGAGGAACTTGACACGCGCCTTCATCCTGCTTCGGCGTTCTTCGTCCGAATTGTGGAAGACCCTGAGAGCGGCTTCGGTGACTTTGAGGTACTCGTCGGTGGAGACGAATTCGTAGAGCGTGGGAGCGATGCGGGGCATGATGGAGGTGCCGCCTCCCATCACCATCTTGAAGCCTTTCCGGTCGCCTTTTATGACAGGCAGGAAGCCTACGTCGTGGATGCCGGTGATCGCGCAGTCGCGGGAGCATCCGGAGAAGGCGGTCTTGATTTTGCGCGGCATTGACTGTGTGAATGGGTGACGCACGAAGTAGCGTGAGTACGCCGCGGCGTATGGGGTTACGTCGAATGGCTCCAGGGCGCAGACGCCGGCTATCTCACAGCCTGTGACGTTGCGGACGGTGTTGCCGCACGCCTCACGCGTAGTCAGCCCGACTGAGGCCAGGATACGCATTATCTGGGCGCTGTCGTCGAGGGGGATGTGGTGGAGCTGGATGTTCTCGCGGGTAGTCACGTGTCCCTTGTTGAGGGGGGCGTAATTGGCGACTATCTCACCGAGCGTGTCGAGTTGGTCCGCTGTCACGCCTCCGAAGGGTATCTTGATGCGGAACATATGCACGTCCGGCTGGCGCTGTCCATAAACGCCCTGCCTGAGACGGAAGGCCATGAAATCGGTCGGATCCCAGTCCCCCGCCTGGAACCTCTTCACTCCGGCCTCGAATTCTTCGATCTCTGAGGGGAAGTACTCAATAATAGGGTTGGTCTGGGTGGTCATTCTACAGTTCCTTCCTAGTCTATTGACGATAATCTATCAATAGAGGCCGTGAGTGTCAACTATTGTATGTTAGGGCATCAATCACGCTCACTCCAGCCGTCTCTCTGAGGGAGAGGAGGCGATTATCCGGTGACCGACTTGGTTTTCGGACAAACGAAATGTCCTGACCGGCCACAGAGAACTTTTCAGAGTTAGCCGACGCATGGGGTGAATGTGTAGCAATTGGAGAAATGGAGGGCGAGTTCATTGTCGCTCGCTTCCCTAGCCAAGAGGTCGAGCGCGATAGCGAAGTCTCCGACAACGGGTCCGAAGGAGATGCGAGGGAGCGCGTCCCACGCTTGGAGCGACAGCGACACGATTCTGGAGTTCAGCAGTCCGTCAACGAGCATATTGCGCTTGTCTTCTATCATCGTCAAGGTGGCGTCTGTGTCCACAGCGACGTAACCTCCGGTCGGAATATCCAAATCCGTCTCGGTGAGAGTGAAGTCGAAGGCGAGACGAGCCAGAACGACAATCAGGGCGCCCGAAATCACTAGACCTATGACTAGGCCCAGCGCGACGCCCGCAATCCTATCGGCGACGCCCGCCGCTCCAAGCGTTCCGGCGACAGCGATGGTTTTCACCACGCGACCCATCATTACAAATATGGCGGCGCACACCGACATTATGGAGAGGTATGCCATTGCGGAGAGGAGTGCGTCCGCCCGGGCGGAGAAGCTGACCATTTCACCCACGTCGTCGGCGTACCTTCCCGACAACCACCAGCCGAGCAGGATTCCGGCGCAGAGGAAAATCACTTCGAGGAGACCCGTCTTCAGTCCCCACAGAAGCGAACCGAGCAGAATGAAGACTATCACCACATCGAACCAAGACATCAGCTATCTTTTCCACTCCTGTCCCGAATTGTCGAGAGAATTTCAGGCGTCGCGCGGGCACTGACTAGGCCAAGACTAGCACACTGTCAATACCGTCTAAAGGCAGTCGAATCGCATACAGCCTGAAAAACGTTCCATTGTCTTATTGCCTTGCCTTGCCGTTTGTCTTTATATTCAGTCACAGACTTGCGCGGGGAGAGACGCGGTGCTTGTGTTGGGGATAGATCCCGGAACGTATAGTATGGGTGTGGGAATGGTGGAATCTGATGGGGACACCTACGTTCTGAAGCTGTCGGAAGCTCTCAGCCCTCCGCGCGACGCCGGACTGGCGGAACGGCTGGGTTGGCTGCATAGACGCCTTGAAGCTATTATCTCCCAGACTCGTCCGGATGTCGTAGCCGTTGAGGCGCCCTTTGTCGGCCGAAACGTAAAGGCGGCCATATCGGTGGGCCAGTCGCAGGCGGTGGCTATGGTAGCGGCCGCTTCTCAGGGAATACCCGTATCCACTTACGCGCCGCGCGAGGTGAAGAAGGCGATTACGGACCACGGCGGCAGTTCTAAGGAGCAGGTTCAGGACATGGCGCAGTTTCTTCTGGGTCTGGCGGAGCCGATGCGATCTTCGGACCGCGCTGACGCGGCGGCGGTGGCGATATGCCATATCAATAATTCCCTGACCAATGACATCGAAATGTGGGAATAGAACATGGTCTCGACGCTCATATCGTCCATAACGGGAACGCTGAGAGGCGCGGGCGCCGACTGGGTTGACGTATCGGTCGGCGGCGTGACGTTCCGAGTCAGTATGCCGGACACGTCCGCGGACGGCGTCGGGCGCGTGGGCGAGCCTATCAGCCTTTATACGTCGCTTCAGGTGCGCGAGGACAGTCTGGCGCTGTTCGGGTTTCCGACGGAGGATGAGCGCCAGACGTTTGAGACGCTGTTGAGTATCAGTAGAATCGGTCCGCGTCTCGCGCTGGCGATGCTGGCGCGGTTCAGCCCCGAGTCTCTGGCCCAAGCTGTGGAGGAGGGCGACACCAAGGCGCTTTCCACTGTGCCGGGCGTAGGTCGTCGCACGGCGAGCCGCATAGCGCTGGAGCTCAAGGGGAAGCTTGACCTCGATTTCGGGGACGGAGGCGTGTCGGCCCCTGATTCGGATCTGGTGGACGCCCTGACCGCTCTTGGGTATGGCGACAATGAGGCGCGCGAAGCGCTGTCCAGAGCCGCGCCGAACGGCCAGTCGGATGAAGACCGTATCCGCGCCGCGCTTGAACATCTGGCGGGGTAATGAATGATGGAACGCTCGCCCTACGACTCCTGGGCCGATGTTTACGACGCGGTTTACTCGTATGTGCGCTCGGATATACCGTTCTACACTCAGCAGGCGGTTGAATCGGGAGGTCCGGTTCTGGAGCTTGGCGTTGGCACGGGACGGATAGCCATCCCAACCGCGCAGTTGGGGATAGATGTTGTGGGGATAGACTCGTCGGAGGCTATGCTGAGCAAGGCTAGAGAGAAGCTGGGCAGGTTGCGCGTGGGATCGGGCGCGGTGGAGTTGGCGGCGGCCGATATGCGTGATTTCGATCTTCGAGACGAGCGGGGAGCGGAGCGGAAGTTCCCCTTGGTCACTATCCCGTTCAGGGGCTTTCTGGCGCTGATGACAGTCGAAGACCAGATAAGAGCGCTCCACGCTATCCGCAGGGGCTTGGAGCCGGGTGGGCGGCTGGTGTTTAACATCTTCGCGCCGGACCCGAACATGGCTCTGGAGCAGAGTGACGTCCCGCGCCACCTGAACGACGTAACGGACCCCGCGACCGGCGTGACTTACGTTCTCTACCAGCAGAGCGCGTATGACACTTATAACCAGACGGTGAGCGTGCGGACGCTGATAGAGAGGCTGGATGGGAACGGCGGAGTGGCTCACAGGATGTATCGGGATTACAGTCTGAGATATTGCCATCGCTGGGAGATGCACCATCTTCTGACGATGTGCGGGTTCGAGATAGAGGAGTTGTATGGCGACTTCGACCGTTCCGAGTTCGACGCGGACAGCGCGGAGATGATATGGGTGGCTCGGAAGGCGTGAGCCGCCGCGCCGGTATTGGCGGGTCTTCAATTCTCGACGGGTTCGGGATGTGGGTCGGACACTTGCGCCGCCGGGTCCCCTCAGGTACTCATCTGAGAGGCTTTCCCAAGTATCTCTGCGCGTCCTGAGGGTCTCGAACCGATTTTCGCCGGTGTCGGAGTCTCTTATGTCAAGTCCCTGTGGACGGCCGTATCTTGAATTCCGGGGGCGCCCCCTTGACTGTACTAAGCGCGCTCTCATACTATTCGATGTGCGGTCGGCTATGCCCGAAGCTTGGCCGTAATTCACGAAATGACAGCGTAATCCATGTTCATTGACTTGCACACTCACTCTATATCATCCGATGACTCTCGCGCGCCTGTTGAACAGTATGTCAAATGGGTTGGCGTGCTCCGCAGGAAGGGATACCGACTGGATGGCTTCGTCCTGACGGAGCATAGGAAGTTCGACTTCGACAAGGATTATTCCGGTCTGGCTGAAGAGAACGATGTTCTGATTATGAAAGGCTCAGAGCTGGACACCAATATGGGGCATTTCCTAGTGTACGGGGTGACCGAAGCGCTGGCGAACGCGGTGGACTTCTCTGACGTGACCATGGACGCGATGGAGTTGGTTAGGGCGGCGGATGAACATGGGGCTATCGCCCTGCCCGCCCATCCGGGACGTTTCGGCATCGGGCTTTGCGAGTTTACTGACAACGGCGCGGACTTCGGGCTGATAAGGGCTGCCGAAGGTTTGAATGGCTCCAACCGTCCGGGTGAACAGGAACGCGCTGAAGAGTTTATCCGACAGTTGGGCGTACCGGCTACCGGCGGGAGCGACGCTCACCTAGTGAGCGCGATCGGCAAGTGTATGACAAATTTTGACGGCCAAGTACTGAATGAAACAGACCTGGTTCGGGAGCTTCGGTCTGGAAATTTCGGTCCGGTTCGATTAGATGACACATTGTAGGAGCAGAGCTATATGACAACCGAGGATACGGAGATAAAGTTCGACCACAGTTTGCTGGGTGTCGAAAACGACATCGGAGAGTATCCGGTGACGAAAGAGATGATAGTGAAGTTCTCCCGTTCCACCGGGGAATTGAATCCGCTGTATTATGACGACAGCGTGGGCGCGGAGTCCGAATATGAGAGTGTCATCGCGCCTCCAACGTTTTGCAATATGTTCGTATCAGGAGTGACTCGACCGGACATTAAGCTGGAGTTCGGGGATGTAAGCCTGTTCGCGGGGCAGGCGATAGAGTCTGTATCCCCCGTGCGGCCGGGCGATACCCTGTTCGCCAAGACGAAGCTCAAGGATGTTTACGCCAAGACAGGGCGCTCCGGCAGGATGGTGTTTCAGGTGTGGGAGACGAGTTTCGCCAACCAGGATGGCGATACCGTCGCGCTGGTGCAGGAATCGTTCGTCAGACGCAATAGGAGGCCTCGATGAGCGCGGATGAAATCTACTTTGAGGATGTTGATCTGGGGGACGAGGTTGGTCCGGTGGAGAGAATTGTCACCGATGAGCAGGTGATAGAATTCACGCAGGTGTGGGGGCGCGAGGAGGGCCCGACTCGGTTCACCAGCCCTGAGAAGGCGAGGAGCGAGGGACTGCCGGAGGCGATAGTTCCGGGCGCGATGAATATCGCGATAATGTCCCAGCTGATAACTGGGTGGTCGCCGACCGCGCGTCTGCGAAAGCTTGACGTTGTGTTCAGAAGCCCCGTTCTGCACAATCGTCCGCTGACTCTCAAGGGCATGATAACCGACAAGGATGTCGCTGACGGCGACCCCAGAATAGAGTGTGACATCACAATGGAGAATGAGGAGGGAACGCCGCACGTAATCGGAAAGGCGACCGTCTCGCTGCCAAGCCGGGGATAGCGAGCCTCATATTCAGAGAGAACAGATAGACGGGGCGTCCCCACATGGACGCCCCGTCTCTATTATCAAATCCGTATAGCCGTCGGCTTTAGTGTTCCATCACTGTGCCGCCGTTGATGTTGATGGACTGACCATGGATCCATGAGGCGGCTTCGGTGCACAGATAGACACAGAATTCGCCGGTTTCGTCGTCGGTGCCGTTGCGGCCTATGGGAGTGGTTTCGGCCATTTCGACCCAGCGCGTCTCGCGGTCAATGTCGTCCATTCTGTGGGTGTCCACGGCGCCGGGGCAGACGCAGTTGACGTTGATTCCCATCGGTCCGAATTCCCGGGCCATGGACTGGGTCATTCCGACTATGGCGAAGTTGGCGGCGTTGTAAGCCAGGGTGTTCGCGCTGCCCCGTTTGCCCGCGGTGGAGGATATGTTGACTATCTTTCCGCCGCTTCCCTGCTCTTGGAGTTGGGCTACGAAGGCCTTTGTGCAGAGGTATGTGCCGCCGATTTTGATGTCTATCACTCTCTGGAATATGTCGTTGTCCAGATCGAGTATGGGAACGCGGTCCGGGCCGCGCGCGTATGCGGCGTTGTTGACCAGTATATCCACTCGGCCAAACTCTTTCACAGCCCGGTCAATCATGTTCTGGACGTGTTCGGTATTAGTGACGTCTGCCACCAGAGGGAGGGCCTTAACGCCGTGGGATTCTATCTGGTCGGCGACGCTGTGAATGTCGCGCCAGCCGATGGCTTTCTCATCGTCAGGGAATGTAGATGGGTCGCGTCCGGTGCCGGTTACGACCACGTTGGCGCCGAGTTTCGCAAATCCGACCGCGGCGGCGCGTCCAATACCCCGCAGTCTTCCCGCTCCGGTTACTATCGCAACCTTTCCGTCAAATTCACCCATTGGGAGTCCTCGCTAATCACTTAATAAGATTCGTCGGGCTGAGTATATCGCGCTTGGTTCGATGTGTAAACGCGGGGAGTTTTTTGGTATTCTCAATAGGTGTTGGTATTAGATATATCCCAGTCTCAGACAGACCAACGCTATCGAATCCCTCAGCATCCGCATACTCTTGGAGTATCCTTTGGTCTTTCTGACCAGCCTGCTCAACTTACCCCTCAACACTGAGCGCTGTCCCTCATTGCGGTTCACCGCGCCATACTTGCCCACCTTGTGCCGGTTTGTGGGCAGCCATTCATACACACGATAAGCGTCGGTCTCGTAGATGCGCGCATCCGGCAGACGCTCCAACAGCCTCAGAAAAGGCTTCTCGCCTCGGTCTCCCACCTCAAAGTCCACCCAGCGTCTGCCGTCTGACTCCTCCACAACAGCAGTCCATATCCATACAGACCGACGTTTGTCTCTACGCCTAGCTCCCACATATGTCCACATCTCATCGAAGGATATGACCCGCGCACAGCTTTGACCCACCTGTCTCGACGCGCGCTGAACGCTCAGCTTGACCATCAACTCCCTCGCCATACACGCTTTTTTTGACCCAGCTATACACTGTCTCCTCTTTTTTCTCCAACACCCGGCTGATAGCTGACAGTCCCATACCCTCTGTGTACATCGCCACAGCCAGATTCCGGCTCTTCTCTGATGACTGAGGCCGATGGCTGTCGGGTATGAAGTGATACAGACAATGACCGCAACGATAGGTCTGTTTGCCTCGGGAACGTCCGTACTTGGGCAGCCAGTTGGAGCCACAGCGTGGACACTGCATGTCCTCTCGATACGCGCGTTGTCTGACCATGTTCACACCTGCCATGTCTGGATTCACTACACTCTATCATCAATGCCAACACTCGTTGAGAAGACCAGTTTTTTGGTCCTCTGTTGCTAGTTGCAATTGTCAGCGATTGCATTCAGGAGCGGAGGTTGGTTCTCAGCCAGTCGGCGAGCGTTTCACGGAGTTCGTCTTTGCACTCCATGAGTCCATGTTCGGCGTCGGGGTACAGGATCAGCTCTTTGGGCTGTCTGGCCCAGGAGTATATTTGCTCGGAGCAGTACGGCGGCAGGCGGGTGTCCGAGCCGCCGTGCGCCAGCAGCAGGGGGCGAGGGGCTACTCTGTCCGCGCCGCGCGCGCCGAAGGTCTGGCTGGAGAGCGCGGCTACTGCCTTGACGTCGTCGCTGTGGGGGGCGGCGGCTATCGCGACAGCGCCCCCGAAGGAGTGTCCGACGAGGGCGATCTCGGTATGGCCTGTGCCGGTCAGGAACGAAACGCCCGCGAGCGCATCCATGACGCACTCTTGGAGATTATTGGGAGAACGGTAGTCAATCCGCGCCGAGGTGATGTCTTGTTTTAGTTCTTCTGCGAGGTCTCGATACAGGCCGTCCGCCGGGCCGGCGAATCCGCCGCGCGCTCCCCATACCCAGATGACGCCCTTTGTCGTCTGTCCTTCTTGGTTGTTGTGAACTATGACACGGATGTCGCCTCTCGTAGTCCGTAGAGAAATTCCGCGTCCGGGCTCCCCTTCCGGCGGTTCCCAGGGCTGGACGCCGACTATCCGAATAGAAATATGCGAAGAGGTCATCGGGGCTTCCAACTCACAGCGCCGGCCGGCTCTTGCGCCAGTCGGTTGCTTGTTCCAATGCGCTCGCTATTCTGAATATTGTCTCTTCACCCAGCGCTTTGCCCAGTATCTGCAATCCGACAGGCAGGTCCGCGGACATTCCGGCGGGAACGGATATGCCCGGGATTCCGGCAATGTTGGCGGGCAGGGTTAGGACATCGGATAGGTACATCTGCACAGGGTCGGCGGTCTTGGCTCCAAGCTCGAAGGCGACGGTGGGAGAGGTGGCGGATACGATGGCGTCCAGGTTCTCGAAGGCGCGGTCGAACTCGCGCCGTATTATGGTTCGCACACGCTGCGCCTTCAGGTAGAAGGCGTCGTAGTATCCGGCGGACAGCGCGTAGGTTCCGAGCATGACGCGCCGCTTTACCTCCGGACCGAAGCCGCTTCCCCTGGTCCGCTCAAGAGCGTCCCACATAGCGTCTGCTTCCCTATCGGAGAATCCGTACTTGACGCCATCGTAGCGCGCGAGATTGGCGGAGCACTCGGAGGGCGCGAGAATATAGTACACTGCGAGGGCGTATGAGGTGTGAGGGAGTGAAATCTTGACTATCTCAGCGCCCAGCTGTCTCAGAATCTCTATGGACCCGCGAGTGGCGTCCTCTACGCCCGACTCCATACCCTCGATAAAGTACTCGGACGGCACTCCTATCCGAAGCCCCTTCAGGTCTCTTCCCAACGCGCCGGTATAGTCGGGGATTTCCACTTTGAGAGAGGTCGAGTCTTTGGGGTCGTGTCCGGCTATCGCGTTCAAGACTATCGCGCAGTCAGTCACGTCCTTCGTTATGGGACCTATCTGGTCGAGGGAACTCGCAAACGCGACGAGGCCATACCTCGACACCAGCCCATAGGTGGGCTTCAGTCCAACCACTCCGCAGAGCGAAGCGGGCTGGCGGATGCTGCCGCCGGTGTCTGACCCCAGGGAGTAGAAGCATTCCGAAGCCGCTACGGCGGCGGCTGGGCCGCCGCTGCTGCCGCCGGGGACTCTGTCCAGGTTCCAGGGGTTGCGAGTCGGAAAGAAGGCGGAGTTCTCGGTGGACGAGCCCATCGCGAACTCGTCGAGGTTTCCCTTGCCCACGAGAACGGCGGACTGGTCGTAAAGCCGTCGGGTTACGGTGGCGTCGTAGGGCGGAACGAAGTTCTCTAGCATTCTGGATGAGCAGGTTGTAGCTACGCCCCGTGTAGCCATGTTGTCCTTGAGTTGCATCGGGATGCCGGTCAGCGGCGCGGCGTCGCCGTTCGATATGAGCGTATCGGCGCGCTTCGCCTGCTCGATAGCGAGGTCTTCCGTAACGGTTACGAAGGCTTTGACTCGCTCTTCGACTTGGGCGATGCGCTCCAAGACGGCTTTGGTGAGCTCGACTGAGCTTATGTGGCGGTTGTCGAGGAGGGAGCGCGCCTCGTGGACGGTTAGACGTGTGAGGGGTGAGGCGGTCATTACTCCAACACCGCCCTTACCCGGATGAAATCACCCTCGCGAGTCGGCGCGTTGGCGAGTATGTCCTCTATATCTGTGGATGGTTGTACCTCATCCTCGCGCATCACGGATACGAGGTCAACGGAGTGGCCGGTCGGCTCGACGCCCTGGGTGTCAACCTCGTTGAGAATGCTGATGTTGCTCAGTATGTTGGACATCTGGTCGCGCATCAGTTCCACATCGTCGCTGTCCATTGCGACGCGACACAGGAGGGCTAAGTGGCGAACTTCGTCGGAGGTGATTTGAGTCATTTGGCGTCCTCGGAATTCATGCGCCGAATCTGGCGGTCGGTTAATGATTCTGTCAGAACCTTAATGTCTATGGCAAGGGTTGGAAGCGTGAAGACCGGTTGGGCGGAATCGCGGACGCCGGACCCGAGAGGCCCCTTCGGTAGAGATATCGAGTGCATCGGGAGCGTATCCACTTCCGGGCTAGTCGGCGCTCACTATATGTCATGTCCACCAACTTATCTCCACGCTTACAAGCGTTAGTTTGGCGGGTGTGGCGTTTCAGCTACATTCTCTCTGATACACTTGGCAAATCAGATTCAGACGAAGGAGGAAACAAGCATGGAAGCGCATGAGATAGCGGGTATTCTGGTGTCGAGGGGGCAGACGGTATCGGTGGCGGAGGCGGATACGTGTGGGCTGGTGGGATATCTGTTCAGCACGGTTCCCGGCAGTTCGAGATGGTTTCCGGGGGGCGTTATAGCGTACACGGGCGGACTCAAACAGAAGGTGCTGGGCGTTTCGGACGAATTATATGAGAGCAAGGGAACGGTCAGCCCGGAGATGGCGAAAGCGATGGCGGCGGGAGCGCGCGACCTGACCGGAACGGACTACGCTGTCTCGGTGACAGGAATCGCGGGGCCGACGGGCGGACGTTCCGGCCTGCCGATAGGCACGTTCTATATTGGGGTCGCGGGGCCGGGCGGTCTGGAGGTGGCGGAGCGCATCCACACCGACACCGGCGACCGCGACGGCAATAAGCGGCAGGCGGCGCAGGCGGTGATTGACCTTCTGGGAAGGCAGCTCGCAGGCTAAGGCCGTCAGCGGCGGGACCAAGACCCGCCGCTGACGTATGAAAGCCTTGCTCGGGCGCGCTTACCGGCGCGGAGGCTGAGGCGGAACCGGGTTGATCAGGTCAGCGCCCAGGGATATGGGTATCAGCCGGTCAAGCTCGTCGAGCGTCCAGCGTCCATCTTTATGGATGCTGTTTATCACGTGGCGCGGCGAATACAGCGTGGCCTGCCATCCGCTGACGCCGACCACCTGGCCGGTTATGTCGCCCGCGGCCTCGGAGCATAGGTACACCGTCTTCGGGGCGTTGTTCGCGGGGTCGCGGGACTCGGGCGGGGCGGTTGGGATCTCGTCTTCGGAGGTCTCACCGGCTTGCATCTGAGCTCGCTGTCGCTGCCGCAACTGGGTGGTGCTTTCCGGTATGGATGCGGTCATTCTGGTCGCTCCGCCGGGATAGACCGCGTTCACGGTTATGCCGTATGGAGCGAGTTCTTTGGACAGGGATCGGGCGAATCCGACCATGCCCTCTTTGGCGGCGGCGTAGTTCGCCTGTCCGGAGGCGCCAAGGCCGGAGCCGGAGGAGAACAGGACGATGCGTCCGTACTTCTGGTTCATCATATGGGGAACGCAGTTTCGCACCATGTTGAACGCGCCGTAGAGGTGGACGGACAGTACGCCGTCCCACTCGGTCTCTGACATGTTGAATACCATGCGGTCGCGCAGTATTCCGGCCACGTGGCACAGCGCGTCCACACGCCCGAAATTGTCGATCGCGGACTGCACTACCCGTCCCGCGGACTCGTACTCGGATACTGAGTCGAAGTTGGCTATGGCCGCGCCGCCGGCGTCGCGTATCTCTTGGGCGACGAGCTCGGCGGGGGCGTTAGAGTCCCCTATTCCGTCCAGCGAGGCTCCAATGTCGTTCACGACTACGGCCGCGCCGTCGGCGGCCATCCACTTGGCGACCTCGGCGCCGATACCGCGTCCGGCTCCGGTAACAATTACAACTCTTCCTTCAAGTCTGTTGCCCATGTGGTTACTCCTAGAAACCCGTTCCTATCATCTTTGGGAAAAGGACGTCCATCTCTTCCATTGTGAAGTTGCCCCACTTCTGCACTGCCCTCTCCACTTTTGGATTGGAGTAGAGATAGATGCCGCCGCCGCGCACGCCGAAGACGTTGCAGTTTATGTTGGGGGAGGCGTAAGTGCAGAGGTATACGGCGAGGGGCGCGACGTTTTCGGGGTCGTCGGACCAGCCCGCGCCTTCCCAACCTACGCTTTCCGGGGTGAAGATTCCGGCGCGCCGGTCGCGTGTGGGGCCTTCGACGGACGCCACGCGGTATTCTTCGACCGAGCCGGGGAACAGCCTAGTCTCGACTATGGGGGAGATGGCGTTGCAGGTGACGCCGTAGCGTCCCATGTCGCGCCCGACGGTGCGGGTGAGTCCGATAATCGCCTCGGACGCGGCGGCGTAGTTGGAGCGTCCCATGTCGCCAAGACCGGCGTCCGATGTCATGTTCACGATGCGTCCGCCGCGCTGCTGCCTGAATAGGATGCAGGCGAACTTGGTCGCGGTGAAGACGGACTTGACGTTGTTGAGCATGACCCTGTCCCAATCGTCGGGCGTCATCTGCCATATCATTCTGTCGCGCAGAGAGCCGACGCAGTTGGCCAAGGCGTCCACCTGTCCATAGGTGTCAACGGCTTGCTGCATAACGGCTTCGCCGCCCTCCATGAGCGACATATTGTCGTAGTTGGCGACGGCCTCGCCACCGCGCGCCTTTATCTCTTCGACGACGCTGTCGGCCGGGGTCCGTGAACTTCCGCTGCCGTCCACTTCGCAGCCGAGGTCGTTCACGACGACCTTTGCGCCCTCTTCGGCCATGAGAAGCGCGACTCCTCGGCCAATGCCGCGACCCGCGCCTGTAACTACCGCAACCTTGCCCTCAAGACGGTTGCCCATGTATCACCTCCAGTGAGTATCATCTTAGGATTATCGCCACGCCAAGCGGCGGACGTCATTCTAAATCACATCGTCCAATAATATACTGTATGACAGAAGTTAATGAAAGTTGGCGGCGAGATCCGAGGGCCTTTTGATTATCTCTCCATGCGTCCGCGCTCGTTGTCCGGATTCGCTCAGAAAACCTGTCCGCGCCGACAATGACTGAGGGCCGAATGCGGGATGGGCTTATTCATATAGCTTGGTTTATAAAGACGCCGCGACAACAGGCGAGGGCGACATGTGACGACTGGTGAAAGATTCACCTATAGTTCACCTGCATAGGCCTGTAATGGCAGGGTAAAATTTTCTGGGACTTCTGAGTTTTCATATCATCAATTACGCTTTATGTTATGCTAGTTGACGTCGAGTCCGACGCGGTTGATAGATACAATGTTCGGATTGTAGCACAGGACCGGAGCGTGTGTGTAGTGTGGTTTTGAATAGCGGACCAAGAATGGAGAGTCGGGGCTGAATGCATTTAGCGCCGTGGAGGAGTTGAGCCAGATGGATGAGGGCCAGTTTAAGCCTTAGCTCTCGGGAGTCCGGAAGTCGGTTCTCATCATTGACACTGATGATGACTTAATCTAGCCTGGCTACCGGTCGGCATAGCCCCGACTAAGGTGAATGATGAGCAAGAGATGTGTGACGGGTTGCGCGCGTGAGAGCTGGATCGGGGACAGACGGGCGTCATGGGTAGCGCTTCCAAAGTGGTCTGCTTCGGCATGATAACGCCCGCGAGGGTGATGCTGGTGGACGAGCTGCCGGAATGGAATTCGGGCGCGGTGTGGACGGAGGGGGCGGAGTTCATCTCGGATGACGCGGCTATCGTCGCCGGACTGCTGGCGCGCTGGGGCGTCGAAACGGAGCTGGCAGGGAGCGCGCTGGGCGACGACGAGTCGGGCCGGAGAGCCGTATCCACGCTCAGACGTATGGGGGTGAGGGGGAAGTTCGATCTGAGGCCCGGCTTGGAAACGCCCTTTGAGGTGAATATTTCCGATTCCGGGGGCGGCAGAACGTATTATTGGAACCGACGCCCCGAACTGCTGAAAACGCTGGACGACACCGACCTGTCGGCGTTGCGGGACGCGAGCCTGTTGTATGTGGACTGGTATGACGCGCCGCACATACTTCGGGCGATGGAGGAGGCGCGTCGGCTGGAGACGCCGGTGTTCCTGAACATTGAGCACGGACACCAGAACGCGGACGCGCTGGCGTCTCTGGCGCCATACGCGACCATATGCCAGGCGGTAACCGAGCCGTCGCAGCTTGGCGGGGACGCCGAGGCGGTGGCGAACCTGCTGCTGGAACAGGGAGTTTCGACCGCGCTGGTGACGCTGGCTTCGGGGGGCGCGGTAGGCATGGACGGAGACGGGCTAATCCGTGTGGAAGCGCCGCAGGTGGACGTGGTGGATGTGTGCGGGGCGGGCGCGACGTTCTCGGCCGGCTATGCGCTGAGTTGGCTGAGCGGAGCGGGGTTGGAGGACTCGCTGAGGAGCGCGGTCGCGGCGGCGTCGCTGAAGTGTACAGTGGTTGGCCCGAAGGCGTTTCCGCTTGAACGGGTGAGGCGGCTCGCTGACTCGCTGTCCGCAGAGGCGATAGTCTGACGCTTATCCGGTCAGTCCGGCCCCCAGCAGCCTATGAAGCCGGCGGCTATATCGCGGGGCGCTTCCCGTCCGTAGGCGTCCATAAGGATGACTCTGTTCGACTCGCCGGTGGGCAGTTCGGAGCGGATTAGCCGGTAGCCAAGCTGTCCGAAGACCAGCAGAGAGCCTCCGTCCGGCGACCAGACCGGGTGAGACTGGGCGTACTGGTCGAAGAACATGAAGTGGATCAGTTGCTCTTGGCTGGGAACAAAGTCGGAGAGGTAGTTGGTCTCGCCGCTCTCTACCTCCACTACGCAGAATCGCAGGGAGCCCTCCGCGCTATCCGAGGGGGTAACATACGCCGCCCTGGAACCGTCCGGCGACCAGTAGAAGGCGAGCGCGGGGTCGTCTGCGAGTTGAACTTCCTCCCGCGCCCGGTAGTCAACCAGCCACAGGCCGGAGTAGAACCCAGTGGTTCCTATGGTCTCCCTGAGCATTCCGAGTTGTGAATATCCGGGTCTCCACGCCACGGCGGCTATCCCGTAGAGCTCGGTCAGCATCCTGGCCGACTTGTCTTTGAGGTTGATGGCGAGGAGACGCTGCTTTCCGCTCTCGCCGTCCAGAAAGAAGGCGATGCTTCCGCTTTCTCTCGACCAGGATGGGGACATGTATTGCCCGCTTCTTCCCGGGAAGCTCTGAGGCGTGGGTTGAGCGGACGCCTCGATGAGGTAGTGTTTCAGGAGCGAGTGGGCGTAGAGTCGCGCGGAATCCGGCGACCACGCGAAGTACATCGGCCCGCCGTCCAGCGCAGCGCGGGGCGCGAGTTCTTCCGATCTGTCCCATATATGAAGCGTCAGTCCCCTGCCCGTCTGCGCGACGAATCCGAGCCTCGACCCATCCGGCGACCACGAGCAGTAGTGGGGCGTGGCCCTGGCGATCTCGCCGCTGCCCGGCTCGTTGGAGTATATGAGTCCCGGTCCCGGGCCGTCTCGGCCGGTTACGTACACTCCCAGCATGGAGCTTCCACCGCTTCCACCGGAGTATCCTGAAAAGGCTATCGCGCTCCCGTCCGGCGACCAGACGGGCCATGTACAGCGCAGGCCCGGCACGCTGAGGGCGCTGTCTTCCGGGTCGGGCCGCGAGGTGTCGTGAACGCGCAGGGCGTAGTCGCGGCCTATGTACGCTGTCCTCATCGCGCGGACCCGGTATGGCTTAGCGCGCGTATTACGTCGTGGTCGTACGGCAGGTCGGCCTGCGGGTACGTCCACGGGTCGAGCGACGGCGACGGCGCGCCGATGCTGTCCGCGATTCTGCGGTAGGCTATCTCGGCAAGCTTTGGCAGTGAGAGGACGTCCTCGGCGTTGTATCGGATAAGAGTTTCGAGGGCGCCCTTGTTTCCCCGCGTCCACATACGCCACATTCTCACGGCGTCGTAGCCGTTCAGGGCCAAGAGTTCGGAGGGACGACCGACGCCCATGCGTTGTTCTAGCGACTTCAGCCCGCCCTTCAGGCCGAGTCGTCGGAGGGGGAACCTGAGGTCAATGTGTATCTTGCGCTTGAATACCGAACCGAAGTGATACTCTATGAAGGGCAGATCGAAGGTCGCGCCGTTGAAGGTCACGATGAGGTCGTACTTCTCCAGCGCCTCGCGCAGGTCGGACAGGTTGCGGTCGTAAACGAAAGGATGGTATCCCTCGGTGTCCAGGATGCCGACCAGTGTGATTATCGAGGAGCGGGGCGATAGTCCGGTGGTCTCGATATCCAGGAAGGCGGCGTTCGCCCTGAAGTCGGCGTACATACGCCACGACTCGCGGCTCGGGATGTTCTCGGAGAAGTAGCCTGCGTCCATGTTCTTGAGGCGGGCGGAGCATTCGGCCAGAATGGGCCGCGAGAGACGGTAGGCGGAGCGCGCCCTGGCCGGCAGACTGCAGGCGGTCAGGAAATCGGGCCAAGTGTGTATGCCTGAGTCCCAGAGTTGACGCTCGGTGACCGGGCCGATTCCCGGAATATGTATGAACGTGTTGTACAGCACGTATGCCTTATCCGTGTGGGGTATGCGTCTGATTGTACACGAAAAAGGGTGGCGGGTCAGTCGGCGGCGGCGTGTGAGTAGAACATTTCGCCGCGATATATGCGTCTGATGGTCGCGCCCTGCCAACTCGCCAGCATGAACACGATGAAGGCGATTCCGCCGGCCATCAGCAGCAGGGACGCGCCGCCGCTGCTGCTCAGCATATCTCCGAACGCAGTGCCGGCGAACAGGTTCGCAGAGGCCATCATCGAGCTGATAATGTCCGCGAACCAGCCGTTTATGAGATTGGCGGAGGCCATCATGCCGCCTATGTGTACAGAGTAAACCGCGCCGACCCTGCCTCGAACGCCGTCCTCGGTCACCGACTGGATCATCGTGTGGGTGAGGGTCATGAAACCTGCCTGCGTCGCGCCCATGATTCCGGCGGCTATCAGGGCGGTCGGCATATTGACGGACATTGCCAGAACGGCCGGGGCGAGTCCGCTGAGGACGCCGAGGTTCAGAAAGAGTTTTCCCTTGAGCGTCTCGCTGGTGATTCCGGCGAGCAGGACTATCGAGACCATAGCGCCCGCGCCGACGGCCATCATGAGCAGGCTGAAGCCGGCGTCTTGGGCGTTTAGTCGCGTGTCGGAGAGGACGGGCAGCAGCGATTCAAACGACATGGTGAGACCGCAGTGGAACAGCGCCATCATGACCACCGCGCGCAGCACCGGGGTTCGATAGACGTATTGCAACCCTTCGAGCAGGTTGCTTATGAAACTGCGACGCTTGTCTATCTCTCCCGTAGAGTATGTCTTGATTCTGAGCGCCTGGACGAGGCTGATGGCGTAGAAGCCGGAGCAGAGCGCGAACGCGCCTTCCACGCCCACCCAGTACAGCAACGGCGCGATGGCGAGTGGGCCTATCAGCCTGGAGCCGTTCATCGTCGCCTGGTTGAGCGCGATTCCGTTCAGCAGCAGGTTGCGCGGCACAAGGTTGGGGATGAGGGCTTGCGCGGCGGGCATCTGGGCGGCGCGCGCAGAGCCGTTCACGAACGACAGGATCACCAAGTGCCATATCTCGATTGTTCCCAGAAACACGAAGATCGCGAGCGCGATGTTGTGGACGAGGTTTATCGCGAACATACAGGCCATGATGTTGCGCCTGTTGAATCTGTCGGCGAGGTATCCTGTAAACGGGGGAATCAGCACGCGCGGTATCATCGCGGCGAACGTGACTATCCCTACCCACAGCGATTCGCCTCCGGTGAGGTCATAGACAAGCCAGCCCCTGGCGACTATAAGCGCCCAGGCCGCGGCGCCCGACGAAAGGCTCGCCGTCCACAGGGTTACGTAATCGGGGTAAGCGAGCGCGGCAGTATAGCGGTGAACGATGGCCGACACATGGGACCTGGGGTCTATAATCTCAGTCCTCCCTCCGAGGGGTCGGTGGAGAGGAGCGCGGGGCGAAAATAGCCCCCACTCCCCATGTATCGTAGGTTCGATGTTTGGTGAGGTTACACCAAATCGCGTTAGATGCCAATCCGGTGTCTAACGGCGGACGGTTACGGCCACCGGCCTTACTCCGTTCACCATGTATCCGAGACGGTTCCACCGGGTCTTCATCGGCTGTACATTGCCGCGGGCGTCAATCGCCCTGGACATCAGGGTGTAGTCTCCGGGAGCCGGCGGACTCCACGAATAGCGCCAATGCTGCCATGCGTAGCGTTCGGAGGGGCCGACTATGTCCGCGCGTGTCCAGGTTTCGCCGCCGTCGCAGCTCACATCCACGGCCGATATTCTTTGGCCTCCGGACCAGGCTGTTCCGTTGACGCAGACCTCGCCCATGCGGACGACGTCGCCAGTCGCCGGAGTCCCTATGACGGACTTTATTCCGATGCTGGTCAGTGGAACGGCTCTGCCCGACTCGTCCTCGATAATGTAGCGGTCGGTCTGGAAGAATCCCTCATAGTTTATGTCCAGCAAGGTTATACGTTTCAGCCACTTGACCGAAGCCATGCCGTACCAGCCGGGCACTATCAGCCTGAGCGGATGTCCATGCTCCTCCGGAAGCGCGGCGCCATTCATCTCATAGGCAAGGAGGGTGTCCGGGTGCATCGCCACGTCAATCGGAAGGCTTCTCAGATAGGGTGTAGCGGGTTCTCCGGGAGCGGGAACGCCGGAGTCGTGTCCTTCGAACAGCGCTTCCTTCACTCCGTCTTTTATTCCGGCGGTCTGGAGAACATCTTTGAGGGGGACGCCCGCCCAGTACGCGGTGCTTACGGCTCCGTTCTGAAATTGGTTGCCCGGTGTGGGAGGGTCGAGGTCGCTGCGGTTATTGCCGGCGCACTCCATTGTGACGGGCATGGTGACGCGCGGCAGGTTTTTCAATTGGTCGAGAGTCAGTTCGGAGTTCCGAGAGACGAGGCCGTCAATATGGAGTTTCCAGTCGGAACAGTGAATGTTCGGCGTGGAGAAGTGGTTTCGGACGTAGAAGAGAGGGTTGGGGGTGAGCCACCGGTTGAAGACTCGCTGGGGAGTCTCGCCTATCATCGGCTCGCGCTCGATGGTTACCAATGCTGGGGGTTTGTCATCTGGCCGGATCTGTGCGACTGCGGTGGTTGCGCTCAGCCCAGCCGTGATACATGTGCAATTACACATCATATTGCCTCCACTGATTACTGTTATTCGCTCCGCAAATGTGGTTTCGCCCACTGTATCCTATCGAAAAGAGGATTGCAAGCGATTCTGATTCCTGAGAAAAGCGCAAAAGCCCGTCGCGCTTCCGTGAGCGCTGTCAACTTGACCGTCCCAACGCTAAATCGTATAGTACGCTGGGAACTGGGAGAGAGTTCACGCCGCAATCCCGAATGGGATTCGGACGCATCCGCATTTGGAGGACACGCCATGACTTACGGACAAGGGGATTATCAGTACGAACTGGTAGAAGGCTGGGGCAAGCTGCCCGAAGGCTATGAGTGGCATCAGGTGGCCGGAGTCGCTGTTGACAGCAATGACAACGTTTACGCTTATAACCGCAGCGAACATCAACTGATGGTTTTCGACAGGGATGGCAATTTTCTGAACACATGGGATGAGGTGTTCGCCGGTCCTCACGGGATTCATATCGGCCCGGATGACAGCGTTTATCTCGCGGACCGCGACGCGCACGTGGTTATGAGGTATTCTCCGGACGGCAGAATGACCCTAAAGATTGGCACGGGCGCGTCGTCGGACACCGGCTATACTTCCAACGCCGAACCTGTGCCGCGAGCCGCGGGCCCGTTCAACCTTCCGACAGGCATAGCCGTATCGGACGAGGGCGATATATTCATCTCGGACGGCTACGGCAACAGCCGTGTGCATCGCTACACCGCCACCGGTTCCCTGCTGCTTTCCTGGGGGCTGCCGGGGAAGGTGAACCCCGGCGATTTCCATCTGCCGCACGGGGTCGGCATTGACCATGATGGGTTCGTTCTGGTGTGCGACCGCGAGAACGACCGCATTCAGGTTTTCGACCAAGAGGGGGAGTTCCAGCAGATGTTCACGGGATTCCGCCAGCCTACCGATGTCTGCGTCGGACCCGAAGGCGAGATATATGTCCCTGAACTGCAGGGAAGAGTGACTATCATAGATGACGAGGGCGATGTTCTCTCGCAGTGGGGCGGTGAGCGCACCCACGAGGCGGGCCGGTTCTGGGCGCCGCACGGTGTCGCGGTGGACTCGCGCGGCGATATGTATATAGGCGAGGTTCTGGACGGTATGCGCCTCCAGAAGTTCGCAAGGGTGAGATAGCCGCTTGACCCCCGGACAGGCGCTATATTGCTATAATGAGCCATCCTCGGTCGCGCCTAAACGGCGACGGTGGCGATGGCTCAAAATATCTGGGGAAATCGCTCACAAATGACAACCGATTACACTACACCCGAAGCCTTGGCTAAGGAATACCGGCGAACCGGACGCCGCTACATCCGACAGGCGGACGCCGAGTTCGACAAGGGGGACTTCCTCCAAGCTTCGGAAAAAGCCTGGAAAGCCGCGGCTCAATACGTCAGGGCGTTGTCCGTCGTGCGCGGACTAGATCACATGGACCATAGAGACCTGCGCTACGCCAACAGCCGCATAGCGGACGAGGCGGGACAAAGCCAGGTTCGACGACTATTTAGCGTGGCCGAAAGCCTTCACGCCAACTCCTACGAAGCCCGGATGCCCGAAGTGGACGTCAGGGAAGGCATATCGGACGTGAAGACGCTGATAGCTCTTCTCGAAAACATCCCGCCACCCGACGGAGACACTCCGATTCGCCCTCCAAGAGCGCGACTGTTCATCCGGGACCGAGGCGACGACATCTAATTCATCGCGTATTTCGCCAGATACTAGATATGTAAATATGAGTTACGCAGTGGGAAGCTATTTCGTAGCTGGAATAGCTTATGCCCAAGCTGATTTTCCTACTCAACTGCGTAAGTCCTAGAAAATGAAAGGAACTTCATGGAAGCAGTTCTGGTACTCATAGTCGGCCTATTCATCGGTTTTCTAATCGCTTGGATCATAATGAAACTAAGGGCGAGCGGAAATGTGTCTCGCTTGGAAGCCGAAGCCGAATTTGCCAGACAGCGCATAGAGGAAATAGAGCAAGCGAAATTAAAGTTCCAGCAAGAATCCAATGACTGGCAAGATCAGGCGATTGACGGCAGGACAAAGGTGGCGGGGCTCGAAGCGCAACTTCTCTTAGCCAACCAAAAGATTGAGGATTCCGGCCGGACCAATACAGAACTGAAAGTAGAAGCCCAGAATTGGCAGGGCAAGGCTAGTGAAAATGCCAACAGGGCCTCTGAGTTGCAAGCGCAGCTAGGCGCGGCTAACAAACGGCTTGCCGAACAGACCGACATTGAGAAAACCTTGCTAGACCAGTTCAAGGTTATGGCGTCCGAAGTAGTCGCCAACAACAACGAGACCTTCCTCGCCACCGCCGATGAGAAAATCGGAACGCTGGTCAAACGAGCCAAAACCGACTTCGACTTCAGCAAGGACGCTGTGCGCGAACTGGTCAAGCCTCTCTCGGACGAACTCAAGCGTATCGAGGAAGCCCGCAACACTTCACAGGGCAGTCTCAAGCAGCAGATCGAAACCCTGGCCGGCAGCAATAAAGCTCTTGAACAAGAGACACGAAATCTAACCAGCGCTCTCCAAAGACCTGAAGGGCGTGGTTCGTGGGGTGAAATTCAACTGCGCCGCGTGGTAGAACTCGCGGGTATGTCCGATTACTGCGACTTCGTCGAACAGGTTGACATCAAATCCAAAGACGGGAAGTCTGAAAGACCGGATATGGTCATTTGCATGCCGAGCAGTCGTACAATCGTTGTGGATGCTAAAACTCCCATGAAAGCCTACCAAGAGTCTGTCAACTCCCAGACCGATGACGAGCGGGAAAAACTACTAAACCAACACGCATCACAGGTGAACGACCGAGCCAAAGAGCTTTCCAGCAAAGCCTACTGGAGTTCTCTGACCCGATCCCCCGAATTTGTAGTTATGTTTCTACCAGGAGAATTCCTGCTTCAACCCGCGTTAGAGCGCGATCCGGAACTCTTCGACCGGGCAATGCAGCAGAAAGTAATCATAACCACCCCCAAACACGTTGGTGGCTCTACTCAAGACAGTCGAAATGGGATGGAGAGAAGATAAACTAGCGGAAAAAGCCGCGAAGATCGGCGATTTGGGGCAAGAACTCCATGATAGACTCTACACATTCGCAGACAATGTAGGCAAGGTGCGACATTCGTTGAACCAAACTGTTCAACATTTCAATAGGAGTGTGGGTTCGCTTGAGAGCAGGGTTCTTCCGTCCGCGCGTAAATTCAAAGAACTGGGAGTTCAGTCAAGCAGAGAAATAAACTTGATCGAGCCCATAGACACGTCTCCACGAGAACTTCGCTCACTGCCGCCCCACGGCGCTGACAACTAAACTGTGAAAACCAACATCAAGGAGAATGAATATTGAACGGAGACCAGGCAATAGCCAAAATACTCAAGAAAGAGGGCGTCGAGTGGATAGCCGCGTTCCCCGCTCAGTCCCTTATTGACGCCTGCGCGCGTGAGGGCATACGCCCCATCCTGTCTCGGCAGGAGCGGGCCGGCGTCAATATGGCCGACGGCTTCAGCCGAATCAAGAACGGAAACACTATCGGCGTATTCACCATGCAGACAGGGCCGGGCTCCGAAAACGCTTTCGGCGGGGTCGCCCAGGCGTTCGCCGACTCGGTCCCGATACTATGTCTGCCCGGCGGACAGCCCTTGAACAGCATGGACGTCCATCCCAACTTTGAGGCTGTCAAGAACTACGGCGGCATTACCAAGTGGATGGCGCTGGTCAACAAGATAGAGCGCATCCCTGAACTTATGGCGATGGCGTTCACTCAGCTGAAGCACGGCAGGCTTGGCCCGGTTCTGCTCGAACTGCCGCGCGACGTGATGGTCCAGGATATACCCGACGCGCTGGTGGACAGCTACAAACCTGTGAGGAAGTTCAGGTCGGGCGCGAGCGCCGAGGACGTTCGCGATTTGGTGACCGCGCTTCTAGCCGCCGACAACCCGGTAATCAACGCCGGACAGGGCGTCATGTACGCGGAGGCGACCGACGAGTTGGTCGAGTTCGCGGAGCTCACCAATATCCCGGTGATGACCACGCTCGCGGGCAAGAGCGCTTTCCCCGAAGACCATCCGCTCGCGCTCGGCACGGGCGCGTCATCCGGCACGCTTATGTGCCAGCGCTTCCTCGAAAAGACCGACTTGGTTCTCGGCATGGGCACAAGTTTCACTATCTCCAACTTCAACGCGCCTATGCCCTCCGGGGTGACTCTCGCGCATTCGACCAACTGCGCCGACGACGTGAACAAGGACCACAGAGCGGACTACGGCGCGATAGGCGACGCCAAGATTGTCCTGAGCCAGATGATAGAGGAGGCTAAGGGCCAACTCGGTGAGCATGGGCGAGGCGACGTTCACGGCGTCCGCGACGAGATAGCGCGCGTCAAGAGCGAGTGGATGGCGGAGTGGACGCCGTCCCTGAACTCGGACGAGGTCCCCATCAGCCCCTACCGCGTGTTTACCGAGCTTATGAAGGCTGTGGACGTCCGCGAGACGATTATCACGCACGATTCCGGCTACCCGCGCGAGCAGATAGTCCCCTTCTGGCCGGCGGTGACGCCCCGAAACTACATCGGATGGGGCAAGTCCACTCAGCTTGGCTACGGGCTGGGACTGGCGCTAGGCGCGAAGATGGCTGAACCGGGCAAGCAGGTCATAAACATCATGGGCGACGCCGCCTTCGGAATGGCCGGACTGGATATCGAGACCGCCTCGCGGTCGGAGATTCCCATTCTGACCGTCGTGCTGAACAACGGCGTAATGACCCACTACTACGATCATATGCCTTACGCCACCGAGCGCTGGAACAGCAACGCGCTGGGCGGCGAATACGCCGAGGTCGCGCGCGGGCTCGGCGCATATGGCGAAAAGGTCAGCGACCCCGATGAGGTAGCCCCCGCCATACAGCGCGCTCTGGCCGCCAACCTAGAGGGCAAGCCCGCCCTTTTGGAGATGAAGACCAAGGAAGAGGAGAACGTCTCGCGCTACTGGCGCTAGAGCGGGAAACGAGCATAGTCTGAAAAAAAGGGGCGGGATTTAGAACCCGCCCCTTTTATTGCTTCCAAGTGTGCAGATGTTCTTCAGTGATAGTCGAATACATCTCCGAAGAACGGCCATTCCTTTCTACGCCTTTTCCCATAGTCCGCCGGCAAATTTTTCTGCAGGCGAGCCGTCAGTATTTAGTATCACAAATTCGGCCAAATTGATACCTTGATTCTTGTCCATAGCATCCCTATCTCTATAGTACCGTGGGGGAATGATGCAGTTGGGGCATCCCCGGGCACATTTACATCCTCGAGCCACATCCATGCCAGCCTGCAGTATCTTATGTAATTGCTCAAAGGCTTTCCTGACTATTCCAATTCCACCAGGATAATTTTCTATGAGATAAATTCGCCTATCTGTTATGTCGGAGTGTGTAGTTGTGTCATGCATATCTGCTGGTATTGTGAATATAGAACCTAGACGGAGCAATTGCTCAAATGCCACCAATGCTTCGTCAGAGATTTTTTCAACTGTGCTCAAATCTACCCAAAATGCATATGTAGTAGATGACTTGGCATGTCCTGTGGGGTTATATCTACGAACTACTTGCTCGCTTCTATCATCGACTACACTGACCGTATTAAGTGCTTCATAAAGATTTATTTTACCCAAGTGAATCGCAATCTGACTATTCCAACGGTAGCCCTGGAAGACATCATTTATTGTCAATATCTTTAGGAAAAAAGCATCTGTTCTCAAATAAGGAGCATCAGGATCAACAAGTCCGATTTCGTTCGCAGTAGAACCGATAGTTTCACTGTCTACTTTATATTTGCGTCCGACATGAAGAATGATAGCATCTAAATAAGCCTCGCGGAATCGCTGGTATTCAGACATAGTTCCGACTTCTTCATTACCATGTTTTAGCGTCCAAGTTCTTCCACCGTCCCCGCGCAAAGTCAGAGCTCGATGAGGTGAGTATCCCTTCATCACTGATGATGGACTTATATCTCTCACTGAGTCATAGAGCATCTTGCCCAGAATGGATTCAGAGAAATCAGCAAGTTTGCCATCTGATTCATACACAAATGAAGATTTATGATTCTGTATGAGTTCCTCATTTCCAGGATCGGCGACTATTTCATCCAATGGTTTGTTCAAGAATGCCTGTAAGTTTGCTGCATGGAATTTATCAACTGGATTGTTCATAGCATAAAATAGGACAAACGCATCCTTGTCCCAACCTCGTCCGGCCCTACCTATACGTTGCCATGCGGACATCACAGTATCAGGAAACCCTGCAAGTATCACGCCATCCAGCCCACCCACGTCTATTCCCAGTTCCAAAGCATTGGTAGAGAACACTACTTTTATTGATCCATCTTTCATTCCCTGTTGGACATTAAATTTTTCATCCGATGTTATGCCAGACTTAAACAGTTTTATCGCATTCTTGTCTAGTCCATTATCTTCACATTCTCGAAGGGCTGAATCGTAACACCAATCTGCGAATCTTATAGTTGGGCAGAATACAATGACAGATTTACCTTCTGCCATACAGGCCAACGCAGCATTTCTGATACGTAAGCGAAATATATTGTAGAACTGAAAGTCAGGTATATCAGGATCAATAAACATGAATGAGCGTTGTGGAGAAATCTTTCCAGAAGCTCTGACAATTTCAAAATCTTGTCCCGTGAGGTTTTTAGCGTGTTCTTCAGGGTTGGCGCATGTAGCAGTAGCAAGGAAATATTGTGGTGAGGCGCCTATTGATAATAAGTGATGTGCAAAACGACGTAGTAAGAGAGCCATATTAGACCCAAAGTACCCCCGATATTCATGCATTTCATCTATAACAACAAATCTGAGATCTTTTAAGAATTCTTGCCATATTCTATTATGAGCGAGAAATGTGTACTGAAGCATTTCAGGATTGGTAATTAGGATATCAGGTGGATTCTCACGGAGTAGCTTTCTATGCTCCTGGTCAGTGTCTCCGTCATAAGACCATGACTCCAGTTCTACATATTGGAGCAAGTCAATAAGCTGTGCACGTTGATCATGTGCTACTGCTTTCATAGGATAAATCATTAGCGCGTGTCCCCCACGCTTTTCGAGTAGGCTCTGCATCATGGGTATAGAGAACGATAAAGTTTTTCCACTGGCAGTCGGTGCTTCAAGCACGACATTATTACCTTGTAATGCTTTAGTTATTGCCTCACCCTGATGTTCGTAAAGGCACTGCACTCCTTTACCCTGCAAGGTTCTAACAATTCTGGGGGAGATTTTCTGGAATATTGACCCGGTTGCAAAATTCGGCTGCACCCTGGGTACGATATCTTCAAGTATAGTATCTCCATCTCGTATAGCATCAAATTTGTGTAGGGATTCCTTCAAACTTTCCATGTGGTCACCTCCTCCAGATATTATATCCACTAAACTATAGCAGAGATATTATTAGGTTGTTTAATTTCATCAACACTGAAATATCTGATTATCCCCAGACAATCACTAATCAGAAATTTTATTCCCGAGACCGAGTTCCGACGCCAGCGCCTCGCGGTCGGCGTCGCCGGACGGCCCCGATTCGCGCTCTGCCAGTTCGCGTCGGCTCAGCCGCTCGAACCGTCCGGCGTCAGCGGACTGCGGGTCGTCCGAAGACAGCAGCGCGCGAGGCCCGACAACCTGCCGCGCCGTGTCCGACAGTTCAGACGCCGCAGTCTGACGCCATAGGGAAGCCAGCGCGTCGGCCCGCTCCGTCTGACCGTCCTGGCCCCGTTCCCACGCCGCCCGCATCCTGAGAAGGCGCGAAACCCGACTCGTGATGTACGCTTCCACCAGTATGCGCGCGTGTATCGGGTCGGCGCTGAGCGGCTTGCCGCCGGACCGGGTACGGCGCGCGTAGTTGAGCAGCGCGTCCGTCTCGGTCTCAACCCGGCCGGGCAGGTCGGCGTTCGGGTCGAGCGAGACCTGCGCGCTTATGACGAGATGGCCGTCGCCCTCCGGCCCCAGCGCGTCGGTTCGCAGCACCCATACGTCGTCGAAGCGTACGGGACGCGGGGCGAGCGCGGACAGCGTTCGGGAAGGCGCGAGCGCAATGCCATGTGACGCGGCGTCCACGAGCAGGCACACGGGCAGAGGTTCAGCTTCGTCGGACTCTATCAGGGCGACAGTCCACAGTATGCCGGGGGCATCGCCGAGACCGCGGAACTGGCCGCGTCCGTTGACTATGTATCCGTCGGCGTCGGGCCGCGCGGTCAGTCCAACGGAGTCATAATTGAGGGCGACCGAGCCGGCCGAGCGACGCGAAATGGAGACGTCATGCCGCCAGACAGTCTGTTCCCCTCTCGACAGGGATCGAACCAGCCGGGTCTGTTGCGATACCGTTCCCCAGTTAAGCAGGGCCGTCCTGAGAGCCTGCGCCTCGCCCTGCGCCAGCGGAAGCAGATCCCGGCGGTTCAATTCTTCCAGAACTATGACGGTCAGGTCGGGCGACAGCGAGGCCCCGCCGTTTTCCGCGGACTCGGAGGGCGCGAGCCAGCCCTTGCTTCCTACCTCGCGTGAAAGTCGGGCGAGCGCCGCCGCTCCTTCGGTCGTGTCGTAGAACGCGTCGGCGTCGGCCGGGGCGTTCCGCTCTAACCACGCGGATACGGCGCGGCGGAAGTCCTGTTGTTCGGAGGTGTAACGGTAAGAGAAGTCCATGTATCAGAATGACCTTGCGCTATTCGTCTTCTATGCTGCGCTCTTCCACGGACACATTGGGATGGACGAAGCGCGAATGTCGAAATCCGACTCTGCCAGTCGTATTCCATGTCGAGCGGGTGTCCGCAGAGGTTTGGGCAGCGGCTTTCATGTATTTCAGCGTGCGCTATGACCCCGTAGTCAGCCCCGTAGTTCGGCGTTGAAGTTGCGGCTGAGTTGGCGGAGTATGTCGTTCTGGAAGCGGTCAACCTGCTGCGAGGTCAGTGTTCCCCGGTCGGACTGGAATACCACGCGGAAGGCGACCGACTTGCGGCCTTCGGCCACACCCTCACCGGAGTATATATCGAACGGCGCGCTGCGAACCACGAGCACGTGTCGTTCGATTATCTCTCGAATGCTGGACACCGGCACATCCTCGTCCACGACAATCGCGAGGTCGCGGTAGGACTCTGGATAGCGACTGGAGCTCTGGTATGTCAGGCTTACGCCACCGATAACCGACAGCAGCGCGTCCATACTTATCTCGAACATCGCGGCCGGATGAGCGTCAAGATCGAAATGCTCCAGTACTCTGCCCTGGACCTCGCCTATGACACCCAGAGTCACTCCGCCGGAGGTCAACTTCGCGGTTCTTCCGGGCTGAAGAATCGAGTCTTCCGACGGTTCGTATGAGACTTCAACTCCCAGCGCGGCGAAGACGTATTCCAAGACACCTTTAGCGTCGAAGAACCCCATATTCGCGTCCGCCGCTATCCACGACGCGCCGAACCTGGGGCCGGACACGACGCCAACCAACATCTCTCGCTCTTCGGGAAGGCCTCGCTCTTTCGCCTCCGGCTTGGGAATATAGACTCGGCCCACCTCGAATATGCGGATTCCCTCGCCCTGGGCTATCCGGCGGTTGTACGAGAGCGTGTTCAGGACGTTCGACCTCAGGCTGGTTCTCATATACTCCCATTCCCGGCTGAGCGGGTTGGCGATACGGAGCGGCGGGCTGGACTCGTCCAACGCGTTTACCGCGTCGAGGTTCCGGAGAGTCGTCGGCGAGTATGAGATGGTTTCCTGCATTCCGGCGGCGGCCAGCAGGTCGCGAACCGTATCCTTGAGTTGGGTCATAGGCTGAGGCTGCCAGTGGGGTATGGATCCGGACAGCATGGTGGTAGGCATGGAGTCGTAGCCGATGATGCGCGCCAATTCCTCCACAAGATCGTCCTCGATGGAGATGTCCGAGCGCCAGTACGGGACCTTCAGCCAGAATGTATCCGTTCGCTCCGACGACGGTCCCGCTTCCAGCGTCTCTATCAGATCTATCAGTCCGCCCGGCTCTTCCGCTTCCTCGAATCCGAGCGAAGAGAGCGTCCGTTTTATCTTCGAAGTCGGGTAGTCAACGCCGAGTACCTGCCTTATCCGAGACCTGCTGAGCTTGACGGTGGGCGGCTCCCGTTTCGTCGGGTAGAGGTCTATGATGCCTTTCGCGGCTGTTCCTCCGCAGAGTTCGACGATAAGTTTGGTGGCGCGGCGCAGCGCTATGGGCGCGAGGGCCGAGCGTATGTCACGCTCGAACCTGTCCGACGCGTCGGTGCGCATACCGAGCGCGGTTCGCGTTCTGCGTGTGTTGACAGGGTTGAAGCTAGCCGATTCCAACAGGACGGCGGCGGTCCGCTCGGTCATCTCCGAGTTCGCGCCGCCCATCACGCCGGCCAGTCCAACGGCGTCGCGCGAGTCGGCGATGGTGAGCATGGGCGGTCTGAGCTCCCGCACCTCGCCGTCCAGCGTGGTCAGAGTCTCCCCTTCCCGCGCCGCCCTGACGATTATCGTGTTGTCGCGGCACTTGTCGAAGTCGAATGCGTGAAGCGGCTGTCCGTACTCCAACATGACGTAGTTGGTGATGTCCACCACGTTGTTTATGGGACGCTGGCCGGCTTTTATAAGCGCGTCCTGCATCCAAGAAGGCGAAGGCCCAATCTTCACGCCGGCCACGAGGCTGGCAGTGTAGCGATAGCACAGGTCCGGATCGGCTATCTCGATTGTGACCCGGTTCTCTATGTCATCCCCTTCCTCAGGGTACGAGCGGTCCGGTTCGGAGACGTCTTCGCCGCTTATAGCGGCGACCTCGCGCGCTATCCCGAGTATGGACAGACAATCAGGCCGGTTGGATGTAACCTCAGCGTCCAGAACGGCGTCGCCCAAGTATTCGGCAAGCGGAACGCCCACAGGCGCGTCCTCGTCCAGCGTCAGTATGCCGTCGTGGTCTTCGCCAAGTCCCAGTTCCAGCGAGGAACAGACCATGCCCGCGGACTCGACCCCGCGAATGCGGGCGCGCTTCAGCGTTTCGAGCTTGCCCGAGCGCGGGCTGAATACCCTGGCTCCCTCTCTGGCGAACGCTATCTTCTGCCCCGCCGCGACATTGGGCGCTCCACATACGACGGTGGCCGTTTCGCCGCCTAGGTCCACCGTGGGCAGACTCAGACGGTCGGCGTTCGGGTGGGAAGAGATCTCGAGGACGTGTCCGACGACTATCTTGTCGGGGTCCCAGTTCTCGCCGATGGTCTCCACGTCGCCTATCTCTACCCCCGCCATCGTGAGCTTATGAGCGAGGTTGTTCGGCAAGTCTGTTACGGGAACGTACTTTCTGAGCCATGAGACGGGTATTAGCATATCATCCTCTTCTGCATTCTTCTCAAAATAAATAGGGGCGACCACCCGGTCGCCCTGTGCAATCTGTGAGCGGCCGGTCGGCTGACGTTAGCTAAACTGGCGCAGGAAGCGCAGGTCGTTCGAATAGAACAACCGGATGTCCTCAATTCCGTGCTTCAGCATAGAGATGCGCTCCGGCCCCATCCCGAACGCGAAGCCGGTGTAAATATTGGGATCGTACCCGACGCCCTCCAGCACCTTCGGATGCACCATGCCCGCGCCCATTATCTCTATCCAGCCCGTGTCGCCGCATACGCGGCACCCCTGGCCATTGCACAGGAAGCAGTCAATGGACATATCCACTCCCGGTTCGACGAACGGGAAGTAGTCGCACCTGAATCGCACTCTGCGCTCCACTCCGAAAATGCGTCTAGCGAACTCGTACAATGTGCCTTTGAGGTCGGTCATAGTGATTCCCCTATCCACGGCGAGCCCTTCTATCTGGTAGAAATGCCACTCGTGTCTGGGGTCGGTCGCCTCGTAGCGATAGCATTTGCCCGGCACGACGACGCGCACCGGCGGGTCGGTCGCCTCCATCGTCCGCGCCTGCATAGGCGATGTGTGAGTTCTCAGAAGCATGGGACGCTCGCCACTCTCGTCCTCGTAGTCAATCCAGAGCGTATCCCACATATCGCGCGCCGGGTGGTCTTTGGGGATGTTGAGCATCTCGAAGTTGTAGCGGTCCCACTCTATCTCCGGGCCCTCCACGACACTGAACCCCATTGAGGCGAACGCGGCGCATATCTCCCTCACTATCCGGGTAGTGGGGTGAATTCCGCCTCTAGGCGCCGGCCATCCGGGCAGCGTAACGTCTATGGCGTCCTCGGGAGCGGATTCAGACGCCGCCCTATCGAGCGCGCCCCGCCTCGCGGAAAGGGCTTCTTCGAGCGCCTGTCGAAGCGCGTTCGCGGCGGCCCCGGCTCTGGGCCTCCGGTCCGGGGGCAACGATCCCAGACCGCGCAGGATCCGCGTCAACTCTCCGCGCCGACCCAGATACGCTATGCGCCAGTCGTCCAACGCCTCGAGGTCCCCCGCCGAACCAAGACTGTCCAACGCCTTGGACTTAAGCTCGTGTATCCGCGTAGTTATGTCTGTTTCGCTCATGAGAACTCCGGTCGCCAGCGCGCGACGTTAGCGTAGATTATAGATTTGCGCCGAAACGCGGGTCAAGGAAACGAAGACGCCAAGAATCTGGTTCAATCCCCGTATATACATGAAAGGTCTCTACTCTCCGCCCTCCGACCGCGGCCCGAATGGCTCCGGCCTGAACGGGCCGTCCCGAACTTCTAGGAAGCCGCGCATCCCGCGCCCCATCGCCGCCTCTAGCATCTCCCGACGATTGTAGTCCGGCCTCTGTGAGGAATGGGCGATCGAAGACAGCAGCCAGTTGGCGGTGATAGCGTTGCGCAGTCCCATCATCTCCAGCCCCAGCGTCGCCACATACTTGTTCGCAGCCACCGTTTCAGGGCTTATCTTCGCTATCCTCTCGGCAAGCCTGAACGCCTCTTCCATCATCGCGTCCTTGTCCGAGAACACCTCGTTGACAAGGCCGATTCTAAACGCTTCCTTGGCGTCTATGTGATCGCCGGTAAGCGAGTATCGCAGCGCGTTCTTGTATCCTGCCATCAGAACCCACAGAAAGCTAGTGTTCGAGATCTGGCGCACCTCCGGCTGGGCGAACACAGCGTCCTCAGAGCAGAACGTCATGTCGCATGTCAGCGATAGCCACGTCCCTCCCCCCATGCACCACCCGTGCACGCACGCGATGACCGGCTTGGACAATTCCAAAATGTGCGTCTGGTTCTTCAGCATATTCCTATCGTGGTAGAACCATCGCGACACGTGATCCGCCGCGCTCGCCCCCTTCGGAATCATGGACACCGGGTCCGTCTCGCCGAACGACGCGATGTCGTACCCGGAGCTGAACGCTCTGCCCGCCCCCTGGATTATGATTGCGCGCGCATCGGGATCCGCCTCCGCCAAGTCCAGCGCCTCGTGCAGGTCCGCCTCCATCGGCTCGGTAATGGCGTTCAGCGTCTCCGGACGGTTAAGAGTAATCAGCCGCGTCGGGCCTTTGGCTTCGTATAGAATGTGTTCGTAGTTCGGCAATGCGTTCCTCCGTCTGTGATTTGCGCTAAGATTATCAGGAAGCCGCGACGCTCGCACAGGGCGCCATTGCGACGCGGCTCCCGCGTTCGGATAGCCTGTCGCGCAATTCGCTACTCCGAATTGCGGACTCGTCGGGTTGAGCGCATTCGAGTTGCGGTGTTAGGGTATGCTTGCCGACTTGATTCGGCGCAACCAGATCCAGACAGACTAGGAGACAATCGTGTCATCACAATTCTTGAGCAATGAGGAGATAGTCCAAAGGGCGAGAAAGAACCTGACTCAGGGCGCCTGGGACTATCTCGTGGGCGCGTCGGAGTCCGAGACGACGATGCGCCGCAACAGGCTGGCGTTCGACCGCCTAGCCTTCCGCCCACGGATACTGAGGGATGTTTCCAGCGTGGACACCTCCACCACTTTCCTCGGCGGCGACCTTCGGATACCTGCCCTACTCGCCCCTATCGGGTCGCTGCAGGAGTTCAATCCCGAGGGCGGCGCGGCCTCCACGCGAGCCGCCGCCGAGTTCGGGATAATGCACGTCGTCAGTTCGGTAACTGAGCCGAGCCTTGAGGAAATCGCCGCCGCCGCCGATCGTCCTAAAGTATTCCAGCTATACATTCATGGCGACTGGGGATGGGTGGATGAGATGATAGCGCGCGTTCTCGACGCGGGCTATATTGGGCTGTGCATAACCGTGGACACCGCGCATTACAGCCGCAGAGAGCGTCCGCTGCTGACACGCTGGACGCCTCCCACAAGGCGCAGGTCGTTCGACCCAACGCACTCCGCGTCTGTCACCTGGGACACTGTGGACAAGATAAAGAGCCGCGCGGGCCTTCCCTTCATGCTGAAAGGAATCGCCACCGCCGAGGATGCGAAGATAGCGGCGGATCACGGCGTTGACGTGGTATGGGTGTCCAACCACGGCGGTCGTCAGCTTGACCATGGACAGGGGTCTATGGAGATGCTCGGCGAGGTCGTCGAAGCCGTTGACGGCAGAGCGGAAATCGTTGTTGACGGCGGCGTCCAGCGCGGCGCGGACATCGCCAAGGCGGTCGCTCTCGGAGCGCGCGCCGTAGCGCTTGGCAAGTTGCAGGGCTGGGGCTTGGCCGCGGATGGACAGGCCGGCGTCGTTCGTATGCTTGAGATACTGGAAGATGAACTGATTGTCGCTATGGCGCTGCTCGGCGCGACCTCAATTGACCAGCTCAGTCCGGACTACGTATGCGAAGCCGAGGCTGTCACCTTCGCTCACGAGATGAGCGCGTGGACGAATATGCCCGGCGGCCGCATACTTTAGAAGCCGCTCGCGCGTCCGGAGAGGCTCGGACGCGCCCGAAACAAGATCGCGAAGGAGCGTATCCCAATGCCGTACTCTATCAATCACGTTCACATAAGGTCGGCCGACCCTCACGCGTCCGCGGCCTGGTACACCGAACACTTCGGCGCCAGACTGCTCTCGTCCAGAGAGGTGATGCCCGGCACTATCACAGTCAGCATGGACGCGGGCGGGCCGGTTAGACTCAACATATCCTCCAAGCCTGAGGGGTCGTCCGATGAGAGGGCGAGCGCGGAGTTGAACAGGCTTGGTCTGGAACACTTCGGCTTTGACGTGGACGACATAGAAGCGGACATCGCGCGCCTGCAAGAGGCCGGAGTCCGAGTTGTCCTGCCGATAACCGAGGTCGCGGGCGGAACCCGCCTGGCGTATATAGAGGGCCCGGACGATGTGCTGATAGAGCTCGTGCAGCCCGCTCGCTGACCGCCTCGAAATCAGACGGGCGGCGTAACCCGTATCCGAAAGTCGGAAACCTCGCAACCCATCCGCCCAGTTCGTCGTTCTACTAAGCAGAGCTTACGCTCAGAAAGGCTTTAGACTATAATAGAACAAAGACGCGCCGGGCTGAGGCGTCCGGCCCTCGCGGGGGGTTTGCGAATATGAGGCAGCGAAGCTATGGCAGGGACACCGGCCTGACCCTGCGAATGTTCTTTACTATGTTCATGCTGGCCGGAGTCTGGGTTCTCTTTATGGGCCTGCTGTTCTGGGCCGGCATCTCGCCCATTCTGATACTGAGTTTCGCTCTGATAGGAGTCCTAATCCAGTACTTTATGTCCGACAAGCTGGTTCTCATGTCCACCGGCGCGCGCGAGGTATCCGCTCAGGAAGAGCCGTGGCTGCACGCTGCCATCGAGCGGATAGCGCAGATGTATGACATTCCTAAGCCTAAAAAGATCGCGGTCATGGATACCCACGTTCCAAACGCCTTCGCCACCGGCCGCAATCCGAACAACGCGGTGGTCGCCGTGACGCGCGGTCTGCTCGCGCGCCTGAACGATAGAGAGGTTGAAGCCGTGCTGGGACACGAGCTTGCCCATATCAAGAACCGCGATGTCGCCGTCATGACATGGGCGGGATTGATAGTGATAATGGCCGGATACTTGATGCAGATGCTGTTCTGGATGAGCCTGTTCGGAGGCTTCGGAGGAAGCGACCGCCGCGATGGGGACGGAGGAAGCGTGATGCTGGTGATGATGGCGGTTTACGCCGGGACGATCGTCGTATACTTCGCGGCCCAGCTTCTGGTTATGGCGCTGTCCCGATACCGCGAATACGCCGCCGACCGCGGAGGCGCTATCGTCACGGGGGCGCCGATGCAGCTTGCCTCCGCTCTTGCCAAGATAAGCAACGATATGTACCGCATACCGGACCAGGACCTGCGCGAAGTCCGTCACGCCAACGCCCTGATGTTCACCCCCGCCCTGTCTCGAGAAGGAATCGCGAGCCTGTTCTCAAGCCACCCTTCCACTGAGAGCCGAATTGAGAAGCTGAGAGAGATGCAACGCGAACTGGAGAGCGCCAGGCGGTTCAGGGCATAGCGCCGGAGGAGACAGACTTGGGAATTTTCACCGCCATCTTCGGACACACCAAGCTGAAGGCCCCGCGGAAAGAGGAGTTCTTTTCGATAATCGGGGCGACGCATAGTCTTGAAGCCAGAAGCGACCTGCGTCCTACGCGTATGGCCGGACTCGTGGTCAATCCGGTCGAGTCATCCTACTTCGACAATCTGAGCGCTGAACTTCGCACACTGCTCGACCTCAGCGGAAGGGCCACCGGAACGCGCTTCCGAATAGCCGACGACGAATTCGGCACACGCTGGACGATATTGGACGATCCTGACTTTGAGGACCTGGTCAGCCTCATACACACCACAGCCGAGACAATCATTGAGCACGGATTCGCCGACCGCCTTCTGGCCGCAGTCTTCCTGTTCGAGTACCAGAACCGACCCGCCTACTGGCTGTACAACTACAAGCTGGGACGCTTCTATCCGTTCATCCCGACCGCGAACCGCGAGCGCGACTACGCAGCCGAGATGCGTCTGGGCGAGGTAATGCGCGAAGAAAAGATACCCTTAGCCCGAAAACTCGAACAGTGGCATCCACTTTGGGGGATCCCGTTCTAGCTGTTCCTGGGAGGCAGCGACAGCCCTTCGATGAAGTCCAAGTTCGGCAGCTTGTCCAACTCCGAAGGCTGCATCTTCAGCTTGAAGGAGCGACTTCCGGCGCCCAGTATCACGTAGTCTAGATCGCGCAGCTTGGCGTCCGCGTAAATCGGAAGGTCGTCCGGCAGACCGAACGGCGTCACGCCGCCTATCATCATCCCCGTCAGCTCCACAGTCTCATCCGCGCTGGCGAACGACGCCCTAGACACCTCCATCAGCCCTTTCACCCGCTTATTCACGTCCAGCCGATCCGTTGCCGCCACGATACACGCGCAATACTTCTTCCGCCCCCGCTTCGACGCCACGACGATGGTATTGCCGGACTTCTCCGGCGGAAACCCGTACCTTTCGCAGAACTGAGCCGTGTCCGCGAAGTCCGGGTCTATCTCGAACATCTCATACTCCGCCCCCGCCGCCTCCAGCCGCGCCACAACCTCTCGTTCAACGCCTTCCGACGCGCTCATGCTCTACCCCTTGCCATCAATACATCAGCCGATGAACTTATCCATATCGTAGTTGCCGCAAGTCGTTCTGACCAACTTTGGCCAGTCAATAGCTCCGGACAGGTGGCAGTATTCATCTACGAAATCCCGCGTGATTCGATTCGCCGCCTCAGCCTTCCTCGCCATGTACTGTTCATTATGCTCCTTCGCCCTATAACCGATTGGATCAACAATTTCGGTGTACAGTTCCTTGTTTTCGCTGATGAAGTACCAGAAATTTTGCCCAACGACCTTCAAGTATCCTCTAAGAAAGCTTGTCCGGGTCCGTCCGTAGCAGATTCCCAGCGCTGCCTGGACATTCGCCCGCATATCTCCCTGCCTCACTCGGCTAACAGCGGTCTTCAGGTCTTCCTCGAGCTTATTCTGCTGTGACGCGTTGCCCCAATTGGGACCAGACTTAATTGATACGATATAATGAACGCCCTTGTTCATAAACTCAAGGTCAACGCCCGGAGCCGTTGACTTGTGTCCGCCTGAAGTTTGTTCGGCGACAAATATCGCTAAGCCTTCCAGAAACTGCCCGAACCTTTCTTCTTCCGATGATGACAGGAATGCATCCATGAATCCGTCCACCATCTCGGAAGCGGTCAGTATATTCTTCGCCCTGAACAGATATGGATTCTTCCTTAGCAGCCGGTTCATATCGAGATTATTGAGCGAATCCAATCGCCCTTTGTGGAACGCGCCGATATTCTCATTGACGTACTCTTCCACTGCGGGAAGGTCGAGCTGTTCCACAAGACGCCTCCTGTACGGACTTTTCAGAATACTCGCCTCCGCGCTCCGCGACGCCGGGCAACCGAGCCTCCATATCCGCCAAGCGCACCTCAGATAGTCGCACATACTCTTCGTTGGTGTCTATACCGACATAGCGTCTGGCGAGAGACAGCGCGGCCACGCCTGTCGTGCCGGATCCAATGAATGGGTCGAGAACTGTATCCCCCGGTTGCGTGAACAGCTTGATGAACCACGTCGGAAGCGGCAGCGGAAACACCGCGCTATGCTTCTTGTTCGACGACTCCGTCGCCATGTGTATAACGTTATTCGGATAGACCATATCTCGGCCGACCCAGTTCGAGATATTCTTTCCGAATCCGCTCCCAACGCGCGATTCGTCTCGGATTTTATCCGTCTCGCTCAGATTCGCCAGCCTGCCGTTCGCCCAGTCCCCTACCGGAACCATGACCTCGTCCTGGTACATATTGAACTTGCGACGCTTGTTGAACTGAAGCAGCCGTTCCCAATTGTCCCTGAAACGGTTTGGCCATTTGCCCGGATAGGAATTCTTCTTGTGCCACATGAATTCCTCAGTCCATAGCCAGCCCCTCTTTCGCATCTCCAGTATGAGTTCAATCACATACGTATGCCTCTCGCCGTTCACGACGCGTTCCTTTATGTTCAGAACGAACGTGCCCGACGGCCTCAGAACCCTGAAGAACTGGTCGGCCTTGGGCATGAACCAATCCACGTACTGGTCCGGCTTGACGCCGCCGTATGTTCTCTGTCTCTGGTCGGCGTATGGCGGCGATGTGAAAATCAGGTCTATGGAGTCGTCGGGAAGTTCCTTCAGAACGTCTTCACAGTCGCCATGAATGATTTTGTCCAGATATTCCATCAGATAGCGCTCCTCCGCCAACGAACATAAATTCTGCGAGGCAGTCTTGTCAAGGACAATCTGGGCAAGCAACTCAGCGATTATCTCTATTCGGAGTCGAACGAACCTTTGAGACGCGCCGCGCGCTTCCATGAATATTGACGCTCTGCTAACATGATTCCGCTCGACACAGAGGCGGCCAGGCTCGTTATGCCCAACCAAATACCCCTAACCATAGACAGCGGCGGACTCAGCATCGAAGGGGCGCTTCACCTGCCCTCTGACACGACTGACAAGGTTCCCGGCGTCGTAATCTGCCACCCGCACCCGCGATATGGCGGCGACATGAACAACAACGTCGCGCTGGGTCTGACAAAAAGCCTCGTGGCAGAGGGTTTCGCGGCGCTGCGATTCAACTTCCGCGGCGTCGGAAACAGCGAAGGCGCGTTCGACTGGGGCAGCGGAGAGACCGACGACGCGGACGCCGCCCTCGAAACCCTCTCCCTCCGAGACGAGGTGGACGCAAGCCGAATCGGCATAGCCGGTTACAGTTTCGGCGCGGCGGTCGCCATACAGTCCGCGGCCGACTCCACACTGGCCCAGGCGGTGGCCGCGATCGCCTGTCCGGCCCCGCAGTTCAGGGCGTTCAGCGGCATGGAAATTCTCCAGCCCAAGCTGTTCGTCCTCGGCGACCACGACCACAACTTTCCCGTTGGCCAGTTCCGCTTCCTGTGCAGGCGATTCGCAGACCCGCGCCGCGCTGAGGTCGTCAGCGGCGCCGACCACTTCTTCCGAGGCTCCGAAGCCCTGCTCGGCGAGATGGCCTCCGAATTCTTCAGCGCGTGGCTGAAACGCTGAAATCCGCGAGAATAGTTCCTAACCAAAACGCTAAGAATACACTTTCCACTCGTTAACCCTGATTCGGACACCGGCGATGCGACAGTCCGCCATAGACTTCAAGAGCAAGAAACTAACGCTGGAGGGCGTCATATCATCCCCCGCGGACGGTGGCGCGTCTCTGCCCGCCATCGCCGTTTGCCACTCGCATCCCGCGCTGGGCGGCGACATGAACTCCTCCGTCGTAACCGCCATCTGCCGCGCCGCCTCAGAGCGGGGCTTCATGACGCTCAGGTTCAACTTCCGCGGCGTCGGCGACAGCCACGGCGAATTCTCCAACGGCAAGGAGGAGCATAACGACGTCAAAGCCGCGCTGAACGTCCTTTCACGCTGGCCCGGCGTCAACCGCAAACGAGTCGGCGTCGTCGGATATTCCGCGGGCGCGTCCATCGTCCTCGACGGCATGAGACACATCAGACGCGCCTCAGCCATAGCCCTGATTGCTCCCACGCTCGCCGCGCTCCGCAACAAACGGTTCAGTAAAGACAAACGCCCGCGTCTGGTAATAGCCGGCTCCGAAGACCGCGTAGCGCCGTCCCTGCAGATCCAGAACATCCTTGACGAATGCGGCGGCCGCGTCCGCTTCCGCGAGATACAAGGCGCAGACCACTCCATGCGAGGACGCGAACCCGAGATAGCCCGCGCTGTCGCAGAGTTCCTGGCGCAGAATCTATAGCGCTGAGCTGAATCGAAACTCCACTGCCGCATAATCGTTCGGGACAGCGCTTCCCGCTGTCCCGAACGATTGCCGCCCGACTTCACGCTATGGTACAATGCTTCCATGCTAGAACAAACAAGCTTATATATAAGGTCATATTTATCAAACAAACCAGCCGACCCCGAAAAAACTCTCTATACTGGTAAATACAGGGATATACAGGTGAGATGCAGGTACCAGACCCCGTCTGCAGGCCGCCTGCAGGCGCCAGCGAGCCGCGCCAGTAGCCGCCGCGCCATGATAAATCAGGACTTATCTGCGACAATCCGGCCCCCACGCTGGTACACTATCCTCACAAACCATAAACCAACCGATTGAACCGCAGGAGCGATAAAGTGTCAGACTCACAGGAATTCAGGCTCGAACGCGACTCGATGGGCGAGTTCGAGGTGCCGGCGGACGCCTACTACGGCGCCAACACCATGCGCGCCGTCCTCAACTTCCCCATCAGCGACCTCAGGTTCGGGCGTTCCTTCATACACGCCATAGCGTCCATCAAGCTCGCCGCCGCGCGGGTCAACAGCGAGCTTGGCCTCCTACCCGACGACATATCCGACGCCGTAGCGACCGCCGCCGGACAGGTGGCCAACGGCGACTTCGACGACCAGTTCGTCGTGGACATCTTCCAGACCGGCTCCGGCACGTCCACCAACATGAACGCCAACGAGGTTATCTCAAACAGAGCCATCGAGAATCTGGGCGGAGCGAAAGGCTCCCGAACCCCCGTCCACCCCAACGACCACGTGAATATAGGCCAGTCCTCCAACGACGTCATCCCCACCGCCATCCACATAGCCGCGCTCAAAGCCATTCACGACGAACTCATCCCCGCGCTTGAAGAACTCAAAGCCGACCTCGACGCAAAGGCGGAAGAGTTCATGCCCATAGTCAAGACCGGGCGCACCCATCTCCAGGACGCCACTCCGGTCAGGCTCGGACAGGAGTTCCTAGGCTACGCCGGCCAGATAGAACGCGGCGTCGCGCGCCTGCGACAAGCCCGGACCGAACTCGGAGAAGTAGCCCTCGGCGGCACCGCGGTCGGCACAGGAGTGAATACACACCCCGAATTCGCCTCCAGAGTCTGCGCTCGCCTGTCTGAAACGCTCGGCGTCGAGGTGAAAGAGACCACCAACCACTTCCAGGCCCAGAGCGCGCTCGACAACATCGTGGCCGCCAGCGGCGCGCTCAAGACAGTCGCCGTCAGCCTGATGAAGATAAGCAACGACATCCGCTGGCTCGGCTCCGGCCCACGCGCGGGTCTGGGCGAGATAACGCTGCCCGAAGTTCAGCCCGGAAGCTCCATAATGCCCGGCAAGGTGAACCCGGTAATACCCGAATCAGTCTGCCAAGTGGCGGCGCAGGTCATTGGAAACGACGCCGCCATCGCGGTCGCCGGACAGGCGGGCAACTTCGAGATAAACGTCATGATGCCCGTCGCCGCCTACAACCTGCTCCAGTCCATAGACTTGCTCGCCGCCTCCGCCCGCAACCTCGCCAGGCAGTGCGTGCGCGGACTCGAAGCGACCTCAGCTGGCCCCGACATGGTTGACAGAGGACTCGCCATCGTCACCACTCTCGTTCCACACATCGGCTACGACGCCTCCGCGGACATAGCCAAGGAAGCGCAGGCAACAGGACGGACCGTCAAGGAAGTCGCCCTAGTGAAGACCGATCTCTCTTCCGAAGAACTGGACGAGATACTAGACCCGTCCGGCATGACCGAGCCGGGCTTGGGGTCCGGCGTCGCGCTAGGTTAGAACTCATCAGAGGCTTTCAGTCTGTCTATGACGAAAGCCTCTTCCCCTTCCCGGCTCTCTATAATCCCATCCTGCCTCGCCGCGCGCAGCAGCCGCCGGATTCTTCCCACCTCCGGCCCCTGAGTTACCCCTAGCGCGATAATATCGTCCCCCGTCAACTCCGGACGCGCCGCCCTGAGACAGCCCAGATACTCATCCAGTCGTTTCCCAACCGAGCTATCCGCCGCCGAAATAGCGCATCCGGCGACGCTATGCTCTGACAACCGATCCAACCTATCCGAAAGCCCGCTGTTGGATAGCCCGACGACACCGCCTCCCGAAATCCAATTCGCCAACTCAGCCGCCTCCCTGATAGCGCGTCGGGCGAGCGAGTTGGGCATAAGCCGCGCGATCACCCCCGCCGCGTCCGACCCGGACATCTTCGCGCCAAGCGTCGCGTATCCTACCGCGACCCTATCCCGTTCAGAAAGGGCGACAACCCTTTCGGAGAACAGCGTCCATGCCCCCGCGTCATGCCCAAGCGCGGGATGTATGGACGCCAGCGCGCCCCACTCCTCAAGCAGACCAAGAGCCGCCGCCGCATTCGGTTCAAGAAACACGCGCTCCAATTCAGCCCCCGCGCGAGCCGGCGATATATAGCGAATGTATCCTACCGATTCCCCCAAAGCCGACCTCGTTTCAGGAGTCAGGCGGAGCGACAGGCGGCTCGCGTATCTCGCCGCCCTCAGAATTCTGGTCGCGTCGTCCCGAAAGCTGTCAGGGTACAGCGTTCGCAGCGTCCCAAGTCTAAGGTCATCCCGTCCGTGGCGCGGGTCGTAGAGAGCGCCCCAAGTTCGCTCGGACAGCGATACCGCCATCGCGTTCACCGAGAAGTCGCGCCTGGCGAGGTCTTCATCGAGAGTCCCTTGCCGAACCACCGGCAGGCTGCCCGGCGACGGATAGCTCTCGGAACGCGCCATGATGAGGTCGAAGTCGCGGCCCCCGACCCTCATACTTACCGTGTTGAACTGCGAACGCCTGGTGATTTGGCCGGACACGCGGCGGGCTATATAGTCGAAAGTGTCGCTGCCGGCTCCAACCAGCGTTATGTCCAGATCCGGGGATCTGGACGAATGCGCGCCTACAATGAGATCGCGCGGCAAGCCCCCGACGAGATACGGCTCAGCGCCGCGTTCTTCGGCGGCTCGTCCAACCGCGATTACCACGCGCATCGCCTCCGCGTCAATCCCGGACTCCATCAGTCCGGCGACATTTATCATCCCAAATCGTTCCTTTCAGACCCTGCCCCGAATTGTCCGCGCGCCTCCAAGCCGACTATAATTGACTCCGTCACGTATGCGAGACGGCTAGATTCATAAACAGGGTGAGAGCGAATGACAACGAAATTCCAATCCAAGATAAGCCCGTCCCTATGGCTCGACCAGAAAACGGTCGAGGCCACCGAGTTCTACACTTCGCTGTTCCCCAATTCTCGGGTTATCAGCTTGACCGAATTCACGACCGGACCCGCCAAAGGTTCGGCGCTGGCGGAGTTCGAACTGGAAGGACAAACGTTCACAGCCTTCGACGGCATTCCCGCATACGAGTTCACGCCCGCCGTGTCACTCGTCATCGCCTGCGACTCGCAGGAGGAGATAGAACACTTCTGGAACGGCTTCTCAGATGGCGGCGTTCCAGGCCCAGCCGGATGGATCCAGGACAGGTTCGGGGTGCACTGGCAGGTGGTCCCGGCGGAGTTGCTCGATCTGTTGGGCAAAGCGTCCACCGCAGTCATGGAAGAGATGCTTACCATGGGCAAGATAGACCTCGAGCGACTGCGCGCCGCGTCCCGCCCCGGATAGACGGCTGGCTTGGTATCACTAAGACGCGCTTGCCATCTTCCGCTTGAACGCCTGCGCGCCCGACTGCGCCCAGGCGGGCCAGCCGGTCATCAGGAACTTCACGCCTTTCTCGATGTACGCCTCGACGGTGGCGTCGGTGGCGAGCGCGCCCGGATTGCGTCCGGCGGCGGCTATCTTGGCGAGCGCGCCGTCAATCGTACTCGTAACTTCGGGGTGTCCAATCTGGCCGATATAGCCCATTGACTGGGCAAGGTCGCTAGGCGCGACGAAGAAGACGTCAATGTTGTCCACCGCCAGAATCTCGTCCAGATTGTTCACCGCCACGATGTCCTCTATCAGAACGATTAGCAGACTCTGGTCATTAGCTTCCGCGAAGTAGTTATCCACCCCATAGCTCTGACGACTGCCGTACATTCCGCGCTCGCCCAGAGGCGCGAACTTGCCCGCGCTCACGACCGCCTCCGCTTCTTCCTTGTTGTTCACATGAGGCACTACAATGCCCTGAGCGCCCACGTCCAGCGTGCGATATATGACCCCCGGAATATTCAGATTCACCCTGACCACCGAAGTCATACCCCAGATGTCCGCCGCCCTAGTGAGATCCGGAATGTCCTTGAAGTCCACCGGGCCGTGTTCGCCCTCTATCCAAACTCCATCGAACCCCAACGGCCCCAGCCAGTCCACTATGTCAGGCGTCATGTGACCCGAAAGAACCACCGACACCTCTCCGTCGCTGAGTTTCGCCTTAACCCTATTTTCTCGCATAGACGCCAATGTGACACCCCTTTAACCAGATTGATGAGAGCCTTGACCAGCCCCTGAAAAACCGTCTGTATAATAACATAACCCTTAATTAAGAGATACACGCCGAACCAGCCGCAGACCGGCTCGCAACAGCGGCCTGTGGCTCAAAAACCAGCGCTGAGGAAAGAAACTTGGCCTCCGACTACAACTACTGCCATAAGTGCGGAAACCCTATGATAGAGCGCGACGTCGCAGGCGCGCTTCGCCCAAAGTGCGAATCCTGCGGCGCGGTGGTGTTTCTCGACCCCAAACTGGCCGTCGTGGTCATTGTCTCCCATGAATCGAAAATCCTGATGGTCAAGCGCGACATAGACCCGATGATGGGTCGCTGGAGCTTCCCGTCCGGCTATGTGGATCGCGGCGAGGTGGTAGAGGAAGCCGCCGCCCGCGAGGTGCGCGAAGAGACGAACGTCGAAGTGGAGTTGGAAAGACTGCTAGGCGTGTACTCCGGTCGCGGCGCGCCTGTCGTGTTGGTTGCCTACGCCGCGCGCGTTCTAGGCGGAGAAGCCCGGGCCGGAGACGAGACGCAAGCCGTCGCTTGGTTCACGCTCGACACGCTGCCGCCATTGCCATTCCCTCACGACGACGAGATAATCCAAGCTTGGCGCGACAGCGCGCGCTAGGCCGAAATCAGGTACTCCACTTCCCAAACCGCGTTCAGAGCGTAGTCGGGACGCGCCGACTCGATCTCCCACTCCCTGCCCAAGCGTATCCACGCCGTCCGCATTCCCACCCCAATCGCGCCCAGAATATCATGCTCAGGGTTGTCGCCTACGAACAATGTGGAGTCGGCGTCCGCGCCTATCAGTCCCAGCGCGTGGTTGAAGATGGCGGCGTCCGGCTTCCACGCGCCGAACTCTTCCGAAACGACGCAGGCGCTGACCAACGCGGCGATGCCCGTCTTTCGCAACTTGCCCCATTGGGCCTCCGTACCGCCGTTCGTGACTACGCCAACCGGAGTGTTTCGCCCCTTAAAGCGTCTCAGCATGGACTCGGTCCGGGAGTCAACGCCCGCCATCTCCGGCATCATGCTGAAGTGAGCCTCCAGCGCCGCTTCAAGACTTGGAAAGCTCCCCGGCCATACGCTCAGCATATCTCGGTATATATCCGGCATCGGCGCATATCCTATCCCGCGCCGAGCCATCAGCGATACGAACTCATCCCTGTCCGCGGGTCGGTTGGACGCGGGCAAAGTGTCATACCAATGACCAAACAGGCGCGCGAAAGCCTCCGAACGATCTATCAGCGTATTGTCCAGATCGAACAGGACCGCGTTAACCGGAAGGTCAGTCATTGAGAGTCGGATCTCCTTGCAAACCCGGACAGCGCCTACATAAACTCATCGGGCAGCCAGGCTCGCTTGAATATCCCGTAGCGGGTCTCGGAGGACGATTCGACAGAGACAAGCTCCCAGCCCGCGTCCCCCATCCGGTTCAGCAGTTCCATGTTGTACGCCACACTTTCCGAATTGGGGTTGAACTTTATTACCTCATACTCCCATATCGGAAGGTTCGGCTCGTACTCCATATCGTCAACATAGTCAAGCTGCACTAAGTCCTCGCCGGACACCTCGGCCCAGCCATCCTTGGGAAGAGAGGAGTCGCATATGTCGCACTTGGTCGCGGGGTCGAGCGAATACTCGCCACACTCGGAACAGAATATTATACGCATTTCACCCCCGTCGGACGTCTGATTCAGGTATCCGCGCAGTCCTCACACTACATTTTACACTTAGCGGAAGCGTTTCAGATAGGAGAGTATTGCCATGTAATAGAACTTCAGCCGTCATCCCTCATAAGAAACCACACCGCCGCTACGGACAGAAGCGCGATTCCGCTGAACCCGACGCCCCACGCCATGCGGCCATCGAAGATATCCAAGATTGCCCCAATAAATATCGGTCCGAGCGTCCCTCCCATAAATCCCAAGAACGCTTGTACAGCCATCGTGGACCCTAATCTTCCGGTTTGCGCGGTCTCGGTCAACGCGGTGGAATATATCGAAGAGTCGGCGGAGACCGCCCACCCCAGTACGCACGCCAGAACCACTATCAGCGCCCAGGGCGAGGCTATAATCCAACCTATGGCGAGGCTGCAAATCCCGCTGAGTATGAAGATAGCGCTCGCGGTCGAGGCCCGCCCGAAACGGTCGGAGAGCGCTCCGCCCATCACCGGGCCGACAGAGCCCATTCCGAGCGCGATGCCCCCGACCGTGGCGGCGGTAACCGCGGCCCCTCTCTATGTCCGCCCCTCGGTAAGCGAGCGCCGCGGCCAGAAGCACCGGAAGCCATACCCTGACCGCGTACAACTCCATCGCGTGAAGCGAGTACCCGATAATGTACTTTCTCGAACGACTGTCGCGCAAAACGTCCAGTTGGAGCCTGCCGCCGGAGCGCGCTTCGGGCTCGCGCGCGTTTTTCACAAGAAGGAGAACGAGCGGGAGCGTGAGAATCGAGATGAGCGACAGCGCGAGATACGCTGTCCTCCAGTCCATGTGGTTCATCAGAGCGCCGGTGGCCAGAAGGGACACCGCGTTCGCGGTGTAGAAAGCGGTCACGTACAGACCCATCGCCGTCCCGCGTCCCGCGTTGGGAAATCGCTGCGAAATTATCCTCAAGCCGGGCATATATATCCCAACCAGACCGATGCCCGCAAAGAATCTGAGCGCGGACGCGACTATGGCGTCGAACGCCGCTATCGGGAACAGCAGGTTGCCCACAACCGTTATCAGCGCGGACGTCAAAAACACCCGCCGCGTCGGCAGCCTGTCGGTCAATGGCAGAACCAGCAGCGCCGAAATCGCGTACCCGGCAAGATAAGCTGAGAAGATGACCCCCGCGCTTGCGCTTCCAATGCCCCACTCGCTCTGAATCAGCGGGAGCGCCGCCACGTAGCTGGAAAACGGGAGCAGCGCCGTCATCAGCATAACGCACATCCCCAGCAGCCAGCCTAGCCGGGCGCCCCCCGCGTTCCCGGCGGAGGGAAGCCTTATTTTCAGATAATCGCGCATCAATTGCGCCGTCCCGCCGCCTACCGAATTCTGGACAGCAACTGCCTGGCCGCGCTGAGCGCGCGCTCGTCGGCGGGCAGCGATAATACACGCTCCAAATCCGCCTCCGCCCTGCCCGTGTCTCCCGTAATGAGATTTATCTGGGCGCGAATCAGCAGTAGGCCAGCGTCCTCCGGTTCCAGAGAGACCGCCATGTCCAGGTCCGCAAGCGCGGACTCTCCGTCCCCCATTTCCAGATACGCCTTCCCCCGATTGACGTAGGCATCGGTCAAGCCCGGCTCCAGCTCTATCGCGCGAGTGAACTCCAGTATCGCCTGGTCCTCGAATCCGTGCATGGCGAACACGATGCCCTTGTAATTGCGCGCCAGCGCGAATTCGGGATCAATCTCCAGCGCCATGCTTATATCAGCGATCCCATTACCCTCCCTGTCCTGCAAGAGGTGGATCAAGCCTCGCTTCGCATACGCCTCCGCCGACTTGAGAGGATATTCTTTAATAACCCAGTTGAACGACTCTATCGCCTGCTCCAGATGTCCGTCTTCGAGCAGGCGCGCTCCCCGGTCCATTTCCTGCGCCACTCTTGCGTCTATTCTCGCCTCTCTTGTATTGGGCGAATCCCGCTCGCCGCCGCACGCGCCTAGTATAAGAGAGGCCAACGCCGCCGCCGCGTAGAGTGTCCTCACTATGCTCACGCGTCACCGTCCGAGCGGACTGCGTTCACCATTCTGAATTCTCCATTCCCCGTTCATCCTTATCTTCATCATCGTCCAACACTCCCCAAGAAGTCACCCTCACAGGAGTGATCCGTATCACCGGCGCGTCGTCGGGGAGCAGTCGCTCGTTACTGCGGGTACTTGGCCCTCAACACGCCAATCGCGTCGCCGCGCTCCGCCTCGGGCATATCCAGCGTCGCGTTCGCCGCGATCATCACGTACCCAAGCCTGCTCCAGTTCTCATAGTAGCGGTCCGCCACGAACGACACCCTCGGGTTGACGCGTATGTTCCTGACCCGGCGAAGTCTTAGATGGCTCACAGACTTGGGCTTTGAATCTAGGCCGACGTAAATGCGGCCGTTCAGGAGCGCGAAGCACACAGGCACGACGTTCGGCCGGCCCGTATCCGACGCTGTGCCTAGATGGGCCACGCGAGCGGCGGATACGAACCGCGCCTCCTCGCGAGTCAGCGTGTCGCGCGGCACCGGTTCCTACTCCGGCCGCCAGACGCGGCGAGCGCCTGACCGCTCGAACCGGCCATATCCGGGGTGGGGGAAGTGGCCGGAGGCCACCAGCGTTCCCTCACTCTCGAGCCTGTCCAGAACCGAATGTCGGGTCTGCCGGGCCAAATTCGGGTCTGTATCGAAGACCGGGCTCCAGTTAGTGTACTCAGCCTGCGCCGGACTGTGCGCCACATCGCCCAAGATGAACGCTCTTTCCCCGCCTGACGACACCACAATCGAGATGTGGCCGGGCGTGTGACCGGGTGTTGGAAGCGTGGTCAGCTCATCCGTAACGCTGTATTCGCCATTTATCAGATCCAGAATGTCGAGACCCCGAAGCGGAATCATCTGCGCGTCAACGTGCGGCGCCTGCGCGCGAATATCGGGCTGAGTCCAGTGATCCCAGTCTGTCTCCGACACAAGATAGCGCGCGTTTGGGAACGTCGGGCTGCCGTCAGAGAGGTTCCAGCCCACGTGATCGGGGTGTATGTGCGTCAGCACAACCAGGTCAACCGCCTCGCGCTCGACCCCGCCGGCTTGCATCTCGCTCAACAGCGTCGCGTCCGGTCCGCCCAGTCCGGTGTCAACCAATACCAGCTTGCCTCCCGACCCCACCACAAAGGAGCCGAAGCGCGGATGAATCAGGTCCGCCTCGTCCAGCAGGTCCGAATACTCAGACCGCCATATCTCCATATCGCTCGTCGGGAACGTCTCCGTCGGATTCATGTCGCCCTGACCGTCCGACACCGACACTATCTTGACATTGCCCACCGTCAACCTGATTCCCGCCATTGCAGACCTCCCACACAAGCTATAAGCGGCGCCGATTTCAAACATTCTATCACTGAAGAAGGGTCTTTGGATTGTAGTCGTATCGTCAAACCAAGCTATTCGAGGACACCATCAAGCTTCAAATCTGTCTTTCACGACAGTGGAAGCGTTTATCCGGGGCTTGGCGACCATGTCCAGTTCGGACCCTCGCTTCCCGTCCACATCGCAAGGCGGGTTGTGAATAGGGATTCGAGAACCGGCGCGGCGCGGTTTGGAAGCGGAAAGTTCATCGTCGCGCTATTGGGTCTGTGCTATACTTTCTGGGATGAAACCGTTACCTAGGGAGGATGTCTTGACCACCCAGACCCATGAAAACGTCCGTCTGACCGAACTGGCGAGTTGCGCCGGTTGAGCGTCCAAGTTCAGCCCCGAGGACCTGGGACAGGTCCTGAGTCAACTCCCACCCATGTCAGATCCCAACCTGCTGGTCGGGGTCAACACCGGGGACGACGCCGCCGTCTATCGCATGAACGACGACACCGCGCTAATCCAGACGGTGGACTTCTTCCCGCCGATAGTTGACGACCCCTACTCGTTCGGCCAGATAGCGGTCGCCAACGCGCTCAGCGACGTGTACGCGATGGGCGGCAAGCCGCTGACCGCGCTGAACATAGTCGGCTTCCCGGTCGCGCTCCCAAAGGAGATTCTGGGCAGCATACTGGTCGGCGGGGCGGACAAGGCGCGCGAGGCCGGAGTCCTCATAGTCGGCGGACACACTGTTGACGACGAAGAGCCCAAGTACGGCCTCTCGGTCACCGGCGTCGTGCGGCCCGGAGACCATGTCACCAACGCGGGAGCTCAGCCCGGAGACAGTCTCGTCCTTACCAAGCCCATAGGCGCCGGGATCATCACAACCGCCGCCAAGCAGGGCGTCGCGCCCGATGATGTTCTCGAAAGCGCGGTCGGCGTGATGAGCCGCCTGAACGACGCCGCGTCCCACGCGATGAACGAAGTGGGCGCGAACGCCTGCGTGGACGTCACCGGCTTCGGCCTTCTGGGGCATCTGAGAGGCATGACCCGCGCCAGCGGAGTCGGCGCGTCCCTGGACTTCGACTCCATCCCGTTCATGCCGGGCGCGACCCAGCTCGCCGAAAGTGGCGTCGCCCCCGGCGGAACCCACCGCAACCTAGCCTCGCTGGAGCCGGACGTCGGCTGGGACAACTCAATAACCGACGTCCAGAAGATACTGCTGGCCGACGCCCAGACCTCCGGAGGCCTGCTGATAGCGGTCGAGCCGGCGAAAACCGACGCTCTGCTCTCCGCCCTCAAATCCCACAACGTCCTGACCCGCGCCGTCATCGGCCGCATAACCTCAAACGAGGGAGCGCCTTCCATCAGCGTCAATCGAAGTTGAAACGCGCGAAGCGGTTGGGCGAACTTGCCGTGACATTGACTTCAATAGCGTGACGCCGTTGAGGATATGTCAGCCCTTGGAGTAATAGATTGGGGGTAAATACTCTCCCGAGAATAGTGGGATAGGCGCAGGCTTCGTGATTAGCGGCAATGGAAGACCGCTCCTAATCGGCTAGAATTTGCGGCGCGCGCGTTGAAGTTCCTATAATCAGAGCCGAACGGCTCAGTCGTCCCACCACCGAACCGAGGCCCCTTCAGTCCATGACAACATCAATCCGCAGGCATATATCCGACATCGTTAGAGCCGCGCTCGACGCCGCCCAAGAATCCGGTCAACTTCCGAAGGCCCAAGTCGCCGACCTCTCGATAGAAAGGCCGCGCACGCCGGAGAACGGCGACTACTCGTGCAGCTTGGCGATGAAGCTCGCCCGCCGAATGCGGATGAATCCCAAGACGATTGGCGAGGCGATAGTCGCCGCCCTGCCCGACTCCGAAATCGTCGGAAGAGTATGGGTAGCGGGTCCGGGTTTCGTCAACTTCGCGCTCGATGAACGCTGGCTTCAGTCCAAGGTGAACGCGGTCATAGAAGCCGGGGAGTCTTTCGGAAACTCGGACATCGGAGGCGGCGCGAGCGTCCAAGTCGAGTTTGTCAGCGTGAATCCGACAGGCCCGGTTCATGTCGGACACGCCCGAGGCGCGGTTCTGGGAAGCGCGCTCGCAAACGCGCTCGCCGCCGCAGGCTACGACGTTCAGCGCGAATACTACGTCAACGACGCCGGAACCCAGATGGAACTGTTCTACCGGACCGCTTACGCCCGCTATCTTCAGCAGTGCGGCAGGCAGGCGGATATCCCCGACGACGGCTATCATGGCGAGTACATGAACGATCTGGCGCGCGAGATACGCGGCGCTCGGGGCGAAAAATATCTGGACATGGAGCCTGAGGAGGCCGTCGCTTCCATCGGAGAGGTCGCGCTCGAAACGATGGTCGAGTCAATCAGACGGTCCCTGGACCGGCTCGGCGTCAGCTACGATATGTGGTTCCGCGAGCGCAGCCTGTACGACGAAGGCGGTTTCGAGAACGTCATGTCGCTGATAGCGCAGCGTGGATACCGCGCTGAGCGCGACGGCGCGACATGGTTCGCGGCGACCGCGTTCGGCGCGGAGAACGACGCCGTTCTAATACGCTCCAACGGCGCGCCGACCTACTTCGCCTCGGACGTCGCCTACCACCACAACAAGTTCGTCGAGCGCGGCTTCGAGCGCGTCGTGGACATATGGGGCGCAGACCATCAGGGTCACGTGAACCGGATGAAGGCGGCGGTTTCGGCGATGGGTCTCGACCCCGACCGGCTCACGCTCATGATCTACCAGATGGTGACCTTCAAACAGGGCGACGAACTGGTAAGGCTGTCCAAGCGCTCCGGCGACATAATCACTGTTGATGACCTTGTTGACCAGGTTGGCGCGGATGCCTGCCGTTACTTCTTCCTGTCGCGGGCGGCGGAAACGCAGATGGAGTTCGACCTGGAACTCGCCGCGCGGCAGTCGTCGGACAACCCGGTGTACTACGTGCAGTACGCCCACGCGCGCATAGCGAGCGTCATAGCGGGAGCGGAGCGGCGAAACATCGAGTTCGAGAATGGCGACGCGTCTCTGCTCAACCATGAAGCCGAACTCGCGCTGATACGCAAGATAGTTCAGCTGCCCGAGTTAATCGAAGTCATGGCGTCCAATCTGGAAGTTCACCATATGCCCCACTACGCGCAGGAACTCGCCACCGCGTTCCACTGGTTCTACCAGCAGTGCCGCGTCATTTCCACTGTCGAGGGCGAGGAAGAACTCACCAAAGCCAGGCTGCGGCTGTGCGCGGCTTCCAGAACGGCGCTCGCGCGTTGCCTATCTCTTATGGGCATGAACGCGCCGGACAAAATGTAAGCCGCGCCGCTAAGAACCGCCTAGTCCCCCGTTTCTCAGGTAGCGCTGGGTCTTCAGCGCATAGACCTTGTTGAAATACTCGCCAAGTTCGAGATGCCTATCCTGCGTCCGGCCGCGCACCCGCCCCGGCACGCCGACGACTACCGACCGATCCGGCACCTGCATATCGTCCAGCACCACCGCCCCGGACGCCACGACGCACTCGTCGCCTATGTTCACGCCGTCGTTGACGACTGCCCCGTTTCCGAGCAATGTCCTCATTCCTACGTTCTTGGCGTGGCACACCACCCTGTGTCCGATGACCACATAGTCCCCTATCGTCGCGTCCGTATCGCAATGGACAACCGAGTTATCCTGTACACAGGTGTACTTGCCGATCTTTATCTTGCCCATGTCTCCCCGGATTACGGTTCCGGGCCAGACGCTTGAGCCTTCGCCTATTTCCACATCTCCTATCACGTATGCCGCCTCGCTTACGAACGCGGTCGGGTGTATTCTGGGTGTAATTCCGTCCAAAGTCCTTATCATCGCTCTTCCTCAAATAAACTGAACTGAATTCGTGTCGGACATACCTTATTCCATCGCGGGCGCAGAGAAAACCCCTGCCCCTTCAGCCACGTATGCTATGCTGAATAGCAGATGTTTAGTCTCACCAAAGTCATTCTGGATCAACTCATGACCAAGACAACCGCAACGCTGGCCCTGGGAATCGCGCTCACGCTGCTCATAGCGGCCTGCTCCGAGCCTGCTCCTGAGCCAACGCCGACCCCCGAGCCGACCCCGCTTCCAACTCAGACGCCCGTACCCACTCCCGTACCGACAGCGACGCCGGAGCCGACACAGACGCCTGTTCCGACCAGCGTACCGGACCCCACCGCCACTCCCCAGACCGCCGCTCTCTTTGAGTACAGCCGCGCGGTCAGGCTTCTGGAAGTGCAAGAATTCGACGACGCCATCACCGCCTTTGATCTGGTGATAAGAAAGCTGCCCGACTTCGGACGGGCGTACTACCGGCGAGGGCTCGCATTTTACGGCGACGAGCGGCCGGAACTCGCCCTGCAGGATTTCAACAAAGCCGTCGAACTAGAGCCGGATTATGCCAGAACATACGTGGCGAGGGCCAGGCTTTACATTGATCAAGGAAAGACCGCCGCCGCTCGCGCCGATCTGGAGAAGGCGCTCCAAGTCGCCAACCCCATCCGAGACGGCAATGCCATATTCGACGCGCGCAGGCTTCTCTCAGAACTGTGAGCCTGTAGATAGGCCGGAATATCCTCCGCGGGACCACGAAGCCGACTTGGCCAGCGCGTGAAGACCTGAGTGCTGAGCCGCGTTCGCCGGCGACACCCGCGCGCCGAGAGCGCTCGCTATTCCCCTCGTCACCGCATCGCCCGGCGGCGAGGGCATCTCACGAAATTCCGAAATGACGCGCTCCGCCTGTTCACCGTCCCCGGACCGGAGCGCGTACAGACACGGCAGAACGACATTCGAGACCATCGTCAACGCGAACCCGCGTCCAAGGCCCGGGACATCGCGTGTCGCTTCCGCAAGCGCCTTCGCGCCGCCACGCTCGAACTCCGCCAACTGTGACGCCGCCAGACCATCGCGCAGACCTCGAACCACGATAGACGCCATACTCCTCATGCGGCTGACCGGGCTGTTGCTCGGCCTGACCCTGAACATACTCCAGTCCCGCGCGGACAGGCGCCTTCGGACGCCAAGCCTCCGCGCCACTCTGCGAATCTGCATTCGCTCGCCCGGCTCTACCCGTTCCAGCATATCGCCGCCCGCCGCCAAAGCCGCGAAAACCCCGAACTTCGCAACGCCGCCCGGTTCGTCCCGAAGCCGCGAGAACAGCGACACCGGAACCGTCTTCGACAGTGAAAGGAACGGCTTGCGGTTCCTGGCGTACCCCATCGCCTCCATCATTCCCTGGTACATCGCCTGGTCCGGAGCGATCCCGGCGTCCATCTCCAGCAGAAAGCCCGCGCCCTTGGCTTTGAACCTTTCGACTCCCAGAGCCTCCAACTCGGCGGCGGTCATGTCTGGCGCGCGACGCGGCGGCGGCGGTTCGGACGGAAATGACGCTATCGCGGTCGGCGGACCGGGTCGCCGATTCGCGTTGCGCGCCAGCCGGAGAACGACCTGCAGAACCACCCCGTCGTAAGCGGGGTCCGCGTGATGCCCATGCGCCCTCCAGCCGGATTGATCGAGGTGGAGTTCTACGTCGCCGCCGAACTCCCGGCCCCCGCGCCTGAGAACCGCGCCCGTGAAGTCCGGCCCCGGCCCCTGGTTCCTGAGACCCGGGAAGATAATCTCATACCTGTTGCCATCGGCGTCCACCACATCCGGGCGCAGGTCAAGAGAACGTTCCCAAAGGTCGGAGAACCGCTTTTCGGACGTGATTTTCGCTTGCGGCGCGGCCATTCGATTCCCCTGCCCGCGAACTCGCTCGGAGTGGTTTGCGGCTATATCACCGGCCAGCGAGACACGAACGAAATCCCCAATCGCCCCAGCATATTCTCCCCGACTCTCTGTACCTCGCCTATCAGTTCGCGCTCGTCAACAAATGTCGGCTTATGAGCTCTCACTACTATCTTTCCGTTCACCATTACCGTGTGAACGCTGCGTCCATCCGCCGAGTACACCAAATTGTTCACAGGATTGAACAGCGTCCGCCATTCGGGGCGCATGGTGTCGAACATCACCAGGTCGGCCTTTTTACCCGCCTCGATTGAACCTATGCGGTCGGACATTCCCAGCGCCTCCGCGCCCCTGATCGTTCCCAGCTCAAGCGCCGTCTCAGCCGGAATCATGGACACGTCCTCCCTGCCGTCCTTGTACAGAATGGCCGCAAGGTACACCGCTCTCAGCGTCTCTATCAGGTTGGAGTTGTTTGGCGCGTCGGTCCCCAGGGCGACCCTGACCCCGGCGTCGAGAAGCTCCGGCAACATCGCGCTCTTGGTCATTCCGGAACCGCCCTTCGCGGCGGCCGGAGGACACATCGCCACCGACGCGCCCGATTCGGCGATGACTTGAACATCGTCCGCCGTTATACCCAGAGCGTGCGCGAGCAGTATGTCTCCGTCGAGGAACCCGATCCGTTCCAGAAATCCGGTGGGAGTATTCCCGGTTCGCCCGATCCAATCCTCTGTCGCCACGCTGGAAAAGCTGTGGTGAATCGTGGCCCGCGTCCCTCGGTCTTTAGCTATCCGCGCTATCCCGGACAGCAGTTCAGGCGAAGCGTACTCCGACGAGAACGGCATCGCCCAAGCCTCCACCATGCCGCGCAGTTCGCCGTCGAACTCCTGAATTGTACGCTCGGTTATCGCGAGAGCCTCATCCGTATCATAGACGGGAACATTCAGGGGATTCGGCCTGTCGGCGACCTGTACGCCCGTAACAATGCGGCACCCCGCCGTTCGGTAGGCGTCCAGACAGGCGGCTATATGCTTTGTGCTGCCCGGGTCCAGCAAGGTGGTTGTGCCATACTTGAGCAGTTCGGTTATCGCAAGCAGAGAAGTAAGCCGCTCCTCCTCAGCGGACATTATGCTCTGAAGCTTAAACACGTTTGGAAGATACGCCGGCCCCAGGTCATCGGGGAAGATGCCCCGTGTGGCGTGGGCGTAGCTAATGTGCGTATGTCCGCCCACGAACCCCGGAGTAACGACGCAATCACTCGCGTCAATCGTTCGGTCAGCCGATATTTCAGCCAATTCATGAGACTTGCCGACACGAGTAATGGCGTCGCCCTCCACTAGGATGGACGCGTCAGCCATTACGCGCCTGTCGCTATCCATAGTAAGGACATACTGAGCGTTTTCTATCTTGATGGAGCGAAGAGCCATCTGAGCCATATACGGAGGGGCTGTTATCGCCAGTGTTCAGGCAGGATGGGGGCGTCCAGCCCGAGATTGGAAGCGACCCAGCGCTCCATGTGCAAGCCGTCCTTATAGCTGGAACGCTCAGAAGCGTACACCGACACCCTTCCCGCGATGGCGTCGGACAGCGGGCGCAAAACCTCGGGACCGAGAACGGAGCCCTCCGGACCCCGCATTGAGAAGAGTGGTCGCGCCGATGCGGGGAGCGAAGGCGCGCAGGTCGAAGTGGGACAGAGTATTGGCCGCCGACTCCTTGCGGGACGGGTATTTCCTCAGATAATCGTTGTACTCTTCGAGCGGATATCCCCGAGTCCTCGCCGCGCTGTTCAGAGGATCAAAGAACAGCTCCGGCGTACACGCCAGATGGGAGGCGTTCGGGGCGCAATGCGAGCGCCTGCATCGCCACATCGTTTCCTATCGCCACGACGCGGGAGCGGTCCACAAAGTCTAGCGAATTCATAAACTCCAGACCGCGTATCGCGTCCGCGACTATGCCCCTGAATATGTACCCATCGGGCGACTCTATTCCATGGGTGAGCAGACCGGGGAACATCGCCGCGAACGGCTGGTCCGAGTTGCGCTGACCTCTGCCCGCCAGCGAGAAGGCAACGAACTCGCCCCGGACCGCGTTCGCCGTTCCCTGCGGAATAATCTCAAGAACGCTGGCGTACCTGGGAGGCCAGTATATAGCGGGGAACGGTCCCTCTCCCTTGGGAACGCTGAGGTATCCGAACAGACGATACGGGCCGACACCGGTCAGCCTCACCCCGAACAGAGTGGCGAAATCCGTCTCCCTGAGCGGAATCGGCTCGGTCTCCGGCTCGGCGGGCGTGGCGTCCAGTTCTGCGAGAGCCGCGTCCCAATACTCGTTCAATCCGTCCGGCGCGGTGTATGTCGAATCAGTCATTGGAACGCTCCCGGGCAAGGTGTAGATCGAAGAACGCGTTGATTATCGCGCCATGTTCGTCTCGCCCCGCGCTGTGTCCCTGTCCGTCGTAGGCGTACAGGCGCTTGTCCTCGCTCGCTATCCGGCGGAAGAGAGCGTAACCCGTCTCCGGCGGACAGACGTTGTCCTGAAGTCCGATGTTCACGATGATAGGACAGGTTATCTTGTCCGCGAAGTTGATGCAGTCGAAGTAGTTGAGCGTCCGTTCGACCCGCTCGCGTCTGGACGGATGAAGCCTGAGATAGTCGTTTATCTCTTGGTAAGGATAGGCGCTGGTCAGTTCGATGGAGTCCATGAACCCTGTCAGGTACGGCGCGCCCGCGGCGGCCGCGCGTATCTCGGAGCGCATCGCCGCGGCGCAGAGCGTAAGGCCGCCGCCCTGGCTGCTGCCTGTGACGCCTATCCTATCGGAGTCCACCTCATCCCTGGACAGAAGAAAGTCCACTCCGCGCCATGCGTCCACGTAGAAACCGCGATAAGAATATGCGTTGCGGTCCACCATCCCGTAGGTGAGCAGACCGGGATAGCCGGGATTGAACTGGCTATTGGATCGCAGCTTGCCGCGCGGAGCGACCCCCAAGGCTGCGTATCCTCGCCTCGCCCACTCTTTGGGTATGCCTGGGTCACTCTGGTAGCCCGGAACGACCATGATCGCGGGCAGTGGGCGTTGCCCGCCCCTCGGAAGACAGTACCATGCCGCTATCCTCACATTGTCCAGGCTATCATAGAAGGCTTGGAACACCTCGACCTCATCATCCGAGCGCATGGATTCGGCCACCGCCTCGGGATTCAGATCAACGTGGGCGGCCTGCGCCTTCACGTCATTCCAGAACACATCGAAATCCTCCGGCTTGCGCGCCTTGCTCTGATAGTTTTCATCTACAACATATGCCATACGGGGCGCTCCTTGCCGAGTGGAATCGCGCGCCGGCTCGGAATCGGCGGTTAGCTATTGATGGAGCTGTGATTCGGTCAGCGCCGAAAAAGCATCCTTGGAGCGGGTGATGGGATTCGAACCCACGACATTTTGCTTGGGAAGCAAACACTCTACCCCTGAGTTACACCCGCCCAGTATGCGCTGATTCTATCAGCGCCGCGTCGGATTGACAACTTCGGCCTCGACGAAGTCAGTGTCTTTGAAAAAGCCCCGGCGCGCCATGTTATAATGTCGTCCGCGCGACAACTGATAACCGAAACCAACAAGCGCAAGTTAAGAGGGAAAATATGGCGCTTCAGCCTGCGATACTAGAAATCGGAACAGGAATCGATCTGCACGGACAGGACTACACGGAGGCCGCGCGGCGCGCGGTCTGGAACGCCGTGCATCAGAGCAGCCTTATGTTTCTTGGGCTGCTGGGCCCGGACACTTCCAAAGAGATGATAGTGGACGTGACAGTGGCGATACCCCGACCGGACGCGGTTGACCCGGATCCGGTTCTAGCGGTTCTTCCGCATGGAAAAGGCCGGCTGACCACCGTTCGGGGCGGAATGGAGATCGAGCCGCGTGAGGGGTCGGGAGACAAAACCGTCATAGCGAACGCCGCGGTGGTTGTGAGAGTGGAAGTCCGACCATCTCTTTCTTGACACTGATTTCAGGGTAAAGATATACTCACATCCATGAGTTCGCAACTGACAGCCCAGTGCATGGTCGTCCACCCGGACGGCCTTGAAGTCGAAATAGCCTCCGGCAGCATGACGAGGCTCGCCGGCGTGTCCAAAGCGCTTGGCGGAGCCGAAGGGATACACTTGGCCATAGCCACCATCCCGCCGGGTTGCGCATCCAGCCCGCACTATCACGTCAACTGCGAGTCCGCCATTTACGTTTCAAAGGGAAAAGGGCGCTTCCTCACCGGCAAGAATTTGGAGAAGACCCTCAACATCGCGGCGGGCGACTTTATATATGTTCCGCCCGACTCCGTGCACCAGCCTGTGAACGACAGCCTGTTGGAGACGATGGAACTCATCGTCGCCCGCAACGCGCCCGTCGAGATCGTCGTCGAATTCGACCCCGAAACCGGCGCGCCGACGCAATAGCCTCCCCCGCCTCCAAAGTGGGCCATTAGCTCAGACGGTTAGAGCGCAGTCCTGATAAGACTGAGGTCCGTGGTTCGAGTCCACGATGGCCCACCAGCTTGCGCAATAACCAAGCGCCGCCTTGTTGACCTCCCGAATCGCCGTGTCATGCAAGCGAGATCTTCCAGACGATTTCGCCCGCGAGAGAAGAGCTATCAGCTCGACGACAGCGAATCCGGCATCGAGCCTCCCCCATCGCCAGAATTCAGAACCGGCTACTGTCCCAGAATTAGAGAAAACCGTATCAGGCCAAGCGCGGAAAAGCGACAAGAGCTAAAAGACACTGCCGCCGGCCTCTGCGCCCTTGTCGCCCGAAAAACCAAAATGCTAATCTATCTGGGACTAGAATGGCGTTCTTCACGTTGCTAATGCGCCTCTCCTCCACCCGGAGAGGGCAATCATCCGGCCGGACGCTGAAAACGAGTCTCAACGCGGCAAGCGTAGTAAATATTGAATGAAGATTACTGCGGGGCGAGTGAGTGAATCCCAAGCCCGCATCCGTCCGATACAACGACTGGCGTCAGGTGGCGGTGGAGCCGCTGGATACCTTCATGCCGCCATGCCGGTCAGTGTCATCATCCCATACTACCAGACTCCCGCCGAGACTCTGGACAGGACTCTGGCGGCTTTGGAACGCCAGACCTACCCGCGCGAACTTTTCGAGGTCATAATCGTTGACGACGGGTCGGAACCGCCGCTGGAGCCGCCCCTTTCCACCCCGCTGAACGTCAAGGTGGCGCGACAGGAGCGTCGCGGTTTCGGAGCTGCCAGGGCGCGCAACGCCGGCGCCCGCGCGGCCGCCCATAATATCCTGCTCTTTCTCGACAGCGACATCATGGCCGAAGCGGCCTGGATAGCGGCGCACGCCCGCTGGCACCACGCCGTCTCCGACGCCATAACCTTGGGCCGCCTCGCCTTTGTGTCGGCGGATGGCATTGACGCTGAGACGGTTCGGCGCAGGCGCGGGTCGCTGAGAAGACTATTTTCGGACCGCGCCAACGACCCGTCTTGGACTGAATCCCACATGGCCAGAACCAACAATCTGACGTCGAGAGACGACGACCTGTTCCGTACGGTGGCAAGCGGGAACTTCGGCATAAGCAAGACATTCTACTGGGAGATAGGCGGGTTCGACGAATCGTTCACGCGATACGGGATGGAGGACATCGAGTTGGGCTACCGCGCTTATACCCGCGGGGGGTTGCTCGTGCCGGAAACGTATGCTTCCGCCTGGCACCAAAGTAGGTGGAGCAATAAAGATAGGGACGTCAAGGGCCGGAGCAACCGGCTTCAGCGCAGGAAGGCGGCGAATCTCATCGCGCATCCTCAGTTTCGCGGCAATCAGCCCGGACGTATATTCCAGGTGCCGCAATTCGTGGTGTCCCTGGATACCGGAGGCTCTCCGCGCGAGAGGGAAGCCCCGACGCCGGACGTAGTTGCCGGGGCCGTCCTGAACATACTGGCAGACCGGGAGCGTGACCTGGTGGTGAGAATCGAAACGAGGGGAAGAGACGATGATAAGCGAATGGAACCGCTCCACGATGAGTTCGACGCGGAGCCGAGGGTTCTCGTCGCTCCCACCCGCCCCGCGCTTGAGGAGTTCCCCGTGTCGCCGTTCCAAATTACGCTTCCCGCGTCCATATCCGCCAATAACCTAGTGTATCGGTTGCGCGCCCTGCTGGGGAGCGCCGCCGCCGCAAGAGCCACTCTCCCGGACGGAAACACTGTATCCATCACGCGCGCATGGGCGCTCCATCGCGCGCGTCGCGCGGGAGGCAGCCCCACAGACTTCGGAGAGGCGCGGACGATACCCGCCAAGGCGCTGAAGCTCAAGAGCGCCGCCCCTGTGCATTACTATAACAATTGGGATACCCTGCTCGGCAGGATGCGGCGCATTCGCAGCCCGGCGGATGTATGGCGGCTCTCAAAAGGTCTCGCCATCGCGCTCCGCTGGCGGGCGGCAATCAAACGGGGTAGGAGACCTTAATGATTCCCAAGCCCGCATCCGTCCGGTACAACGACTGGAGTCAGGTGGCGGTGGAGCCGCTGGATACCTTCATGCCCGCCATGCCGGTCAGTATCATCATCCCATACTATCAGACCCCCGCCGAGACTCTCGACAGGACTCTGGCGACTTTGGAACGCCAGACCTACCCGCGCGAACTTTTCGAGGTCATAATCGTTGACGACGGGTCGGAGCCGCCGCTGGAGCCGCCCATTCCTACCCCGCTGAACGTCAAGGTGGCGCGACAGGAGCGTCGCGGATTCGGGCTTGCCAGGGCGCGCAACACCGGCGCCCGCGCGGCCGCCCATAACATCCTGCTCTTTCTCGACAGCGACATCATGGCCGAAGCGGCCTGGATAGCGGCGCACGCCCGCTGGCATCACGCCGTCTCCGACGCCATAACTTTCGGACCACTCATCTTTGTGTCGGTGGAGGGCGTCAACGCCGACATCCTCCGCCGACACAAAGGGTCGCTGGAAGAACTGTTTTCAGACCGACCGGCTGACCCGACCAACTTAGAAAACAGAAAGCTTATTGCCAGCCGCGCAGAATCGAAAGCCGACGCCCTGTTCCGGATAATGATGGGCGGAAACTTCGGGATCCGCAAGGAGTTCTACTGGTCGGTGGGCGGCCATGACGAATCGTTCACGCGATACGGAGCGGAGGATACCGAGTTCTCCTACCGCGCTTATACCGCCGGCGGGTTGCTTGTGCCGAGCCTCGACGCCTGTGTATGGCATCATCAGGAACTTCCAGAAGAAGAGTCCGACAAGGCTCAGAGTATACGGCTCCAGAGCGGGAAAGTGGCGCATCTCATCGCCCACCCAGACTTCCGTGTCTCCAGCCCGGGTCGAATTTTCACAGCGCCGCAGTACGTGGTAACCATAGAAGACGCCGGAGGCCCCTTGGACGATGTTCTCAGAGCGGCTGTGAACATCCTAGCCGACCGGGCGCACGACTTGGTGGTGAGAATCGAAACGGATGTGAGCGGTGACGATGAGCGGCTCGCGCGACTCCGCGACGAGCTCGGTCCCGACCCTCGGGTCCGAGTCGCTCCCACGCGCTCCGCCCTCGACGAATTTCCTGCGTCGCCTTTCCACATAACCATTCCCGCCGGCGTCGTATTTCGCAGAGGCTTGGTGCATCGTCTGCGCGCGCGGCTGGGAGACGCCGCAATCGCGGTCTCCACCCTCCCCAACGGGAGCGCGCTATCTCTCACGCGGGCATGGGCGCTCCACCGCGCGCGCCGCGCGGGAGGCAGCCCCGCCCACTTCGGAGACACGAAGACGATACGGCCCGCGAGTCTGAAACTCAAGCAGGCAAGGCCCTCCGTCGGCGTTGAACCGAAGGTGTGGACGGCCCCTCTCACTCCGCGGGAGCGCCTGCTCAACAGGGCGCGGGGCATACGCGGCCCGCGAGAGGCATGGCTCTTCCTGAAATGGCTGGCCGAAGTGGCTCATAGGAGGTGGCTCACAAGGTATCGGACACGCCGCTGGCATCTGCGGCGCCGAAACCGGGCATAGGTCATGAGGCAATGAGAGACATGACAACCGGCCGGCATGGAAACGCATCCACCCCGATGTGGTCCCGCTCTTACGCCGGGGCGGGTGCGCTGCCCGAGAGCGCCTCCTCGGACCGGTACATCCACCTTATGGACCGAATAGCGTCTCAAAGAGCCGGACGAAGGACTGAAGTATGATGCCAGACAGCCCGTATGCAACGAAGGCGCCCCCCCGCCCTCCCGCATGGCGCCGCCTGCTCGACCGCGTATGGGCCATCCGGAAGCCCGGCGGAGCGGCGGCGTTCCGGCAATGGTCCAAAGTCTTTCTACGACAGGAGATTGACCGTCGGCGAGCGGCCTGGTGGCAGTTCCTCGCCGAGACGCGGAGCCGCCGGTTGCGAGCCAAAACGCCTCGGACGACGGTCATCCATGAGAAATCGGTCCCGGCCTTCGACCTGCGCGCCTATAACCCGATTGGATTGAGGAGCGTTCCCACCGACGACGCGGCGACGCTCGGTCCCACTGAATGGTTGCCCCCCCGGGGTCGAGGCGCGCCGCGTCGTTCACCGGCGCAACCTACGACGACTCCGCAAAATCCACCACCTAGAGGACGTAGCTGCCTACCACCCCGACGCCGTCACTCGGGGCCGGCGAACTGGCGCGCCTCGCCGCCGCAGGGGGTGGTAACCCATCTGGCAGACCACGACAAGCGCCTTCGTCCCCTTCTCGGCGACGACCTCTACCTGATGATGACCGCCGACATAAGTGGTATGGACACCTCCCGGCGCAAGTTGCTCAGCGTCAGGATGCGCCGCGCCGCCCTACGCGACCATTCGTCCTGGGCGCGCGCCCGGCGGCGTGGACAGGGCGAACTGCCCACCGTATCGGTCCTGCTGGCGACCAGACGCCCCAGCTTTCTGCCCTACGCCCCTGGACAGCGTCGCGAGACAGACATACCCCAACTTGGAACTGGTTCTGGCTCTGCACGGCGAGGACTTCAGAAATAGCGAGCCGCAAGTAGCCGAATTCCCGCATCCGGTCAAAA